>NZ_JBNPTO010000010.1:0-258478 GCF_051167715.1 Bradyrhizobium sp. HKCCYLS20291 | reverse complement strand
GATTCACACATCTCGAAAACCGACTCTTCCTCAACGGGTTAGCCGAACACTTGCTTTGGGCCGTCCGACATTGTCACAATCAAAGCAAGCGTCTCTGATGACTCACATTTTTCGTCAAACCGACTGGGAAGCTCGAATCGAATGTGTGAATCCGATAGCCCTCTTGCGGGGAGGGGAGCGCACTGCGCGCGGGGTAAGAGGCGGCGTCTCTCTCGGTAGAGCAAGAGCTAGTCACGCCGTCTCAGAACGACGTGCCGCCGCCGAACCTGAATTCCTGCACGACGTCGTATTTGCCCTTGGACAGCGGCACGGCGTAGTCGAAGCGCAGCGGGCCGAAGGGGGAGGCCCAGATCAGGCCGACGCCGACCGAGGACCGCACCACCTTGCTGTCGTCGTATTGCAGGGCGCATTTGCAGGCGGCGGAGTTGACCTCGCCGGTGGCGGCCCAGGAGGTCGGGCCCTGGTAGCCCCACAGCGAGCCGGCGTCGGCATAGACCGAACCTTTCAGCCCGACCTCCTTGGGCAGGAACCAGAACGGCATCTGCAGCTCGGCCGAGGCGCCCCAGTATTTCGTGCCGCCGAGCGCATCGCCGGTCGCGCCGAAGCTGCGATAGGTGATGTCGCGCGGACCGATGCCGTTGGAGGCGAAGCCGCGCACAAGGTTCGAACCCATCTGATAGTGGTCGAGCATGCGCAGATCCTTGTCGCCGATCTTGTTGAGGACGCCGCCCTGCAAATGGATGACGCCGACGATCTCGGAGACGAGCGGGGTGAAGTATTTCGCATCCACCGCCGACTTCAGGTAGCTGACATTGCCGCCGACGCCAGCGAAATCCTGGCGCCAGTCGACCAGCAGGCCGTCGGTCGGGTTCTTGGTGTTGTCGAGCGTGTTGTAGTTCAGCGTATAGCCGAGCGCCGAGGTCAGCGCGGCGCCGTCGTTGAGCTCCTTGCGGACCGGCAGCGACGCTTCGCCGTCGCCATAGCAGCCATAGCCGTAGACGCCCGAGGTGGTCGCATTGGTCGGGTCGACGCCGCCGAGCACGCTGGCGACATAGGCCGGGGTCGGATTGAAGGCGAGCAGGCCGTTGGCGGCGTTGTTGTTGCAGTTCGCCAGGTAGGACGGCAGCGTGATCTCCTGCCGGTAAAGCGAATAGCGCAATTGCAGCGAGAGGTCCTCGCGCAGCTGGAAGCCGAGCCGCGGGCTGAAGCCGACCGTGCGGGTGCCATAGCTGGTGGTGCTGTTGGCGAGCTGCTGGCGATAGGAGACGTCGAGGCCGAGCGCGACGCGGTAGTCGAGCAGATACGGCTCGACGAAGGACAGCGACACGCCGCGCGTATACTGGCCATAGGTCACCGCGGCCTTCGCGAACAGGCCTCGCCCTAGGAAATTGCGCTCGGAGATCGAGACTTCGGCAAGCGCACCGTCGGTGGTCGAATAGCCGCCGGAGATCGAGAAATCACCGGTCGACTTCTCCTCGAGGCTGACGATCAGGATCACGCGATCGCTCGACGAGCCGGGCTCGGCGGTGATCTTCACGTCCTTGAAGAAGTCGAGGTTCTTGAGCCTGCGCTCGGCGCGGTCGACCAGCGCGCGGTTGTAGGCATCGCCCTCGGAGAGGTCGAACTCGCGGCGAATCACGTAGTCGCGCGTCCGCGTGTTGCCGCGCAGCGTGATGCGCTCGATATAGGTGCGCGGACCCTCGTCGACGGTGAACACGATGGCGACCGTATGCGCCTCCATGTTGCGATCGCCGCGCGGACGCACGATCGCGAAGGAGAAGCCGCGGCGCGAGGCCTCGATCTGCATCTCCTCGACCGACTTTTCGAGCTGCTCGACGTTGTAGAGCGCGCCGGCATTGACGCGTGAATAGCCGCGCAAGGCGTTGCCGTCGAAGCCGGCGACGCTCGACTGGAACTGCACCGAGCTGACACGGTATTGCTGGCCTTCGTCGATCTGGAACGTGACCAGGAAGCCCTTCTGATCCGGATCATACTCGGTCAGCGCCGCGACCACCTGGACGTCGGCATAGCCGTTCTTCAGGTAGAAGCGGCGGATCAGGTCGCGGTCAGCCTCGACACGGTCGGGATCGTAGATGTCGTTGCTGGCGAGGAAGCTCAGCCAATTCGTCTGGTGCGTCTTGATGACGTCGCGCAGGCGCGCGGCGGAATAGGAATTGTTGCCGACGAAGCTGATCGACTTCACACTGGTCTTGACGCCCTCGACGACGGTGAACACGAGATCGACCCGGTTGTTGGGCTGCTCGATGATCTCGGGCGTGACGCGCACGTCATAGCGTCCCGAGCGGCGGTAGATCTCGGCGATGCGCTGCGCGTCGGACTGCACCATCGGCCGCGACAGCGTGCCGCGCGGCTTCGACTGCACCTCGGCCTGCAGCTGCTCGTCCTTGACCTTCTTGTTACCCTCGAAGGCGACACGGCCGATGACGGGATTCTCGACCACGCGCACGATCAGCCGGCCGCCCTGGCGCTCGATCTTCACGTCGGCGAACAGGCCGGTCGCGATCAGGGCCTTGAGGCCGTCGTCGATCTGGCCGGCATCGAGCGCGCCGGACGGCCCCGTCTTGAAGTAGGAGCGGACGGTATCGGCTTCGATGCGCCGGTTGCCCTCGACGGTGATCGAGGTCGCGGCCACGGCAGGTGCCGCCAGTGCCGTGCGGGGCAGCGTTGTCACCGGCAGGGCCAACAGCATCAGGGCGAGCATGCCCGGCAGTCTCAGACGCATCATCGACGCTCTTCCGATCATCAGAGTCCTCGGCGCGCCAATGATGGTCGGCACGCCCCATGGAATCGCTGATGCCCGTCAAAGATGGTCGCGATGCGCCAATCTCGTTTCGCGAATTGTCGATTGATACGCAGCGTGGCTGGATGTTTCCGAATGGAAATGTTGCGCAAGTGATGCCGCCGCGAGGCACCGGTGACGACTAATAAGTGTACCGTCCGCACTGGGATCGGAAAGCCACGCGGTCCCCGGACATCTCCGTTAAGAAATCAGCCGGCGGCAGCGGCGTTCGGCGTGTTCCGACATCAAATTCTACAAAATAGCTGATACCGGCAATACGCCGGAAAAACGACCGTGCTACATGCTGGGCGTCCGAGCTAAGCCCCAAGTAGTTCGGCCAAGGCCCGGTGCGCGCAGATTCCCATTCTTATTCCAGCGCACCGGGCCACCCGATTTTTGACTCTTCGACCGTGCCAGTAACTGCGCCCTCTCCCCTTGTGGGAGAGGGCATGTAGGACAGTGCAGTAGACTCGGTTGGGTGAGGGGTATGCTTCCGCGAGTACGACTCGCCGAGAGAGACCCCTCACCCAACCGCATACGCTGATGGGCCGTACATGCCCTCTCCCACAAGGGGCGAGGGCGCTGTATTTCGCAGCGTACCGGCGGCTTCTTTCGCCTATCTTGCGTTGACGGTTCCCTCCCCCCCGCCCCGAATCACCACAATCTCCGTCGCTGTTGCGAAATTGCCTCTGGATCGGGCTTTGAAAAACGATCAAAACGGACGCCAGCGCCGATGGTTAATCGCGTCTTAACCTCGCCCCCTCTATGGTGACCGCAAAGGCACCGGTTCATGGGCGATCGGCGGCTTCAACTGGTTTGGCGCGCGTTTTACGTATGGCAATGACCGCTTCATCCCCCGCGCCCGCTGGCGCCAGCCATTCGGAGAGCGAACGCTCGCCGTTTGCGCGGCTGAACGAGCTGCTCGCGCCCCATTCTCCCGGCAAGCCGATGATCACGCTCGCCGTCGGCGAGCCGCAGCATCCCGTTCCGGGCTTCGTCGGCCCGGTGCTGGCGCAGCACATCGCCGATTTCGGCCGCTACCCGGCGGCGAAGGGCATCGAGCCATTCCGCAAGGCCGCGAGCGCCTGGCTGTCTCGCCGATTCGCGCTGCCGCGCGCTGTTGATCCCGAGCATGAGATCCTGGTGCTGAACGG
This sequence comes from Bradyrhizobium sp. HKCCYLS20291, assembly GCF_051167715.1. Lineage (NCBI taxonomy): Bacteria > Pseudomonadati > Pseudomonadota > Alphaproteobacteria > Hyphomicrobiales > Nitrobacteraceae > Bradyrhizobium > Bradyrhizobium sp. HKCCYLS20291. Next base: position 254,524 of record NZ_JBNPTO010000010.1, on the reverse strand, counting down.
CAGCCGCGAAGGCCTGTTCTTCGCCGCGCATGCCGCGCTCCGCCATGTCGGCCCGCGCCGCGGCAGGCCTGCGATCCTGATGCCGAACCCGTTCTATCCGGTGTATGGCGTCGGCGCCCGCACCGCCGGCTGCGATTCAATTTATCTGCCGACCACGCGCGACAACGGCTTCCTGCCCGACCTCGAGAGAATCGACGAGGCGACCTTGGCGCGCACGATCGCGTTCTACATCGCCACGCCGGCCAATCCGCAGGGATCGGTGGCCTCGGCGGACTACATGCGCAAGCTGGTTGGCCTCGCGAACCGCTTCGGCTTCCTGATCTTCAGCGACGAATGCTATTCGGAGATCTACACGCGGAAAGCGCCGGGCAGCATGCTGGAGCATGCCGGGCCCGACTACACCAACGTCGTCGCGTTCCAGTCGCTGTCGAAGCGCTCCAACGTGCCGGGCATGCGCATCGGCTTCGCCGCCGGTGACCGCAAATTTCTCGCCGCCTTCCACGAGTTGCGCAACGTCGCGGCGCCGCAGGTGCCGGTGCCGCTGCAGCACGTTGCGGTGGCCGCCTATGCCGACGAGGCGCATGTCGAGGAGAACCGGCGGCTGTACCGCGCCAAGTTCGATCTCGCCGACCAGATCATCGGCAACCGCTATGGCTACCAGCGGCCCGACGGCGGCTTCTGCGTCTGGCTCGACGTCGCCGATCGCGGCGGCGACGAGGCGGTGACGACCAGGCTGTTCCGCGACGCCGGCGTGCGCGTCGTGCCCGGCAGCTATCTGGCGCGGCCGCAGGCCGACGGTTTCAATCCGGGCCTGGGCTACATCCGGCTGGCGCTGGTGGCCGACGCGGACCAGACCGGCGAGGCGCTGCACCGGCTGGTCGAGACGCTCGGGTAATCGCGGGGCGGATGCGGATGCCGGCGATCGAGCGAGTCATTCCCCTGGTCAACCACCTGCCGACGTCGCTGCGCGACGCGCTGGTGAAGCGGCTGCGCGAGCTCGCCGGCCTCTGCCTGATCGCGCTGTGCGGCGTCGCCGCCGCGGCGCTGATGACGTGGTCGGTGCAGGACCCGAGCCTGAGCCACGCGACCTCGCGCGCGATCCGCAACATCGTCGGCTATCCCGGCGCGATCAGCGCCGACCTCTTGATGCAGATTCTCGGCCTTGGCTCGATCATGGCGATCCTGCCGCTCGCCATCCGTGGCTGGCGGATGATGACGCACCGGCCGTTCGACCGCGAGGCGCTGCGGTTCGGCGCCTGGGTGCTCGGCGCCGCCATCGCCGCCGGCTTCGCCAGCTGCTGGCCGCGCTCGCATGCCTGGCCGCTGCCGACCGGCCTCGGCGGTGTCGTCGGCGACGCACTGGTGCGCGCGCCGGCCGTGGTGTTCGGTCCGCCCGGGGCGATCTATCGGCTGGTGCTCGGCAGCCTGCTCCTCATTGCCATGATCGGCTGCCTGCTGGTCGCCGGCGGCATGGGCGCCAAGGAAGCCGATCCGAGCCTGCTTGCGGACGACGAGGACGATACGCCGCTCGCCGATCCCGAGGACGACGACGACCGCAAGGCGATCCGGCTCGGCTGGGTGTTCCACGCCATCATGAGCGCCAAGGCGCAGGTCGCCTGGTTCCTCTCGACCGCCTATCGCGCGCTGGTCTCCTCCGGCCCGCAGCCGCGAACGGCCTCCGGCCGCCAGGAGCCGAGCCTGAGCGGCGCCCGCTCCAAGCCGACGCTCGCTCCCGAGATGGAGGATGACGGCGACGAGGAGGAAGCCGGCGAGGACGAGGAGGAAGAGGAGGAGGAGCCCGCTCCGCGCGCCCGCAAGAAGCCGGCCGCGAAGGCGCCGCCCAAGAGGTCCAACGACAAATACGACCTGCCGTCAGTGTCGATGCTGGCCGCGCCGAAAGCCGCCGACCGCCAGCCGCTGTCGAAGAGCGAGCTGGAGGCCAATTCGCGCGCGCTCGAAGGCGTGCTGCAGGATTTCGGCGTGCGCGGCGAGATCGTCAAAGCCAATCCGGGCCCGGTCGTCACTCTGTACGAGCTGGAGCCCGCGCCCGGCATCAAGTCGTCGCGCGTGATCGGCCTGGCCGACGACATCGCCCGCTCGATGAGCGCGCTGTCGGCGCGCGTCGCCGTCGTGCCCGGCCGCAACGCCATCGGCATCGAGCTGCCGAATGCGCATCGCGAGAAGGTCTATCTGCGCGAGCTGCTGGTCGCCAAGGAGGCGACCGAGAGCGTCGCCAAGCTGCCGCTTTGCCTCGGCAAGAACATCGGCGGCGAGTCGATCATCATCGATCTCGCCCGCACCCCGCACATGCTGATCGCCGGCACCACCGGCTCGGGCAAGTCGGTCGCGATCAACACCATGATCCTCAGCCTGGTCTACCGCCTCCGGCCCGACCAGTGCCGCCTGATCATGGTCGACCCGAAGATGCTCGAACTCTCCGTCTATGACGGCATCCCGCATCTCCTCACGCCCGTCGTGACCGACCCGAAGAAGGCCGTCGTCGCGCTGAAATGGGCGGTGCGCGAGATGGAGGAGCGCTACAAGAAGATGGCCAAGCTCGGTGTGCGCAACATCGACGGCTACAACGCCCGCGTCGCGGAAGCCCGCAACAAGGGCGAGGAGCTGACGCGCACCGTCCATACCGGCTTCGACAAGGAGAGCGGCAAGGCGATCTACGAGGAGGAGAAGCTCGACCTCGATCCCCTGCCCTACATCGTCATCATCGTCGACGAGATGGCCGACCTGATGATGGTCGCCGGCAAGGACATCGAAGGCACCGTGCAGCGCCTCGCCCAGATGGCGCGCGCCGCCGGCCTGCACGTCATCCTGGCGACGCAGCGTCCGTCGGTCGACGTCATCACCGGCACCATCAAAGCCAACTTCCCGACCCGCATCTCCTTCCAGGTGACGTCGAAGATCGACAGCCGCACCATCCTCGGCGAGATGGGCGCCGAGCAGCTGCTCGGCCAGGGCGACATGCTGTACATGGCCGGCGGCGGCCGCATCAGCCGCGTGCACGGCCCGTTCTGCTCCGACGAGGAAGTCGAGAAGGTGGTACGCCACCTCAAGACGCAAGGCTCGCCGGAATATCTCGAGGCGGTCACCGCCGAGGAGCCGAGCGAGGAGGACGGCGCCGTGTTCGACGCCACCGGCATGGGTGGTGGCGGCGGCGGCGACGACCTGTTCTCCCAGGCGGTCGCCGTGGTCAAACGCGACCGCAAGGCCTCCACCAGCTACATTCAACGGCGGCTGCAGATCGGCTATAACAAGGCCGCCTCGTTGATGGAGCGGATGGAACAGGAAGGCATCGTCGGCCAAGCCAACCATGCCGGCAAGCGCGAGATCCTGGTGCCCGAGGAGGAAGGCGGGTTCTGATCCCCGCCCGCTTTGGTCCCAGATCCGCCGTTTCCAGGTCGTAACTTCACGCAATTACGATCACGCTGACCGACAGAACCAGGATAGAAACGCGTAAGACATCAGGACGCCGTTTTGCAAAGCCCCTTCTCGACCAGCTCATTTTCAGTCCCCGAACCGCCGCGCGGACGTCGCATGTCCGCCTGGATGGTAGCCTTCGCCGTGACCGCATGTGCCATCGCCGGCTCGGCCGGCCATGCCACCGCCCAGGGCACAACGGCTCCCAAGCCGGGCGCGAAGCCGGGCTCCCAGCTCTCCGCCTCCGAGCAGCAGCGCGGCGGCCAGGCAGCCATCCAGACCACGCCGCCCAACCCGATCATTCCCGATCCCCGGCGCAACGTTCCGGCGAGCATCTTCACCTCATTCGACGCCAACCAGAAGGCACAGGCGGCCAAGGTCAGTGCCTATCTGTCGTCGCTGCAGACGCTGGTCGGAAACTTCGTCCAGGTCGGCCCCGACGGCAGCAAGACCAAGGGCGATTTCTACATTCAGAAGCCCGGGCGATTGCGGTTCGAATACGAGCCGCCGAGCCCGATCGACCTCATTGCCGACGGCTCGGCCGTCGTGGTGCGCGACCGTAAGCTGGCGACGCAGGACGTCTATCCGCTGTCGCAGACGCCGCTGCGCTACCTGTTGTCCGATCGCATCGACCTGCTCAAGGACACCAACGTCATCGCGATTGCGGCCGACGATCTCTACGTCACGATCACGATCGAGGAGAAGCAGGCGCTGGTCGGCACCAGCCGGCTGATGCTGATGCTCGGCGCCAAGGACGGCCAGCTCAAGCAGTGGACCGTGACCGATCCGCAGGGCTACGACACGACGATCGCCGTCTACAATCTCGACACCACCAAGAAGCTCGATCCGGCGATGTTCAAGATCGACTTCACCAACTACGCGACGCCGCCCGGCTGACGGCCGGGCGCCTCACGGGCGCCCCTTGGCGATCAGCGGGTTTCGAGCCCGCGGACCTTCCACTGCGCCTCGGACAGCACCAGCTTCTCGAAACGCTTGCGCGCCTCCTCGACATCGTCGGCCGGCATCTCGCTGCCGCCGGGGCGGGCGCGCAGGATCATCGAGGTCGTGGCCCAGCTCAGCCGCGCCGCCTTGCACGCCAGCAGCAGATCGGTGAGACGGTCGTCCTCCAGCAGCGATTCGATCGTCTCGATGGAGACGACGCAGAGCAGCGCCAGCGACGCGATGACCGCCGGAATGTCGCTGGTGACGCAGAACCGGTTGACGGCGGAATCGCCGAGCTTGCCGGTGCGGTTGAGCGCCGACACCTCGGCCTTGACCTGGTCATAGTCCCACATCGCGCGCATCGCCGCTCCGGCGGACCGGGTCGGGGCAGCCTGCAGGGTCGCGCGGGTGGCCGGCGGCGCCGCCTTGATGAAACGGGCGCGGGCGCCCTCGCTGGCGGCGGCGACGAAGGCCCGCGACAGCTTGGCCGGCAGGTCGGTGCGCAGCGCCAGCTTCTCGGCAAGGTCCTCGTCGCGCTCGGCGATCTTGAACAGGCTGCGATAGCCGTCCTCGGACAGCCGCGCCGCGAGATTCTGCGCCAGCGCCATGCGCACCGGCGGGAAGCCGCGCGCGATCAGCTGGCTGGTGATGGTGTCGCCGATGCCGCGGCGGCTGGCCAGCGCGACCAGATGCGCCGGGCTCAGGGTCCTGATGAACTCGGCGAGGTCGCGCTCGGTCAGCACCGGCGCCTTCGCCAGCATCGGCCCGGCGACGCGCAGGTCGGGATGCACGGCGAGCAGCCGCGCAGTCGCATAAGGCGCGCGCTCGACGCCGGCCAGCGCCATGCTCAGTTCGGCGAGCACGTCGATTGCGACCTGCGGCATCAGCCGCGCGAACATCTGGTCGTAGAGATCGAGCTGCTCGGTGGGCGCCGGTCGCGGTCCGGCGAGAAACAGGCCGGTGGTCCGGCGCAGCATGTCGGTGGCGAGCTCGGGGACCGTCCTCACCTCACCGGCTTGCGGTTTGACGGAGGCAGCTGCTGCCGGAGGCGCTGGGGGCATCGCAGGTCGCTTTCTGGTGGCGCCCGTCCGGCTGTGCCGAGGGCGCGCATCGCTCATCAATTTGCAACAGAATGCGAACGCCCAACTAAAGGGGCGTTAAGCCCGATGCCGGGAATAGGGTGGTCGCCGTCCCGTCGTTAATGGATTGCACCACACCGGCTCATCCATGTTCCTGTATTGTTCTTGCGCAGGGGTCCGGCTTCCGTTAGCCTCCGAAATGGGAGGGGCACCATGGTCCAGCGCGTTTCAACGGTTGCGTTCGAGGGGATCGAGGCCCGCGCGGTCGACGTCCAGGTCCAGGTCGCGCCGGGACTTAGGGTGAAAGATTCTTACAATTAAGGCTAGGGTAACTGCGGCGCGGAATCCAACGCTCCGTCATAGATGGATCCGCCTCCTTTCGCATCAAAGCGCAACTCCCTCATAGACAGGTGGAGTCGGTTTGATCGAAACTCAAACAGGCAGTAGGCGTTGCGCTCGTTTCCGGGTAGCCGTTTCCCGCCAGCACTTCCATTTGAAACTACATAGATTCCTTGCGCTACTTTTCCATCCCTAAGAGGAATAGTTTGATATTTTGCTATACGCGGCAGGTGCTCGTGCCCATGAAGCGCGACGTGCGCACCGGCGTTCTGCGCTTCATCTAGTAGATCAGAAGCGTCTAGAGATAGCGTCACGCCTTTGGAATTTGGCGCTTCTACGCCCGCAACCGGCAGTAAATGATGATGAAGCGCGATAAATTTGTAAGTTGGTCGAACTATTGATTCGTTGCCAAGGGCCTTAATGGCATCGATACCGCTCGTTCCGACGAAACCATATTCAGTCCACTCAGTTGCGGTTATGGTGCAGGAATTGAGTAAACAGAGTATTAGGTCTGCCTCCTTGAGATGCATCCGGTGCACGTAGTTCAATGATTTTTGCCAATTTCGGTTTATCAGCTCATCGACAAACGTTCGAAATTCACGCTCGTGTTGGTAAGTTGTTTGGTTGTTTAAAATCATCGCCGCGATATCGATTGGCTTATCCTTCGGATATCGAACGATGTCGTGATTCCCGGGCACGACGACAATTTGCTCCGGCTGCAGGCCTAGGGCGCCCCGCATAGCCTTAAACTCTTGAAGTACGGCATCTCGCGTCTCGTCTCTCCAATCTCCCCCTGTTGTGAAATCACCCGTGACCAGAACGGCGGCAATATCGTCGAGTTTTCCAATGCGCTTAAGATCCGCGGACAGACACTCAGTTAGCGTCTTTCGATAGTCTCCAATCGAAAGCTTTTCTCTCTGAGTAGCAAATGCGTAATCGCCGCCAAAGTGCAGGTCTGAAAGATGTAGTATGCAGGATTTTCCAGTGGCGATCGTATCTGGCGCGACTTTTTCGGATCGATTATCTTCCGTGAACTCCAGAGAGATAAGGGTGTGGTCCCCGAATCTCGCTGCAAGCTCGCCATCAAATGTAACGTCTTCTATCGAAGATAGCTGGAACCACGCAAACACCTTCTTCTCAAACTCAAGATAATAACTCGGCACAATCTGCAACTCGTCTTTTTTCAGTGAACCGACACGCAGAGCCAATACGCCGGCTCGGAACATCCTCTTTGTTGAGCGATCAACGATATAGGCAACAAACGGGCCAACCGATTGCAGGTTTCGTAGCAAGCTCTCGTGATCAGACTCAAAATCTTTCTTCCACCAGCCCCACCATACGCAACCATCTTTGGCCAGAACCGCACGGTGTGCGGCAATACTATCTATATTTGAGACCGTATCTCGGAAGCGAAGCGCTATTGCTGGTGTTGCCATTCAAGTAGTCTCTGATACGGGGGTCGGGGAATACCGAAATTTTTAAGCTGGCGAAATGGTCCGAGTTTCTCACAAAACGAAGCAGAATCTGACGAGTGGAACGCGAGACGAAGCTGCTGTAGGGCTTTAAAAGGGTCTTTGATAAGAGCAACCTCATTTCGCGAAGTCCAAAGACTGATCAGGTCTCGTTTAGGCGCACGCCTACTAACATACGGCCACGTCCAGTCTTTTCCGAGTGGGTGCCTGTTCATTTCATCAGGTAGCGAATGATCCCCTCGGAGACGCAATGCTAGTTGATAGTCGTTCAAAACAAATCTAACCCAAGTTTCTCGGTCTGCTGGGTAGCCGAGAAGACTAGGCAGCCGCTTTAAGCGAAGGCTCACCAATCGACCGAATCTAGGACTTGGAAGCGCTAGGTTCTCGCTCGCTTCGACTGCCGCAAATTCGAAGGGGGGCATAACGTATCTAGGAACTATGTTCAGTACTTCGAACTCAGCCCACTCGCTTGCCCACGCCCTTAACTCATCAAATTCTCTTGCCGCAGTCGGACGGGTAATATCTGGCCACAGTGAGACTAAGATTTCACCGTTCGGCACTAGGCCGTGAGCCGACCAAGCTATCCAGATCCTTGCTTCCTCCGGATACCAAGGTGGATCAAGTATCGCGATCGTCCTTTTCTCAAAGTCCGGCTTAATGATTCCCGGTTCGATCTGCACATGGTTTCTAACCGCGTGAAAGGGTTGACGGTCGACAAGCAAAACATCGCGACCCAGAGACTCCAAATATCTTGCGAGAGATGGCGCGCCGATTGCGAGTACCGAATCGGACGGACGGACGAGCCTCAGAAGAGACCGCACCGTCTCATCCGTATATCGCCAGTCAAAGTCTAGGACATGAGGCTCAGGCAACTCATGTGGAGCTTCTTTCATTAGATGGAACGTTTCTCGCTGCGGATTTTGTTATCATGTTCTCATAGCCCTCCAATTTCGCAATAGGTCATGATCACCTATGTCGGCCCTTAGGCGGTGCGAAAACATTCAAAGCATCGGACGCATCTGCGTTCCCTGAGCCAAGAAAGACTGGCCTTACCTGCTAATCTCGTGAGACCACCCTCTAAGCGCCTTCTCCCAATGGCACGGGTCGAGCCGTCGTACTCTTGCTAAATGCCGGCCACATCTGGCAGCAGTGCGATGTTCATGTATTGTTCTTGCGGCCACGCGCGGTTTCCGTTAGCCTCCTGCATGGGAGGGGCACCATGGTCCAGCGGGTTTCCACCGTCGCCTTCGAGGGGATCGAGGCCCGCGCGGTCGACGTGCAGGTCCAGGTCGCGCCGGGTCTGCCGGCGTTCGCGATCGTCGGCCTGCCGGACAAGGCGGTGTCGGAGGCGCGCGAGCGGGTGCGCTCGGCGCTGATCGCCTCGGGGCTGGCGCTGCCGGCGCGGCGCATCACCGTCAACCTCGCGCCGGCCGACGTGCCCAAGGAAGGCAGCCATTATGACCTGCCGATCGCGCTCGGCCTGATGGCGGCGATCGGTGCGATTCCGCCGGATGCGCTCAGTGGATTCACCGTGCTGGGCGAGCTCGGGCTCGACGGCTCGATTGCCCCGGTGGCCGGCGTGCTGCCGGCCGCGATCGGCGCCAATGCGCGCGAGGAGGGCCTGATCTGCCCGGCGGCCTGCGGCGCGGAAGCGGCGTGGGCCAGCCCGGACCTCGAGATCATCGCGGCGACGTCGCTGATCCAGATCGCCAACCATTTCAAGGGCACGCAGGTGCTGTCGCGGCCGCAGCCGAAGATCCAGGAGGCTCCGGCGAGCCTGCTCGACCTGCGCGATATCAAGGGCCAGGAGAGCGGCAAGCGCGCGCTCGAGATCGCCGCCGCCGGCGGACATCATCTGTTGATGATCGGCTCGCCCGGCGCCGGCAAGTCGATGTTGGCGGCGCGGCTGCCGTCGATCCTGCCGCCGCTGTCGCCGGCCGAGCTGCTGGAGGTGTCGATGATCGCCTCCGTCGCCGGCGAGATCGAAGGCGGCGCGCTGACCAACCGGCGGCCGTTCCGCAGCCCGCATCATTCCGCCAGCATGGCGGCGCTGACCGGCGGCGGCCTGCGCGCCCGTCCCGGCGAGATCTCGCTGGCACATCAGGGCGTGCTGTTTCTCGACGAGCTGCCGGAGTTCGATCCGCGCGTGCTGGATTCGCTGCGCCAGCCGCTGGAGAATGGCGAGGTCTCGATCTCGCGCGCCAACCACCGCGTCACCTACCCGGCCCGCTTCATGCTGGTCGCGGCGATGAATCCGTGCCGCTGCGGCAAGGCGTTCGAGCCCGGCTATGCCTGCAAGCGCGGCCGCATCGACCGCTGCACGTCCGACTACCAGATGCGCATCTCCGGCCCGCTGATGGACCGCATCGATCTGCGCATCGAGGTGCCCGCCGTCACCGCCGCCGACCTGATCCTGCCGCCGGCCAAGGAAGGCTCCGCGGAGGTCGCCGCTCGCGTCGCCGCCGCGCGCGAGCTGCAGCGCGCCCGCTACGCCAAGGCCGGCCTGCCGCACATCCGGACCAACGCCGAGGCCCCGGCCGCCGTGCTCGACGACATCGCCAAGCTCGATGCCCCGGGCCAGAAGCTGCTGCGCGAAGCCGCCGAAACGATGCGGCTCTCGGCGCGCGGCTATCACCGCGTGCTGCGCGTCGCGCGGACCTTGGCCGATCTCGACCATGTCGAGACCATAGGCCGGCTGCACCTCGCCGAGGCACTGTCGTATCGCGCGCTGGCGGAAGACAATCGTCACGCGGCGTGACGACGCCCTCTCCTCAACACTCTGGTAACGACTTCTCTTTACGCTCCGACAACCATAAGGCCCGCGTTTGCGTCATCAGGCCTGTTGTGTCGGTGCGTGTCATGTTGCGTTTCAAGGTGCTCGTTTCGGCCGTGCCGCTGATCGCGGCTGCGGTCGCCGCCAGGCTCGAGCTGGCGCCCTCCCCGCGGCCGTGCATTGCCGCCGGTTCAGACATCGTCTCACTCGGCTCCGCCGCGTCCCACGCCGCCTTCAACGTCGACTTCACCGATGATCCCGCGCTCGCCACGGTGCGCGTGGCGCTGGTCGATGATCCCGAAATAGCCGATTTCGTCGTGATCGACGATGCGCCCGTCCGCGAGGATCAGGGCTGCGGTCTGGGCGGGCCGTCCCGGGTCGTCGCGATCGCCGCCGATCCCGCTGCGCCGCGGATCTATCTCAGCAGTGATCGCGCCGGGGATGACCTTGCCGACTACCGCATCTACGTCCGCTCCAGCCGCACGTCGGTCAGAGAGGCCGCCGCGCTGATCGTCGCCGCCCGCGGCCGCGCCTCATCACTACTTCATCCGGTGCTGTGAGCCGGGCTAACGCCCGGTTCACCATCTCTGCACCGCAGGCGCGCGCGGGCAGACGCTTCAAAGTCTCAGCAATACCGGCCGGCGCATGGTGCGGGCCGGCGATGACACGGGATCGACGACATCAGGGGTGACGGAATGGGACCGATTTTTCGCATCAGGCTGCGCCTGCGCCGGTTCACGCGCCGTCATCAGCTGATCTTCACGATCCTGCGCGCGATGATGATCTTCTCCGCCGGCTTCGGCGGCGCCTATGGCTTCATCAAGGCCAGCCTCTCCGAGAACTCCGGCTACAATCCGCATGCCTTCGCGATCGGCGCCAGCTTCCTGTTCGCACTCGCCTGCGTCGGCCTGGCGACGCTCAGCATGCGGCTGCGCTTCGTCAAGAAGAAGCTGCACAAGATCGCGCTTCACAACGAGGTGCTGGCGGACCGGAACTGGGAGCTGCAGGAGGCCGAGCAGCGCGCGCGCAGCCTGTTCGAGCAGCAGGGCGACCTCATCGTCATGCGCGAGCAGGACGGCACGATCGTGTTCGTCAACGACGCCTATTGCCAGATGGCCGGGCTCGATCGCGAGAACCTCGTCGGCAGCCAATTCGCCTTCGACCTGATCGAACAGGGCGACAGCGCGCTGGAGCCGAGCGGCACGCGCGTCCATGACCAGTGCATCGGCAGCGCCATCGGGCCGCGCTGGATCGCCTGGCGCGAGGCGCTGGTGCGCTCCGATGCGGGACAGCCGGCCGTGCTGCAATGTGTCGGCCGCGACGTCACCGACCGCACCGAGACCGAGCGCGCGCTGGCGGATGCGCGCGACCAGGCCAATGCCGCCAACCGCGCCAAGTCGCGCTTCCTGGCGATGGCCAGCCACGAGATCCGCACGCCGCTGAACGGCATTCTCGGCATGAGCGGTCTGCTGCTGGAGACGCAGCTGACGCCGGAGCAGACGACCTACGCCAAGGCGGTGCGCACGTCCGGTGACGCGCTGATGTCGCTGATCAACGAGCTGCTCGACTATTCCAAGATCGAGGCCGGCAAGCTGGCGCTGGAGGCGCAGCCGTTCTCGCTGACGGCGCTGATCGAGGAGATCACCGAATTGCTGGCGCCTCGCGCCCAAGCCAAGCAGCTGGAGATGGCCGCCTACATGGACGAGCGGTTGCCGACATGGGTGACGGGCGACGCCGCGCGGCTGCGCCAGGTGCTGCTCAACCTTGCCGGCAATGCGATCAAGTTCACCGCGTCCGGCGGCGTGGCGCTGATCGCCGAGCCCGGCATCTGGCCGAACGAGATCAGCTTCCAGGTGCGCGACACCGGGATCGGCATCGCCGCCGATGCCCAGGAGCGCATCTTCCGCGAATTCGAGCAGGCCGACGACAGCGTCGCGCGCAGTTTTGGCGGCACCGGCCTGGGGCTCGCGATCTCCGACCGGATCGTCAAGCGGATGGGCGGACGGATCAATCTGCAGAGCGCGCCCGGTGCCGGCTCGACGTTCGAAGTTTCCGTGCCGCTGCCGGCCGCGCTGGAGCGCGGCGAGCAGAACAGCTTCCGCGGACCGGACCTGACCGGACAGTCAGTGATGCTGATAGCGCCGCCCGGGCTGCAGGCCGAGTTGATCGAGCGCCGGCTGCAGAACTGGGGCGCGCAGACCTGCCTGGTCGCCGATGCCGAGGTCGCCGCGGCGCTGCTGCCGGAGCGCGCGTGGCATGCCGTGCTGATCGATGATGCTGTTGGCAGCGACGTGGCGCTCGGCCTGGGCGCAACGGCGCAGCGACATACGACGCGGCTGATCGTGCTGGTGACGCCGGTGAGCCGCCACGAGCAGATGCCGGCGGCGCCGTTCAACGGCTACCTCGTCAAGCCGCTGCGCGCCGCCTCACTCGCCGCCCGCGTCGGCTTCGACGTCGATGGCACCGCGTCGACCGACATCGACGAGCCCGTCCCGATGGTCGCTCCGCCGATCGCGGCCCGCGCGGGCAGCGGACTGTCGATCCTGGTGGCCGAGGACAACGACATCAACGCGCTGCTGATGCGCTCGCTGCTGACCAAGCTCGGCCATCACGCCGATATCGCCGTGCATGGCGAGGCCGCGCTCGATTCCTGGCTCGCCGCCCGCGCGGCCGGCGCGCCCTACGACCTGATCCTGATGGACGTGCAGATGCCCCGGCTCGACGGCATCGCCGCCGCCAAGCGCATCCGCGCAATGGAGGCCAGCGAGCCCGGCCGCCGCACGCCGATCCTCGCCTTGACGGCCAACGCCCTGGTCGAGGACCGCTACGCCTGCTTCGAAGCCGGCATGGACGGCTTTCTCGTCAAGCCGCTCGACCGCGACAAGCTCGACGAAGCGCTGGCCAATCTGGCAGCGGCCCGGCAGGTGGCCGCTTAGTTGTTCATTAGTTAGGTACGAACGGTCTCACTGCCCCCTCTCCCCGTTCTTCACGGGGAGAGGGTTGGGGTGAGGGGCAGCCACACGGAAAGTGCTGCTTTGTCGGGACGATAATCTTTGTCGACCTATTAGCATGCGCTCGGAGCCGCCGTGCTCGTCCGATAGACTGCTATCCCGGCAGCTTATGTGCCATGCCCCTCACCCGGATTGCTACGCAATCCGACCTCTCCCCGCAAGGGCGGGGAGAGGTTTCAGCGACAGCGCGCAAGATGCGCCGGGCGGCAGAGTGGAGCTGATGAGTAGCGGCACGGGCGGTGCGCCCCCTCTCCCCGTTCTTCACGGGGAGAGGGTCGGGGTGAGGGGCAGCCACACGGGAAGTGCTGCTTTGTCGGGACGGTGATCTTGTCGACCTGTTAGCATGCGCTTGGAGACGCAGTGCCCGTCTGCCCGTCCAATAGACTGCGATCGGGGCCCCTTATGTGCCATGCCCCTCACCCGGATTGCTGCGCAATCCGACCTCTCCCCGCAAAGGGCGGGGAGAGGTTAGAGCTGCGCGAGCAGCGATAGCCGGACAACTCACTACATATGAGAGGCTGCCTCTCTCGCCCCGCGTCATTCCGGGGCATTCGCGCGCAAAATGGCGAAGCCATTTTGAAGCCGCGCGAATGAGCCCGGAATCCATAGCCACCGGCCGTTGCTAGTTGAAGAGGAGCGCTACTGACGTCTCGATCCACATCCGCTGTCGTGGCTATGGATTCCGGGCTCGCGCTTCGCGCGCCCCGGAATGACGGAGAGACCATTCATCCAGCAAAACGGGACGAGAATTCTCTCAGCTCAACGGCCGAGCTCACAACCGTCGCAGCGCCACCGTTTCGATCTCGTGGTCGGCGCCCTTCTTCAGGATCAGGGTTGCGCGCGGGCGGGTCGGCAGGATGTTGTCCTCGAGATTGGCGAGGTTGGTGCGCTCCCAGATCGCGATCGCGGTGGCGACGGCTTCGTCGTCGGAGAGCAGCGCGTAGCGGTTGAAGTAGGACCGCGGATCCTGGAAGGCGGTATCGCGCAGCGACAGGAAGCGCTTCACGTACCATTTGCGCAGCACCGCCTCCTCGGCGTCGATGTAGACCGAGAAGTCGAAGAAGTCGGAGACAACGGGAACAGCCTTGCCGTCACGCGGCAGCGGTCCGGTCTGCAGCACGTTGACGCCCTCGACGATCAGGATGTCCGGCTGATCGACCACGGCCCACTGGTTGGGGACGATGTCGTAGCTGAGATGCGAGTACACGGGCGCACGCACCTGATGGCGGCCGGCCTTGATGTCGGAGAGAAAGCCGAGCAGGCGTGCCTTGTCGTAGCTCTCCGGAAAGCCCTTCTTCTGCATCAGGCCTTGACGTTCGAGCACGGCGTTCGGAAACAGAAAACCGTCGGTGGTGATGAGATCGACCTTCGGCCGTGGCGACCAGCGCGTCAGCAGCGCCTGCAGCACGCGCGCGGTGGTCGACTTGCCGACCGACACCGAGCCGGCGACGCCGATGATGTAGGGCATCTTGCGGTCGCGGATGCCGAGGAATTGGCGCTGCGCGTAGTACAGCCGCTGCGCCGCATCGACATACATCGACAGCAACCGCGACAGCGGCAGATAGATGTCCTCGACCTCCTGCAAGTCGAGACGGTCGTGCATCGAGCGCAGCTTGGAGAACTCGCCGGGCTCGAGCGTCATCGGCGTGTCGTTGCGCAGCTCGGACCATTGCTGGCGGGTGAAGACGCGGTACGGATTATATTGCTGTTCGCTGGTGCGCATATCCATGACGCTGCCCTTCGTTTCCCCCGCCGACGCGCCCTACTCCGTCTTGCGCGACGCCTTTTCTTCCAGACCCGATTGACCGGTCCGCTTGCCGAGCGCCGCCTCGACCTCGTCGAGCCGGATGTCCCGGGACTTCAACAGCACCAACAGATGAAACAGCAGATCGGCACTTTCCGAGATCAGATGCGCGCGGTCGGTGCCGACGGCGGCGATGACGGTTTCGACCGCCTCCTCGCCCATTTTCTTGGCGCATTGCGCCGGACCCTTGTCGAGCAGCTTGCGCGTATACGACGCCTCGCCGCCCGCCGCGGCACGCGCGTCGATGATGGCAGCGAGATCGTGGATCGTGAAGCGGGACATCAGCCAGTTCTCGGAACGCAGGTCCGCCCCGGGGAGGCCGGACCAGCGTTCATCTAACATTTTTGCGGCGCAATGTCGTCAGGGATCGAGCCGCATCGGCAGCCCCTGGCGCACCATGTACTCCTTGGCCTCCCGGATGGTAAATTCCCCGAAATGGAAGATCGAGGCCGCCAGGACCGCGGTCGCCCGGCCCTGCCGGATGCCCTCGACCAGGTGGTCCAAATTACCGACGCCGCCGGAGGCGATCACCGGGACCGGCACGCTGTCGGCCACGGCACGGGTCAGCGGCAGGTCGAAACCCTGGCGTGTGCCGTCGCGGTCCATCGAGGTCAGCAGGATCTCGCCGGCGCCGAGCGCGACGACCTCCTGGGCGTATTCCAGGGCATCGATGCCGGTCGACTTGCGGCCGCCATGGGTGAAGATCTCCCAGCGCGAGCCGCCGCCGGGACGGGCGACCGACTTGGCGTCGATCGCCACCACGATGCACTGCTCGCCGAACTTCTCGGCCGCTTCCTTGACGAACTCGCGTCGGCTCACTGCGGCCGAATTGATCGAGACCTTATCGGCGCCCGAGCGCAGCAGCGTCTTGATGTCATCGATGGTGCGCACGCCGCCGCCGACCGTGACCGGCATAAAGCAGGCCTCCGCCGTGCGCCGGACGACATCGAGCATGATGCCGCGGTTCTCATGGGTCGCGGTGATGTCGAGGAAGCAGAGCTCGTCGGCGCCTGCGGCGTCGTAGGCGATCGCGGCTTCGACGGGATCACCGGCGTCGCGCAAATTGACGAAGTTGACGCCCTTGACGACCCGTCCGTCCTTGACGTCGAGGCAGGGAATGACGCGGACCTTGAACATCGTGTTCTCTCCCCTACCCGCGCGCCGCGCGGATCAGCGCCAAGGCTTCGACCGGATCGAGCCGCCCGTCATAGAGCGCGCGGCCGGCGATGGCGCCTTCGAGCTTCTTCGCCCGCGGAGTCAGCATCGCCTTCACGTCATCGATCGAAGCGAGCCCGCCGGAGGCGATGACGGGAATCGAGATCGCATCGCCGAGCGCGATCGTGGCATCGAGATTGAGGCCCTTGAGCAGGCCGTCGCGGGCGATGTCCGTGAAGATGATCGCGGCGACGCCGGCGTCCTCGAACCGCTTGGCGATGTCGAGCGCGGTGACTTCCGACGTTTCCGCCCAGCCTTCGACGGCGACCTTGCCGTCGCGGGCATCGAGGCCGACGGCGACGCGGCCGGGAAACGCTTTCGCGGCAGTCTTCACCAGCCCGGGATCACGCACCGCGGCGGTGCCGATGATGACACGGGTGATGCCCTTGTTGAGCCAGGCCTCGACCGTCGCGAGATCGCGGATGCCGCCACCGAGCTGCACCGGCATCTTGACGACTTTCAGCATCGCTTCGACGGCGTCAGCATTCATCGGCTTGCCGGCGAAGGCGCCATCGAGATCGACGACGTGGAGATACTCAAAGCCCTGGTCGGCGAAGCTCTTGGCCTGGGCGGCGGGATCCAGGTTGAACACGGTGGCGCGGGCCATGTCGCCCTGCTCCAGACGTACGCATTGGCCGTTCTTCAGATCGATGGCGGGAAACAGGATCATATCAGTTGTCTTTCAAGAGCGCGCCCTGCCCGCCTCTGCCGGCGAACAGGACGATGGCGCTCACGGCTTCCACTTCAGGAAGTTGGAGATCAAGGCGAGACCGAACCGCTGGCTCTTCTCGGGATGGAATTGCGTGCCGATGGCGGTGTCCTTGCCGACGATGGCGGTGATCGGCCCGCCGTAGTCGGCGCGCGCCAGCACCTCGTTCTCGTTGACCGCGTTCAAGTGATAGGAGTGCACGAAATAGGCGTGCAGACCCTTCGGCCCGAGCGGCAGCTTCTCCAGCACCGGATGCTCCTGGAGAACATCGAGCGTGTTCCAGCCCATGTGCGGGATCTTCAGGCTGTCGTCGCGGGGCGTGATCTTCTCGACATCACCGGAGACCCAGTCGAAGCCGTCGGTCGTGACATGCTCCTTGCCGCGCGTTGCCATCAGCTGCATGCCGACGCAGATGCCGAAGAACGGCCGCGCCTTGTGGCGCACGGCTTCGGTCATTGCTTCCAGCATGCCGTCGACGGCATCGAGCCCCCGGCGGCAATCGGCGAAGGCGCCGACACCCGGCAGCACGATGCGGTCGGCGCGATACACCGTGTCGGGATCGCGCGTGACCAATACCTTCTGCGGATCCTCCATGCCGCGCGCGGCACGCTCGAAGGCTTTCGCGGCGGAATGCAGATTGCCGGAGCCGTAATCGATGATGGCAACGCTCATCGTCCACCTCCGGGTTCAGGGAACAAGCCAATGATGCTGGCGTGGGGCAAAGGCGGCGGCCGCTGGCCATCGCCATTGTCACGGGTCGGCGGCGCGGCGCCGCGATCGACGGTGTTGTTGTCGTAGCCGAGATCGCTGCGCCTCGCCGCCCAGCGCTCGAAGAAGCGGCGCTCGGCGGCGTCGAGATCGTCGGCGACGACGACGTCGAGCTGGCGCCAATTGCCGCGCGAATAGCTCCAGCGCTTGAGGCTGGAGGCTTCCAATCCGAGCAGGATCGCAAGCAGCAGATCGACGCCGGTGATCGCGCCGCCGCTGACGCCGACGCGCACCAGAATCACGTCGAGCGCGATCATCAGAACGATCCAGCCGAGCATCGCCAGCCACAGCCGGTGCCAGGCCAGCCAGACCGCGCCGAGAATGGCTGCCCAGAGATGGAAGCCGTCGCGGATGAACACGAAGCGATCCGTCGAACGCAGATCGGCCCCGGCGGCGAGGGGAGCGTGAACGGTATAGACGGGCATGTCGAATATCCCTTGAACTAGGGAGTTTGGAGGAGAGAGGTCAGCCGCCGAGCTGCCCCTTGGTGGATGGCACCTCGCCCTTGTTGCGCGGATCGATCGCGAGCGCAGCGCGCAACGCCCGCGCCAGACCCTTGAAGCAGGATTCAGCGATATGATGGGCGTTCTCGCCGTACAGCGTCTCGACGTGCAGGGTGATGCCGGCGTTCATGGCGAACGCATTGAACCATTCGCGCACCAGCTCGGTGTCGAACTCGCCGATCTTGTCGCGGGCAAACGTCGTGCGGAACACCAGCATCGGCCGGCCGGACACGTCGATGACCACGCGCGTCAGCGTCTCGTCCATCGGCATGTGGATCGAGGCGTAGCGGGTGATGCCGGCCATGTCGCCGAGCGCCTGGCGCACGGCCTGGCCGAGCGCGATGCCGACGTCCTCGGTGGTGTGGTGGAAGTCGATATGCAGGTCGCCGACCGCCTTGACGGTCATGTCGATGCGGGAATGCCGGGCGAGCAGATCCAGCATGTGATCGAAGAAGCCGATACCGGTCGCGATGTTGACGACGCCGGTGCCGTCGAGGTTGACGGACACCTCGATGTCGGTCTCTTTGGTCTTGCGCTTGATGGTCGCGCTACGCATGGGGTCAGCTTCCCTTGAAAACGCGGCCCTTTTATCAGGCGGATGACACCTTAGCTACTGCGGGATGACGCCCTCGGGGCCTGATCTCGGGCCATGGTGAGCAGATTTCAAGGCCCGGAGGGGCAGGGCAGGGACCTGGTAATTGTTTCCCCCGGCCCGAGCGCCTAAATGAGGCCGACAACCAGGGACCACCCATGCACGCATCCTCGCACGAGCCCACCGTCTGGCACGGCACCACGATCCTGACCGTCCGCAAGGGGGGCAGGGTGGTCGTGGGCGGCGACGGCCAGGTCTCGATCGGCCAGACCGTGATCAAGTCGAACGCCCGCAAGGTGCGCAAGCTCGGCAAGGGCGACGTGATCGGCGGCTTCGCCGGCGCCACGGCGGATGCCTTCACCCTGTTCGAGCGGCTGGAGAGCAAGCTGGAGCAGTATCCGGGGCAGCTGACCCGGGCGGCCGTCGAGCTCGCCAAGGACTGGCGCACCGACCGCTATCTGCGCCGGCTCGAGGCGATGATGATCGTCGCCGACAAGGAGGTCTCGCTGGTGCTGACCGGCACCGGTGACGTGCTGGAGCCGGAGGCGGGCGTGATGGCGATCGGCTCGGGCGGCAATTATGCGCTGGCCGCGGCGCGCGCCCTGATCGACACCGACAAGGACGCCGAGAGCATCGTGCGCAAGTCGCTCGATATCGCCGCCGACATCTGCGTCTACACCAACCGCAACATCACCATCGAAGCGCTGTCGGCCGAGTAGACGATGGCGGCGAGCGAGATCGGCGTCCCGTCCCGACGATCGTCCGGGCTTTGGCTCGGGCTGGCGCTCGCGCTGCTGGCGTCGCAGGCTGCGATCCTGTTCGGCATGGGCCGGCTGCCGATCTGCGCCTGCGGCACCGTCAAGCTGTGGCATGGCGTGGTGCAGAGTTCGGAGAACTCGCAGCATCTCACCGACTGGTACACGTTCTCGCACATCATCCACGGCTTCCTGTTCTATGCGCTGACGGCGCTGCTGGTGCCGCGGCTGCCGTGGCAGGGGCGGCTGATCATCGCGATGCTGATCGAGGGCGCCTGGGAGCTGGTCGAGAATTCCAGCTTCATCATCGAGCGCTACCGCGCCGCGACGATCTCGCTCGACTATTTCGGCGACAGCATCGTCAACTCGGTCGGCGACACCGCGGCGATGATGACCGGCTTCCTGCTGGCGCGGGTGCTGCCGGTGTGGCTGACCGTGCTGATCGCGGTCGTGTTCGAGATCGGGGTGGGCCTGCACATCCGCGACAACCTGACCCTCAACATCCTGATGCTGGTCTATCCGACCGAGGCGATCCGGCACTGGCAGGCCGGGCCGCCGCTGCTGTGAGGGCAGGGGCCGGATGATCATCGGCTTTCGTCTCATGACCGAAGGCGACCTGCCCGCGATCCGCGACTGGCTGAGCCAGCCCCATGTTCGCGAATGGTGGGGCGATCCGAACGAGCAATATGCGCTGATCGACGGCGACCGCGACGAGCCGGCGATGGACCAGTATATCATTCTGATCGACAACGAGCCGTCCGGCTATCTGCAGTGCTACGCCCTGACCGCATGGAACGAGGGTTTTGGTCCGCAGCCGGAGGGCACCCGCGGGATCGACTTGCTCGTCGCGGGAGAGGACCACGTGGGACGCGACTATGGCCCGCGCGCGATCACTGCGTTTTGTGATCTGATGTTTCAGCGCGGCGTCCCGCGCATGGTTACCGATCCGTCGCCGGCCAATGTCCGCGCCATCGGCGCCTACGAAAAGGCGGGATTCAGGCGGGAGCGGCCGATCGAGACACCGGACGGCCGTGCGCTCCTGATGTCCTGTGCGCCCGGCGACTTGCCTCGCCGCCCATCCGAGCCTAGCTAGAGCCCATGACCGACTTTTCCCCCCGCGAAATCGTCTCCGAACTCGACCGCTTCATCGTCGGCCAGGCTGACGCCAAGCGCGCCGTCTCCATCGCGCTCCGCAATCGCTGGCGCCGGCTGCAACTCGACGCCGGCCTGCGTGAGGAGGTGCTGCCGAAGAACATCCTGATGATCGGTCCGACCGGCGTCGGTAAGACCGAGATCGCGCGGCGGCTGGCCAAGCTCGCGGGCGCGCCGTTCCTCAAAGTGGAGGCGACCAAGTTCACCGAGGTCGGCTATGTCGGCCGCGACGTCGAGCAGATCATCCGCGACCTCGTCGAGGTCGCGATTCACCAGGTGCGCGAGCGCAAGCGCAAGGACGTCGCCGCGCGCGCCCAGCTCGCCGCCGAGGAGCGCGTGCTCGATGCGCTGGTCGGCGCCAACTCCAGCGCCGCGACCCGCGACTCGTTCCGCCGCAAGCTGCGCGCCGGCGAGCTGAACGACAAGGAAATCGAGATCGAGACGCAGTCGTCCGGTGGCGGCATGCCGATGTTCGAGATCCCGGGCATGCCGGGCGCGCAGATGGGCGCGATCTCGATTGGCGACATCTTTGGCAAGCTGGGCGGCCGCACCAAGACGCGACGCGTCACGGTGGAAGCCTCGCACGACCTCTTGATTGCCGAGGAATCCGACAAGCTGCTCGATAGCGACCAGCTGGTGCTTGAGGCGATCAGCGTCGTCGAGAACAACGGCATCGTGTTCCTCGACGAGATCGACAAGATCTGCGTGCGCGAGAACCGCGCTGGCGGCGACGTGTCGCGCGAGGGCGTGCAGCGCGACCTCTTGCCATTGATCGAAGGCACGACGGTCTCGACCAAGCACGGCGCCGTCAAGACCGACCACATTCTCTTCATCGCGTCCGGCGCGTTCCACATCGCCAAGCCATCGGACCTCCTGCCGGAGCTGCAGGGACGTCTGCCGATCCGCGTCGAGCTGCAGGCGCTGACGCGCGACGACATGCGCCGCATCCTGACCGAGCCGGAGGCGTCGCTGATCAAGCAATATGTCGCGCTGATGCAGACCGAGGGCGTGACGCTCGACATCACCGACGACGCGATCGATGCGCTCGCCGACATCGCCGTGGCGGTGAACTCCACGGTCGAAAACATCGGCGCGCGCCGGCTGCAGACGGTGATGGAGCGCGTGCTCGACGACATCTCTTTCAACGCCTCCGACCGCTCCGGCGAAACCATGCGCGTCGACGCCGCCTACGTGCAACAGCACATCGGCGACCTTGCCAAGAACGCGGATCTGAGCCGGTTCATTTTGTAGCTGCTCGACGTATCGACAAGCGCTCGGGTTAACCACCGCTCAAGCGACTTATTCCGCTGTCGTCCCCGCGAACGCGGGGACCCATAACCACCAACGCTGATTGTAGTTGAAGATGGCGGCTCCAGCCTTGCCTCACCACGAACGGCGGTGGCTATGGGTCCCGGCTCAAGGCCGGGACGACACTGGTGGGTTTGGCGAGGACCTCGTATCTCCCTGCCACTGCTCGGCTTTAGCATGACCGGCGTGTCCAGCAGGCACTGGCGCCTGATGCTCGCCGTCAACGCCGCCGTGATGCTCGGCGTGTTCGCGTACAAGCTCACTCTGCCGCCTTACATCCCCTACATCCACCTGCTGGTCGATTATCATTTCGGCTTCATCAAGCGGGCGCTGATCGGGGCGATGGTCGGGCTGTTCGCGGCGAAGGTGCCGGTGTGGCTGGTGTTCGCGCTCGCCGGCAGCGTCTGGCTGATCACCTTCGTCCTGTTCCTACAGCTGTTCCGCCGAACCTTCGGCCTCGACCGTACGCAGCTGCCGCTGCTCGTCTTCACCGCCGGCTCGCCGTTCGTGTTCAAGAACTTCCTGTTCACGCTTGGCCATTTCGACATCTATGGCTGCCTCGGCGCGATCATCCTGCTGCTGGTGCCGGCCGGCTCAATCGCCTACGTCCTGCTCGCGGCGCTCATCTCGGCCGTGCTGGTGCTGATCCACCACATCCATCTCTTGATGTACGTGCCGACCATCGCCGCCATCGTCGTGCTGCGCTACTACTTGCCACGCTCGACCACGCGCCTGGATATCACGGTCGGCGCCAGCGCGCTGCTCGGCCTCGGCGTGCTGTTCCTCGCCGCGCAGTTCCTCGGCACCATGCCGTTGCCGGAGGCTGACTTCGTGTCCTACTTGCGCACGCGCATGGTCGATCCGGCCCGCACCGAGCTGCTGCAGTTCGCCTATGTCTGGTACCAGCCGCTGGCGAAGGAGGTGCAGGACACCTGGGCTCGATTGCCGTCGAACCTGCTCGGCGTCCCGGTCTATGCCTTGCTGCTCTGGCTGCATGCGCCGCTGTGGCGCACGTTCCGGGATCTCATCGCCGCGCTCGAGCCGCGTCATCGTCACATCTTCATCGCCGCGCTGCTCGTGATCAGCCTCGCCTATCTCATCATGTTCGCGATGGTGTTCGACTATTCCCGGTGGATGTCGAGCTGGGTGGTCTGCATGGTGCTGATGCTGCACGCGGTGAAGACGCTGCCGGCAACGAAGGTCACGGCCGCGATCGATGGCGACGATCGCAAGACCACGATCCTGGCCTGGATCGTCACGGTCATTCCGCGCGTCGGCATCATCCGCCCGTTCTGATGCTCAGCCGCGTGGCCGCCGGATCCGGACATAGAGCGCGCCGGCGCCGCCATGGCCGACATTGGCCTCCTCGAAGCCTACGATCAGCGCGCGGAATTCCGGCAGGCTCAGCCAATGCGGCACCTGCCGCCGGAGCACGCCGCGTTCGGGATCGGCGCCGACGGTGCCCTTGCCGGTGATGACCAGCACGAAGGTCAGGCCGTCATGCTGGGCGCGATGCAGGAAGTGATGCAGCGCCTGATGCGCCCGGCTCTGGGTCATGCCGTGCAGATCGAGCCGGGCGTCGATCTCGCTGCGGCCGCGCGACAATCTCGAGCGCTCCTTACGGCCGAGCGAGACCAACGGTGGGATCGCCGGCTTGGGAACGACGAGTGGCGCGACCGGACGCGGCGTCGTCATCGGCTTGTCCGGCTGCGGCTCCGCGGTCACCATCGGCGGATGCGGCCGAACCGGGCGCGGCATCTTGCGCAACGGCTTGATCTGGCGCGCGACCGTCTCCCACAGCGTACGCTCGTCCTCGGACAGGCCGCGCTTGCGACGGCCGCGCGGCGGTTCAGGATCTTCAGACATGATCTTCAGGCATGGAGACGGCTTGTCATCAGCGGTGACGGGTGCGTCTGCCATAACGCAATCGGCGCAGATTGCGATCACTTTCGAGCCGCGGCCGCGCTTCGGGCAGTGGCACGGGGGGCGCCACCACGTTCTGCGCCACCGTGGTCGCGGCGCTCGTACCGGTGGTCGGGGCAGGGGCCTTCGTGTCCTTGGCAGCAACGGCCGCAGCGGTGCTGGCCTGGTCCTGAGCTTTGGGTAGATCCTTGACGGCGTCCTTCGCAGCGTCCGTCGGCGGCAGCTGCGGAAACAGCTTTGCGATCTTTTCTGACGGACGCGCGTCCGGCAGCGGCATCTTGCGGCCGCGTGCGACCGGGTCGAGGCTGCGCGGCACCAGCATCACGAACTGGATGCTGTGCTTGAGCCGGCCGGACACCTTGCCCGCCTCGTGGCCTGCACCGAAATAGAGATCGGCGCGGGCAGGGCCGACGATGGCCGATCCCGTGTCCTGGGCGATCATCAGCCGGTGAAACGGATTCTTGGTCTTTTCCGAGTCGATCGGCAACTCGCCGGTGATGAAGAACGGCGTGCCGTAGACGTGCAGCGACTTGTCGACCGCGATCGAGCGGCCAGGAGTCAGCGGAATGCCCTGGGCGCCGACCGCCTCGTCCTTCTCCGACAGCTGCACCTCGCGGAAGAAGATGTAGGAGCGGTTCATCCGGCGCAGGTCGTCGGCGCCATTCGGATTCTGCTCCATCCACTCGCGGATGCGCTGCATCGACATCTGCTCGCGCGGGATGATGCCGCGCTCGATCAGGATGCGGCCGACCGGCGTATAGGGATGGCCGTTGTAGGCATCGTAGTTGATCCGCACCGTGGAGCCGTCGTCGAGGCTGATGCGCGCCGAGCCCTGGATCTGCGCAAACAGCAAGTCGGTCTGATTTCTCAGCCACGCGATCTCCAGCCCGCGGCCCTCAATGGCACCATCCTCGATCTCGGCGCGGTCGTAGTAGGGCACCAGCTTGCGCCGGCCGATCTTGCGATACACCGGACCCTTGTTGGGCAGGCTCGTCGCGTCCTGCTTGAAGCCGCGGACGAACAGGTTCGAGGGACGGCGGTAGACCGGAACGTTGTAGACCTCGTTCTGCGTCCGCGACCCTTCGATGATAGGCTCGTAGTAGCCGGTGACGAAGCCGTCGGCATCGCCGAGCTTGGAGATCTTGAGCGGCTCGAAATGCCGTTCGAAGAACGTGCGCGCCGCCGCATTGTCGGCGAGATCGGCAGCGCGCGCATCGCGGCAGGGATCGCGCAGAGAATCGCCGAGCGCCTTGTCCTCGGCGGCGCCGTCGGGCTTCGCCGCGATCGGCTTGCAGCTCGCGCGGAACGTCCTGTAGGCCGCAAGCTGATCGTCATCGTTCCAGCCGGGCACCTCGCTCCACTGCAGCGGCGCATATTGGCTGTTGGCGATTTCGAGCGGCCAGTCGAGCTGAGGGTAGGGCAGGTGGCGCACCGGCGCGGCTGATGTGGGCGAGCGATGGCGGGCCCGCACGGCCTCGGCCGCATAAGGCGCGAGCGCCACGGCCGCGACGCTCAGGGCGAGCGCCGGCGTCCAGTATCTGAGGCTACGGGCGGTGAATCCCCGCTTCCAGATTTCGCGAACCATGCCTGCGC
This sequence comes from Bradyrhizobium sp. HKCCYLS20291, assembly GCF_051167715.1. Taxonomy (NCBI): domain Bacteria; kingdom Pseudomonadati; phylum Pseudomonadota; class Alphaproteobacteria; order Hyphomicrobiales; family Nitrobacteraceae; genus Bradyrhizobium; species Bradyrhizobium sp. HKCCYLS20291. The sequence continues at coordinate 229,154 of NZ_JBNPTO010000010.1, read as the reverse complement.
ACCATCAAAGGACCAATCAACGCGAAGCTCGGAAAAAACAGGACTAAACAATCGCCGCCGCGTCGGTCTCCCCTCAGTCAGGTCCGTTGACGTGCCGATCGCAATTGTTGCGATCATTCGACACCGACATCGCCGGTGTCATTCCAGCTCAGTGGCTGCCGGTTCCCACAAGCTTCCAGTTCGGATCGCGCGAACCGGTCTCGCGCGCGAAGGTCCAGATGTCGGTGATATCGGCGACCTTGTCCGGATTGCCGTCGACGATGTTGCCCATCTTGTCGCGGGTCACGGAGATCATCTGCGAGACGAACCGCACCGTCAGTTGCGCCGTGCGATCGCGCACATCGGCGCCGACCAGCTCGGCGGTATCGATCGAGACGAACCGCGTCTCGGTCTTCTGCTCGTTCTTCTCGCGATCCTTGATGACGGACTCGAAGCTGTCATAGACCTCGGACGAGAGCAGGTCGCGCAAGGCGCGGCGATCGCCATTGGCGAAGGCCAGCACGATCATCTCATAGGCGCTGCGGGCGCCGGTCAGGAAATGGCGCGGGTCGAACGAGGAATCCTGCCCCACGACCGCGTCGAGTCCACGCGCCAGCGGCGTGCCCGGCTCGGCCAGGCCCCGCCAGCGATCACTCGTAACGCCGATGTCGGTGCCCCCGCCGGGCCCTCCTGCATCCACCGACGCTCCGGGAACCGGCATCACGCGGTTGTCGGGAGCCCCTTGCACCGTGTTGCGGGCGGCCCGATCGAACGGGGTCCTCTCGTCGCCCGTCCGTTGCCCGAGCACGGCGCGCAGGCGCACGAAGATGAAGACCGCCAATGCCAGGAAGATGATGGTATAAATATCAAACACGTCGTTTCGCTTTCTGACTTCGTCGGGCCGGCTGGCGGCTGGACCCGTCCTGCGGACGCCCGTGTTACAGGATCCTGGTTAAGACCCGTGAACGCTGGCTTTGACCGGATGTAGTCATCGAATTGGGCCCGGCCAATGGCACATTGTGGCACAGCGATCCTAACCCGTTTCCCTGCCAAGGGGAAATCGGATCGCCGGTGTTTCGATCCCTGCCAACGCCAGACCGAGCTGCCGAACGCTTCATGCGACAAATGGTGGCACAGCAGGCCGGGACAAGCTTGATTGGCGGCCAATAAGGCCCGCTGGCGGCTCGTCCTTGTGGAACAAGCCGGCCCTATGGTAGCCACGCGCCGCAACGACCCGCTTTTTGTGCCAGGAGAACACTTCGATGACCAACGGTAACGGCGCCAATCCCGAGGCGGCCCCTCCTCCCCAGCTGAACGTACTGGCGCAATACATCAAGGATCTCTCGTTTGAGAATCCGAATGCTCCGCAGTCTCTCGCGCCGCAAGGTCAGCCGCCGCAGATCAACATACAGATCAATGTCGGCGCCAACGCCCTGGCGGAGACTGAATATGAGGTGACGCTGACGATCGAGGGCAAGGCTGAGAGCGGCAGCCAGGTCATGTTCAGCTTCGATCTGGTCTATGGCGGCGTGTTCCGGCTGGTCAACGTTCCCCAGGAGCACCTGTCGCCGATGCTGCTGATCGAGTGCCCGCGGCTGTTGTTCCCGTTTGCCCGCGAGATCGTTGCCAATTCGGTCCGCGATGGCGGCTTCCCGCCCCTGATGCTCGACCCGGTCGACTTCGTCAGCCTGTACCGCCAGAACATGGAGCGTCAGGCCGCGCAAGCCGGTCAGATCCGGCCGAGCTGATTCCGTTCAGTTTTCATTAGCCATGATTGACGGTCGTGGTCCGCAGCCTCGAAGCGCGGATCACGTGCCGGCCAGGAATTCCATCCAGATCGGCTTGTCGCCCAAGGTGGCGATGAAGGCGCGATGCGCCTCCCGTTCCGCCTCGGTGACGCGCGGGGCCAAGGGAACATCGCGCTGGCGGCGCGGCGTGTCGCCAGCCCCGCCAATGCGGATCTCCTGCGTGTCCTGGGTCAGGATCAGCTGCGACTGGCGGGCACCGACCAGGTCGACATAGACCTCGGCCAGGAGTTCGGCGTCGAGCAGCGCGCCGTGCTTGGTCCGGCGCGAATTGTCGATCGCATAGCGCGAGCAGAGATCGTCGAGCCTGTTCGACACACCCGGATGTTTCCGGCGCGCCAGCAGCAGCGTATCAACCAGACGATCGCGCGGGATAGCCGCCCGCTTGACGCGGTCGAGCTCGGCATTGATGAAGCCGATGTCGAACGAGGCGTTGTGGATCACCAGCGGCGCATCGCCGATGAACGCCATGAAGTCCTCGACCACCTCGTGGAACAGCGGCTTGTCGGCGAGGAATTCTGACGACAGGCCGTGGACCGCGAATGCCTCGGCGGGCATGTCGCGTTCTGGATTGATGTAGCGGTGAAAGACTTGGCCGGTCGGCATGCGGTTGATGATCTCGACGCAACCGATCTCGACCAGGCGATCGCCCCGGAGGGCGTCGAGGCCGGTGGTTTCGGTGTCGAGCACGATCTCACGCATGGGTCCGTCCGCAGGTCCTGCCGCGCCGTCGAATCAGGCGCGACGCCGCGGCATCTTAACGACCTCGTCCAGAATGTCGCGGATGCGGGCGCGCACCGGGTCAAGCCCGTGCGAGGTATCCACGATGAAATCCGCTCGCGCGCGTTTTTCGGCGTCGGGCATCTGCCGCGCCAGCAGCGCATCCAGCGCCTCTTCCGTCATCGTGCCGCGCGCCAGGATGCGCTGACGCTGGATCTCGGGCGAGGTCGAGACGACAACGACCGCATCGACGCGCTTGTCACCACCGGTCTCGAACAGCAGCGGGACGTCGACGACGGCGACCGGCACGCCGGACTGCTCGGCATCGTCGAGAAACTTCTGATGATAGGAGCGCAGCATCGGATGGACGATCGCTTCGAGACGACGGATCGCCGCGGGATCCCCGACCACCTTCGCCGACAGTTTGGGGCGGTCGACCTTGCCGTCGACAGTGGTTCCTGGGAACGCGGCTTCGATGGCCGGAGCCGCCTCACCACTATAGACGTGATGGACCGTGGCGTCGGCATCGTAGACGGGGACGCCAGCTTCGGCGAACAGCTTCGCCGTCGTCGACTTTCCCATTCCCATCGAGCCGGTCAGCCCCAGCACTCTCATCCGCGTTCGCTCCCCAGTGATCCCGACGCGGTCCTAGAACCTGAGCAGCCGTGCTTCACGCAAATAGGCCAGCAGCGGAAGCAAGGGCAGGCCGAGTATTGTGAAATGATCGCCATCGATGCGGTCGAACAGATGCACGCCGAGGCCTTCGAGCTGATAGGCACCGACGCTCGACATCACCGCCGGGCCGGCCGTGTCGAGATAGCAGGCAACGTCGCTCTCGGTGAGCGTCCGCATCGTCATCCAGGCCACGGCGACATGCGAAAACAGCACCTCGCCGTTGCGCACCACTGCAATCGCCGAATGCAGCGCATGGGTCCGCCCGGCCAGGGCCAACAGCTGGTGCATGGCCTGCTGACGCCCCGCCGGCTTGTTGAACATGCGTTCGCCGAGCGCCAGCGTCTGGTCCGCGCCGATCACGTAGGAGCCAGGCTTGACCGCCGAGACCGCCTGCGCCTTGGCCGTGGCCAGATGCAGCGCAATCTCATAGGGAGCAACCAGTCCTGCCTCGGCTTGAATCGCCCGCTCGTCGATATCGGCCGCGAGGGCCTCGCAAGCGAGGCCGGCATTCTCGAGCAGCATGCGCCGGGCTCGACTCTGCGAGGCCAGAACCAGCGGCTCGTCACCACACCATAAGGTCATCGTCGTCAACTCATTCCGGCAGGCGCTGCCGCTGCCGGTCGGTATAAAGTTTCAGGATCGCGGCCGCGGTCTCTTCGATCGAGCGGCGCGTCACGTCGAGCATCACCCAGTTGAACCTGGCGCTGAGCTTGCGCGCATACGCCACTTCGTCGGTGACCGACTGCTTGTCGATATAGTTCTCGTTGCCGCTTTCGGCACCCATGCTCAGCAGGCGATTCTGCCGCACCTGGATCAAACGTTCCGGCGTCGCGTGCAGGCTGACCACGAGCGGCTTCTTCAGCGTCTCCAGCTGATGCGGAATCGGAATGCCCGGCACCAGCGGCACGTTGGCGGTGCGGACGCCGCGGTTGGCGAGATAGATCGAGGTCGGCGTCTTCGAGGTCCTGGAGACGCCGACCAGCACGACGTCCGCTTCCTCGAGACCGTCGACCATCTGGCCGTCGTCGTGCAACATCGTGTAGTTCAGCGCGTCGATGCGCGCGAAATATTCGGCATTCAGCACGTGCTGCGCGCCGACGCGCCCCGCGGTTGCCGCGCCGAGATACGCCTCGAACAATTGCATCACCGGGCCGATGATCGACAGGCTCGGGATGTTGATCTGCTGGCACTTGGCCTCGAGCCGGCTCACCAGATCCTTCTCGAGCAGGGTGAACAGCACGATGCCCGGCGCCTCCTCGATCTCGTCGAGCACGCGATCGAGCTGCTTCTGGCTGCGGACCAGCGGATAGACATGCTCCACCGGCGTCACATTGGCGTATTGCGCGGCGACAGCTCGCGCGACCGTGATCAGGGTTTCGCCGGTTGAGTCGGAAACCAGATGCAGGTGAAAGTAATTGCCGGTGGTGGGCATCAAATCCTTAACGATCTGTGAATCCCTGTGAAGGATGGGGCCAAAAAGCAGCGCTGATGGGCCCCCTTTGTATAACCCCGATTCTTCTGCACATGGTCGCCGTCCGGGAAAACGCCAGGCAACGTTGCGATGATATCGGGGCGAGGCTGCTTTGTCTCTGGATAAGCTGTCGAAGCTTTTCGGCAAGCATTTGAATCACTTCGGACTCGCATGACAGCCGGTGCTCGATCGGTGCCTGTTGAGGGATGTGAACAAGCTGCGGGAAATTTGCTGACAGGATTGCATGAGTCCAATCCACCGCTACCTAGACTCAAACCCTAAGATTCTAAAATTATTTGGTTTGGAAGGGATCGAGCGAGCGGATATGTCTCGCCTCCCAACGTGATGGCCAGCCGGCCAAGAGGATCGCCCAGCCGATGTACGAGTGGATCAAGGCGCTGCACGTCATTGCGGTCATCGCGTGGATGGCCGGCATGCTGTATCTGCCGCGCCTGTTCGTCTATCACTGCGACGCTGAGATCGGCTCGAAGCAGTCCGAGACGTTCAAGATCATGGAGCGTCGCCTGCTCAAGGCGATCATCAATCCGGCGATCACGGTGACCTGGCTTGCCGGGCTTTACTTGGCGTGGGCCGATCACTGGTATACCAGCGGCTGGTTTCATGCGAAATTCCTGCTGGTTCTGATCATGTCGGGCGTCCATGGCCTGTTCACCCGCTGGGTGCGGGAATTCGGCAACGATCAGAATACGCGTAGCCAGAAATTCTACCGCATTATCAACGAGGTACCAACGGTATTGATGATCGGTATCGTGATTCTCGTGATCGTCAAGCCGTTCTGATCTGTTTCACGAGAATACCGCTCCGCCGCAGATGCCTTGCGAACGGCGGCGCAATTTTCTATATTGGGGATATCCCACCCCACGCAGGCGGATGTGGTTGCGTTCCGGTTTGACCGGCCGCCGCATCAGGTCTGGTGCCTCATAGGCGCCAACCTTGCTCAGACCTGCGGACCTCATTTTCGTCCGCCTTCCCACAGCCACCTCGCATCCCTCCCAAGTCGCTTCCACAGGACCACCCCCAATGCGGGAAATGAAACTACAGGACCTCAAGTCAAAGACGCCGGCCGAGCTCGTCTCCTTCGCGGAGGAAAGCGGGGTCGAGAACGCCAGCACGATGCGCAAGCAGGAGCTGATGTTCGCCATCCTCAAGCAACTCGCCATCCAGGAGACGGACATCATCGGCGAAGGCGTCGTCGAGGTTCTCTCCGACGGCTTCGGCTTCCTCCGTTCGCCCGACGCCAACTACCTGCCCGGCCCCGACGACATCTACGTCTCGCCGTCGCAGATCCGCCGCTTCGGCCTGCGCACCGGTGACACCATCGAGGGTCACATCCGCAGCCCGAAAGAGGGCGAGCGTTACTTCGCGCTGCTCAAGGTCAACACGCTGAACTTCGAGGATCCCGAGAAGTCCAAGCACAAGGTCAATTTCGACAACCTGACGCCGCTGTTCCCGGACGAGCGCTTCCGGCTCGAGATCGAGGACGCAACGCGCAAGGATCTGTCATCGCGGGTCATCGACATCGTGGCCCCGATCGGCAAGGGCCAGCGCGCCCTGATCGTCGCGCCGCCGCGCACCGGCAAGACAGTGTTGATGCAGAACATCGCGCACTCGATCACCGCCAATCATCCCGAGTGCTACCTCATCGTTCTCCTCATCGACGAGCGTCCGGAAGAAGTCACGGACATGCAGCGTTCGGTGAAGGGCGAGGTCGTGTCGTCGACCTTCGACGAGCCGGCGGTGCGCCACGTGCAGGTCGCAGAAATGGTGATCGAGAAGGCCAAGCGCCTGGTCGAGCACGGCCGCGATGTCGTCATCCTGCTGGACTCGATCACCCGCCTCGGCCGCGCCTACAACACCGTGGTGCCATCCTCGGGCAAGGTGCTGACCGGCGGTGTCGACGCCAACGCGCTGCAGCGGCCGAAGCGCTTCTTCGGTGCCGCCCGCAACATCGAAGAGGGCGGCTCGCTGACGATCATCGCCACTGCGCTGGTCGACACCGGCAGCCGCATGGACGAGGTCATCTTCGAAGAGTTCAAGGGCACCGGCAACTCCGAGCTCATCCTCGACCGCAAGGTCGCCGACAAGCGGACCTTCCCGGCGATCGACATCGCCCGCTCCGGCACCCGCAAAGAGGAGCTCATCACCGAGTCGCAGAACCTCAAGAAGATGTACGTGCTCCGCCGCATCCTCAATCCGATGGGCACGATGGACGCGATCGACTTCCTGCTCGATAAGCTCCGCAGCACCAAGAGCAATTCGGAGTTCTTCGAGTCGATGAACACCTGATCGGGATCCGATCGCAGAGTTTGGAAAGGGCGCTCTTCGGAGCGCCCTTTTTGTTTGGGCATCACGCTGCCGCTGTTGGCCATGCCAAGGCTTGATCCGGCGAGCAACGCCAGCACGTCTGCAGCAATGAGTCGGTCATTTCCGGCTCGAGGGTCACGGGCCGCATCCTTCGAGACGCTGCTGCGCAGCTCCTCAGGACGAGGGGGCAGGTTCGTCTGGAAGACATTGGCAATCGGCGTAAAGCATGCCGCTCTAAACTGATTGTCTTTCCGCACGGCGAAGCCCAACTGAGCACCATGCATCCGCACGACCAGACCATCTACGCGCTGTCCTCCGGACGTTTGCCGAGCGCAATCGCGATCGTCAGACTGTCTGGGTCGCAGGCGGGGGCCGCGCTCCGGATGCTTGCGGGCAAGCTGCCCGCTCCACGGCTGGCGACACGGGTACTGCTTCGAGATGCTAGCCACGAGCCGATCGACGATGCCGTCGTGCTGTGGTTTCCTGCTCCGGCCAGTGCGACCGGCGAAGACGTTGCCGAGCTGCACGTTCACGGCAGCCGCGCGGTCATCGCGATGCTGTTCGCGGTGCTGTCGGGCATGCCGCAGATGCGCGCCGCCGAGCCCGGGGAGTTCACCCGGCGCGCGTTCGAGAACGGCAAGATCGATCTGACCGAGGCCGAAGGCCTCGACGATCTGATCCATGCCGATACGGATCGCCAGCGACGCCAGGCGCTACGGCAGCTGAAAGGTTTGCTGGGGGACAAGGCACGCAGCTGGCGCGACCAGATCATCCAGGCGTCGGCGCTGATCGAGGCCGGGATCGACTTCGCGGACGAGGGCGATGTGCCGGCCGAGCTGATGGCGCCGGCGCTGACCCGGATCACCCAGCTTCTCACCGAGATCGACAGCGTCCTCTCGGCGCAGGGCCGGGCAGAGCAGTTGCGCGATGGGCTGACCGTGGTCATTGCCGGACCGCCAAATGCCGGCAAGTCGACCCTGATGAACCAGCTGGCGCGTCGCGAGGTCGCGATCGTCTCGCCGCATGCCGGCACGACCCGCGACCTGATCGAGGTGCAGCTCGACCTCGATGGCTATCCGGTGACGGTGATCGACACCGCCGGCATCCGGGAGACCGACGATCCGGTGGAGCAGGAGGGTGTCCGTCGCGCCCGGGACCGCGCCGCGCAGGCAGATCTCGTATTGTGGCTCGCCGAGGACGACCTCGCAGAAGCCGAGCAGCAAGGAGAGGTGCCGGTCTGGCGGATCCGCAACAAGGTCGATCTGGAGTCGTCTGAGCGGGTGACGAAAATTGCTTCCGAAGGCGACGGCCGGTCGTTCCGCATCTCGGCACAAAGCGGGCAGGGGCTGTCCGGCCTGCTGGAGGCGCTGGTCGGATTTGCGCGCGACTATTTTGGCTCGATCGAGAGCGGTCTGATCACGCGGGAGCGGCAACGGACACTGCTGAACGACACCGCTGCCGCGCTCCGCCGGAGCATCGCAGCAGTTGATCTCGGCGAAGAGCTGGCCGCGGAGGAGCTGCGGATCGCGGCGCTTGCCCTGGGACGCCTTCTCGGCCGGGTAGATGTCGAGGATCTGCTCGATGTCATCTTCCGCGAGTTCTGCATCGGGAAATAGGCCACTCCGCTACGAGCGGAATATGCCTAACGAAGTCTTGCTTGGTTAATCGAACGTCAACGTGTTTCACGTGAAACAGAGAGTCGGGCACAGCGGGTGTCTCACGTGAAACATCCGCATGAAGGCCGTCAGAATGTTTCACGTGAAACACTCAGCCGTTCCGCGTCAATGTTTCACGTGAAACGACTTCCAGGCCCGATCTGCGAGCGCTAGATATCCGCCATGAATGAGCATCTGACCTCATACGACGTCATCGTGATCGGCGGCGGCCACGCCGGTTGTGAGTCGGCCGCGGCTTCGGCGCGCATGGGCGCCCGCACCGCCTTGGTCACCCACCGGTTCGCGACCATCGGGGCCATGTCGTGCAATCCCGCCATCGGCGGGCTGGGCAAGGGCCATCTCGTGCGGGAGGTAGATGCCCTGGATGGCCTCATGGGCCGCGTCGCCGATGCCGGCGGGATCCAGTTTCGCGTTCTGAACCGCCGCAAGGGACCCGCCGTTCGCGGTCCACGTGCCCAGGCCGACCGCAAGCTCTATGCTGCAGCGATGCAGGCGGCGATCTCGGCGATCCCCAATCTGGCTGTGATCGAAGGCGAAGCCGACGAACTGCTCATCGCCGATGGACGTATCACCGGTCTTACACTGGCCGACGGTCGAACCTTCACCAGCGGCGCGGTGGTGATCACCACCGGCACCTTTCTCCGCGGCCTCATCCATCTGGGCGAGAGGACCTGGCCGGCCGGTCGGGTCGACGAAGCGTCGGCCCTGGGGTTGTCGGGATCGCTGGAGGCGATCGGTTTCAAGCTCGGCCGCCTCAAGACCGGGACGCCGCCGCGCCTCGACGGCACGACCATCGACTGGGCCGCCATCGAGATGCAGCCGGGCGATGATCCGGCCGAGCCGTTCTCTGTCCTGACCAAAGAGATCACCACACCTCAGATCCAGTGCGGCATCACCCGGACGACAACCGCGACCCACGATGTGATCCGCGCCAACGTGCATCGCTCGCCGATGTACTCCGGCCAGATCAAGTCGACCGGTCCGCGCTACTGCCCCTCGGTCGAGGACAAGATCGTTCGCTTCGGCGATCGCGACGGCCACCAGATCTTTCTGGAGCCGGAAGGGCTCGACGATACGACCGTCTATCCCAACGGCATCTCGACCTCGCTGCCGGAGGAGGTTCAGCTCGCGCTGCTGCCGACCATCCCGGGCCTGGAGCGGGTCCGGATGATCCGGCCGGGCTATGCGATCGAATATGACCACGTCGATCCGCGCGAGCTCGAGCCGACGCTGCAGACCAAGCGGACGAAGGGACTGTTCCTCGCGGGCCAGATCAACGGCACGACCGGATATGAGGAGGCGGCCGCGCAGGGCCTCGTCGCCGGGCTCAACGCCGCGCTGGCGGCGGGAGGCGGGGAGCCGATCGTGTTCGACCGGGCTGATGGTTATCTCGGCGTGATGATCGACGATCTCGTGACCCGCGGGATCACCGAGCCGTATCGGATGTTCACCTCGCGCGCCGAGTATCGTCTGACGCTCCGAGCGGACAACGCCGATCAGCGGCTGACCGGCAAGGGCATTGCCCTGGGCTGCGTCGGGGGCGAGCGCTCGCGGTTTCACCGAGCCAAGATGGAAGCGCTTGACTCCGCCCGCGCCGTGGCGAAGTCACTGACGATCACGCCCAACGAGGCGGCCAAGCATGGGCTGACGCTCAACCGCGACGGCCAGCGGCGCTCGGCGTTCGAGCTGATGGCCTATCCGGAGATCGGCTTCGCCGAGGTGCGGGCGATCTGGCCCGAGCTCGGCGCGATCGACCTGGGCATCGCCACCCATCTTGAGATCGATGCGAAATATGATGTCTATGTCCGCCGCCAGAGCGAGGACGTCGAGGCCTTCCGCCGCGACGAGGGCTTGGTGCTCGGCGAGATCGATTACGCTGATGTCCCGGGCCTCTCGAACGAGGCGCGCGCCAAGCTCACGGCGGCGAAGCCGTGGACGATCGGGCAGGCGGGTCGGATCGACGGGATGACGCCGGCCGCGCTTGGAATTCTGGCGGCTTATCTCCGCCGTGAAGCGCGCAACAGGATCGCGGGCTGAGGGCGTTTCACGTGAAACGAACATCGTCAGCATTGGCGGCCAATGACCTCAGCGCCGACAGGGCCGAGGCACTCGCGCTTGTTCCTGTTTCACGTGAAACGGAGCAGCGCCTCGACCGCTATGTCGCGCTCCTGCTCGAGTGGCAGGCTAAGACCAACCTCGTCGCGCCATCGACTCTTCCGCATCTCTGGACGCGCCACATCGCGGACTCACTGCAGCTCCTCGACCTCGCACCCGACGCAAAAATCTGGGTCGACCTTGGCAGTGGCGGTGGCTTCCCTGGCGTAGTGCTGGCCTGCGCCTTGGCCGAGCGACCCGGCGCCCAGGTCCACCTCGTCGAGCGCATCGGCAAGAAGGCGGCGTTCTTGCGCGAAGCAATTCGCGTTACCGGCGCTCCGGGGATCGTGCATTTATCTGAGATCGGGGATATCGTGGAGAAGTGGAGCGGGCGAGTCGATTGCGTCACTGCGCGCGCGCTGGCTCCGCTACATCAACTCATCGGCTTTGCGGAGCCCCTGGTGAAAAAAGGCGCGAAAGCGCTGTTTCTCAAGGGTCAAGATGTAGAAGCGGAATTGACCGAATCTACTAAGTATTGGAAAATTGAGCCGAAACTTCACTCCAGCCGGACGGGCGGGCAGGGCTGGATCGTCGCAATCGATTGCATCGAGCGACAGAGCTGAATACCGCTGATACAACCAATGGCGATCGCGCATGGCCGTAATTGATGAAGTTTATCAAGAAGATAGAGCCCCTCATCCGGAAGGGCATCCGCGCATCCTGGCGCTCGCCAACCAGAAGGGCGGGGTCGGCAAGACCACGACCGCGATCAACCTGGGCACTGCGCTGGCCGCAATCGGCGAGCGCGTGCTGATCGTCGATCTCGATCCGCAGGGCAACGCCTCGACCGGTCTCGGCATCGACCGCGGCAGCCGCAACTGCTCGACCTACGACGTGCTGATCGGCGAGGCATCGCTGCGCGACGCTGTCGTGGCGACCGCCGTACCCCGGCTGCACATCGCCTCCTCGACGATGGACCTCTCGGGTCTCGAGCTCGAGCTCGGCGCCAGCGCCAACCGCGCTTTCCGCCTGCGCGATGCGATCGCCGGCCTCAACAACAACGTCTCGCCGGAGGGCGACTACACCTACGTGCTGGTCGACTGCCCGCCGTCGCTGAACCTGCTGACGGTCAATGCGATGGCCGCCTCCGACGCGATCCTGGTGCCGCTGCAATGTGAGTTCTTCGCGCTCGAAGGTCTGTCGCAGCTGCTGCAGACCGTCGAGCAGGTGCGCTCGACGTTGAACCCGAACCTGTCGATCCACGGCATCGTGCTGACGATGTTCGACTCGCGCAACAACCTGTCCAACCAGGTCGTCGCCGACGTCCGCCAGTTCATGGGATCGAAGGTCTACAACACCATGATCCCGCGCAACGTGCGCATCTCCGAGGCACCGTCCTACGGCAAGCCGGTGCTGGTCTATGACCTGAAGTGCGTCGGCAGCGAGGCCTATCTGAAGCTCGCGACCGAGGTCATCCAGCGCGAGCGCGATCTGCGCGCGAACTAATCGTTTCCACGTCGCCGGCGGACCTCGTGTCAGCCGGGCCTCGACCGAGGATGACGGCGGATTCCGGCAGCGGAATTCGCAACCCCTTTTCATTGCGCCGACGCCGCGGTTCGGCAGCAGACGCAAGCGGAGCGTGACGTGAATCCAAAGGAGAAGGCGATGGCGGACGAGTCGCGATCGCGATTGGGCCGGGGCCTTGCAAGTCTGATCGGTGACGTGAACCGCGAGGCGGGTGCTCCTGCGGAGCGGCCGCGCAATCAGCGCAAGGTGCCGATCGAGTTTCTCAAACCGAACCCGCGCAACCCGCGCAAGACGTTTTCCGACGCCGAGCTCGCCGAGCTCTCGGCCTCGATCAAGCAGCACGGCGTGATCCAGCCGATCGTGGTGCGCCCGATCAAGGGCCAGCAGGACCGCTTCGAAATCATCGCCGGCGAGCGCCGCTGGCGCGCCTCGCAGGCCGCCGGCCTGCACGAGGTTCCGATCGTCCCCGTCGATGTCAGCGACAGCGATGCGCTGGAGCTCGCGATCATCGAGAACGTGCAGCGCGAGGATCTCAATCCGATGGAGGAGGCGCAGGGCTATCATGCGCTGGCCAACGAATTCAAACGCAACCAGGAAGACATCGCCAAGATCGTCGGCAAGAGCCGCAGCCACGTCGCCAACATGATGCGGCTCACCAAGCTGCCGGCCGAGGTGCAGGGCTTCATCGCGACTAGCCAGATCTCGGCCGGCCACGCCCGTGCGCTGATCAACCTGCCGGACCCGCTGACGGCGGCGAAGAAGATCATCGCCGAAGGCCTCAACGTCCGCCAGACCGAGGCGCTCGCGCATGACGAGGGCGTGCCCGAGCGCAAGCCGCAAAAGCCGCGCAGCTCCGGCGGCAGCGCCGCGCCCGAGAAGAAGGATGCGGATACGCTCGCGCTGGAGAAGCGCGTCGGCGACGCGCTGGGTCTCACTCTGTCGATCAGCCACCGCGATCCCGGCGGCACCGTGCAGATCACCTATCGCAGCCTTGAGCAGCTCGACGAGGTGATGCGCCGGTTGGAGCAGGGTTAGGTGTCAGCCGGCGGCGCTGACTGCGCCATCGCACGATGAGCTCGCTCTTACTTCCTTGAATTGGTTTAGACACTCTCTCCATCGTCATGGCCGGGCTTGACCCGGCCATCCATCTTTTGGACGACTTGGCTCGAAGAGGATGGACGCCCGGAGTCAAGCCCGAGCATGACGAGCTACTAACGAGGTACCAACGAACGACGCGAGAGTGGTGTGCATGCGTCCTCGTTGCTTCTGCTGATCTCGGCTCTCTCCCCTGTCATTCCGGGGCGCGCGTAGCGCGAGCCCGAAATCCATTTCACCGCGGATGATGCGGCCCGATGGATTCCGGGCTCGCGCTACGGGCGCCCCGGAATGACGGTGGAGAGTGGGGCGCGGTCTCGGGTCAAGTTGGGCTGAGTTGTTCGTCATGATCCCTGATGCCACCGACGTCTCGCCGGCGCATCAACCCTTCCGTCGCGCGTTCAGCGCGATCGACAGCAAGGTGCGTTGCGCGATCGCTGCGGCGAGGCCGGGCTGCTTGCGCATGTCGAGCGCGGCGGTGGCGAGCTGGTCGATGATCGGCAGCAGCCGGGCCGGGGAGAAGTTGCGCAGCGCTGTTTCCGCGCTCGGCTTGCGCGAGAAGTGCAGCCGCGGAAAGCCGCCTTCGAGAATGCTCGACACCGGCGTGCCCGAGGCGACGGCGAGCGCCGATTTGTGCAGCCACGCGGCATGCCGCTGCGCCGCCGAGATGATCACGCCGGGATAGGTGCCGGCGATCATCGCCTTGCCGAACTCGGTCTCGACCACGTCAGGCTTGCCGCCGAAGGCGCCGTCGACGATCGGGTCGAGCTTCATCTCGGAGGCGTCGGCGACCACCGCCATCACGTGATCGAGCGTCACCTCGCCCTCGCCATGCGCGAACAGGGTCAGCTTGCGGACCTCGTTGCGCGAGGCCTGGCGGTCGCCGCCGAGCAGCGCCATCAGCGAGGCGCGGGCGTCCGGCGCAATCCGCAGGTTGGCGATGCGCAGCTCGTCGTCGATCAGCTTGGCGAGATCGCGCTCGGTGTCGGGATAGCAGGCGATCGCCACTGCGGTCGCGGCCTTTTCGCAGATCTTGCGGAGCGGCGAGTCGGGCCGGATATCGCCGGCCTCGATCACGATGCGGCAATCGCGCACGGTCATCTGGCTGAGCGTCTCGACACCGCTGGCGAACGTGCGCGAGCCCGCGCGCACGCGGATCGCGCGGCGGCCGCCGAACAGCGGCACGGTCATCGCTTCGTCGACCAGCCGCGACGGTTCGGCGGCGAGATCGTCGCCATCGAGCCGCACCACGGAAAACGGATCGTCGGGATTGTCGACCGCGGACGCGATCAGCGCCTCGGCGCGTTCGCGGACGAGGCCGGCATCCGGGCCATACAGCAGGATGAGCGGACGGGCCGCGTCCGGTCTGGCCAGGAAGGCGTCGATGTCTCGTCCGCGTAGCGCGACCACGGCCGTGTCAGCCGCGCGTCAGGTGCCCGCGGTGAAGAACGCCGCGAGCCGGGTCTTGATCTTCTCGGCGACCTCTTCGGCGGCGCGATCCTCGGCTTCGTTGAACGCGCGCTGACGGGCGAAGCGCTGATACGATCCCGGAATGTCGTAGGAGGTCCGCGCGAAGGTCGTTCCGGTCATGACCGATTTGTTGGTGGCCAAGTCGACCAGATTGTACTGCGCGTCGATGCTGACATTCTCGGTGGTCGGCAGGCCCGTGGCCTGCGAGATGATCAGCGACGACCGACCTGCCTGGAACCTCAGCACCAGCTTGTGCGTGGGCGCCGAGCCGGTCGCGGTGCCGTAGAGCTTGAAGGCGAGCGCATTGCGGATGCCGACGCCGATGCGCGCCTCCGGGGAGGCGTTTGGCTTGTCGACCGGCGGCAGCTCGATACCCGCCAGCTTGTCGCGCAGCGCCGGGGTGCCGTCGGAATGCTCGGCATACATCGGCTGGAAGCAGCCAGCCGTCAGCCCGGCCAGAGCGGCCACGGCGACCAGGCGTGCAGCGATCCGAAACCTAACCGACGACATTCACGATCCTCTTGGGAACGATGATCACCTTGCGGACGGGCTTGCCGTCGAGTGCCAGTTTTACTGCATCGAGCGCCAAAACGGCAGACTCAATTTCCGGATTCTGCGCGTTGCTGGCGACTGTGACTTCCCCGCGCTTCTTGCCGTTGACCTGGACGACCAAGGTCATGGTGTCCTCAACCAGCAAATCTCGTTCGATTTGCGGCCAGGGCGCCTCCGAGATCAGCCCCGAATGGCCCAGCACCTGCCAGCATTCCTCGGCCAGATGCGGCATCATCGGCGAGAACAGCTGCACCAGCATGCCGGCCGCCTCGCGAATGGCCCAGGCCAGGTCCGGTGCCGGCTTGGCCGGCTTCGCCAGCACGTCGGTCAGCGCATTGGCGAATTCACGGATATGCGCCAGGCAGACGTTGAAGTGCAGCCGCTCGATGCCGCCGGTGACCTTGTCCAGCGCGCCGTGCGCGGCCTTGCGCAGCGCCAGCGCGTCGGCGCCGAAGGTGGCGGGACGGGAGGAGGGGGCCTCGGCTGACGCCGCGACCGATTCGTTGACCAGCCGCCACAGGCGCTGGACGAAGCGCGCCGCGCCCTGCACCCGCTCGTCGCTCCAGATCACGTCGCGATCCGGCGGCGAGTCCGACAGCATGAACCAGCGGGCGACGTCGGCGCCGTAGCTCTCGATGATGTCGTCGGGGTCGACGGTGTTCTTCTTCGACTTCGACATCTTCTCGATCGGGCCGATATTGATGTCCTCGCCGGTCGCGGTCAGCACCGCGCGGCGGCCGTTGCCGCCGATCTCGATCTTGACCTCGGCCGGATTGACGTAGGTGCCGTCGGCCTTCTGGTAGGTCTCGTGGACCACCATGCCCTGCGTGAACATGCCGGCGAACGGCTCGTCCATGGCGACGTGGCCGGTCGCCTTCATCGCCCGGGTGAAGAAACGGCTGTACAGCAGATGCAGGATCGCGTGCTCGACGCCGCCGATATACTGGTCGACCGGCATCATCCGGTTGGCGACATCAGGCGTCGTCGGCGCGGTCTCATTCCACGGATCGGTGAAGCGCGCGAAGTACCAGGACGAATCGACGAAGGTGTCCATGGTGTCGGTTTCACGCGTCGCCTTGGCCCCGCACTTCGGACAGGTGACGTGCTTCCAGCTCGGATGGTGATCGAGCGCGTTGCCCGGCTTGTCGAAGCTGACGTCATCCGGCAGCACCACCGGCAGGTCCTTGGCCGGCACCGGCACCACGTCGCAATTGGCGCAGTGGATGACCGGGATCGGGCAGCCCCAATAGCGCTGGCGCGAGATGCCCCAGTCGCGCAGGCGGAAATTGACCTGGCGCTCGCCGACGGCAGCGCCGCCGCGCTGCTCGGTCTCGAGACGCTTCGCGACCTCCTCCTTGGCCTGCGCGATCGTCGTGCCGTCGAGGAAGCGCGAATTGATCATCCGCCCGTCGCCGTCGAACGCAGTGTCGGTGATGACGAAGCTCGCCGGGTCCTGTCCCTCGGGGCAGACCACGGGCGTGTTGCCGAGGCCGTATTTGTTGACGAAGTCGAGGTCGCGCTGGTCATGCGCCGGGCAGCCGAAGATGGCGCCGGTGCCGTACTCCATCAGCACGAAGTTCGCGACATAGACCGGCAAGCTCCAGCTCGGGTCGAACGGATGCACGGCGCGGATGCCGGTGTCGAAGCCCTGCTTCTCGGCGGTGTCGATCGCCTCCTGCGCGGTTCCGATGCGCTTGATCTCGGCGATGAACGCGGCGAGCTCGGGGTTCTTGGCAGCCGCAGCCTGCGCCAGCGGATGGTCGGCGGAGATCGCCATGAACTTGGCGCCGAACAGCGTGTCCGGCCGCGTGGTGAAGATCTTCAGCTCGGTCTCAGCGGCGGGCGTGGTCTTGGGATCCAGCGCGAAGCGGATCAGCAGGCCTTCGGAGCGGCCGATCCAGTTGCGCTGCATCAGCCGCACCTTGTCCGGCCAGCGGTCCAGGCCGTCGAGCGCGTCCAGCAATTCCTGCGAGTACTTCGTGATCTTGAACACCCACTGGTTCATCTCACGTTGTTCGACCACCGCACCGGAGCGCCAGCCGCGGCCGTCGATGACCTGCTCGTTGGCGAGCACGGTCATGTCGACCGGATCCCAGTTCACCTTGCGCTTCTCGCGCTCCACCAGCCCCGACTGCATGAAGTCGAGAAACATCTTCTGCTGGTGCTTGTAGTAGGACGGGTCGCAGGTGGCGAACTCGCGGGCCCAATCGAGCGACAGGCCGATCGAGCGCAGCTGCTTCTTCATCGCCGCGATGTTGTCGTAGGTCCACGCCTTCGGCGCCACCTTGCGCTCGATCGCGGCGTTCTCTGCCGGCAGGCCGAACGCATCCCAGCCCATCGGGTGCAGCACGTTGAAGCCCTTGGCGCGCATGAACCGCGCCAATACGTCGCCGAGCGTATAATTACGGACATGGCCGATATGGATGCGTCCCGACGGATAGGGAAACATCTCGAGTACGTAGTATTTCGGACGCGGATCGTCGTTCTTGGTGGCGAAGATCGCCTTGTCGTCCCACTGGCGCTGCCAGCGCGGCTCGGCTTCACGGGCGTTGTAGCGTTCGGATGTCATGGAATCGCTTATAATTTTCGAGGATTCGCGTCGTTTTTCGACGGCGGACTAGGCCACAAAAGCAGCACGTCGGTCAATGGGGCGGCAGATGATGATACCATTTCGTGCACCTGCTAAGCGCTGGTAATCGCGAGTATTTTTTGCACGATGCGGCCGGGGTGTCGGAGGTCGGGTTGAGGCACGGTTAAGACTTGAATGGGAGACTGAGTGCATACATCGAGGCATCAGCCCGCATCTGGGATCGCTCCACATCGTGTCCGGCGCTACGTTCGACGAGCTTGACTTCGAGTACGCGACGACTGTCGCGGAACAGGCCATGAAATCCATGGCTCAGCAGCGCGTTCCACCGACGCCGAACAACTTCCATCTGTGGTTCAAGTACTCGCTGGGCTCGGCGTCGGACCTGAAGCGCGCCGTCGACATCCTCGTCAGCAACAAGCGCAAGTTCGACAAGACCACGAACCAGGCGCTGTTCGACACCTATATCGGCCAGCAGGGAACGGAAGCAGCCGTCGTCCATAAAGTCTCGCAACAGTTGCATGGCGTGATGGACTCGGCCAAAAGTTATCTGACGGCCGCGATTGCCGACAACCGCACGCACATGGCCGCGATCGACGACGTCGCCGAGCGCAGCGAGCAGGGCGTCGATCCGAAGATCCTGATCGAGAACCTCGTCAGCGAGCTCGCCCAGGCGACCGCGCGCGCGGCGAAGCTCGAAGCAAGCTTTGCCGAGAAGTCGCGCGAGCTCGACACCATCCGCGATTCCCTCAACAAGTCGGAGCAGCGCGCGCGCACCGATACGCTGACGGGACTGCCGAACCGCCGCGCGCTCGAAGAGTTCTTCCGTCACGCCCAGGTCGAGGCGATGGAGCGTGACGAGCCGTTCAGCATCCTCCTGATCGACGTCGATCACTTCAAGAAGTTCAACGACAATTACGGTCATGGCGTCGGCGATCAGGTGCTGCGCCTGGTGGCCAAGGCGCTGCGCGAGCGGGTGCGCGAGAAGGATCTGCCGGCGCGCTATGGCGGCGAGGAGCTGATCGCGGTGCTGCCACAGACCGACCTCGAGGGCTGCACCGTCATCGCCGAGCGCATCCGCCGCACCATTGCCGACTGTCAGTTCACGCGGCGCTCGACCGGCGAGGTGCTGCCGCAGATCACGGTGTCGATCGGCGTCGGCCAGTTTCAGTTCGGCGAGGCTATGGCCGACCTGATCGATCGCTGCGACCAGGCGCTGTATCTGGCCAAGAAGCTCGGCCGCAACCGCGTCGTCACCGAGCTCGAGCTCGACCGCAAGCTCGCAGTCGGTTGATCATCGGCAGGCGCCGCGTCTCAGCCCACGCGCGCCACGCCGCTCCAATCGTCGGCACCATCTCCGAAGCCATGCGCGACCACCGTATTGCGGCCTTGCCGCTTGGCGGCATAGAGCGCCGCGTCGGCGGCCTCGATCAGATCGGCCGGCGACAGCGCCTCCTGCGGCCGCGCCGAGGCGACGCCCACGCTCACGGTGACGCAGCGATGCGCCGAGGTCGTATGCGGCAGCCCCATGTCGAGCACGGCATAACGCACCTGCTCGCCGATGACGAACGCCTGCTGCGCGCTGATGCCGGGCACCAGCAGACAGAATTCCTCGCCGCCATAGCGCCCGGCAAAGGCGTCGGTCACGGCTGCGATCTGCGACAGCGTCTCGCCGAGCCGGGACAGGCAGGCGTCGCCTTCCGGATGACCATAGGTGTCGTTGTAGAGCTTGAAATGATCGACATCGATCATCAGCAGAGACAGCTCGCTGCCGGCCTGCTCGGCGCGCGTCCACTCCACGTCGATGTGATTCTGGAAGCCGCGGCGGTTGGCGAGGCCCGAGAGCATGTCGATCGACGCCATCACCGTGAGGCGGTCATTGGCGGCGATCAGCTCGCGCTCGCGCTGTCCGAGCTTGGCGGCCATCGCATTGAACGATTTCGCCAGCGGCACGAATTCCGACGGCAGGTTCTTGGTGACGACGCGCGCCGACCACTGGCCATGCCCGAAGCGCTTGGCGGTGGCCGCCAGCATGCTGACGGGCCGCACGATCAGCTTCTCGGCCGCGATGAGCGCGCCGAGCAGCACGATCAGGCAGACCAGCCCGGCCTGCAGATAGGCGGTTCGGATGTCGCGGTCGATCGCGGCCGTCACCCGCGTCTCGTCGATGCTGACGATCAGGCGTGATCCCGTGTCGGCGATGCGCGTGAAGGTGATCGCACGCTTCGACCCGTCGGCAGCCCTGAACGAGACCGTATCGGTCGGCTTGTCCGAGCTCATCGCGGTCTCGGCGACGGCCGAGAGCAGCGGCACGCTGTCGAGCGGCCGGCCGATCAGCTCGGTGCTGCCCGCCGGCGCCGCCAGCACGGTTCCCTCGCTGTCGATCAGCACCGCCGTGATGCCCGGGCGGCCGCCAAGATTGCTCATGATCTTGGACATCCATTCCAGGTTCACGCTCGCCAGCATCACCGCGTCCGGCTCGCCGGTGATGGCACCGACCGGATACGCCGCCATCACGATCGGCATCTGTGCCGGCTTGGACAGCAGGTAGTCGCTGAACACGAAGTCGCGCGCTTCCTGCGCGCCGCGGAAATACGGCCGCTCGCTGAAATCGAGGCCGACATATTGATTGTTGGTGGAACACTGGATGCGGCCGTCGCGGCCGGCGATCATCAAAGTGCGAATCCAGGGCAGCGTGGCCGGCAAGCTGGCGCGCAGCATGTCGCAGCTGCGGCTGACGCCGGTCGCGGAGGCCCGGACATAGGCGGTGGATTTCAGCACCGTCTCGACCGACATGATGACCTCGCGCTGCATGTCGGCGCTCTGTCGGGCGATGTTGAAGAATTCCTCGGAGGCCAGCGCAATCTGCCGCGTCCTGGCACTTTCGAGCGACCTGGCGCGTTCCAGCATCAGCGGCGCCACCAGGATCACAGCCAGCAATGCCAGACGCGCACGGATCCCCAACAGCCGGTTCAGCTTCACTCTATTGCGGTTGAAGCGGATGCTTGGCATTTCTTCCCCCTACCCCGTCGCGCAAGGTAGGGAGAAGGGTTCAAGAACCCTTTCTCGAACTCCGTAAAATTGCAGCCAACCCCGTAAATCTACCGCCGGATATCCTCGTGACCGATGCCCCCGCCGTAACCCCGCCTTCACCATCCGCGCTTGCCGCCGTCGAGCAGGAGATCTTGCGCGCCTGCCACGATGCCGAGCGGGAACGCTCGTCCGTGACGCTGATCGCGGTGTCGAAGACCTTTGCGGCCGAGGCGATCGAACCGGTCATCACGGCGGGACAGCGCGTGTTCGGCGAGAACCGGGTGCAGGAGGCCAAGGGCAAATGGCCGGCGCTGATGGCCGCGCATCCGGGGCTGTCGCTGCACCTGATCGGGCCGCTGCAGTCCAACAAGGCCAAGGAGGCGGTGGCGCTGTTCGACGCCATCCATTCGGTGGATCGTGCCAGCCTGTGCGCGGCGCTGGCGAAGGAGATCGCCGCCCAGGGCCGGCATCCGCAGCTATTCGTCCAGATCAACACCGGCGAGGAACCGCAGAAGGCCGGGATCGCGCCCGGCGAAGCCGACGCCTTCCTTGCGGCCTGCCGCAAGGATCATGGGCTCGAGATCTCGGGCCTGATGTGCATTCCGCCGGTCGACGAGGCGCCGGGGCCGCATTTTGCGCTGACCGCGAAGATCGCGGCCCGTAACGGGCTTGCCAACCTGTCGATGGGCATGAGCGCCGATTTCGCTACCGCGATCCAGTTCGGCGCCACCCATGTCCGCGTGGGATCGGCGATCTTCGGCCACCGCTGACGGCGCTCTTACTCTCCGAAGCGCACCGAGACCCGTCCGAGGTCGCCGAAATCGGCGAGCATGTCATCGCCCGCGTCGATCGGCAGCGGCGGATGACATGTGCCTGTCGTCACCACCTGCCCCGCCCGCACCGGTACGCCGAGTGCGCTGACCTCGTTGACCAGCCAGGCGAGCGCGACGCGGGGATCGCCCAGCACGTTGCGGCCATGGCCGATGAAGTCGCGGCCGCTGACGGTGATGCGCGGCCGCTCCTCGACCAGGTCGCGGCTGCGCCAGTCCGCGGTCGTCGGCGCGCCCAGCACGAACAGATGCGCGCAGGCATTGTCGGCGATCAGCTGCGCCTCGCCGGCGCTGACGAAATCGGCGAACCGCGAGTCCGGGATCTCGATCGCCGGATGCAGCGTCGCGACCGCGGCGAGCACCTCGGCGACATCATAAGGTGCCGCGCGCGGCGGCAGGTCCGCGCCGAACCGGAAGGCGAATTCCGGCTCGGCGACGCGCATCGCATTGCCGGCCATCGACGCGATGCCACCGTCCGGCAGCACGGTTTCGGCGAGGATGCGACCGGCGAGCGGTCCGGCGACATTGATGTGCCGCTGTCCGGCTTCGCTGGTCGCGGCGATCTTCCAGCCGTACAACGGCGCCTTGGAATGCTGCTCGAGCACGGCTTGCACCGCGTAGCCTTCGGCGCGGTCGCGCGGCCTGAGATCGGCGGGCAGTTCGGCGAGCTTGCGGCCATCGCGCCAGTGCCCGCGCAGGATCTCCGAAGCCGCCGCGGTCTGATCCGGCGTGCGCATGCTGTCCTCCCCTCGATCTCTTTATTCGATGATGATCCTGGTGCGCGGGCCGATCCTTTGCAACAGCCGCAGCATCGCCGGGCGGGTCATCGCGACGCAGCCGGCCGTCGGACCGAAATTCGGCCGCGCCAGATGCAGGAACACGGCGCTGCCGCGACCGGCGATGCGCGGCCGGGTGTTGTGGTCGATCTCGATGATGAAGTCGTAGAGATGGTCGCCGCGCGCCAGCCGGTCGCCGGGCTGGTCGCCACGCAGCCGGAACGGCCGGTTGTAGCGGCGGTCGGCCGGGTCCTCGCACCAGGCGTCTTCGGGCCCGATCGGCCGGATAGCGAGGCGCGTTGTCGGGCGTGGGTGACGGTCGGCCCGCCACCACAACTGGCGCGGGTGGAAGGTGCCGCGCGGCGTGCCGCCATCGCCTTCGCGCTTGTTTGCGAGGATGCCGCCGCGGCCGAGGGCGACCGGGATGATTCGCCCCGAGACATCGAGCCAGCCACGCTGCCGATTCCCGGCGGCGGTGCGGATCCGAATGACCGTCGCGGCCCTGTCGGTTGGACCACCACCATAACGATTTGAAATAACGTGCCTTTTCATTGCCATGCATTGCCCGTCAATTGCCTTAATGTCGGCAAATGGTCCGTGGCGGGAGCGGGAGGAGACATTCATCTCAATCCCTCCCGAAATGTGGAGTAGAGTGTCAGGCGCTTGTGAATCGGTAACAGCCCCCTACTTCAAGACGAAACAAGGCTTATTGAGCCTGTTTTGCCCACCGTCGAAGGCGCCATCATCCGATCCCGCCGGCGCCAGCAAGAGGATTTGTACCAATGGCCAATGCCCGCAAGATCCTGATCGTTGATGACGACACCGATCTGCGCGACACACTGATGGAGCAGCTGTCGTTGCACGACGAGTTCGAGGCTCAGGCGGTGGACACCGGCGCCAAGGGCGCCAGCGCGGCAAAGGCGAACTCTCCCGACCTGGTGCTGATGGATGTCGGCCTCCCCGACACCGACGGCCGCGAGGTGGTGCGGTCGTTGCGCAAGGGCGGCTTCAAGGCGCCGATCATCATGCTGACCGGACACGACACCGATTCCGATACGATTCTCGGCCTCGAATCCGGCGCCAATGACTACGTCGCCAAGCCGTTCCGCTTTGCCGTGCTGCTGGCGCGCATCCGCGCCCAGCTGCGTCAGCACGAGGCCAGCGAGGACGCGGTGTTCTCGGTGGGTCCCTACAGCTTCCGTCCGGGTTCGAAGATGCTGACCGGCGCCAATGCGCGCAAGGTCAGGCTCACGGAAAAGGAAACGGCGATCCTGCGTTTCCTGTACCGGGCCGGCCAGCAGCCGGTGTCGCGCGAGACCTTGCTGCAGGAGGTGTGGGGCTACAATTCCGGCGTCACCACCCATACGTTGGAGACGCATATTTACCGTCTGCGGCAGAAAATCGAGAAAGATGCCGCTAATCCAGAGATTCTGGTGACGGAGGCCGGTGGCTACAAGCTGGTGCCGTGATACGTTCGGGGATTGGCGGTTTGCCGTCTATAATATTGGTTCCATTCCGCCTTCCCCGGGCTCTCGATGTCGATCGAAGACGATATTGCGCTGTTGGAGCGCGTCCCGACCCTGCGCCTGTTGGGAAGCGATTCGCTGCGCATGATCGCGATCGGGTCCGAGCAACGCAACATCCAGAGCGGCGAAGCGCTGTTCCGCGAGGGTGACACCGCCGATTGCGGCTATGTCGTCCAGCGCGGCTCGCTGCGGATCAGCGACGAGGTCGGCGCCGAGGTCGTCGCCAAGCCGGGCATGCTGATCGGCGAGCTCGCGCTGCTGGTCGAGATGCGCCGGCCGGCGACCGCGACGGCGCTGGAATATTCCACCGTGGTGCGGGTCTCTCGCAGCCTGTTCCAGCGTGTGCTGGAGAGCGACGCCCTTGCCGCGCGGCGGCTGCGCGACGAGTTCGCCAATCGGGCGACGCGGCTGGCCGGCGACATTCTGAAGGCCGGCGCCAAGCTGACGTCGTGATGGCGGGCCTCGGCTAGACGTCGAGCGTCACCGTGACCGGCACGTGATCGGACGGGCGCTCCCAGCTTCGCGCGTCGCGCAGGATCCGGAAGTCGGAAATCCCGTCCTTCAGTGCGCGCGACACCCAGATGTGGTCGAGCCGGCGGCCGCGATCGCCCACCGTCCAGTCCGCGGCGCGATAGCTCCACCAGGTGTAGACCTTCTCGGACATCGGAATACGTTCGCGCGCGACGTCGATCCATTCGCCGTGATTCTGCGCCGCGAGCAGCTTCTCGGTCTCGATCGGCGTGTGCGACACCACCTTCAACAGCTGCTTGTGCGACCAGACGTCGTGCTCATGCGGCGCGACGTTGAGGTCGCCGACCAGGATGTGGCGGTCGTCGCCGCGCGGATGCAGCGGCTCGCAGGCCTTCATCTCGTCGAGGAATTGCAGCTTGTGCTCGAACTTCGGATTGAGCGCGGGATCGGCAATGTCGCCGCCCGCCGGCACGTAGAAATTATGCAGCACCAGTGGCCGCGCCAGCTGCGCCTTCTCGCCGAACGCGACGGTGATGTGGCGCGAATCCACCTTGTCGCAGAAGGTGCGGACATTGGTGCTCTCGAACGGCCAGCGCGAGATCACGGCGACGCCGTGATAGCCCTTCTGCCCATTCAGCGCGACGTGCTCATAACCGAGCCGCTTGAAGCGCTTCAGCGGGAAGGCATCGTCGATGCACTTGGTTTCCTGCAGGCACAGCACATCCGGCCGCACCTGCTTGATGAACTTGGCGACGAGGTCGATGCGCAGGCGCACCGAATTGATGTTCCAGGTGGTGAGGACGAGACGCATGAGGACGGCGTCATAACATGGAATGCGCTGGCGTCAGCCGTGACGCCCCGCCACCGCCGCTTCGCAACGATCGCATCTATCGGGTTTATCCCCAGTTATGTCGCGGCCCGCTCAGCGCCGCTTGGCTTCGATCACATCCCACACGCGCGCGGCGATGTCCGGGCCGCCGAGGCGGGAGATCGCGCGGATGCCGGTCGGCGAGGTCACGTTGATTTCGGTGAGATTGCCGTCGATCACGTCGATGCCGACCAGCAGCAGGCCGCGCGCGCGCAATTCCGGGCCGAGCGTGTCGCAGATCTCGCGCTCGCGGGCACTGAGGTCGGTCGCCTGGGCCGCGCCGCCGCGCACCATGTTGGAGCGCAGGTCGTCGGCGGCCGGCACGCGATTGACGGCGCCGGCGAACTCGCCGTCGACCAGAATGATGCGCTTGTCGCCATGCTTCACTTCGGGAAGGAAGCGCTGGATCACCCAGGGCTCCTTGAATGTCACCGAGAACATGTCGAACAGCGAGCCGAAATTCATGTCCTGCGGCATGACGCGGAACACCGCCGCGCCGCCGTGGCCGTGCAGCGGCTTCATCACGACCGCGCCATGCTGATCGCGGAACGCGTTGATCTCGTCGAGATCGCGCGAGATCAAGGTCGGCGGCATCAGCTGCGGGAAGTTCATCACGAACAGCTTTTCCGGCGCATTGCGCACGCTGGCGGGATCGTTGACCACCAGCGTCTTCGGATGAATGCGTTCGAGGAAATGCGTCGAGGTAATGTAGGCGAGGTCGAACGGCGGATCCTGCCGCAGCAGCACGACATCGAACGAGGTCAACGCCGTCGGCTTCGGCTCGCCCAGCGTGAAATGGTCGCCGACCTGGTCGCGCACGGTCAGGGCCTGCACCGGCGCGTACAGCTCCTCGCCACGCAATGAGAGCTTGTCCGGCGTGTAGTAGCTGAGGCCGTGACCGCGCCGCTGCGCCTCGAGCAGCATCGCAAACGTCGAGTCGCCGCGGATGTTGATGCGCGCGATGGGGTCCATCTGGACGGCGACGTTGAGTTTCATGGGCGGGTCCCGGTCTGTCTGCAGTGGATCGTGTCAGGGGCTGGCATCGAAGGCAGCCATGAGATGGCGTGGCAGGCTGCGCGGCGCAACCAGAATCGCGTCGAAGCGAAGCTCGAATTCGGCATGGTCGGGATGCGCCATCAGCCAGGCTTGCGCGGCATCGATGATGCGCTGCTGCTGGCGTGGCGTCACCGCATAGGCCGCGTCGTCGAGCGAGGCGCGTGCCTTGACCTCGACAAAGGCGACGAGGCCGCGCTTGCGCGCGATGATGTCGATCTCGCCGTGCGGCGTGCGGAAACGCTTGGCGAGGATGCGGTAGCCCTTGGCGATCAGCAGCGCGGCCGCACGCGCCTCTGCCGACAGCCCGGTCCGGAAGGCGGCGATACGCTCGGGCGAAGCGGTTTTCGTTTCCTTGTTGGGCTTCGCAGCCTTGGCGGGCTTGTCAGTGGCGTGCTCAGTCTTCGCCATCGCCCTCTCCCGCGCGCAATTCCTTGGCGAGCACCAGTGCACGCGCATAGACCTCGCGCCGCGGCCGGCGCGACAGCTCGACGGCATGCATCACGGCGTCCTTGACGCTCGATCGCCGCAGCAGATCGGTGAGCAGCGCGTCGAGCGCGCCATCGGTCATGATCTTAGCGTCGCGCGGCGGCGGTCCGATCACCAGCACGAACTCGCCGCGCGTCTCCAGCCCGCTCGCCTCCGCCGCGAGCTCGGTGATCGGTCCGCGCAGGACCTCCTCGTGCAGCTTGGTGAGCTCGCGGCAGATCGCGGCTTGTCGTCCCGCCATCGCGTCGGCGAGATCCGCCAGCGTCTCCTGCACGCGGCTGCCGGCTTCGAACAGCACGAGCGTCGCTTCGACACGCGCCAGCTCGCCGAGCCGCGTGCGCCGCGCCTGTTGCTTGGCCGGCAGGAAACCCTCGAAGAAGAAGCGATCCGTCGGCAGCGCGGCGACGCTCAGCGCGGCCAGCACGGCCGATGGCCCCGGCAGCGCGGTGACGGCGAGACCGGCCTCGCAGGCGGCGCGCACCAGCTTGTAGCCGGGATCGGAGATCAGCGGCGTGCCGGCGTCGGATACCAGCGCGATTGCGGCGCCCTCCGCCAGGCGCTGCAGGATCTTCGGCCGGACGGCCTCGGCATTGTGCTCGTGATAGGCGGCGAGTTCCGCACCCAGGCCGTAGCGTTCGGTCAGCCGGCGCGTGATCCGGGTGTCCTCGCAGAAGATGATGTCGGCACCTGCCAGCGTTTCCAGCGCGCGCAAGGTGATGTCACCGAGATTACCGATCGGCGTGGCCACGAGATACAGGCCCGGCCGCGTCCTCGGCGCCGCGACGCGTTGTCCCGCCACCAGATAGGTCGAATTGGTGGAAGATTTGCCGTCGTCCGGCGGTATGTTCGGGATTGCCTTGGCGCCCATCGCGGTAATTTAAAGGGGCGGACGCGGGAATGCCACCAATGAACGATCGTGCGCCGAAATTGAAGTTTCGGGCGGGTCCGGGGTTTCACCGTTCATCGGGGATTCAAGGACGAAGCGGCACTCATTAGGGTGGTCGTGAGCAGGGGATAGAGCGTGCAAAACGTCGATTTGATCGCGGGTGTGGCCCAGACAGCCTTTTGTTTTGCTTAACTATTCGTCGACAATATGAATCATTCGCACGGCCCTCGGGGGGTGTGCGATCGGGGAACTTCTGGCCGGTCTCGGCCGAGCGAAGAGATGCCATGACTGGCCCGCGTCATCCCAACTCTCATGCCAAGCCGGGAGCCCCTGTGGTTGCCCGGCGGACGGCGCTTGGGCTGATCGTCGGCGCGCCGCTGCTGTCGGCCTGCTCCAACGTGCAGCAGAGCATGGGTCAGTTTCCCAACCCGTTCGAGCAGCCCACGGCCCCCGCCGGACCGCCGCAGCAGCCGGCCGTCGCCGGTAACGGTCAGGTCAGGGTCGGGCTGATTTTGCCGCTGTCGGCCTCGGGCAATGCCGGCATCGCCGCGCAATCGATGAAGAACGCCGCCGAGATGGCGCTCGCCGAATTCCAGAACCCGAATATCCAGCTGCTGATCAAGGACGACGCCGGCAGCCCGCAAGGCGCGCAGCAAGGCGCACAGCAGGCTTCCGACGAAGGCGCAGAGATCATCCTCGGGCCGCTGTTCGCGGGATCAGTACCGGCGGTGGCGCAGGTGGCGCGCACCCGCAACATCTCCGTGATCGCCTTCTCGACCGATTCGAGCGTGGCCGGGCGCGGCGTCTATCTGCTGAGCTTCCTGCCGGAGTCCGATGCCACGCGCATCGTCGACTACTCCGCAAGTGTCGGCAAACGCTCGTTCGCGGCGCTGCTGCCGGACAATGCCTATGGCACGGTGGTCGAAGGCGCGTTCAAGACCGCGGTCAGCCGGCGCGGCGGACGGATCGTGGCCTTCGAGAAATACTCGGGCGATCGCACCATGCAGGCGCGCGCGGTCGCGCAGGCGCTCGGTGGCGCCGATGCGCTGCTGCTGGCGGATGATGGCGAGTCCGTCGTCGCCACGGCGGATGCGTTGACGACAGCGGGCGCAAACTTGCGCAACATCCAGATGCTCGGCACCGGGCTGTGGGACAATCCGCGGGTCTATGGCAGCGCCAGCCTGCAAGGCGGCCTGTATGCCGCGCCGGATCCCGCCGGCTTCCGCGCCTTCGCCGGCCGCTACCGCACGCGATTCGGCGGCGATCCCGTGCGCACGGCCACGCTCGCTTATGACGCGGTGGCGCTGGTTGCCGCGCTGGCGCGCACCCAGGGCACGCAGCGCTTTGCGCCGGACGTGCTCACCAACGCCTCCGGCTTCGCCGGCATCGATGGCCTGTTCCGGTTTCGCAGCGACGGCACCAACGAGCGCGGACTCGCAGTGATGCGAGTCGGCTCCGGCGGCGGCCAAGCCGTCGCGGGCGCGCCGAAGAGCTTCAGCGCGACCTGACGCGATCGATCACGCGGCGAGATCGGCGACCACGGCGTCGAGGATCGGAAAGCCCTCCTGCGTCACGCGTAGCCGGCCATCGGCATCGACGATGATGGCGCCCTCCTCGCGCAGCAGCGCGATGCGGCGCGGATCGAGCGCACGTCCGGAGATCGCGGCGTAGCGCTTGGGATCGATGCCCTCCCGCAGACGCAGCCCCATCAGCAGGAATTCGTCGCCGCGCTCCTCGGTGTTGAGGAGGTCGTCGGTCATGACGCCGTGGCCGTTGGATTCGACCCGCATCAGCCAGGCTTCCGGCCGCTTGTCGGTGGCGGTGGCGTGCCGGATGCCGTCGATGTCGAGCCGGCCATGGGCGCCGGGGCCGATGCCGGCATATTCCTGGCCGCGCCAGTAGACAAGGTTGTGCCGGCACTCGGCGCCGGGACGGGCATGATTGGAGATCTCGTAGGCCAGCAATCCGTGACGGCCGCAGACCTCCTGCGTGACGTCGTAGAGCGTGCGCGCCAGGCCCTCATCGGGCGTCTTCAGCTTGCCGGCGGCGTGCAGCCCGAAGAACGGCGTGCCCTCCTCGATCGTCAGCTGATACAGCGACAGATGCTCGGCCGCCTCGCCGATCGCGCGCGTTAGCTCTTCCGTCCACATCGCCGGTGTCTGGTCGGGCCGCGCATAGATCAGGTCGAACGAATAGCGATCGAACGCACCCCGCGCGATCGCGACCGCTTTCATCGCCTCCTCAGCCGTGTGCAGGCGCCCCAGCATCTTCAGCGAGGCGTCATCCATCGCCTGGACGCCGAGCGAGACGCGGTTGACGCCGGCCGCGCGATAGCCCGCAAACCGCGTCGCCTCGACGCTGGTCGGATTGGCCTCCAGCGACACCTCGACATCACGAGCGACGTGCCAGTGCTTGCCAATCGCATCGAGGATCGCGCCGACCGTCTGCGGCTGCATCAGCGACGGCGTGCCGCCGCCCAGAAAGATCGAGCTGACGGTGCGCGGCCCGGTGCGTGCGGCGGTGCTCGCGATCTCCTGGGCGAACGCGCGCGCGAAGCGGTCCTGGTCGATGGCTGTGTGCCGGACGTGGCTGTTGAAGTCGCAATACGGACATTTCGACAGGCAGAACGGCCAGTGCACATAGACGCCGAACGCTTCGCTGTCAGCGCTGCTCAAGACAGATCTCCGCGAGCTTCACGAAGGCACGGGCGCGATGCGACAGGCCGAGGCCGAGCGGCGGCAGGCCATGCTTCTCGATGCTCGTCATCTCGCCGAAGGTGCGGTCATGTCCGTCGGGGAGGAACATGGGATCGTAGCCGAACCCGGCGTTGCCGCGCGGCGGCCAGACCAGCGTCCCGTCGACGCGCGCCTCGACCTCCTCGACATGACCATCCGGCCAGGCCACGCACAGTGCCGAGACGAAATGCGCAGTGCGCTTGTCGGCGCTGACAGCCCCGCGCTCCTGCAGCAGGCGCTCGATCTGGGCCATCGCCGCGCCGAAATCCTTGGACGGACCGGCCCAACGCGCCGAATAGATTCCCGGCGCGCCATCGAGCGCGTGGACGACGATCCCGGAATCATCGGCAAAGGCCGGCAGCTGCGCCGCTTCCGCGGCCGCTACTGCCTTGATGCGCGCATTGGCCTGGAACGTGTCGCCGGTCTCGTCCGGCTCGCCGAGCCCGAGCTCGCCCGCCGAGACCGCCTCGACGCCATGCGGCGCCAGCAGCTCGCGCATCTCGGCGAGCTTGCCGGCATTGTGGGTCGCGATCACGATGCGACCGGTGAGCTTGCGGTGGGTCCGGCTCACGCGATCGCCATCTTCTGCAGATCGACCAGCCGCGCCACGCCCTTGCGGGCCAGCGCCATCAGCGCCAGGAACTCGGCCTCGGTGAACGGCGTCTTCTCGGCCGTGCCCTGCACCTCGATGATGCGGCCGTCGCCGGTCATGACGAAATTGGCGTCGGTCTCGGCCTCGGAATCCTCGGCGTAGTCCAGGTCCAGCACCGGCGTGCCGTTGTAGATGCCGCAGGAGATCGCGGCGACATTGGCGCGCAGCACCTCTGTCTTGATCATGTTGCGCGTCTTCATCCACCGGATGCAGTCGGCCAGCGCCACCCAGGCGCCGGTGATTGAGGCCGTGCGGGTGCCGCCGTCGGCCTGCAGCACGTCGCAGTCGACCGTGATCTGGCGCTCGCCGAGCGCCTCCAGGTCGATCGCGGTCCGCAGCGAGCGGCCGATCAGGCGCTGGATCTCGACCGTGCGACCGGTCTGCTTGCCGGCGGAGGCCTCGCGCCGGGTCCGCTCCAGGGTGGCGCGCGGCAGCATGCCGTATTCGGCGGTGATCCAGCCGCGGCCCTGCCCCTTGAGCCAGGGCGGCAGCCGGTCTTCCAGCGTGGCGGTCACCAGCACGTGGGTGTCGCCGAATTTCACCAGGCAGGAGCCCTCGGCGTATTTGACGACGCCGCGTTCCAGGCTCACGGGGCGCAATTCATCCGGTGCACGGCGGCTCGGCCGCATGATTCTCTCCGTGAATGGGCAAAAAGACGGGTTTGACGGCCTTTTAGGAGCCGGGACCGGCAGCGGCAAGGGGCTTATCAGGGGCTTGTCACGCGGGAACGCGGCTCAAGACCGACTTGCCACCGAGCCGCCGCATGGCCAAATTATACGCAACTGGGGAGGAGAGTCTCTGGTGGCCCACCACGATCCGATCAACCTGATGACACCACCTGCCGGCCTGGCGCAGCTCAACGAGCGGTCGCGCGAGATCTTCCGCCAGATCGTCGAGAGCTATCTCGCGACCGGCGAGCCGGTCGGCTCGCGCAACATCGCGCGCCTGATCGCGGTTCCCTTGTCGCCGGCCTCGGTGCGCAACGTGATGGCCGATCTGGAGCAGCTCGGGCTGATCTATGCACCCCACACCTCGGCCGGCCGGTTGCCGACCGAAGCGGGGTTGCGGTTCTTCGTCGACGCCCTGATGCAGGTCGGCGACATGACCGAAGCCGAGCGGCAGTCGATCCAGAGCCAGCTCGCCTCCGTCGGCCGGGCGCAGTCGGTCGAGGCCGCGCTGGACGAGGCGCTGACGCGGCTGTCCGGACTGACCCGCGCGGCGGCCGTGGTGCTGACCGCGAAATCCAATACAAGGCTGAAGCACATCGAGTTCGTGCGTCTCGAGCCCGAGCGCGCGCTGGTCGTGCTGGTCGGTGAGGATGGACAGGTCGAGAACCGGGTTCTGACCTTGCCGCCGGGCGTGCCGTCCTCGGCGCTCACCGAGGCATCGAATTTTCTCAATGCGCGGATCCGCGGGCGAACGCTGGCCGAGGCGCGGCTCGAGCTCGAAACCGCACTCGCGAGCGATCGCGCCGAACTCGATCAGCTGACGCAGAAGGTGATCGCGGCGGGTGTCGCGAGCTGGTCCGGCGGTGACAGTGACGAGCGTCAGCTGATCGTGCGCGGCCATGCCAATCTGCTCGAGGATCTGCACGCGCTCGATGATCTCGAACGCGTCCGTCGGCTGTTCGACGATCTCGAAACCAAGCGCGGTGTCGTCGATCTGCTCGGACGTGCCGAGAATGCCGAGGGCGTCCGCATCTTCATCGGCTCCGAGAACAAGCTGTTCTCGCTGTCGGGATCGTCCACCATCGTGTCGCCGTATTCCGACGCCACCGGCCGCATCGTCGGCGTGCTCGGCGTCATCGGTCCGACCCGGCTCAACTATGCCCGGGTGATTCCGACCGTCGACTATGCCGCGCGCCTGCTCAGCCGCCTGATGGGTGGCTGATACGAACCATGGTTAATTCGAAGGAAGCGCCCCTGCGAGGCTGCGCTTGATTTTCGCTGCTCAAAGCACGATATCCCGCCCGACATCCCCAGAACCGCCGAACTTGCGAGAAGTCTGTCCATGACCGATCCCGACCTGCATGAGAACGATCCGGAAAACCCGGCGCAGGCCAGCGACCCCGTCGTCTCAAAGCCGTACATCATGCCTGACGACCCCGAGCCCGGCTCAGTTGAGGTTTTGGCCAAGGAAGCCGCGGATGCGCGCGACAAGATGCTGCGCACGCTGGCGGAGATGGAGAACCTGCGCAAGCGCACCGCGCGCGAAGTTGCCGATGCGCGCATGTACGCGATCACCGGCTTTGCCCGCGACGTGCTCGACATCGCCGACAATCTGCAGCGTGCGCTCGACGCCGTGCCGGCGGAAACGCGTGACAATGCCGATGCCGGCCTCAAATCGCTGATCGAGGGCGTCGAGCTCACCGAGCGCTCGCTGCTCAACACGCTCGAAAAGAACGGCGTCAAGAAGTTCGATCCGACGGGCCAGAAGTTCGACCCCAATTTCCAGCAGGCGATGTACGAGGTCCCCGATCCCTCGGTGCCGTCGGGCACGGTGGTGCAGGTCGTGCAGGCCGGCTTCATGATCGGCGAGCGCGTGCTGCGTCCGGCCCTGGTCGGTGTCTCCAAGGGTGGCGCGAAAGCCGCTCCGGCCGCCGGTAATGACGCGGCCTGATCGGCTCAACCGCAGAATCAAAAACAGCCACGGGTCCCGCCCGTGGCTGTTTTATTTTCGGCGCGAGAACGTCTGCTGGACTATGCCGCGATGTCGGCGGAGCTGATCCGTTTGACGCCGGCGGCCGCCATGTCGGTCCACGCCTTGGCCAGCGAGCCCTGGGTGTCGATGCCGCGGCAGGCATCTTCGACCACGAACGTGTCGAGGCCGGCCTTGCGCGCATCGAGCGCGGTCCAGGCGACGCAGAAATCGGTCGCCAATCCGGCGACGTACACCGTACTGATGTCGCGCGCCTTCAGATAGGCGGCAAGCCCGGTCGTGGTCTTGCCGTCGGCCTCGGTGAAGGCCGAGTAGCTGTCGACGTCCTTGTGGAAGCCCTTGCGGATGATGAGCTCGGCTTGCGGGATCGAAAGATCCTTGGACAGCCCGGCGCCGTCGGTGCCCTGTACGCAATGATCCGGCCAAAGCACCTGCTTGCCGTAGGAGAGGTCGACCAGCTCGAACGGCTTCTTGCCGGCATGGCTCGACGCGAACGAGACGTGCTCCGGCGTGTGCCAGTCCTGCGTGAGCACGACATTGCTGAAGGCCTTTGCGATCTTGTTGATCACCGGCACGACCTGCTCGCCCTCCTTCACGGCGAGGCTGCCGCCGGGCAGAAAGCAGTTCTGGACGTCGATCACCAGCAGCGCCGACTTGTCGTCCGGCTTGATCGGCGCGGCCAGCGCGCGGGTCGTATCGGCCACCACGGCCGCAAAGGCGGAGCTGCCGAGCAGCCGCAGGATTCGACGTCGGTTCATGTCAATTTTCCCCCGATCGAGACATCTCAGTACCAAGACACCTCAGTACGGTGACCAAATGGCCCGGCTCTCCCAGGTTACCGCCTGACGCCCGGGATCATAGACCCAGGATCGACGTGAGCGGAAGCAGCAATCCATTAACGGTGCCCGAATATGGTCCGTAATCCTACGGAGCCGGACCATGAGCTTGAATGTCGATGCGGATGGCGGCCTCACGCTACCGTCGCTGAAGGTGGCTGGCCGATGGTCCGGCCTTTCGGCGGCGACGCTGCTCCTGATCCTGTTCGCAACCGCCATCCTGATGCGTCATCTGGTGGCCGCGAACACCGATGTCAGCTGGCTCCTGATCGCCGCGGAGCGCTGGCTCGACGGGCAGCGGCTGTACTCCGAGATCCTCGAGACCAACCCGCCGATGGCCGTGCTGGTCTATGTCCCGGCCATCGTGATCGCGCGCGGCGTCGACTTTCCCGCTGAGGTCGTCCTGGACGGCCTGTTGTTC
This sequence comes from Bradyrhizobium sp. HKCCYLS20291, assembly GCF_051167715.1. Classification (NCBI taxonomy): domain Bacteria; kingdom Pseudomonadati; phylum Pseudomonadota; class Alphaproteobacteria; order Hyphomicrobiales; family Nitrobacteraceae; genus Bradyrhizobium; species Bradyrhizobium sp. HKCCYLS20291. The sequence continues at coordinate 193,944 of NZ_JBNPTO010000010.1, read as the reverse complement.
ATGGCCATCGCGCCGTCGGTCGCGGTGAGCATGCTCATCCTCCGCGATTCAGCTGCGCTGGGACAGCGCCAGAAATGGCCGCTGGCGATCGCCGCAGTCGTCGTGCTCGGCGTGCTGCCGGCGCAGTGCTTCGGGCAGCGCGAGCATATCGCCGTCATCGAGCTGATGCCGGTGTTCGCCGTGCTGGCGCTGCGCATCAATCGCGAGGCGCCGCCGCTGTGGGCGAGCGCTGTTGCCGGCGCAGGGCTAGGGCTCGCGCTGTGCTTCAAGCCGCATTTCGCGCTGGCGATGCTCTGCGTCCTCGGCATCGTCGCGGCGCAATTGAGATCGGCGCGCGTGCTGCTCGCGCCAGAGAATGTCATCGCAGCGCTGCTGCTGTCGGCCTACAGCCTTGGCACGGTGCTGCTGTTCCCCGAGTTCTTCAGCGCGATGTGGCCGCTGATCCGCGACGTCTACGCCTTCGGCTTGCCATTCCCGATGATGGTGATGAAGCCGGGCGTGGTGCTGTGCGTGCTCACCCTGATCGCCGCGCTGGTGCTGAGGCGCAGCAGCACCGTGACGCCGACGCTATTGCTGCTGCTGAGCGCGTCGGCGGCGTTCCTGATGATCTATCTTCTGCAGCGCAAGGGCTGGCCGTATCATTCCTATCCGATGCTGGCCTTTGCCGGGCTCGGCTTCGTCACCGCCGTGACGGCGTCCGCGCCGAAGCCAGACGGCGCGGCGGCGAGGTCGAGTGTTGCAATCGCGGCGGTAGGAGCTGGCCTGCTCGTCACGGCGCTGTGGTGGTTCAACGCCGCCCTCGACGGGCGTTTCCTGCAGCCGGCGATCCAGCGCACCGGGATCGTTTATCCGAGCATCCTGGTGATCTCCGGCAATGCCGGCCTTGCCCATCCGCTGACGCGCGCCGTCGGTGGCGTATGGACCTCGCGCGAGCAGAGCCTGCTGGTCGCGACCTATCAGGAGTTTGCCCGCGAGATGGGTGCCGACGATCAGGCGCTGGCCCGGATCGAGCCCTATGCGCAGCGCGAGCGCGGTTGGCTGGCCGACGACATCAGGCGGTTCGCGCCGTCGATCCTGCTGGTCGACAACATGACCAGCGAATGGGGCCAATGGCTGCACGCCACGCCGGAGCTCGACCGCCTGATGGGCGACTATCGCCTCGCCGAGACGGTGCAGAACGTCGACGTCTATGTCCGGCGCGCGAACTGAGCCGCCGCGGCGCTAGCCTTTCGGCTGGATGCCGTCCCTGACCGCGCGGAAACGCGGAAAGGCGGTCGACCATTGGTCGCGCGGCGCGCTGCCGATGATCCGCAGCGTGTTCGGGCCGCCAAAGCGCAGCCATTGCACCACCGTCACAGGCGTATTGTCCTTGCCGCTGATCGCCTCGATCCGGCTCTCATAGGCGGGCTGGCCCTCGATCCGGATCGGCTCGGACATGGTGATGCGGGCGTCGCGAACGCCGGGAATGGTGGTGACCGCCTGCTGCGCGACCCGCGCCCGGTCGGCGGCCTCCGGCGCCACCCCGGCGACCAGTCCGATCACCACGAACGGCGCCGCCTCGAATCCCTTCTCCTCGTCGTTGTCGGCGAGAATCAGCGCGCCGGGTCCGAGCGTGCGAATGGTCTTGAAGCCGGAGAGATCGGTGACATTGAACGGCATGATGGACAATTGCTCGTCCACCGGGACCTCCTTGCGGACCACGGCGGTGGCGAACATCTGGCGCACGGCATCGTCGGTGTAGATCTTGCTCGCACTTTCCGGAATCTGCACCGCCACGTAACCGGAGAAGCCGGCGCCGGGCACGATCATCGAGTAGCGCCGCACCGGCGCGGCGCCGTCACGGCCGTTCTCGACGGTGTAGTAGGCCGTTCCCGCCGGCGTTTCGATGCTTTCCGGCTTGACGTTCCCCATGCCGCCGGGGTTGGCGGTGAAGGCGGTCTTGACCTCGCCATAGGCCTTGGCCGGCAGCTCCGTCAGCAGCACCTTGACGCTGTGATCCTCGGTTTCGAAGCCGGTGAAGGTCTTGGCCTGGCTCAGGCCGACCAGTGGGGCGAGCCCGATCCGGACGCCGGTCGGGAAGATCGCATCGGCCGCCAATGCCGGGCTCAGCAGGGACATCGACACGATCGCCGTGGCGAGAAGTCGGGATAACGTCATGACGGAGCAGCCTCGTTCGCTAACCTGTGCATCCGGCCGGCCGTCGTCCCCACGCAGCCGATCGAAGCCACGCCTTTTAACGGGTTTGCCGCGCCGGCAACAGACCGATCGGGTGCGGCGAGAGGTTCCGGCGGCGGAGCCGGCACGGATCGATTATGGCTTCGCTAAGCATGATTCGTTTTGGCGGCTGCGCGGTGCGATGGCGGCGACAATACGGCCTCGGCGCGGACCAGATGGGCACATGAACGAGGCCAGCCGATGTCTTGGCGGTACCGTCGTCAAGCCGTTGCGCGGTCCGGGCCTGCTGTTTCACGATGTCAGGAAAAATCCGCGGCTTTTCCGCGTGCCCGGGTCTGGTCCGGTCCTTGCGGGTCACTCCCCCCCTCCTATATGACGCTCATCGTCGCAATATCGCGAGCATTTGATCTGAGGGGGTTTTGGATGGGGGCGCCGTCAGGGCCCCACCCAACCTGCCGCAAAAAGAAGGATATGAGACCATGGGAAAGGTCATCGGGATCGATCTCGGCACCACGAATTCGTGCGTGGCCGTCATGGACGGCAAGACGTCGAAAGTCATCGAGAATGCCGAGGGCATGCGCACCACGCCGTCGATCGTCGCGTTCAGTGACGATGGCGAACGTCTGGTCGGCCAGCCCGCCAAGCGCCAGGCCGTCACGAACCCCGAGCGCACTTTCTTCGCAGTGAAGCGCCTGATCGGCCGCCGCTACGACGACCCGATGGTCGAGAAGGACAAGAAGCTCGTCCCCTACAAGATCGTCAAGGGCGGCAATGGTGACGCCTGGGTCGAGGCCGACGGCAAGTCCTATTCGCCCTCGCAGGTCTCCGCCTTCATCCTGCAGAAGATGAAGGAGACCGCGGAAGCCCATCTCGGCCAGAAGGTCGACCAGGCCGTCATCACGGTCCCTGCCTATTTCAACGACGCCCAGCGCCAGGCCACCAAGGACGCCGGCAAGATCGCCGGCCTCGAGGTGCTGCGCATCATCAACGAGCCGACCGCGGCTGCGCTTGCCTACGGCCTCGACAAGACCAAGGCCGGCACGATCGCCGTCTACGACCTCGGCGGCGGCACCTTCGACGTCTCGATCCTGGAGATCGGCGACGGCGTGTTTGAGGTGAAGTCGACCAACGGCGACACCTTCCTCGGCGGTGAAGACTTCGACATGCGTCTGGTCAGCTACCTCGCCGACGAATTCCAGAAGGAGCAGGGCATCAACCTGCGCAACGACAAGCTCGCTCTGCAGCGCCTCAAGGAAGCTGCCGAGAAGGCCAAGATCGAGCTGTCGTCGACCACCCAGACCGAAATCAACCTGCCCTTCATCACCGCGGACCAGTCCGGTCCGAAGCATCTGACGATGAAGCTGACCCGCGCCAAGTTCGAGGCGCTGGTGGCCGATCTGGTCGAGAAGACCATCGAGCCGTGCCGCAAGGCGCTGAAGGATGCCGGCCTGACCGCCGGCGAGATCGGCGAAGTGGTGCTCGTCGGCGGCATGACTCGCATGCCGAAGATCCAGGAGATGGTGAAGCAGTTCTTCGGCAAGGAGCCGCACAAGGGCGTCAACCCGGACGAGGTGGTGGCGATCGGTGCGGCGATTCAGGCCGGCGTGCTGCAGGGCGACGTCAAGGACGTGCTGCTGCTCGACGTGACCCCGCTGTCGCTGGGCATCGAGACGCTGGGCGGCGTGTTCACCCGCATCATCGACCGCAACACCACGATCCCGACCAAGAAGAGCCAGGTGTTCTCGACCGCCGAGGACAATCAGAACGCGGTCACCATCCGGGTCTTCCAGGGTGAGCGCGAGATGGCGGCCGACAACAAGATGCTCGGCCAGTTCGACCTGATGGGCATTCCGCCGTCGCCGCGCGGCATGCCGCAGATCGAGGTGACGTTCGACATCGACGCCAACGGCATCGTGAACGTGTCCGCCAAGGACAAGGCGACCGGCAAGGAGCAGCAGATCCGCATCCAGGCCTCGGGTGGCCTGTCGGAGGCCGACATCGACAAGATGGTCAAGGACGCCGAGGCCAACGCCGCGGCGGACAAGAAGCGCCGCGAGGCGGTCGATGCCAAGAACCATGGCGATGCGCTGATCCACTCGACCGAGAAGGCGCTGACCGAGCATGGCTCGAAGGTCGCCGAGACCGAGCGCCGCGCCATCGAGGACGCGCTCAGCGACCTCAAGGAAGCTCTGAAGGGCGACGACGCCGAGGCGATCAAGACCAAGACGAACACCTTGGCGCAGGCGTCGATGAAGCTCGGCGAGGCCATGTACAAGCAGCAGGCCGAGAGCGACGCGGCCCGCGACGCTGCCAAGGATGACGTCGTCGACGCGGAGTTCACCGAGGTCGACGACGACAAGAAGAAATCTGCTTAAGCGACGGTAGAGGCTGATAGCCATGACCCCCATGCCAAAGAGCGCTGCCAGCGTCTCGTTGGATGGGGGTCATTTTCATTGAACTGGCGCGCGGGATGCGCGCGAGCCGTTCAGGTCTGACGATGTTCGGGCGGGTTTGATTGATGTCCACCAAGCGCTGCTATTACGAGACCCTGGAAGTCGAGCGCGACGCCGACGAGGGCAAGCTGAAGACGGCGTTCCGCAAGCTCGCCATGAAATGGCACCCGGACAAGAATCCGGGCGATGCCTCCAGCGAAGTGAAGTTCAAGGAAATCAACGAAGCCTATGAGGTGCTGCGCGACGCCGACAAGCGCGCCGCCTATGACCGCTATGGCCATGCCGCGTTCGAGCAGGGCGCTGGCGGCGGTCCGCATGGCTTCGGCGCCGGCTTCGCCTCGTCGTTCTCCGACATCTTCGAAGACCTGTTCGGCATGGCCGGACAGCGGCGCGGCGGCACGGGGCGCGAGCGCGGCGCCGACCTGCGCTACAACATGGAGATCACGCTGGAGGAAGCCTTCCAGGGCAAGACCGCGCAGATCGAGATCCCGGTCTCGGTGACCTGCGAGCCCTGCTCCGGCACCGGCGCCAAGGCCGGCACCAAGCCGAAGACCTGCGCGATGTGCGGCGGCGCCGGCCGGGTGCGCCAGGCCCAGGGCTTCTTCACCCTGGAGCGGACCTGCCCGGGCTGTCACGGCCGCGGCCAGATGATCGAGGATCCGTGCCCGTCCTGCTCCGGCTCCGGCCGTGTCACGCGCGACCGCACGCTGTCGGTCAACATCCCCCAGGGCGTCGAGGACGGCACCCGCATCCGTCTTGCGGGCGAAGGCGAGGCTGGCCTGCGTGGCGGCCCGCCGGGCGATCTCTACATCTTCCTGTCGTTGACCGCGCACGAGTTCTTCCAGCGCGACGGCGCCGACCTGCATTGCCGCGTACCGATCTCGATGGTCACGGCCGCACTCGGCGGCGAGTTCGAGGTGCCGACGATCGACAAGGCCAAGACCAAGGTCAAGATTCCCGCTGGTGCGCAGTCGGGCCGGCGGTTCAGGATCGCTGCCAAGGGCATGCCGGTGCTGCGTTCGCGCCAGACCGGCGACATGTATGTCCAGGTCGTGGTCGAAACGCCGCAGAACCTGACCAAGAAGCAGCAGGAGCTGCTGGCCGAGTTCGAGAAGCTGTCGTCCGGCGCCACCCAGCCCGAAGCGGCCGGCTTCTTCACCAAGGTCAAGGACTTCTTCGGCAAGGCGGCAAGCTGAGCGGTGCCGCGCCCTCCGAAGGAGTCTGTCATTGCGACCAGAAGTTGTACCGCAGCGCGCGCTTTGCTGCTCTGCACATGCAAAAAATTATCAAGTTCAACTGTAAGGACGCGGACCCGGCAGCCTTAATCGTGAGTTACGGTTCGGCTTGACCGTCCCGCCCGCGACCTATACGTCTTTGTGACTCTTTTCTGACATCGCCGTGAAAACGGTCCCGTCTGGTACTGAGATGCCCCTGCAAACGTCCGTGCGTGCGTCGAAAAAGCCTCTTCGTCTTGACGACGAGGTGCGCTTCCTCCGCTCATGGATCGAGAAGCCGCTGCATATGGGCGCCGTCATGCCGTCGGGACGGCTGCTGGCGCGCACCATGGCACAGTATGTCGATCCGCACGGCACCGGCCCGGTGATCGAGCTCGGGCCCGGCACCGGTGCGATCACGGCCGCGCTCGTCGAGCACGGCATCGACCAGAAGCGGCTGGTGCTGGTCGAGTACAATCCGAGCTTCTGCGCCCTGCTGCGCGACCGCTATCCGCAGGCCAAGGTCGTCCAGGGCGACGCCTATCGCCTCCGCGACACGCTGTGGAACGTGCTGGGCGCCCCGGCCTCCGCCGTCGTCTCCGGCCTGCCGCTGGTCACCAAGCCGATGCTGACCCGCATGAAGCTGGTGCGCGATGCGTTCGCCGCCATGGCGCCCAACGCGCCGTTCGTGCAGTTCACCTATTCGGTCGTCCCGCCGATTCCGAAATCGCTACCCGGTGTCAAGACCGAAGCCTCCGAGCGGATCTGGATGAACCTTCCGCCGGCGCGCGTCTGGGTGTATCGCAAGCCCTGACCGGCAGCCGCGGCTCGTCGTGGCGGGTCGTTTCCCGGCCGCACGATGTCCGTCCTGAAGATCCTCATCATCCCCGGCTCGACGCGGGCCGGCTCGCACAACACCAAGCTCGCCGCCGCCGCCGCCTATCAGTTCGTGCAGGCCGGTGTCGACATCACGCGCATCTCGCTCGCCGACTTTCCGCTGCCGATCTATGACGCCGACCTCGAGGCCCGCTCCGGCGTGCCGCGCGACGCGGTCAACCTGAAGCGGATGATGTCAGCGCATCACGGCGTCCTGCTGGTCACGCCCGAATACAACGCCGCGGTGCCGCCGTTGCTCGGCAACGCGCTGGCCTGGTTGTCGCGCGTGGATGAGCCGCCGGAAGGGCGCGGCCATGTGTTTCGCAGCCGTCCCTTTGCGATCGCCGCAGCCTCCGAGAACCGCTTCGGCGGCGTCCGCGCGCTCGCCGCGCTGCGGCTGATGCTGACGGCGTGCAACGCCACTGTGATCCCGAGCCAGCTGGCGCTGGCCTTCGCCGACAAGGCGTATAACGACATGGATCGGCTCAGGCTGCCGGCCGATACAGCCGCGCTCGATGCTCTGGTGCGGCAGCTGATCGATTTTGCGCAACCCACAGTGTGAGGTGACATGCCGACCGAGATTGCTCCGCGCGACCGACTGATCGTGGCGCTCGACCTGCCCGGCGTGGCCGAGGCCGAGGCGATGATCGCACGGCTCGGCGATGCCGTGACGTTCTACAAGATCGGCATGGAGCTGACCTATGCCGGCGGCCTCGGCCTCGCCGAGCGTCTCGCGGCCGAGGGCAAGCACGTCTTCATGGACCTCAAGCTGCACGACATCCCGACCACCGTCGAGCGCGCCACCCGCCAGATCGCCAGGCTCGGCGCCCGCTTCCTCACCGTGCACGGCTTCTCGCAGAGCATGAAGGCCGCGCTGGCAGGGGCCGCGGGCTCCAGCCTCGAGCTGCTCGCCGTCACCGTGATGACCTCCTATGACGATTCCGATCTCGCCGCCGCCGGCTACGCCATGGGCGTCAAGGATCTCGTGGCGAAGCGCGCCGTGCAGGCCAAGGAGATCGGCATCCACGGCCTGATCCTGTCGCCCGAGGAGACCCAGCTGGTCCGCCCGCTGGTCGGCCCTGACATGCAGCTCGTCACCCCCGGGATCCGCCCAGTGGGATCGGACGTTGCCGATCAGAAGCGCATCATGACCCCGCGGCTTGCGATCGCCGGCGGCGCCGACCGCCTCGTCGTCGGCCGTCCGGTCACCGGCGCCGCGGACCCCGCCGCCGCCGCCGAGAGCATCGTCGCGGACATCGCCGGCGCCGTCGCGCTGGTCGGCAAGACCAACCGAGCTTAAGCAAGAGCCAGAACAAGGAGACGACAGGGATGCCCAAGGCCTATTGGATCGCCCGCATCGACGTGCACAACATGGACGGCTACAAGGAGTACGTCGCGCAGAACGGCGCCGTGTTCCATCAGTACGGCGCCAGGTTCCTGGTGCGCGGCGGCCAGTACCAGACCAAGGAAGGCTCATCGCGCTCGCGCAACGTCGTGATCGAGTTCAAGGACTACGAGACCGCGCTCGCCTGCTACAATTCCGCCGAATACCAGCGCCTGGTCGCGATGCGCTCGCCGCACTCGGAAGGCGACCTGGTCATCATCGAGGGCTATGACGGCCCGCAGCCCTGAGCTGGGCGGCGCCTTGCGTCGCAGCGGCCTTGGTTGCCGCCGCCGCCTGCCCCGGCTATAGCCCTTGACGGGGCGGAGGAACGCGACATGTCCAGGATGCGCTTGATCGTTGCAGGAGCCGGCGGCCGCATGGGCCGCGCCTTGGTGCGGGCCATCGCCGAAAGCGAGGGCGCGGTGCTGGCCGGGGCGCTGGAAGCGCCAACCTCGGAGCTGATCGGCAAGGATTCCGGCGTGCTCGCCGGGCTGCCAGCCAACGGCATCAAGCTGTCGGCGGACCTCTGGGCGATGTCGGCCGAGGCCGACGGCATTCTCGATTTCACCGTGCCGGCCGCGACCATCGCCAACGTCGCCATCGCCGCCGAGCGCGGCATCGTCCACGTCGTCGGCACCACTGGCCTGTCGTCGTCCGACGACGCCGTCATCAAGAGCGTCACCAAGCGCGCCATCGTCGTGCAGTCCGGCAATATGAGCCTCGGCGTCAATTTGCTGGCGGCGCTGGTCAGGCAGGTGGCGAAGTCGCTCGATGCGAATTTCGACATCGAGATCCTCGAGCTGCACCACAAGCACAAGGTCGACGCGCCCTCGGGCACGGCCCTGATGCTGGGACGCGCGGCGGCCGACGGCCGCGGCATCTCGCTCGATCAGCATTCCGCGCGCGGCCGCGACGGCATCACCGGCGCGCGCCGCAGCGGCGACATCGGCTTCGCCTCGCTGCGCGGCGGCACCGCGGCCGGCGATCACAGCGTCATCTTCGCCGGTCCGTCGGAGCGCCTCGTGCTGTCGCACCAGGCCGAGGACCGCATGATCTTCGCGCATGGCGCGCTCAAGGCGGCGCTGTGGGCGCATGGCAAGCCGCCGGGCCATTACACGATGGACGATGTGCTCGGCCTCAAGGACCTGTTCTAATCAAACCAAGTGGATCAGTTAGCAATGAGCGAACGTCTCCTGGTGCTGGTGCGCCACGGCCAGAGCGAGTGGAACCTGAAGAACCTGTTCACCGGCTGGAAGGATCCTGACCTCACCGAGCAGGGCGTCAGCGAAGCCAAGGACGCCGGCCGCAAGCTGAAGGCGCAGGGCCTGACCTTCGACGTCGCCTTCACCTCGGATCTGACGCGCGCCCAGCACACGCTGAAGCTGATCCTCGACGAGCTCGGCCAGCCCGGCCTGCCGACCTCGAAGAATCTCGCGCTCAACGAGCGCGACTATGGCGACCTCTCTGGCCTCAACAAGGACGACGCCCGCGCCAGATGGGGCGAGGAGCAGGTCCACGTCTGGCGCCGCTCCTACGACGTCCCGCCGCCCGGCGGCGAAAGCCTCAAGGACACCCTCGCCCGCGCGCTGCCCTACTACGTGCAAGAGATTTTGCCCGGCGTCCTCCGCGGCCAACGCACACTCGTCGCCGCCCACGGCAACTCGCTGCGCGCCCTGATCATGGTGCTGGAGAAGCTGACCCCCGAAGGCATTTTGAAGCGCGAACTGGCGACCGGCGTGCCGATCATCTACCGCCTGAACGCGGACTCGACCGTGGAGTCGAAGCTGGACCTGGCTGGTTGATCGAGCGCGCCGGCAAGCGAGTTTCATCAGCTCGTCATGCCCGGGCTTGACCCGGGCATCCATCCCCTCGATGGACGTCTTTCAAGAAGCTGGATGGCCGGGTCAAGCCCGGCCATGACGGTCTGAGTGACCTAACGACGACTGCGCAGTGAGATCGCGCAGTTCACGGACACGCCTGTACGCGCCGCGCGCGGACCGCCTGTTCTCCCGATTCACATCTCAAACAGCTCCGGACACGCCTCCGCGATCTCGCGGCCTACCTCGCCCGAGTCCTGCAGCGACCATGTCCCTCCGAAACATGAGAGGGCGCAGGGAATGCCGGGTGAACGCCTCACCCATGGCCCGCCTGCGTAAAAAATGCAGGCGGCAGGTACCACAGGTGCTGCCGATCATCCGGCATTCCCTGCGCGACGGTCTTAACGCTTATACGCAGTCTCCCTGGTGCGCCGGGCTTGTTGGCCACCATACCGCGACAATGCGCTGACGCGCATTGCGCGGGTGACACCAGCGTCGGGGTGTCAGGACCCTGCGACTTCACGTCCACGCCCCACCGTTCGTCGGCGCGCCCGAAGACACGCTGCGGCAGACCGCGGCCATCGCCTCCCCACCTCGCGTGTCGTGACGATCGCGCGCAACGCCCCTCTCGTTGAGGCGGGATGCGGGGATACAATCATGATTTCCGAAAATACGCAAGAGAATAATATTTATCCGAAGTCGCTCGAAGGTGTGTGAGGTAGACGATTCGCCTGCCGACCGCGCTCGACCGACGAAACGCCCTCCGCGTTCTGTATCTATCGGCATACTCGCTTCTCTCCTCGTCATTCCGGGGCGCCCACCGGGCGATCAGCGAAGCTGATGGCCCGGTGAGCGAGCCCGGAATCCATCCCTGCCCCGGGGGCTGAATTCCAACCACGGGCCAAGCGCGAGCCATCAGGGGTTGTGCTGCCTACGCCGGAGCGACTAGTTTGCCTCCCATGGGGGAATCGACAACCACCGACGCCATAGACAAGTTCATCGCACGCTGGCTCGGCCGCGAGGGCGGGCAGGAGCGGGCGAACTATGCCTCGTTCCTCAACGAGCTGATCACGCTGCTCGGCCTGCCGCTGCCGGATCCGGCCGACGCCACCCACGAGCACAACGATTATGTGTTCGAGCGCGCCGTGATGCGGCACAAGGATGATGGTGATTCCTATGGCCGCATCGATCTCTACAAGCGCAACAGCTTCGTGCTGGAAGCCAAGCAGAGCCGGCTGAAGGGCGCCAAGAAGGTTGCCGGTCAGAACGACCTGTTCACGACCGAGCTGCCGGCCGACGCGCGCGGCCGCCGCAGCGCCAACCGGGCTTGGGACGTGCTGATGCTGAACGCCAAGCGCCAGGCCGAGGAATATGCCCGCGCGCTGCCGACCGCCCATGGCTGGCCGCCCTTCATTCTCGTCTGTGACGTCGGCCACTGCATCGAGGTCTATGCAGACTTCTCCGGCCAGGGCAAGAACTACACACAGTTTCCGGACCGCCAGGGCTTCCGCATCTATCTCGAAGACCTGCGCAAGCCAGAGGTCCGCGATCTCTTGCGCAAGATCTGGCTCGAGCCGAAGTCGCTCGATCCGTCGCAGAAATCGGCAAAGGTTACGCGCGACATCGCCAAGCGGCTGGCGCAGGTGTCGCTGGCGCTTGAGAAGCAGAACTACGCGGCGGAAAACGTCGCCATGTTCCTGATGCGCTGCCTGTTCACGATGTTCGCCGAGGACGTCGGGCTGTTGCCGGAGAAATCCTTCAAGGAGGTGCTGGAGGCGTGTGAGAAGACGCCGGAAGCCTTCAGGCACGATGTCGGCCAGCTCTGGGAGGCGATGGACCTTGGCACGTGGGCGCACGTCCTCAAGACCAAGGTCAAAAGGTTCAACGGAGAGTTCTTCCGCAGCCGCGCCGCTCTGCCGCTAGGACGCGAGGAGATCGGTGAGCTGCGGCAGGCCGCAAGCTATTCGTGGAAGGAGGTCGATCCGTCGATCTTCGGCACCTTGTTGGAGCAGGCGCTGGACCCGACCGAGCGCAAGCGCCTCGGCGCGCACTATACGCCCCGCGCCTATGTCGAGCGTCTGGTGGTGGCGACCGTGATCGAACCCTTGCGCGAGGACTGGCGCAACGTCCAGGCCACCGCCGAGACAAAGCGCTCGCTGGGCGACCTCAAGGGTGCGGCGGCGGAAGTGCAGGCGTTTCATGACAGGCTATGCGAGACGCGCGTGCTCGATCCGGCCTGCGGCACGGGCAACTTCCTCTACGTGTCGCTGGAGCTGATGAAGCGTCTGGAAGGCGAGGTGCTGGAGGCACTGCTCGACCTCGGCGGCCAGGAATCGCTGCGCGGCCTCGGCTCGCACAGCGTCGATCCGCATCAGTTCTTAGGACTCGAGATCAATCCGCGCGCCGCCGCGATCGCGGAGCTTGTGCTGTGGATTGGCTATCTGCAATGGCATTTCCGCACTAAGGGCGGCCCGCCGGAAGAGCCGATCCTGCGCGCGTTCAAGAACATCCAGGTCAAGAACGCTGTCTTGACCTGGGACGGCGATCCGATCCCGAAGATCGTCGACGGCAAGGAGACCTATCCGCAGCCGCGGCGCCCGGAATGGCCCGCGGCTGAATTCATCGTCGGCAATCCGCCGTTCATCGGCGGCAAGGACATCCGGTCGCGGCTAGATTACGCGGAGGCGCTGTGGCGCGCTCATCCGCACGTCAACGAGTCGGCGGACTTCGTGATGTACTGGTGGGACCGCTCCGCCGAGTTGCTGACGCACAAGGGCACCGTGCTGCGTCGGTTCGGTTTCGTGACGACCAATTCGATCTCGCAAGTCTTTCAGCGCCGGGTGATGGAGCGCTATCTCAAGGCCAAGAAGCCGGTGTCGCTGGTGATGGCCATCCCTGACCATCCGTGGACGAAAGTCACTCCTGATGCCGCGGCAGTCAGGATTGCGATGACCGTGGCAGAATTGGGAAAGCGCGATGGAGTTTTACGCGACATCAAGAGTGAGGCGGAGCTCAATACCGATACACCTCGCATCGAATTCGACGAGTTCTTTGGACCGATCAATTCTGATCTGACGATTGGAGTCGACGTTACTGCTGCAAAGATGCTCCGGGCCAATGAGGGCATCTGTTCACCTGGAGTCAAGCTCCACGGAAAGGGCTTCATAGTAACTCCTCAACAGGCGAAACACCTTGGATTAGGTAAGCGCAATGGCGCCGAGACTTACATTCGAGAGTACCGAAATGGACGCGACCTTACCGGTAAGTCAAGGGACGCAATGGTTATCGACCTATTTGGACTATTGGAGGAAGAAGTCCGCCTTAGATTCCCTGAGATATATCAGCATATCGCTTCCACAGTTCGGCCGGTACGCGTGGAAGAAGCGGCGCGATCCGGTAGTAAAGACTCGCAAGATTACGCAAATGAGTGGTGGCTGTTTGGGAAGCCGCGGCCAGAAATTCGTCCAGCATTGGTTGATCTCCGAAGATTCGTTGTCACTGTAGAAACGATGAAGCATCGTATCTTTCAGTTCCTCGATGGCTCGGTTGTTCCAGACAACAAACTAATCGTCATTGCCATCGAAGATGCCGCGTATTTGGGTATTCTATCATCACAAATTCACATCGTTTGGGCTTTACGAGCGGGAGGCGCGCTAGGCGTAGGGAACGATCCAGTATACGTCAAATCACGCTGCTTCGATCCCTTTCCGTTCCCAAACGCCAGCGACATCACCAAAAGCCAGATCAGGACGACGGCGCAGGAGCTCGACGCGCATCGTAAAACGGTATTGGCTGAGCATCCCCACCTAACTCTGACCGGCCTCTACAACGTGCTCGAAAAGTTGCGGGCCGGGACGTCTCCGGCCGCGCTCGATGAGGATGATCGCAAGACCTTCGACGATGGTCTCGTGCTGATCCTCAAGGAGCTGCACGACAGGCTCGATCTCGCCGTCTCCGAGGCCTATGGCTGGCCGGCCGATCTCTCCGATGAGGACATCCTGGCCCGGCTGGTCGCGCTCAACAAACAGCGGGCTGCGGAGGAGAAGCGCGGCCAGGTGCGCTGGCTCCGGCCCGACTACCAGATCCCGCGCTTTGCCAAGGGCGTCGACAAGCAGGCGGCCGCGGAAGAGGGCGCGCAGGCGGCAGTCGAGCTCATTCCCGCCGTCGAGCAGAAGCCGAGCTTTCCGAGCGGCGCCGTGGAGCAGACCGCAGCAGTGTTCGCCGCACTCACCGCCGCCAGCGGTCCGCTCGACGCGACGACGCTCGCGGCGCAGTTCAAGCGTACGAGGACCACCGAGAAGAAGGTCGGCGAGGTCCTGGCCTCACTGGCGCGGCTTGGCTACGTAACGACGGCGGATGGCAAGACGTTCGCTTTGCGCAAGGCGGCGTGAGTGAGGGGATATTGATCTATAGCGGGGAGGAGAACAGGTGAATATTGAAATTGAATGGCAGCAACCAATTGAAATCACGCGCCAGAGAAAGTTGTTGTTCGATGCCAACAGCATTCCTGCAGAGATTGAAGCGAGGCCGGGCGTTTATTTCTTCTCACGCGTTTTTGGCAACATTGTTGAACCGTTCTATATCGGCCAATCAACCAATATTCGAAAGCGTCTCAAGGAAAATCTTCAGTCTGCAAAAATACGGGAAGCCATTCGCGAAACAGAAGTAGTTCAATCAGTTAGGAAAGGCGTTCGCTGGTTTAGCTATGGCTATCTGCTTCCATCCAAGGGGCCTCGCAATACTGAGGCCGTATTGCTCCTTGTAGAGCGCTATCTGATCCGTCAAGCGTTGGCTGATGGACACGGACTGATCAATCATAGAGGCACAAAGTTCAAGACCCACAACATCACTTTCATCGGTTCAAGCGAAGAACGGCGCGTGTTTGGAAAGTCGGCAGAGATACCGGTTGAATAGTCTCAGACATTCTGGAGTAGAAATGTCTGAATATGGTCGCGTGCGACCGGAACGGGGTGTTTCGCTTTGCAAAAGCCCGCTGTGATGCTCGCGACAGCGGGGCCGTATTCCGAGACGGGTGTGAGGTTCGCGAGGTCGTTGATTACTGGATCGTCCGCTTTCGCGTACGATGATATCGGGGGCGGTGGTGGCACCGTGTTCGTCGAAGGCGTGTCGATGTTTCGGCGTCCTACCCCATCCCCACCTGCCCAGCCTCCCACCCGATCATCGCCTGCTTGCGGGTCAGTCCCCAATGATACCCCGTCAGCGCCCCCGTCTTGCCCAGCGCGCGATGGCACGGGACGACGAACGAGATCGGGTTCTTGCCCACCGCCGCGCCCACCGCGCGCGAGGCCTTCGGCGACTCCAGCCTCGTCGCGATGTCGGAGTAGCAAACCGCCCGCCCCATGGGGATCTTGAGCAGGGTTTCCCAGACGCGGACTTCGAAGTCGGTGCCGATCAGGACGACGCGCAAGGGCTGGTCGGGGCGCCACAGGGTCTTGTCGAAGATGCGCTGGGCGAGGCCGGCGGTGCCGGGGACGTCCTCGACGTAGGATGCGCGCGGCCAGCGGCTCTTCATGTCTGATAGTGCGGAGGCCTCTTCGCCGGGGTCGGCGAAGGCGAGGCCGGCGAGGCCGCGCGGGGTGGCCATGACCAGTGCGAGGCCGAACGGGCAGGGGTGGAAGCCGTAGCGGAGCGTGGTGCCGGCGCCGCCGGTCTTCCATTCGCCGGGGGACATCGCCTCGTGGGTGACGAACAGGTCGTGCAGGCGCCCGGGGCCCGATAGCCCCGAGTCGAGCGCGGCGTCGAGCACGCTGGCCGAGCCTTTCAAGAGGCCCTTGGCGTGGTCGAGCGTCAGCGCCTGCATGAAGGCTTTGGGTGTCAGGCCGGCCCAGCGGCGGAACAGGTGGTGCAGTTCGTCCGGGGTGAGGCTCGCGGCATCGGCCATGTCCTCGATGGCCGGCTGGCGGCGCCAGTGCTCCGAGATGAACGCGATCGCGCGGCGCACGGCGTCGTAGTCGCGCAAATCGGCGGATTGTTGCGGGCCCGGCTTGGCCAGGGCGGAATCGTGAATGGCGAGGGTCATCATGAGTCCGGATGTAGGGCGGCCGGGGAGGGGACTCCACCCGATTTCTGATTGGGGGGCTAGGGGTCGTGCGATCGGTTTGGCCTGAACCGGGACTTTCCCGGCTTGCTCCGTCATTCCGGGGCATCGCGCAGCGATGAGCCCGGAATCCATAACCACAGACAGACGTGTGAGGCGAGATGCCCACGCCTCGCGTGCCGCACACCACGTCCTGTGGGTATGGGTTCCGGGCTCGCGCTGCGCGCGCCCCGGAACGACGCTGGAGGTGATGGCGGGGGCTTCCGCCTGGATAACAGCTCGCCGAGCAGTCCAGCCGGCCCGCTGGACCGCTACAGCGGATTATACACCGGCCCGCGCTTCGCGGCCTGCAGCCCTGCCGTCAGCGCCCTGGCAAAGCTCGCCTTCTCCTCCGGGCCCAAAAAACTCGCGATGGCCACGCGGTGGCCGCGGGCGACGAGGTAGAGGTTTTCGATGCCGAATTCCTCGTGGCTGACCATGTCGAGCTTCACCCAGAGCGGGTTGAAGCGCCATTCCATGACGTGGCCCTTGTGGCTGACGCGGCGCAGGCGCAGCTCGGTCAGGGTGACCGAGACGTCCTCATAGGCGTTGGCGCGGCGGAAGTTGACCTTGAAGGCCCAGTAGATCGCGAGCGCGTCGAGGCCGAAGAAGCCGAGCACCGGCCAGGCGCCCATCAGCAGCGAGGCGAGGCCGCCGATGAAGCTGATGGCGCAGACCACGGCCATCAGCACCAGGAAGCCGGTCCGGCCGAGCGAGCGGTGCGGCGTCAGCCGGGCTGCGAACAGCTCGGGATCAGCGGCGGCGGTGCCGGTCTCCTGATACGCAAAAGCATTGCCTGGCGTCATGGGGCCTCAGTATACCCGGATCATGGCCAAAATCACCCGCCCCCAACGCGCCAAGCCAACCCCGGTTCGCACGCCCGCCAAAAAGGCTGCCAAGGCTGCTCCCAAAGCGGCGTCCAAGATGGCGTCAAAGACCGCTGCGAAAACGGCCGTCAAGGCGCTGAAAAAGCCGTCCAGCAAGGCGGCGAAGGCCGCTCCGGCCGCGCCGGCCAAGACAGCGTTGAAGGCCACAAAACCCTGGACCCCGGCCGAGATCCGCGAGGCCTTCAGCCGATTCGCCGCGTCGAATCCGGAGCCCAGAGGCGAGCTCGAACATCTCAACCCGTACACGCTGCTGGTCGCCGTGGTGCTGTCGGCGCAGGCGACCGACGCCGGCGTCAACAAGGCAACGCGGCCGCTGTTTGCAATTGCCGACACGCCGCAGAAGATGATCGCGCTCGGCGAGGATCAGCTGCGCGAGTACATCAAGACCATCGGCCTCTATCGCACCAAGGCCAAGAACGTCATCGCGCTCTCGGAGAAGCTGATCGCCGAGTTCGGCGGCGAGGTGCCGCGCACGCGCGCGGAGCTGGAATCGCTGCCGGGCGCGGGACGCAAGACCGCGAATGTCGTGCTCAACATGGCGTTCGGCGAGCACACCATGGCGGTCGACACCCACGTGTTCCGCGTCGGCAACCGCACGGGATTGGCGCCGGGCAAGACGCCGCTTGAGGTCGAGCTCGGGCTCGAGAAGGTGATCCCGGCCGAGTTCATGCTGCACGCCCATCACTGGTTGATCCTGCACGGCCGCTACACCTGTCTCGCGCGCAAGCCACGCTGCGAGCTGTGCCTGATCAAGGATCTCTGCCGCTGGCCCCAGAAGACCGCCTGAGGCGGAGAAGGCCGCCTGAGTACGTTGAGCGCGACGTAAGGTTGCAAATTGAGAACGCGTTTGACAGTCACTTAAGCGTCACGCCGCGACGCCGTCTCACCATCGCCGGGCCACACCGCCGCCCGCTTTGGCCATAAGATGAAACAGGTAATCCGGGCGATGTGAGTGGCGCGTGACAATTTCCGCGTTCTCGGACTGTTTGCGCCGGGACGTGGAAGGATCGATCGCATGGACCATACCGCCGCCCTCGTGTCGCTCGCGACCGCTGTGCCCCCGCATCAGTTTCGCCAGAACGAGGTGATGGAAGCCGCGCGCGTGGTGTTGTCGCCGCGCTTTCCGCAGTTCGACACGATGGCCAGCCTGTTCGCCAACACCGGCATCCGCCAGCGCTACGGCGTCAAGCCGATCGAATGGTACATGGAGCGGCGCGGCTGGCCGGAGCGCACCGAGGCCTATCTCGAAGGCGCCGAGGCGCTGTTCATCGACGCTGCCAACAAGGTGCTGGCGCAGGCCGATCTCACCGCTGCCGAGATCGACACCATCGTCACCGTGAGCTCGACCGGCATCGCGACGCCGACGCTCGAAGCGCGCGTTGCCGGCCGCATGGGCTTTCGCTCCGACGTTTCGCGCGTGCCGGTGTTCGGCCTCGGCTGCGCCGGCGGCGTCTCCGGGCTGTCGATCGCCGCGCGGCTGGCGCAGGCGCGGCCCGGCACCCACGTGCTGATGGTGACGTTCGAGCTGTGCACGCTCGCCGTTCGCCATGACGAGTTGAGCAAAGCCAACATCGTCGCGCTCAGCCTGTTCGGCGACGGTGCCGCGGCCGCGATCCTGCGCGCCGGTGATGGTGGGACTACGCGCGTCGAGGCGACCGGCGAGAAGCTGTGGCCGGATACGCTGGATATCATGGGCTGGAGCGTCGATCCCGAAGGCTTCGGCGTGATCTTCCAGCGCACCATTCCCGATTTCGTCACCGAGAACATGGGCCCCGCGGTCCACGAGATCCTCGGCAACATGAAGCTGCAGGCCACTGACGTCGACCGCTTCGTCTGCCATCCCGGCGGCGCCAAGGTGATCACGGCGCTGGAGCGCGCGCTGTCGCTCGGGCAGGGCACGCTCGATCATGAGCGCGAGATCATCGCCGATTACGGCAACATGTCCGCACCGACGGTGCTGTTCGTGCTGGAGCGCGCCCGCGCGCGCGGTCTGCCGCCGCGCTCGGTGCTGACGGCGCTCGGTCCCGGTTTCACCGCAAGCTGCGTTTCATTGAGGCACGCCGCATGACCTTCGCCGCCTTCGTCCTCGCCCTCGTCACCATGCAGCGGCTCGGCGAGCTCGTGCTCGCCCGCCACAACACCAAGCGCCTGCGCGCCATGGGCGCGGTCGAGATCGGTGCGGATCACTATCCCCTGATGATCTCGATGCATGCGGCCTGGCTGGTGTCGCTGTGGCTGCTCGGCACCGACCAGGAGGTCGATCCCTGGCTGCTCTCGGGCTTCGTGCTGCTGCAGGGTCTGCGCTGGTGGGTGCTGCAGACGCTCGGGCCGCGCTGGACCACGCGCATCATCATCCTGCCGGGTGCGCCGCTGGTGACCGATGGTCCTTATCGCTACATCTCGCATCCGAACTACCTGGTGGTGACGGCGGAGATCGCGCTGCTGCCGCTGGCGCTGCATCTGCCGCTGATCGCGCTGATCTTCTCCGGCCTCAATGCCGCCGTGCTGTTCATCCGCATCCGCGCGGAATCCGAGGCGCTCTCCGGCATTGCTGGCGGCGGCGTCGGTGGCGGCCAGACGGCATGAGCGCACCCGTCGCGCGGGAGGACCGTCCGAGCATCGCGACCTGGCTCGGATTCATCCTGATGTGCGTCGGCATGTTCATGGCCATCCTGGACATCCAGGTGGTGGCGACGTCGCTGCCGACCATCCAGGAGGCGCTCGGCATCACGCCGGACGCGATGAGCTGGATCCAGACGGCGTATCTGATCGCCGAGATCATCGCGATTCCGCTGACCGGCCTGCTCACCCGCGTATTCACCCTGCGCTGGCTGTTTGTCGGCGCGGTGAGCGTATTTACGGCAGCCTCGCTCGGCTGCGCGCTGAGCGGCAGCTTTCACATGCTGCTGGCGTTCCGCGTGCTGCAGGGCTTCTTCGGCGGCCTGCTGATCCCCGTGGTGTTCTCGGCCGTGTTCCTGCTGTTTCCGGCGCGGCTGCATGCTGTGGCGACGACGATCGGCGGCGTCGTCGCGGTGCTCGCGCCGACGATCGGTCCCGTGGTCGGCGGCTTCATCACCAACACCTGGTCGTGGCCGTGGCTGTTCCTGATCAACATCGCGCCCGGCATTCTCGCCGCGACGGTGACGCCGGCGCTGCTGCCGGACGAGCGCCCGCAGCTCGGCGAGCTCGACAAGCTCGATCTTCTGGCGCTGCTGCTGCTCGCGGTGTCGCTGGCGAGCCTCGAGCTTGGATTGAAGGAAGCGCCGAAAGGCGGCTGGCTGTCGTCGAACTGCATCGCGCTGCTGGTGCTCAGCGCATCGTGTCTCACGCTGCTGATCCAGCGCCTGCTGGCCGCGGCACATCCGATCCTCAGGCTCGGCAGCTTCCAGCGCCGCTCGTTCACGCTCGGCTGCATCTCCAGCTTCTGCCTCGGCATCGGCCTGTTCGGCTCGGTCTATCTGATGCCGGTGTTCCTCGCCTTCGTGCGCGGCCACGACGCGTTCGAGATCGGCAAGATCATGCTGGTGACCGGCGTGGCGCAGCTGATCGCGGCCCCCGTCGTGACCGCGCTCGACGGCAAGGTCGATGCGCGGCTGCTGACCGCGTTCGGCTTCCTGCTGTTCAGCGCCGGCCTTGCCGCCAGCGCCTTCCAGCCGGGAACGGCTGATTACGACGAGATGTTCTGGCCGCAGGTGGTGCGCGGCGTCGGCATCATGTTCTGCCTGCTGCCGCCGACGCGGATCGCGCTCGGTGACCTGCCGCAGGCCGAGGTCGCCGATGCCAGCGGGCTGTTCAACCTGATGCGCAATCTCGGCGGCGCCATCGGCATCGCCCTGATCGACACCATCATCTACGGCCGCGTCACCCTGCATGCCCAGGCGTTCCGCGACCGGCTGATGGCCGGCGACAGCGCGGCGGCCAAGGCGATCGGCCTCGCGCCTGAGCTGCTGCGCAACCGGCCGCGCGGCGTCTCGGAGGAGCAGGCCATCGCCTACGTCCGGCCGCTGGTCGAGAAGGCCTCGCTGGCGCTGTGCGTCAACGAGGCCTGGGCGCTGCTCGCCGCGGTCGCGCTGCTCGGCTTCGTGCTGATTCCGTTCGCGGGCAAGGCGGCGAACGCGTCGCCGCGCGCGATGGCGCTAGAGGCTGCGCAGCCGGCGCTCCGGCGACGGCTCGATCAGCTCGGGCCGCGGTCCGGATAGCCGCTTGTGCAGGTGGACCATGAAGGCCATGCCGAACAGCGGCGTCGCCAGGTTCACGATCGGAATGGTGACGAAGGCGGCGATGAACAGCCCCGCGGTGAACACCGTCACTGCATTGTCGCGCCGCATCGCCTTGGCCTCCGCAGGCGAGCGGAAGCGCATCGCGGCGAGCTCGAAATATTCGCGGCCGAGCAGCCAGGCGGTGGCAATGAAGAAGATCACGAGGCCGGCGCCGGCGAGGAACACGAACGGCAGGGCGACCAGATAGACCAGGATGGTGAGCCCCGCCGCCTTCAGGCCTTCGACCATGGCGATGCCGACCGGCAGCGCAGACCCAGGGCGCTCGGCCGGATAGTGCTCGCGCTCGACCAGATCGGCGACGTCGTCGACGAACAGGCTCGCGATCAGCGAGGTGATCGCCGGCATCAGCATGATGCCGCCGAACACGACGCCGAAGCCGGCCGCGATCGAGATGATCCAGGTCAGCACCTCCAAGGTGCCGTGCGAGTTCGGCCCGAGCATCGCCTCGGCCCAGCCTTCGCCAGCGGTGGCGAGCCAGCTCAGCAGCCGCTGCAGCCCGATCGCCAGCACCGTGATCAGCACCAGCGACAGCCCGATCGAGCGCCACAGGATCGAGCGCATCGGCGGCGACAACATCTGCGAAAGCGCCTTGATGGCGGCGTCGATCATGGGTGTGGAACCTCTCTGCTGGACACGCGAAAGCAGGTAGACATGCGGGCGGGGTTCGGCAAGCCCGTCCTCCCCACCGCACGCAAATGCGCCCAGACTGCTTCCTCCGTCATTGCGAGCGCAGCGAAGCAATCCAGGGTGGTGTGCGGGACTCTGGATTGCTTCGTCGCTTCGCTCCTCGCAATGACGGAGGATAGGCCTTCCGTCACCTCACAGACTCGTCGCCCGCAGCCGCAGCGCATTCCCGACCACGCTCACCGACGACAGCGACATCGCCGCCGCCGCGATGATCGGCGACAGCAGGATGCCGAACACCGGATAGAGAATGCCCGCCGCGATCGGGATGCCGGCCGCGTTGTAGATGAACGCGAAGAACAGGTTCTGGCGGATGTTGCGCATCACGGCCGCCGACAGCCTGCGCGCCCTCGCGATGCCGCCGAGATCGCCCTGCAAGAGCGTGACGCCGGCGCTCTCCATCGCCACATCCGTGCCGGTGCCCATGGCGATGCCGACATCGGCGGCCGCCAGCGCCGGCGCGTCGTTGACGCCGTCGCCGGCCATCGCGACCACCTTGCCGCTGGCGCGTAGACGCGCGACGACGGCGCTCTTCTGCTCCGGCAGCACCTCGGCCTCGACCTCGGTGATGCCGATTTTTCGAGCGACCGCGGTGGCTGTGGTGCGGTTGTCGCCGGTCAGCATGATCACCTTGATGCCGTCGGCCGCGAGCGCCTTCAGCGCGTCCTGTGTCGACGCCTTCACCGGATCGGCAATCGCGAACAACGCGGCGGGCTTGCCATCGACAGCCATCGTGATCACGGTCGCGCCCTCGCTGCGCAACCGTTTGCTCTCGACGCCGAGCGTATCGGTGATGATGCCGAGCGAGGCCAGATAGGTGGCATTGCCGAGCACGATCGTCTTGCCGTCGACCTCGCCGCGCGCGCCCTTGCCGGTCGGCGCGTCGAAGTTCTTCACGTCGGCCAGCTTGAGCTTGCGCTCGCTGGCGTGACGCACGATCGCCTCGGCCAGCGGATGCTCGCTGGCGCGCTCGACGCTGGCGGCGAGCCTGAGCGCCTCGGCCTCGTCGAAACCCTGAGCGGTGACGATGCTTGTTACTTTCGGCTTGCCTTCGGTCAGCGTGCCGGTCTTGTCGACCACCAGCGTATCGACCTTCTCCATCCGCTCCAGCGCCTCGGCGCTCTTGATCAGCACGCCGGCCTGGGCACCGCGGCCGACGCCGACCATGATCGACATCGGCGTCGCCAGCCCCAGCGCGCAGGGGCAGGCGATGATCAGCACGCTCACCGCGGCCACGAGGCCGAAGGCGAAGCGTGGCTCTGGGCCGAACGCGTACCACGCGACGAACGCGGTGATGGCGGCGGCGATCACCGTCGGCACGAACCAGCCGGCGACCTGGTCGGCGAGCCGCTGGATCGGCGCGCGCGAGCGCTGCGCGTCGGCGACCATCTGCACGATCTGCGACAGCAAGGTTTCGCGCCCGACCTTGTCGGCGCGCATCACGAAGCTGCCGGTCTGGTTCAAGGTGCCGGCGATGACGCGCTCGCCTTCGTCCTTGGTCACCGGCATCGATTCGCCAGTGACGAGCGATTCGTCGAGCGAGGAGCGGCCTTCGAGGATGGTGCCGTCGACCGGCACCTTCTCGCCGGGCCGCACGCGCAACTGGTCGCCGACGGCGAGATCGGCGATCTCCACCTCGTGGTCATTGCCGTCGGCATCGAGCCGGCGCGCGGTCTTCGGCGCGAGCTGCAACAGCGCCTTGATCGCGCCCGAGGTCGCCTCGCGCGCGCGCAGCTCCAGCACTTGGCCGAGCAGCACGAGGATGGTGATGACCGAGGCCGCCTCGAAATACACCGACACTGCGCCGCCATGGCCGCGGAACGCCGGCGGAAACGCCTGCGGCGCCAGCGTCGCGATCACGCTGTAGACATAGGCCACGCCCGTGCCCATCGCGATCAAGGTGAACATGTTGAGATTACGGGTCTGGATCGATTGCCAGCCGCGCACGAAGAACGGCCAGCCGGCCCACAGCACCACCGGCGTCGCCAGCGCGAACTGGATCCAGTTCGACAGCACCGGATCGATCAGGCCGTGGCCGCCGACGATGTGCCCGCCCATCTCCAGCACCACCACGGGTGCTGCGAGCACCGCACCGATCCAGAACCGCCGCGTCATGTCGGCGAGCTCGGGATTGGGCGCATCGTCGAGGCTGATGACATCGGGCTCCAGCGCCATGCCGCAGATCGGGCAGGTGCCCGGGCCTTCCTGCCGGATCTCCGGATGCATAGGGCAGGTGTAGATCGTGCCCGCCGGCATCTCCGGCGGCGGCTCGCGCTCGCCGAGATATTTGTCGGGATCGGCCGCGAACTTGGTGCGGCAGCCGGCGGAGCAGAAATGGAAGGTCTCGCCCTGATGCTCGAAGCGGTGCTTCGACGTCACGGGATCGACGGACATGCCGCAGACGGGATCGATGACCTTGGCCTGATCGTGCTGATGAGCATGATGGTCATGGCCGCCGCAGCATGAGTCTGCAGCGGCCGGCGCGAGATACTTCGCGGGATCGGCCGCAAACTTAGTGCGGCAACCGGCGGAGCAGAAGTGAAACGTCTGGCCGTCATGCTCGAAGCGGTGCTTCGAGGTCGCGGGGTCGACCGACATACCGCAGACCGGGTCCTTCACCTTCACGGGCTCGGATGCCGCATGGTCGTGACCGCCGCAGCACGCGCCCGCCGCCGCCGCCGGCACGGCCTCGGCACGATCGCTGCAACAGCTGTCTGACGTCGCTTCCTTGTGTCCGGTTTGCGCCGCATCGACGTGCGATCCGCAGCCGCACCCGCCAGCAGTGCCTGCTGCGGCACCATGCCCGTGTCCGGTTTCCGACATTGCCCAGCCTCGCCTCTTGAAACCTATACCCAGTAGGGGTATATAGGCCGCATGCGCGACGACATCAAGACATCCTGTCAGAAACGTTTGAGCCGGATCGAAGGGCAGGTCAGGGGCCTGTCCAAGATGGTCGAGGACAACCGCTACTGCATCGACATCGTGACCCAGATCTCCGCCGTCCGGGCGGCGCTCCGCCGCGTCGAGGAGGAGATCCTGCGCGACCACGTCGCGCATTGCGTCGAGCACGCGATCGCCGCGGGCGACAAGGCCGATCAGCGCCAGAAGATCGCGGAGCTGATGGACGTGATCAGCCGGTCGGATCGCTAATCTTCGTAGTTGGCCAGCGAACTCTTAGCCACGGTCTCGGGTGAGGGGGTACGGTCTCACCACGAATAATCCCCGTGCGGCTGCCCCTCACCCCAACCCTCTCCCCGCAAGAGCGGGGCGAGGGAGCGCACTGCGCTCCTTGTTAGACCTTGCGATACATCTTCGGAAACTTGCCCCGCTTGTTTACGGGCGAGAACGCTAGGTTTCATCGCCCCTATCGGTAGCTCACACCGCAACCTTGCGGCGGCGGGCGGCGGGACGTGGCGGCAGTTTTCGCACCGGCTCGGCGATGAGGAAATGCTCGCTGACGACAAGCTGCTCGCCGAGCTCTGCGACTACTTCCGCAGCCGCAGCCGGCTGCGCCGCCTCTTCGTCAGCCGCTTCAGGAACGAGCGGCGGCGAAACGATAGTCCCTGGAAACACACTGAACTGGCCCGCTACCTCCGCGAGCGGCTTCTGCTTGTCAGCCCAGTGAAGCGTGGTGTAGTCGAAGCCGTTGACGATGGTCGGCTTGACGATCTCGAAATAGGGCGAGATGTCGAAGTCGCGCGGCATGTACAGCGATGAATCGCGGATGTGCAGGATCTCGCGCTTGGCCCGCCGCGACGGCGCCCGCGTGATCTTCGGCAGGATCGGATAGCGCACCGCGTCGAACGCCTGCGCGATCAGCGCCGAGCAGATCATCTTGGTCGGGTCGCCGGAGCCGAGCGCGATCATGCGCCGCCGCCAACGCTGCGGGACCGGCAGCGGAACCAGGAAGCGCATCAGGTCGATGATGTTCTTGGTGTCGTAGCCGAAGCCGATGCGGTTGATGGCGTAGCGGCAGACGGTGTGGCGGTCCTCGAAGGTGAGGCCGACGGGACGGCACACGCGGGTGTGATAGGCGAAGTATTTCGACAGCGGCGCCGAGATCACGCCATCGCCGACATAGGCCTCGACCAGCACGTGCGGCTCGCCGTCGGGCTCGACAGCGCCGTCGATCGGGCCGACATAGAGCGCGGCGTGCGACCAGGTCGACTGCGTGAGGTACTTGATGATGCCGGAGATGCGGCTGTTGCCTTCGACCAGCAGCACGTCGCCGGGCTGGATGTCCTTGCGAAGGTAATCTGGATCGCTGGGCGTGAACGGTTCATACCCCGGTATCTCCTTCTGGAGATACGCGGCAAGCAGCTTGCCGATCTGATCGAGCACGATACCCATAACGCTCCCCGGACGACCTTGGCCGGCCGCCTGCGTGTTCCCTTCTTCCATGATGGTCGATTGCGGTTGCAATTTGGTTCATAGTCGAAGCGTCCCAGATGGTAGCCTGTTTACCATCCCGGTTGCCGCAGGGCGGCAGATGCGCCAAAACTTGTCGTGAACGCGTTGCTTTCAAAGCTTTCGGAAACCATGTCATGAGCTTCACGCGCCGCGGCTTCCTCTCCGCGTCCGCGGCGCTGGCCGCACTGCCCGCGCTTAGTCGCACCGCACACGCTGCCGTTCCACGCGAGGCCGACATCGTCGTGATCGGGGCGGGGGCTGCCGGGATCGCCGCCGCCCGCCGCATCGTCGCGGCCAACCGCAAGGTGATCCTGCTCGAGGCGGCGGCGCAGATCGGCGGGCGCTGCAGCACGGACTCCGCCACCTTCGGCGTGCCGTTCGACCGCGGCGCGCGCTGGCTGCTCAATGCCGACAGCAATCCGATCAGCAAGCTCGCCCGCGGCGCCGGCCTCGATGTGCTGGCCGCGCCGGTCGGCCAGAAGGTCCGCGTCGGCCGGCGCAATGCGCGCCCCGGGGAGACCGAGCAATTCCTGGCCGGGCTCGTCCGCGCCAACCGCGCCATCGACGAGGCGTCGCGCGGCAAGCTCGATACGTCCTGCGCGGCCGCCTTGCCGAAGGATCTTGGCGATTGGACCAGCACGGCCGCTTTCGTGCTCGGCGCCAGCGCGACGAGTAAGGATCTCGCCGATCTCTCGGTGATGGACAAGGCGCGCGCACAGGATCGGAGCGCGCCGCTGGCGTGCCGCCAGGGCCTCGGCACGCTCGTCAGCAAGCTCGGTGAGTCGCTGCCGCTGGCGCTGTCGACACCCGCGACACGGATCGTGTGGAGCAACCGCGACGTCGCGGTCGAGACGCCGGCGGGCCGGATTGCGACCCGCGCCGTGATTCTCACGGTGTCCACCAACGTACTGGCCTCGGGCGCCATCAAGTTCACGCCCGAGCTGCCGAAGCGGCAGCTCGACGCCGCGGCCAAGCTCAGCCTCGGCAGCATGGATCGCATCGCGCTGATGCTGACGGGCAATCCGCTCGGTCTGTCGCGCGACGAGGTCATCATCGAGCAGAGCAACTCGAACCGGACAGGTCTTCTGCTCGCCAATATCGGCGGATCGTCGCTGTGCACCGTCGATGTATCAGGCAGCTTCGGACGCGAGCTATCAGCTCAGGGCGAGGCGGCGATGGCAGCATTCGCGAAGGAATGGATCGCCAAGCTGTTCGGCAGCGAAGCCGCTGCGGCCATAAAATCGTCAGCGGCGACGCGCTGGAATCAGGTACCGGGCGTGCTCGGTGCGATGTCGGCCGCGGCGCCTGGCAACCAGGGCGCCCGGAAGATTCTCGGCGAGCCGCTCGGGCCGCTGTTCCTCGCCGGCGAAGCCACCCATGAAACGCTGTGGGGCACGGTCGACGGCGCCTGGGAGTCCGGCGAGCGCACCGCCGAAGCCGCGCTGCGCCGGATCGGTGCGTTGAAGGATCCCGAGCCGGAGCAGAGCGAAAAGCGTCCGCGGCGTCGGGGCAAGCTGCGGTCGGCGTCGCCGGAGGATTGAAGTCGAGCTGATCGCATTGCCTGTATGGTGGGCAAAGGCGCAGCCGCGCTGTCTCCATGGTCTAGACCGTCGTGGCGCCGGGCCCACCATCTTGCTGATGAGTTCGCCGATGGATGGTGAGCACGCTGCCGCCTTGCGGCGGCCGCTATGCCGATCCTCGGGACTGTATGCTCGCTGCATTTCGAGGCAGGAGAACGGTTCCGGTGCGCATGAATGCGCCCTCTCCCCTTGTGGGAGAGGGCATGTAGGACAGTGCGGCAAACTCGGTTGGGTGAGGGGTATCTCTCCACGAGCATGGTCTGCGGAGAGATACCCCTCACCCAACCGCATGTGTCGATAAGCCGGCGATGCCCTCTCCCACAAGGGGAGAGGGCGCATTCATGTGCACCGGGCTCGCCTCCGATAGAAGAAAGCGTTTCAACAAATCGCTGCTATGTCGACTACACCGGCAGTTTTAACTCCATCAGATCCTTCGCCACCACGATGCGGCCCGTGTAGTTCTTCTTGACGTCGCGGGTCCAGTCCTCGTCGGTCACTTCGGGATCATCGCCCGGCACAAAATGGCTCAGCACCAGCGTCTTGACGCCTGCGGCCGCGGCGATGCGTCCGACATCCTCGGTGGTCGTGTGGCTTTCGAGCAGGTGCTTCTTGAGCGTCGAGCCGTTCCTGGTCTTGATCACCAGACGGTCGACCGCGGGCACATACAGGCATTCGTGCACCAGCACGTCGGCGCCCTTGGCAAACTCGGCAAGCTTTGGATTGTAGGCGGTATCGCTGGAGAACACGATCGTGCCCTCGGCTGTCTCGAACTTGTAGGCGAAATTGTCGGTGATCGGCGGGTGCGGCGTGCGGAACGCCGTGACCGTCACATCGGACGTCTTCAGCACGACGCCATCGGCGTCGATGTCCTTTGCGATCAGAAGCGGCCGCGGATCGGGGCGGCCCTCGTCCTCGATGCGGGTGTCGACGTCGAACTTGTTGGTGGCCCAGAAGTTGCGGGTCATCTCTTCCAGCCCCTTCGGGCCGAACGACTGGATCGGCGTCGACAACCCTGCCGCCCAGGCATTGTAGACGAGGTTGCCGTATTCCAGATTGTGATCAGAATGATGGTGGCTGATCAGGATGTACTTCACCGACGGGATCGGCACGCCGGCACTGACGAGCTGGCGGCTGACGCCCATGCCGCAATCGATCACGAACGGCGTGCCGTTGACAACGACGAGGTTGGCCGGGTTCGAGGCGCCGACGCCGACGCGCGGCCCGCCCTTGGTGCCGAGAAAGACGATGCGCGTGCCGGTCTTCGTGCCTTGTGCGAACACCGAAGGCGCTGCGATGGCTCCGGCCGAGCCCAACGTCAGCGAGAGCATCGTGCGGCGATTGATCATGGTGTCCTCCCGATTGGTCTCGTTGGCGTGAGGCTAGCCCCGCCCGAGCACCCCGTCGAGAGCCGGCAGACCGGCGATCACGGCAATTGCAATCAGCGCGTAGCAGATGGCGCGGAACATCTGCTCGCTGGCGCGGCCAAACAGCGAAGCGCCAAAGGCGACGCCGAGCGCGTAGACCGGGCCGATCAACAGCGAGAGCTTCAGTGAGTCCCAGCTGATCAGGCCGCTCGTCGCATAGCTGACCATCGCGAAGAAGTCCGAGGCGCCGAAGAACAGCACGATGTTGGCGCGCGCGATCTTCGACGGGATCGGACGTCCGAGCCAATAGCCAACGATCGGCGGACCGCCGGTCTGCGCGAGGCCGCTGCAGAAGCCGGAGACGGCGCCGACCGCAACGGACAGAACGGTGTATTCCCTGCCGCGGTAGCGCCAGCCGGAGACCAGCAATGCGAGCAGCGCGGTCACGAAGCCGGTGATGATCCAGCGTACAGTGATGGGGTCGAGGCGGCTGAGAAACCAGGTGCCTACGGGCACGCCGACCAGCGCGCCGGCCACGATCACGGCGGTGGCCTTGCGATCCGCCTCGTGCCAGGCCGGCGCCACCATCGGCGCCATCGATACGAAGTCGATCACCAGCAGCAGGGGCGCCACCAGCTGCGGCGTCGCGAAGCTGCTGGCCAGCGGCATGAAGATCAGTGCTGCACCGAAGCCGGAGAAGCCGCGCGCGGTCGCTGCGATGAAGGCGACGATGGCCAGTGCGATCGTCGCGAACAGGCTGAGATCGGCAGGGATGAGCCCGGAAAGGCTCATCCGCGCAACGTGCCGCCGGTCTTCTTGGCGACGTCGGCCGTGATCTTCGCCGCGACCGCGTCGATCTCCTCGTCAGTCATCGTCTTGTCGCGCGGCTGCAGGGTCACGGCGATCGCGATCGACTTCTTGCCGTCCTCGATGCCCTTGCCCTCGTAGACGTCGAACACGGTGACATCCGTGATCAGCTTCTTGTCGACGCCCTGCGCCGCCTTCACGATGTCGCCGGCCTTGACCTTGCGGTCGACGATGAAGGCGAAGTCGCGCGACACCGGCTGGAAGGCGGAGAGCTCCAGCACCGGCTTGGCGCGGGTCGGCTTCGCCTTGGCCGCCGGGATGCGATCGAGAATGACCTCGAAGGCGACCAGCGGACCGTCGGCCTTCAACGCCTCCAGCGTGCGCGGATGCAGCTCGCCGAAATGCCCGAGCACGTTCTGCGGTCCCATCTGGATGGTACCGGAACGACCCGGATGCATCCAGGCCGGGCCACCGGCCACGATCTGCAGCGAGGCCATCGGCGCGCCGGCCGCAGCGAGCACCGCGAACGCATCGGCCTTCGCGTCAAATGCGTTGGCCGCTGGTGATCCCGTCCAATGCCGGCCGAGTCCCTTCGACGACGCGATGCCGCGGCGGATGCCGCTGGCCGCGACGAACTGGTCCTCAGGACGGTCGCCCTTGAAAACCTGCCCGACCTCGAAGATCGCGGCATCGCCGAAGCCGCGATCGGCATTGGCCTGCACCGTGGCGATCAGCCCCGGCAGCAGGCTCGGCCGCATGTCGGAGAGATCGGCCGCGATCGGATTGGCGAGTGCCAGTTCGGGCTTGCCGCCGCCGAACTGCTCGGCGGTCGGCTTGGAGATGAACGACCAGGTGACGGATTCCACCATGCCGCGGGCCGCCAGCGCGCGCTTGGCGCGGCGGGTGCGCAGCTGCAGTGCCGTCAGCACCGGTTTGCGCGGCGCGTCGCCACGCTCGAACGGCGTCATCGGCACCTTGTCGACGCCAACGATGCGGACGATCTCCTCGACGATGTCGGCCTTGCCATGGACATCGCTGCGCCAGGAGGGCTCCGCGACTTTCATCACCGGGCCGTTGCCGGCGAGCGTGAAGCCAAGCTGGGTCAGGATTCGCCGCACCTCGGGGAACGGCACTTCGATGCCGGCGAGACGCTTCACTTCGGTGAGCGGGAACTCGATGATGCGGTCATCGCCGAACGACCTGCCGACGACCACATTGTCCGACGCCGTGCCGCCGCACAATTCGAGCACAAGCTTCGTCGCCATCTCCAGGCCCGGCACCATGAACGCCGGATCGACGCCGCGCTCGAAGCGGTAGCGCGCGTCCGAGTTGATGCCGAGCTTGCGGCCGGTCTGGGCGATGTTGATCTCGTTCCACAGCGCCGATTCGATCAGCACGTCGGTGGTGGTCTCGTCGCAGCCCGAGGCCTCGCCGCCCATGATGCCGGCCAGCGATTCGACGCCGGCATCATCGGCGATGATGCACATCGATTGGTCGAGCGTGTAGGTGCGGCCGTCCAGCGCCAGCAAGGTCTCGCCGTCGCGGGCGCGGCGAACGAGCAGATTGCCCTTGACCTTCTTGGCGTCGAACACGTGCAGCGGCCGCGCCCGGTCGAAAGTCATGTAGTTGGTTATGTCGACCAGCGCGTTGATCGGGCGCAGGCCGATCGAGGTCAGCCGCTGCTGCAGCCATTTCGGCGACGGTCCGTTCTTGACGCCGCGCACCAGCCGCAGCGCGAAGCCGGGACACAGCTTCTCGTCCTCGACCACGATCTTGACGGGGCAGGGGAACTCGCCCTTGACCGGCTTGATGCCAGGCTCCTTGAGCTTACCCATGTCGGCCGCGGCGAGGTCGCGCGCGATGCCGTGCACGCCGGTGCAGTCCTGGCGGTTCGGCGTCAGGTTGATCTCGAACAAGGGATCGCCGAGCCCGGCCCACTCGGCATAGGGCTTGCCGAGCGGCGCATCCGCCGGCAGCTCCATGATGCCGTCGTGGTTCTCTGAGAGTTCGAGCTCCGCCTCCGAGCACAGCATGCCGCGGCTCTCGACGCCTCGGATCGTGCCGACCGACAGTGTGATGTTCTTGCCGGGAATGTAGGTGCCAGGCGGCGAGAACACCGACACCAGCCCGGCGCGCGCATTCGGCGCGCCGCACACCACCTGCACCGGCGCGCCGCCGTCGCCGGTGTCGACCATGCAGACGCGCAGCCGGTCGGCGTTGGGATGCTGCTCGGCGGAGACGACGCGCGCGATTCTGTACGGCGCGAGCAGCTTCGCCTTGTCCTCGAGATGCTCGACCTCGAGACCGATCATGGTGAGCTTCTCGGCGATCTTGTCCACCGACTCGTCGGTGTCGAGATGATCCTTCAGCCAGGACAGTGTGAATTTCATGATGCAACCCTGCGATCGGCAAAGACCTCGACAAGACGGAAGCGCTCACACATCAACGTCATGGTGTCGCTGAATCTGCCCAGTCGGGTGAAATAGGTTCGGTGCGCTTCGCGCCAGTCGTTCAGGCTCCGGTCGCCTTCGCCCTCTTCGAAGGCGAAGGCCGCGTCGACCTCGTCGAAACGGCGATAGCTGATCTCGGTGGTCTCGATCACGCAGCGCGGACCGCCGCGACCGTCGAGAACGATCCAGCGCTCGCCGGGCTTTGAGGTGTTGGGCTCGTCCTCGGTGCTGCAGGTCGCCGTCTTGATGCCCTTGACGACGAGGTCGAGCAACTTGTCGGCAAGCTCAGGACCGTCGCCGAACGCGAACGACCGCAAGCCGCGATAGGCCTCGGGGACCATCTCGAGGTTCACGTGCTCAATCCTCCCGCCAGTGTCGGCAGGTCGAGCGGCTTGAAGCCGTAATGCGCCAGCCAGCGCACGTCGCCCTCGAACAGCTGGCGCAGATCGCTCATGCCGTATTTCAGCATCGCGATGCGGTCGATGCCCATGCCCCAGGCGAAGCCTTGGTACTCGTCGGGATCGATGCCGCAGGCGCGCAGCACGTTCGGATGCACCATGCCGCAGCCGAGAATCTCCAGCCAGTCCTCGCCCTCGCCGAAGCGGATCTCGCCCTTGTCGCGGCGGCACTGGATGTCGACCTCGAGCGACGGCTCGGTGAACGGGAAGAACGACGGCCGGAACTTCATGTTGATGTGGTCGACTTCGAAGAACGCCTTGCAGAACTCGTGCAGGATCCATTTGAGGTGGCCGAGATGCGAGCCCTTGTCGATGACGAGGCCCTCGACCTGGTGGAATTGCGGCGTGTGGGTCGCGTCCGAATCGATGCGATAGGTGCGGCCCGGGCAGATCACGCGGATCGGCGGCTTCTGGGTCAGCATGGTGCGCACCTGCACCGGCGAGGTGTGGGTCCGCAGCAGCATGCGCGAGCCGTCCTCCTTCGGATTGAAGAAGAACGTGTCGTGCATCTCGCGTGCGGGGTGGCCTTCCGGGAAGTTCAGCTTGGTGAAGTTGTAGTCGTCGGTCTCGACGTCGGGCCCTTCGGCGATCGAGAAGCCCATGTCGGCGAAGATCGTGGTCAGCTCGTCCATCACCTGGCTGAGCGGATGGATGCGGCCGGTCTCGGCCGGCGAATCCTGCAAGGGCAGGGTGACGTCGATCGTCTCCGCAGCGAGGCGGGCGTCGAGCGCGGCGGCTTTCAGCACGTCGCGGCGCGCGGTCAGCGCCTGCGTGACCTTGTCCTTGGCGAGATTGATCGCCGCTCCCTGCGTCTTGCGCTCGTCCGGCGACATCTTGCCGAGCGTGGCGAGCAGCGCCGAGATCGAGCCCTTCTTGCCGAGGGCTGCGACGCGCACCGCCTCCAGCGCGGCTTCATCGCCGGCGGCGGCGATCTGGTCGAGGATCGAGGTTTCGAGCGAGGCGAGGTCGGACACGGTCAAAATCTCCGCGGAACAAAGGCGGCTGGGTTGTCGCCGCGACGGCGACAAGGGTCAAGCGAAAGCAGTGATGTGATCTGACAGCAAAAAGCGGCCGAGAGCGTCGGCCGCTTTTGAAGTCCTCACGATGCGGAGGCGATCAGGCGGCGAGCGCCGCCTTGGCCTTCACAACGATCGCCTCGAACGCGGCGGGCTCGTTGATCGCGAGATCCGACAGCACCTTGCGGTCGACGGTGATGCCGGACTTGGACAGGCCGTCGATAAATCGGCTGTAGGTGAGCTCGAACGGACGCACGGCGGCGTTCAGGCGCTGGATCCAGAGCGCGCGGAAGGTGCGCTTCTTGCGCTTGCGATCGCGGAACGCGTACTGGCCGGCCTTCTCGACGGCCTGCTTGGCGGTGCGGATCGTGTTCTTGCGGCGGCCGTAATAGCCCTTGGCGGCCTTGAAGACTTTCTTGTGCTTGGCGTGGGCGGTCACACCGCGTTTGACGCGAGACATGCCGGAAATCCTTGGATTCAGAGATGACGGAAAAGCCGCGCCGGGCGCGGCGGGGTTTCAGAAGCGAGAGGCCGGTCAGGCGTTCGGCAAGAAGTATTTCTTGACGTTGTCGCCGTCGGTCTTGAACAGCACGCGGGTACCGCGCAGCTGACGGATCTGCTTCTTCGTCCGCTTGATCATGCCGTGGCGCTTGCCGCGCTGGGCGTGCATCACTTTGCCGGTGGCAGTCACCTTGAAGCGCTTTTTAGCGCCGGATTTGGTCTTCAGCTTGGGCATTTGGCTCTCCTTGATGCCAACGGCAAGCCGCCCGCAAAAGCGGCGCCATCCGGCGAAAATGCTCGTTAGAGCGTTGGTTGTGCTCAGGTTTCGGGTCCAAACGAGGATCCACCCGCACAGGGTCATCGCCACGGCAGCCCTTGATCAGCCGGGCGACGAAGGCCGCGCTTATGCCAGAGAAGTTCAAACATGGCAATGACTGGAAGCGCTTCTCCGGATTCCGGAGCGAATGCCGCGCATGTGCCCGTCCCGTCCGGTACCGGGGAACCCGCGTTCACAAGCAATCAAGGACGTTCGTAAGAAAGTTCCCGCGCACCACGCTGCTCGTCAATCCAAGCTTTACCCCGGGGACCCCAACGTTCGTCGCAATCATCGCGAGAACATCCGAAACCTGCGCCCAGAGATGAACAGCAGTCATTTACCGATCGACACCGCTGTCGGCCCGACGGCATCGACCTCCGCCAGCCCGGCGACAGCAGGGACAGAGGTTCAAGCTGGCACCTTGCCTCGGCGTCTGCGGTTCGGTGCAATCGCCCGCGCCACGCCGTTGTCGATCGTCAGCACGCTCGTCAACACGACGGTCGTGCTGGTCTCGTTTCGCGCGGTCGTTGATTGGAATCTGCTGCTGCTGTGGTCCGGCGTGTCCTATGCGCTCGGGATCATGTTGCTCTACCGGTGGTTTGCGCAGCAGCGCCGGACCCGGCGAGCCACCGGGCCGAGCTCGCCCAGGAAGCCGAAATCCGCGCGCAAGAACATCGTCATGGCCGCGATCATGGCCGCGCCTTGGGGGATCCTGGGCTTATGGCTGTTCGGGCAGCTCCCCCCTGAACAAGAGATGGTGCTGATCGCAGCGTCCGTGGGCATGGCGGGCGGCGGCAGCGTGCTGCTGTCGTCTGTTTACCCGGCGGCCGTCACCTACGTGGCGGTGATCATGGGGCCCGTGATCGTCAGATGTTTCACGTTGCCCGGCAGCAACTACACGATGATGGGCTTCATGGCGCTGAGCTATGGCTTCTTTCTGATCACGACGACCAGCACCTACGCCAAACTCTTCGCTGAACGGGGCGAGGCTCTCGATCGCCTCGGCAACAGCCTTGCCGCAGCGGAGCAGGCGAGCCGGGCCAAGTCGGACTTTCTGGCGATGATGAGCCACGAGATCCGCACGCCATTGGCCGGCATGATGGGGATGATCGACCTGCTCGTCGGCACCGAACTGAACGAGGAGCAGTGCGGACTGGCCCATGTCGCGCATGAATCGGCGCGCAATCTGCTGACCGTCGTCAACAACATCCTGGATTTCTCGAAGCTCGAGGCCGGGCAGTTCGAGCCGGAATCGATCCCGTTCAGCGTGCGGCATTCGATCGATGCCGTCCGGCTGCTGCTGGCTCCGAAGGCGCGGAGCAAGGGACTGCAATTCGAGACCAGCATCAGCAAGGACATTCCGGACCAACTGGCCGGCGATCCGAGCCGGCTCGGCCAGATCCTGCTCAACCTGGTCGGCAATTCGATCAAGTTCACCGAGACCGGCTCGATCCGGATCACGGCCGAGCCCCGCGTGCTCACGCCCGACTCGATCGAGCTGCGGATCGAGGTCTTGGACACTGGAACAGGCATTCCTGCCGATGTGCAGAAGGGCCTGTTCAATGCATTCGTGCAGGCGGATTCGTCGATCTCCCGCAAGTATGGCGGCAGCGGGCTCGGCCTCGCCATCTGCAAGCGCCTGTGCCAGGCGATGGGAGGCGACATCGGCGTCGAAAGCGAGCCGGGACGGGGCAGCAAGTTCTGGTTCACGATGGTTTGCCGCCCCTGCGAAACCCCGGTCAAGGTGCAGTCGCCGCCGCTTGTCCCGGCGATTCCGCGTGAGACGTCCGACCTGAAGATCCTGGTGGCCGAGGACAACGACATCATCCGGTCGCTGGTGTCGAAGCTGCTGGCCCGGGACGGCTATCGGGCCGACCTCGTCTGCAACGGCAGGGAGGCGGTCGAGGCGGTGCAGCGCAAGGCTTACGATCTCGTCCTGATGGATATGCAGATGCCCGAAATGGACGGCATCACGGCGAGCCGGCGGATCCGCGCCCTCGACGGACCCGTCCGCAACGTGCCGATCATCGCACTGACCGCCAACGCGCTGGTCGGGCAGCGCGAGATCTGCCTCGCCGCCGGCATGAATGATTTCGTCACCAAGCCGATCCGCCCGGAAGCGCTCCAGGCCGCGATCGCCCAACACCGGCCGGGCGCCTCTGGCGCATCCGGCAAGACGGTGGTGGTGGCTGGAGCCTGAACCAGGATCAGGACGGCCGTTTCCTCAGCGAGCTGGGTAGCCCTCCGGCAGGAAAAAGCCCGCCAATCGCGTGGCGGGCCCGGTTTGGCGCGTCGGTATCCGGCTGCTAGCGCGGCGCCAGCACCATGACCACCTGCCGCCCTTCGAACTTGGCGTCCTGTTCGACCTTGGCGAACGCCGCCACGTCGGACTTGACCTTGTCGAGCAGCTTGGTGCCGATCTCCTGGTGCGCCATCTCGCGGCCGCGATAGCGGAGCGTGATCTTGACCTTGTCGCCTTCCTCGAAGAAGCGCTGCATGGCGCGCATCTTCACGTCGTAGTCGTGATCATCGATCATCGGACGGAGCTTGATCTCCTTGATCTCGACGACCTTCTGCTTCTTGCGGGCTTCCGCCGCCTTCTTCTGCGCCGAATATTTGTACTTCCCGTAGTCCATGATCTTACAGACGGGAGGCGAGTTGTTCGGCGAAATCTCGACCAGATCCATGCCGGCTTCCATGGCCATCTTGATCGCAACGACGGTCTCGACCGTGCCGCGATTGGTGCCTTCGGCGTCGATCAGCTGGATCTGCGCATTGCGAATCTCGTCATTGGTGCGCGGCCCGTCTTTGACGGCAGCGGGCGGGGCTCGATTGGGGCGGCGAATGGGTAGTGCTCCAAGGTTGTGGAAGAAGGCGGCTATTTTGAAGGAAGATGCCTCTGCGGGCAAGGTCGCGTGGGCCCGGTGCGTCGAAATTCCGCCCGGCCGTCGCGGCACTTGCGTCGCACGCGCAGTCGGCGTGGCGGCGTATTCCCCCAAAGGAGACCAGCCGACCAGGACGGCGCTCGCGCGGGGCCGGGCCGTGTGGTTCCGCTGGGGACATAGAGTGCGGGCCTTGCTTTCGCAAGCAGCAGGCTCGGAGCGACCGGATTGACGGGAACGGCCGGCTCGCCCACACAACAGCCGACATCGGGTAACGATCCATGAACCAAGCTGCACAATCCGCCGACCCGCCTGCCTTCATCACCGTCGGCACGGGCGATTTGTCGCGCCAGATCGCGGTCCGGGCCCGCCGCGGCGCCGCGCCGGGCCTGTTCTGGCTCGGTGGCTTCAATTCGGACATGACGGGCACCAAGGCGCTGGCCCTCGACGCCTGGGCGGCCGAGCACGGCCGTGCCTGCGTCCGCTTCGACTATTCCGGCCATGGCGAATCCGGCGGCCGCTTCGCAGACGGCACCATCGGACGCTGGCTGGAGGAGAGCGTCGCCGTGTTCCGGGAGGTCTGCCGGGGACCGCAGGTGGTGATCGGCTCCTCCATGGGCGGCTGGATGGCGCTGCTGCTGGCGCGCGAGCTTCTGAACCAGCCCGGCGAGGCCGCGCTGGCCGGCCTCGTCCTGATCGCGCCCGCGCCCGACTTCACCGAGGAGCTGATGTGGAAGGGCTTCTCGAAGGAGATCCGGACCGAGATCGAGACCAAGGGCGTCTGGATGCGGCCGTCGGAGTATGGCGAACCGTATCCGATCACCAGGGCGTTGATCGAGGACGGGCGCAACCATCTGCTGCTCGGCGGCGCCATCAATGTCGGCTGCCCCGTCCGCATCCTGCAGGGTGCGCGGGACCCCGACGTGCCCTGGCAGCATGCCTTCGCGCTGACGCACCGGCTGCCGGCGGATGACGTGGTGCTGACCATGATCCAGGACGGCGACCACCGGCTTTCGCGGCCGCAGGACATCGCGCGGATGCTGGCCGCCGTCGGCGAGATCGGCTGACGCGGCTGGGCTCATCGCGCCGTTTGCCATTCCGCGCGGACACGGTCGTCGGTCTCCGCGGGCAGCGCAGACTCGGCATGGCGCGCGAAGGCGGCCTCGTCGAGCAATTGCCCCAGCGCCCATGCCGCCGCGCCCCGCACCAGCGGATCGGGATCGGCCGTGAGCCGCTCCGCCGCCGGCACCAGCAACGCGTCGCCGGAGTTGCCGATCGCGATCAGCACGTTGCTCAGGAACCGATTGCGGCCGATGCGCTTGATCGGCGACTTCGTGAACAGCGCGCGGAACGCGGCGTCGTCGAGCGCCGCCAGCTCGTCGAGCGACGGCGCACGCAGCGCCTCGCGTGCCGCCAGCTTCGCATCCCGGCCCGCTTGCGCGAACTTGTTCCACGGGCAGGCGGCGAGGCAGTCGTCGCAGCCATAGATGCGGTTGCCCATGGCTTTGCGGAACTCGCGCGGGATCGGGCCCTTGTTCTCGATCGTCAGATACGAGATGCAGCGCCGCGCATCGAGCCGGTACGGGGCAGGGAACGCCGCGGTGGGACAGCTGTCGAGGCACGCCCGGCACGAGCCGCAATGATCCCGCTCCGGCGCATCCGCCGGCAGCTCCAGCGTGGTGTAGATGGCGCCGAGGAACAGCCAGGAGCCGAAGCCGCGCGAGACGAGATTGGTGTGCTTGCCCTGCCAGCCCAATCGTGCCGCCTCAGCCAGCGGCTTCTCCATGACTGCCGCGGTGTCGACGAACACCTTCACGTCGCCGCCGGTGGCCGCGACCAGCCAGCGCGCCAGCGTCTTGAGGTTCTTCTTGATGACGTCGTGATAGTCGTCGCCGCGGGCATAGACCGAGATCGCGGCGCGGCTGCGCGCGTCGAGGATGGCGCGCGGATCCTCGTCGGGACCGTAATTGACGCCGAGCATGATGACGCTGCGGACCTCGCTCCACAGTTTCAGTGGATCGGTGCGCCGCGCGGGCTCGCGGGCGAGCCAGTCCATGTCGCCGTGCTGGCCCGACGCAATGAAGCGCTCGAAGGCCGCGGCGCGCTCAGCGTTCACGACCGGCGCGGTGATGCCGACGGCATCGAAGCCCAGCCGTTGCGCCTCGGCGGCCAGTGCGGCCCTCAGGGCCTCTGGCGCGTTAGCGCTCAGAAGTCGAGATCCACATAGGTTCGCGATGCCGGCACGCCGGCGAGCCAGTCGCTCAGCAGCGGGCGGAACGACGGCCGCGACTTGACCCGCGCGTACCACGCCTTCGCGGCGTCGTCCTCGATCCACGGCACGTCGCCGAGATAATCGATCGCCGACAGATGCGCGGCGGCGGCGAGGTCGGCATAGGTCAGGCGGTCGCCGGCGAGGAAATTGCGCCGCTGCGCCAGCCAGCCGATATAGGCGAGGTGATAGCGCACATTGGTCTTGGCGGCGCGAATCACGTCGGTCGACGGCGGTCCGCCGCCATCCTCCTCGCTCATGAAGCGCTTGTAGATGCGCTCGGTGACCAGCAGGTTCGAGGCCTCCTCGAAGAACTTGTCGTTGAACCACGCCATCAGCCGGCGCACCTCGATGCGCTCGGCCGGCGAGGCCGGCATCAGCCGGCGGTCGCCCATCGCTGGCCCGCACGCCTCGTCAAGATACTCGGCGATGACGCCGACGCCGGGCACCGGCGGCAGGCCTTCGACCGACAGCACCGGCGTGGTCGCCGCCGGATTGAGCGCGAGGAACGCCTCGCGGCGCTCCCAGGCGCGTTCCTCCACCAGGCGCAGATCGAGCCCGTATTCGCCGAGCACGAGTCGGACGAAACGCGAATGCGGGCAGAAGGGATGGTGGAAGAGCGTGTACATGGAGCCTTTCGACGATTCCGCGGCCGCTGCGCCCGACGCTGGATCAACCTTCGCATCGCGCGGGCGGATGGTCTCGATACCGGCGCACCACGGCGCGGTTGCGATTCGGACCATTAGCGCATGGTCGGCGAAAGTGTAAGCAGTAGGGCGACGGGGCGACAGGCGGGAAACGCCGTTCCCGGATCCGTGACTGACGACGCATGATCCGTGCTCCGGCACCGTCAAGTGCCTTTTCACCCACGCCTGTTCGTCTCGCCGGTCGCGCTCCGGTTCATTCATCGGATGTGGCTGCGCGCAGCGCTTTTTGCAATTGCGGGCGCGGGCCGAATAGGCGAGAAGGGCGGCGCTTTGCCGGCAATCATGGATCCGATCAATGATGTCAGATACGCTGCGGGCGGTGCTTCTCGGCATTGTCGAGGGCGTCACCGAGTTTCTTCCGGTCTCCTCGACCGGCCATCTGCTGCTGGCGGAGCGTTTCTTCGGCCTCGGAGAGGACGGCTTCTGGAAGAGCTTTGCGATCCTGATCCAGCTCGGCGCCATCCTCGCGATCGTCGCGCTGTACTTCTTCAAGCTGTACCGCGTCGCCATCGGCGCGCTCACCAATCCCGACGATCGCCGCTTCATCATCGGCGTGCTGATCGCCTTCCTGCCCGCCGTGATCATCGGCCTCATCGCCGGCAAATACATCAAGGCGCTCCTGTTCGATCCCTGGGTCGTCTGCTTCTCGCTGATCGTCGGCGGCGCCATCCTGCTGTGGGTCGATCAGATCGATCTCAAGCCACGAGAGCACGACGCCACGCGCTATCCGCTGATGATGTATCTGTGGATCGGCGTCGCGCAGTGCCTGGCGATGATCCCCGGCGTGTCGCGCTCCGGCTCGACCATCGTGGCGGCGATGCTGCTCGGCGGCGACAAGCGCTCGGCCGCGGAGTTCTCCTTCTTCCTGGCGATCCCGACCATGGTCGGCGCCTTCGTCTACGACTTCTACAAGAGCCGTGCCGAGATGACGGCCGATCACCTCGGCCTCATCGCGATCGGCTTCGTCGTCTCCTTCATCACCGCGATGATCGTGGTGAAGGTCTTCCTCGACTACGTCACCCGCCACGGCTTCATGCTGTTCGCCTGGTGGCGCGTGATCGTCGGCACCCTCGGCCTGATCGCGCTGGCGCTCGGCAGGTAGTTATCGCGTAGGGTGGGCAAAGGCGCGCAGCGCCGTGCCCACCGTCTTCACTCAGCGTGTCGTCGCAGGATGGTGGGCACGCTTCGCTTTGCCCACCCTACGAGGCTGTGAATCTTTTGATGCCAGCCGTAGTGCGAATATGATTCTCTGAGCGGAGCGATTTGCTGGAGATCATGATGGCTGACGACGAGCTCTTTGAGGGACTGCCCGACCAGTCTGCTCCGACAGGGCGGGCGGCTGCGCGTGGGGCGCCTCGGCTGCGCGAGCCGGTGCGCAATCAGGTCGAACTTCGAGCGGTCGATATCGACAGCCTGATCGGGAGGGATCATCCGGCCCGCATGATCTGGGCCTATGTCGAGCAGCTCGATGTGCGGGAATTGGAGGATAGGGTCAAGGCGCGGGAGAACCGGCCGGGTCATCCGGCACCGTCGCCACGCCTGCTGCTGGCGCTTTGGCTCTACGCCACGAGCGATGGGGTCGGCAGCGCACGGGCACTGGACCGCCTGTGCGAGACGCACGATGTCTACCGCTGGCTCTGTGGCGGCGTCTCGCTGAACTATCACACGCTGTCGGACTTCCGCGTCGGCTGCGCCGACGTGCTCGACCGCCTGATGAGCGAGCATCTGGCGGCACTGAGCGGAGCCGGGCTGGTCGATCTCGATACGCTGGCCCAGGACGGGGTGCGGATCCGCGCCAATGCCGGGGCGAGCTCGTTCCGGCGGGAGGCGACGCTGGAGAAGAGGCTGGCAGAGGCGACGGCGGTGGTGGAGCAGCTCAAGCGCGAGGTCGACGCCGATCCGGAAGCCAGCAACCGGCGCATCCGGGCCGCCCGCGAGCGTGCCGCGCGCGAACGCAAGCAGAAGGTGGAAGCGGCGCAGGCGGCGCTGGAGGAGATCAAGCGCAAGCGAAAGAAGCTCGAGGACAGAGGCGGCAACGGCAAAAAGCCGAAGGAGCCTCGGGCCTCCACCACCGATCCGCAGGCGCGGCGGATGAAGATGGCCGACGCCGGCTTCCGCCCTGCCTACAACGTGCAGGTCGCCAGCGCGGCAGCCGAGATGATCGTGGTCGCGGTCGATGTCGACAACAACGGATCGGACGGCGGCCTGATGCGGCCGATGCTGGAGCGGCTGCGCAAAAAGCTGCCGCGCTTGCCCAAGCGCCATCTCGTCGATGGTGGATATTGCAGCGGCGAGGACATTGAATGGGCGCATGGCCAGGACGTCGAGGTCTACTGTCCGCCGCCGCAATCCAGAAGCGGTGTCGATCCCTATCTGCCTCGCAGCACCGATGGATCCGGCGTGGCGGCCTGGCGGGCGCGCATGGCGAGCGAAGCCGGCAAGGCCCAATATCAGCTCCGATCACTCTGCGAATGCATTCACGCCCGCTGGCGCAATTGGGACCTTAGGCAAGTGACGGTACGCGGCATCGACAAGGTGCGCGCCGTCATTCTCTTGTACGCGTTCACCAACAACCTTCTGCAAGGACAACACCTCGAGGCTCTCCGAAAAGCCACCTCCTAGCCGCAAGCAGCGGCACAAAGGTGCCGCCGCGGCCCGCCAGCCGCTGCAGTAATGCCCGTCCAGCACGGTCATCCTGCGGCTGTCACAATCTTCGCCATCAATGAGCCCAAAACTCAATTGGTTCACGGGCTCTACGGACCTCTCACGCATTCTTGCGCTGGAACTGCCCGGCGGGGCGGAAGCGCCAGAGATATTGCGGGCCGATCGCCTCGAGCGAATCCGGCGTGATGCCGAGGCCCTGCAGCGTCAGGCCGGCGGCCTTCGCCGCCTCCGACACCACGTTGTCGTGGCGCAGCAGCTCGACCTGGTCCGGCGTCAGCTTCAGCGGGCCCGGCGCGAACTGCAGCAGCGTCGCCTGCAGCTTCGCCAGCCCGAACGGCAGCGGCAGCAGCGCGCGGTTGCGGTCGGTGATGTCGAGGATGATTTTCAGGATCTCGCGGAAGCTCAGCACCTCCGGCCCGCCGAGCTCGTAGGTCGCGCCGGCCTGCGCCTTGCTGTCGACGGCATCCGCCACCGCGGTCGCGACATCGCCGACATAGACCGGCTGCATCTTGGTCTCGCCGCCGCCGACCAGCGGCAGGAACGGCGCGATGCGGGCGAGGCCGGCGAAACGGTTGGTGAACTGGTCCTCGGGGCCGAACACGACCGAGGGACGCATGATCACGGCCTCGGGCACTGCCGCCAATACGGCGGCCTCGCCGGCCGCCTTGGCGCGGGCGTAGCTCGAGGCCGATTCGGCATCCGCGCCGATCGCCGAGACGTGCACCATCCGCGCGCCGGCGGCCGCTGCGGCCTTGGCGACGGTGGCGGCACCCTCGCCCTGCACGGCGTCGAACGTCTGCGCGCCGCTCTCGGTCAGGATGCCGACGAGGTTGATCGCGACATGGCTGTCGCGCAGCGCCGCCGCCACCGAATCGGGATAGCGCAGATTGGCCTGCACGGTGTGAATCTGGCCGACCCGGCCGAGCGGCTGCAGGTGGCCCGCCAGCTCCGGCCGTCGCACCGCGACGCGGATGCGATAGTCGCGCTTGGCCAGCGCCCGGACCACGTTGCGGCCGACGAAGCCGGAGCCGCCGAACACGGTGACGAGGGTGTCCAGATTCGATGCCATTGGGATCATTCCTGGGATAGGAGGGCGGTCCGTCCGCCCCGAAGGAGAGGGCTGTTCTCGCGGCGATTCGCACCCGCGGCCGCCATCTTGCGCCGCTGTATAGCCCATCGTCCGCACCGCGGAAAAGGGAGCCGTGTTTTTGCGTATCGGGTGAGAAAAATTGTCATCTTGGGCCTTCAGCGGTTTGACAAGCCGCCGTTCGATCCGTACACACCGCCCCCACATGCCCAGGTGGCGGAATTGGTAGACGCGCTGGCTTCAGGTGCCAGTGGCTTAACGGCCGTGAAGGTTCGAGTCCTTTCCTGGGCACCATTTTTGGTGGTGGCCTCCCCCGCATAAGTGATCTGTGACAGACGAAGGCGCTGACGCGCGCCGATCGGTCGGATTGGGATCGATTTTGGGGTACGATGCCAAGACGTCGGCGACACGCTCGTCCTCGAACCACCCGACCCTCCTGCTTTCGATGTCCGTGATATCGCCGCCGCCGGCTGCACACTCCCACCCTCCCCCTCCAGGGGAGGGTGGACCGAGCGCGCATCGCATCTCGTCGACATTCGTAGCGTCAGCGTCATTCGCGAATTCCAGGCAAGACCTTACAGCCTCGCGGCG
Source organism: Bradyrhizobium sp. HKCCYLS20291 (assembly GCF_051167715.1). Taxonomy (NCBI): domain Bacteria; kingdom Pseudomonadati; phylum Pseudomonadota; class Alphaproteobacteria; order Hyphomicrobiales; family Nitrobacteraceae; genus Bradyrhizobium; species Bradyrhizobium sp. HKCCYLS20291. The sequence goes on along the minus strand of NZ_JBNPTO010000010.1, from coordinate 148,975 downwards.
CATCCCGCGCCCGAGCTCTGCTGATCGTCTCGCCCCCGAAATCATGAGGGCGCAGGGAAGGCCGGGTGCCGGTCGCACCCATGGCCCGCCAGCGAAAGAAATGCTGGCGGCAGGAACCACAGGTACGCGCCGGATCATCCGGCCCTCCCTGCGCAACGGTTTTAACGGCTGCTTCGCGTTCTCCCTGGTGCGCCGGCTTGCTGGCCACCATCCCCACGCGAAGCGAAGCTTCGACGTGAGTTGACATCAGCGTCGGGATGTCAGGACCGCGCGACTTGACCGTGCGTGCATCGATCGTTCGTCGGCGCGGACTGAACCACGCTGCGTCGACACACGCCCATCGCATCCCACTGCCAACGATCCGTGACGGTCGCGAAACGCCCCTCATGCGGCAGCAGGGACGGGCGGAAATGTGCGACTGATTTGCCCGACGGCACAAGAGAAAATGCTGCGGCAAACTAACACGACGGGCAATTCGTGCATGGGAGGCATGCTGACAACTCCACTGGCATTGCTTCGTCGCTTTGCTCCTCACGATGACGGTGGCGGGCGTCGCGCCTCGAACCGCCGGAGCGATGCCTGCAAGCTGCCGACGCGCATCGGTCCAGAAGATCAGGGCGTGGAAACACCGTATATGTAGGTCGAGCCGGCTGAAGGTCGATCGCCACGAGCTGGCCGGTGACGGCAACATCGAACAGGCCTCGTATTAGTACGGGTGAGACGATTCGATGCCGTTAACCATTCCGTTGGAAGGTTCCCGGCAGTGTGTGACTGCAATTCGCGCAGGTCACGTGTCGTCAAGCCCAGGGAATTCCGCGCTGCCATGAGAATGATCGAGAACATCCGGATCGGTACCAAGCTCATCGTCACATCGGTCATCAGCATTCTTCTCGTCGCAGCGCTGATCTACATCCAGATGACCGGCACCGAACAGGTCAAGGCTGCTGCCGATGCGGCGGATCGCCAGCAGGTCATCGCGCGCGATGGCATCGACGCCAAGGCATCTGTCCGCGGGATGCAGATCGGTATGCGGGACATCCTGCTTGCAGCCGACGCCAACGCGTTGAGATCGGCGCTGGACTCTATCGCGGCACGCAAGAAGTCTCTGGCCGGCTCCACTGAGGCGATGTTGAAGCTCTCCACCAATCCGGAGAACCGCGACCGCATTTCGAAGATGGCCACGCTTGGAGCCGACTATGCGGCGCAGGCCAGCGAGGCCGCCAAGCTGCGCGCCGACGCGCTTGCGATCGAGGCCAGGCGGGCCGCAGGAAGCGAGGTTCCGGCCGAAGCCGCCAAGCTCGAGGCCGACGCGAAACGGATCGTCCGCGAGGACGCCGCACGTGACGCGAGGGAGCTCGATGAGCTCTCCAACAAGATCGTCGAGTTCGCCGAGCACAGCGTCGAGCAGCAGCTCGCACGGATGGCGGACACCGTTGCCAGCTCGGAAAAGTCCTTCACCATCGTGGCCGCTCTGGTGATCCTGGTCCTGATTGCCGCGGCCGCGCTGGTGATCCTGACCGTGGCGCGGCCGGTCCGCGCGCTGGCCGCCGCGATGGGAGAATTGGCGTCCGGAAACTTCTCCGTGGTCCTGCCGGGACTCGGCCGCCAGGACGAGGTCGGTGATGTCGCCGGCGCGGTCGAGCGCTTCAAGGTGCTGTCCGAGCAGAAGGCGCGCGAGGAGGCCGAAGCCAAGACCGAGCAGGATCGGATTGCCGCGGGCCAGCGGCGGACCGCGATGCTGAAGCTGGCCAACGAATTCGAGGCGGCCGTGGGCGGCATCGTCAACACCGTCTCGACGGCGTCGACCCAGCTCGAAGCCGCCGCATCGACGCTGACCGGCACGGCGAGCCGGGCCCAGCAGCAGGCCACCGTCGTTGCTGCGGCGTCGGAGGAAGCTTCGACGAACGTGCAGTCGGTCGCGTCGGCGACCGAGGAGCTGTCGTCGTCCGTCAACGAGATCAGCCGGCAGGTCCAGGAGTCCGCGCGGATGGCCGGCGATGCCGTCGGCCAGGCCCGCACGACGAATGATCGCGTCAGCGAATTGTCGCGCGCTGCGGGGCGCATCGGCGACGTCGTCGAGCTGATCAACAGCATTGCGGGGCAGACCAACCTGCTCGCCCTCAACGCCACCATCGAGGCGGCCCGCGCCGGCGAGGCAGGACGCGGTTTTGCCGTGGTCGCTTCCGAGGTGAAGGCGCTGGCCGAGCAGACGTCGAAGGCGACCGGCGAGATCGGCCAGCAGATCGCCGGCATTCAGGGGGCAACCGAGGAGTCGGTGTCCGCCATCCGGGGGATCAGCGGCACTATCGAGCGGCTGTCGGAGATTTCTTCGACCATCGCAGCGGCCGTGGAAGAGCAGGGCGCCGCGACGCAGGAGATCTCCCGCAACGTGCAGCAGGCTGCGCAGGGCACACACCAGGTGTCGTCGAACATCAACGGCGTCCAGCGCGACGTTGCTGAAACCGGACTGGCGTCGTCCCAGGTGCTGTCGGCCGCCCAATCGCTGTCGCAGGAAAGCGGCCGCCTCAAGCGCGAGGTCGGACGCTTCCTGGACACGGTTCGCGCCGCGTAGACCCGCGATCGACCGGGCTCGGAGACCGCGCCTTAGCGGCGCGTTGGCGATTGACGGATCAGCGAGCTCGCTGTCGCCGGGCATGCGCGCTCGCCTGAGTCGTGCATGCACCGTCCTCGGACCTGTCGGCCAATACGCCGTGCCGACACGCCGTCGAACGGCAGATCAGCATCGGAATATCAAGACCACGCACTTTGGCCGTGCATCGATCGTTCGTCCGCGCGGACTGAACCACGCTGCGTCGACACACGCCCATCGCATCCCACTGCCAACGTCTCGCGACGGTCGCGACACGCCCCTCATGCGGCAGCAGGGACGCGCGGAAATGTGCAGGTGAGTTGCCCGACGGTGCAAGGCGAAATGTTGCGACAGACTGGCACGACGGGCAAAATACACAATGGTTAGTCGATTTGGTGGAAGAAAATTACCTCGCGGCGAGCGACCTTGTATTCCTAAAACTCTTTCGTCTCGACCCGTCCCCCAAAGTACACGTTCCGCCCGACCCTCTCATCCATATCGCACTCGATAAGATTGGGCCAACGCGGATGCGGCCGCTTGTTGTGGCGGGGCCAGTCGGGCTTAAGCTTGTACCAGCGATTGAAGAGCACCCCACTTCTTCGAGGAGGTGACTGCGACTTCTTTTGATTCATAGTCGTCTCGACGAAGAACGTGGTGAGTGCCTCGGCGAAATGTAGTGCCTCGCTATGAACCTTGGGGCTGCTAGACGGTCTGCGACCGGGTTCGGGCTGCGATTTAACAATACCAAGCCACAACTCGAAAGTTTCCTCAGGCCAAGTGCCAAAGATATGATGACCCGTCGTCAATCGAGTCGAAATGTTATGTGATATTCCAACATAGGATCGTTCTTGACCCGCGGGTTCGTAGGCAAGGTAAAGGCATTCTTCAACTTGGTTTTCTTGTCCTAGCTGGCGTGCTTGAGTAAGGCTGTACGAGGGGCCGTACCAATCTACAGCAACCATGAAGAGTTCTGCTGCCATTAGAGATCTCCGATATAAATACAATACATGGATGATAATCGCTCAATGCAGGATCGCGGGATGCAAAATGAAACGCCTCATGTCGGGAGGCGCCGTAGCCGCAACTAACTTAAGATCTGGTTCGAACCCTTACTCGCCTAGATGCGCGGAACATGCCACGTTGCTTCCATGGCTCGAAACTGTGTTGTGTAGAACACTATACAACGCAAAGGGCTCTTTAGCATAGACAGCCTTGAGTCAAACGTCAGGAGATCTGGGCTTCTTGGAGTATGGTGGCAGTGCACCAATGGGCCAAAGGGACGATGCTCATCCGATGCCTTCGATGGCGTGCCGCCTCGCTGTCGGCTGCTGGCGGTGTCGTCCCGCGAATGCGGCAACCCACACTGCGTGATGTCTGGAAGGGGCATGCGGTACGTTTCCCGCGCTTCATGACCGCCGGTAGTTCTTGGCTCCGGATCAGCGCCCGCCGACACGTTGCGGGAGCGAGCTTATTGGCGGCGACACGGGACGCCGTTGTCAGCTGGCAATCATGGATGCGGTTCGCCGGGCCAGGGCAAACCAACAAAGCCCGATGCCCAGGTCACTCCGTGCGTGACGCCGCGATCACGCGCGCCAGCACGGGCCAGTACAGATCGCCATAGCCCGCCGCGATGGCCTCTCCGAGCCGCCGGTCGGCGAGCTCCGCGCCCGGCAGATCGATCTGCACGGACCTGGCGAGATCGAGCGCGTAGCTGATGTCCTTGCGCGCATATTCGGTCGAGAACGCGCGCTCGGGAAATGTGTCCGGCAGCATCGCCTTCATGCCGTGGTTGCGCAGCGCGAAGCTGTCGGCGGAGCCCTTGGCGAGCGTTTCGAACAGCAGCTTGGGATCGAGGCCCGCACGCTTGGCGGTCTCCAGCGCCTCGCCGAGCGCGACCACGGTCTGCATCAGCACCATGTTGTTGAGGATCTTCACGACCTGGCCGGCGCCGACGCCGCCGCAATGGGTGATGTCGGTCGCGAACATCGCGATCAGAGGCCGCAGCCGTTCGAACGTCGCCGCGTCGGCCCCGACCATCACGCTCAAGGTGCCGTCCTCGGCCGCCTGCCGGGTGCGGGCGATCGGCGCATCGGCGAAGGCGGCGCCCTTGGCGGCGAAACGCGCGGCGAGCTCCCGGCTGGCCTGCACCGGCGAGGTGCCGAGGTCGACGATGGTGTGGCGCGCCTCGACGTAACGGAGCAGGCCGTCGTCGCCGTCGCACACGGCCAGGACATGCTTGCCACTCGGCAACGCCATGAAGATCACATCAGTCTTGCGCGCCAGCTCCGCCAGCGACGCGGCGCTGATGACGCCGACCTCGGCGAGCCGCGCAAGCGGCGCGTCCACTCGATCGAACCCGTACACGATGGCGCCGGACTTCCGCGCCAGATTGCGGCACATCGGCTCGCCCATGACACCCAGACCGATGAAGCCGATCGTCACCATCGCAAGTTCCTCTTCATTCCAAGAATGGACGTCCAAGAATGCACGCCGGCGCGCCGCATTGCATCTCCTCGCCGCGTCGCACTCACCCGCGTCGCATCCGGAGCCGGGGTTGCGGTTTGACGTAGAGTCTCATTTTGTCTTCCGCACATGCGATAAGTCAGCATGTCTGACTAATAGCGCTCGCGGACCCGACATCGTCGACATGGCGGCGAGCATGTGGAGCAAATGGCGGAGATCGCACGCCACCGATCTGCGTCGCTTGCACAGCTTGGCGATCGTTGGCTTCCGCTGGCGCGATTCGGCTTTTTGCGCTGCGGATTTGCTGCGGGACGAATGCCCGGCGCGATCGGGACGGCCTCCCCCTCGGCGCATTCACAGCGGTACGATTAAACGTTAGGTTGAGGCGTCACTCGTCCCGTCGACACACGGCGCATCACACGAGCTCGGCGTAGCGGCAGACGATCTGGCGAAGGCGGCTCGCGACAATCGCAGTGCCATCAACGAAGAACGTAGCGGAGGAAGTGCCATGATAAAGCAACGGAAACGTCTTGCTGGGCCGATCGCGCTCGCCATCACCACAATGCTCGCCGCGACGGCGGCATCGGCGCAGACGGTGGACTCGGCGCGCATCGAAGCCGGCGGCCAGAACGACTGGCTGACCTACCACGGCTCGTACAAGTCCTATCACTACAGCCCGCTGGCGCAGATCAACACGGGTAATATCAGCAATCTCGGCGTCGCCTGGATCCACATTCCCGGACGATCGACGCGCGGCCTGCAGTCGATGCCGCTGGCCGCCGACGGCGTGCTCTACTACACGGGCTCCTACAGCCGCGTATTCGCGCTCAACGGCGCCACCGGCGAGGTGATCTGGTCGTACTTCCCGGAGCTGGACGAGGCGCTGGTCGCGCGCCAGACCCACTCGCCCTATAATCGCGGCGTCGCGATCGGCGACGGCAAGGTCTATGTCGGCACCATGGACGGGCGGCTGATCGCGCTCGACATGAAGACCGGCAAGGTCGCCTGGGACACCAAGCTGATCGACTCGCAGAAGCTGACGGTCGGTTTCACCGGCGCGCCGCTCTATGCCAAGGGCACCATCGTGATCGGCTCGCAGGGCGGCGAATGGCCGGGCCGTGGCCCGATCTTCGGCGTCGATGCCGCGACTGGAAAGAAGAAGTGGGAATTCCTCACCGTCGCCGGCACCGAAGAGGCGATGAAGACCTGGGGCAATGATTCCTGGCGCACCGGCGGCGGCGGCGGCTGGATGCCCGGCACCTACGACAGCGAGACCAACACGGTGCTCTGGGGCACGGCCAACCCGGCCCCGCTGTATGACTGGTCGGGCGCGGACTGGAAGACCCAGGGCGCCCGCCCGGGCGACAACCTCTATACGACGTCGGTGATCGGCCTCGACCTCGACAGCGGCAAGCTCAAATTCTATCACCAGGAGCTGCCGCACGACGCATGGGATTTCGACAGCGCGGTCGGCGAGTTCCTGATGCTCGAACGCGACGGCAAGAAGCTCGTCGTGCATCCCAACAAGGGCGGCTTCGTGTTCGTCTATGACCGCGATCTGAAGGTCAACAACGTCTGGCGGCTGGTGGAGAACATCAACTTCGTCAAGACGATCGACCCGAAGACCGGCGAGCTGATCGGGCGCCGCGACTTCACCGCCGGCAAGGTGACCGAGCCGCTCTGCCCCTATATCGGCGGCGGCATGAGCTGGAACGGCGGATCCTACAATCCGAAGACCGGCCTGTACTACAAGATCGGCCAGGAATGGTGCATGACGCTCGACGTCGTCAAGACGACGCCGGTGGTGGCGCCGCAGGTCCAGCTCAACATCGGCGCCGACTTCAAGATCGCACCGCCCCCGGGCGGTGAGATCTACGGCCATCTCGATGCGCGCGATCCGATCACCGGTGCCAAGAAGTGGGAGGTTCGATATCCCGAGCCGCCGATCGCGAGCGTGCTGTCGACCGGTGGCAATCTCGTGTTCGTGCCGGATTCGCGCGGTACCGTGCATGCGTATGACGCCGAGAGCGGCGCCGAGCTGTGGAGCCGCAACAACGGCACCGGCCATCAGGGCGGCATCATCAGCTACTCGGTGGGCGGCAAGCAGTACATCGCGATGACCGCCGGCTTCGGCGGCATGCTGTCGGACGACTACGCGGCCACGTTCGGCGGCGTCTACAAGAGCATGCCCAGGGACGACGGCGCGCTGATCGTCTACAGCTTGAAGTAGGCCAGAGACGTCGCGGGGACCGGTTCGCCGATCCCCGCGGTCGGGTTTGTCGCGTGTGGTGATCAGGGGCTGTCGCGACGAACCATACTGGCAGTTAGTTACTCCGTCATGCCCGGGCTTGTCCCGGGCATCCACGTGGCTCTCAGTGCGCAGAACGACGTGGATGGCCGGGACAGGCCCGGCCATGACGACGTGGAGACGGGTGAGAACAAAACTCCGATTGTCACATGCGATAGATTTGGCGCGCGGCGCCCTCGCGATGGAACGCAATTGAATCGGCCATGCTTGACGAGATGAAGCTCGATGACTTTTGAATCGACCAGACTTGTGTTGACGAAACTGGCGTGGACGACACTCCGAGTGGTGCAGCGATCCCGCGTGGTTCGGGCGCTTTGGCCGGCGATCACCGCCGCCGTGCTCGCCTGCGCCGCACCGGTGTGGGCGCAGTCCGCCGCACCCGCGCCGCCGGCCGAGCAGTTCGACGCTCAGCAATTGTTCGCGACGACCTGCGGCTGGTGCCACTCCGGCGCCGGCCGCGTCGCCGGCAAGGGCCCGCAGCTGATGGACTCGCCACGCAGCGACGACTTCCTGCGCAACCGGATCAAGGTCGGCAAGCCCGGCGCGATGCCGGCGTTCGGCGAATCCTTCAGCGATGCGCAGATCGACGCGATCATCGTCTACATCCGCGCGCTGAAGCCGGATTAGTTGAGAGTCATCGGTTGAGGACGACGACATGACACGAATGTTCGCGCTGCTTGCCACCGTGATTGGCACGATCCTTGTCTTGATCGGCCAGGCCGAGGCGCGCTCGCTCGACGCCATCCGCTCGCAAGGCCAAATCGGGCTGTGCGCCCATCCCAATTCGCTGCCCTTTGCCAGCAAGGCCGGTGACCCGCCGGGCTTTCAGGTCGAGATGGGCCAGGCACTGGCGCGCGAGCTCGGCGTTTCGCTGCGGCTCGATTGGATCATCACCATGTTCCAGATGCGCGCCGCCGGGTGCGACATCGTCATGGACATCATTGCCGATCCGGAGGCGCTCGAGCAGACCCGGCTGAAGACCACCAAGCCCTATTATCACACGGGCGTGGCGCTGGCGGTGCCGCAGGCGAGCAAGCTCACCTCCATCACCGGACTCGACCAGACGACCAAGGTGGGCGTGCAGGTCGGGTCGGTGGCGGCCATGCTGATCAGCCAGCGTCATGTGCCGATATCGACCTTCGGCTTCGAGATCGACAGCCTCGATGCGCTCGCCAATCACGAGATCGCCGCCGCCGCGGTGACGCCCGCCAACGCCGCCTATTACAACCAGACCCATCCGGACAAGGCGCTCCGCATCATCGCCCTCGACGACAGCGAGCCGAGCCTCAACTGGAACGTCGCCATCGGCATGATTCGCCCCGATGACGCGCTGCGCGAGGCGGTGGAGGCGGCCCTGGCCCGCCTGCGCGCCGACGGCACCGTCCAGCGCATCTACAGCCGCTACGGCGTGACGCTGCAGGAGCCGAAGTAGCGGACGGGGGCCAAGGGGCCACAGCGACGCATGCATGCACTGTCACTGAAATGACGGCGAGAACGACGCCGCACGCTTCGAATTTTTCTCGGAGGCGATACTGAACACGCCAACCACAGCCGTCGTCCCGGCGAACGCCGGGACCCATACCGCGTGATGGCTGGAAGGGGCAGGCGGTCCGTACCGCGCGACTCATGGCGGCCGGTGGCTATGGGTCCCGGATCTGCGCCCGCCGACGCGTTGCGTCGGCGGGCTTGTCCGGGACGACAGCGGAGGATGTGGCTGTCGGGTATGCCGTTTCAGGTGTCGTTCGCCGGCCAGGCTTGCGAACCGTCTTGCGTTATCCCTTGTAGCCCATCAGCAGCCGCGGCAGCCACAGTGAGAAGGCGGGGACGTAGGTCACGAACATCAGCGCGGCGATCAGCGCGGCGTAGAACGGCAGGATGGTGCGCATGACCGCGCCGACCGAGATGCCGCCGATGGCGCAGCCGACGAACTGCGTGGTGCCGACCGGCGGGGTGTTGAGGCCGAGCGCGCAGTTGATCAGCATCAGCATGCCGAACTGCACCGGATCCATGCCGGCCTTCATCGCGATCGGCAGAAAGATGGGCGTGCAGATCAGGATGGTGGCCGCCATGTCCATGAAGGTGCCGAGCAGGAACAGGATGACGTTGATCAGCAGGAAGATCATCCAGGGCTGCGACGAGACCTTGTTCATGAGGTCGCCGGCGAAGTCGGCCACCTCGTACAGTCCCATCAGGTACTGGAACATGGTGGAGACGCCGATCAAGAGCAGCACGACGCCGGTGGTCTTCACCGCCTTGGCGGCGGCGCGCAGGAAGTTCTGCAGGGTCATGGTGCGGTAGATGAAGAACGTCAGCACGATCGTGTAGGTGACCGCGACGGCCGCGGATTCGGTGGCCGTGAAGACGCCGGACAGGATGCCCGTCAGGATGATGCCGACGATCAGGAGGCCCGGCAGCGCCGCTGCGAACGAGCGGGCCACTTCCGACCAACCCGGGAACTTGCCGGCGGGATAGCCGCGCTTCACCGCGACGGCGTAGGCCGCGACCAGCATGCAGATCATCAGCACCAGCGCCGGCAGGAGGCCGGCGGCGATCAGTGCGCCGATAGACACCTTGCCGCCGGCGGCGAGCGCATAGATGATCATGTTGTGGCTGGTGGGCATCAGGGCGCCGACCAGCGAGGCGTGGGTGGTGACGTTGACGGCGTAGTCGGTGTCGAAGCCTTCCTTCTTCATCATCGGGATCATCACCGCGCCCATCGCCGAGACGTCGGCGACCGGCGAGCCGGAGACGCCGCCGAACAGCGTGCAGGCGACGACGTTGGACATGCCGAGGCCGCCGCGGATGTGGCCGACGAGGTTCTTGGCGAGCTGCACGATCTTGTCGGCGACGCCGCCATGCAGCATCAGCTCGCCGCTGAAGACGAAGAACGGGATCGCCAGGAACGAGAAGATGTTCATTCCCGACATCATCTGCTGGAAGATGACGGCGACGGGCAGGCCTTCATACAGAATGGTGCAGAGCGCGGAGAGACCGATGGCGAAGGCGACGGGGACGCCGAGAACCAGGAAGCCGAAGAACGTGGCGCCGAGAATGATTAGTTCCATGAGGGGACGACCTCTTCGCCGCGCAGCAGAGCAATGATGTGCTCGATTGAGAAGGAGACGATCAGCACGCCGGAGGTGACCAGCGGCACGTAGCGGACGACTTCGGGCAGACCGAGATTAGGAATCTTCACCGTGCCGACGGAGGCGCCGAGGATCCAGCCATTATAGGCCATCGCGATGCCGAAGATGGCGACCAGCACATGGATCACGAGCTCGATCTTCTCGCGCGTTGAGTCCGGCAGCATCACCAGCAGGCTGTCCATGCCGATGTGGCCGGCGTCGCGGACGCCGACGGCGGCGCCGATCAGGGTGACGTAGAGGATCAGGACCAGCGCCAGGTTCTCGGTCCAGGTCGGGCTCGAGTTGAGCACGTAGCGTCCGAACACCTGGTAGAACACGATGGTGACGATGACGAGCAGGCCGGTGACGGACAGGTACATGCCCAGGCGTGCGACGACGGCGTTGATCCGCGACAGCGGGCCGGTCGATGGACGCCCGGTCTCCTGCTCGTGGCTTGCGACATGTGGATCTGTCATTCCCTCCCCCTCTTTTGGTGCAGTGTCCGGCGCCGCCTTGCGGCGACGCCGGATCCCGTCACTGTTGTCTTACTTGGTGTCCTGGATGCGCTTGACGAGCTTCGAGAGCTTCTCGTCGCCGGCGAACTTCTGGTAGACCGGCTTCATCGCGTCGACGAACTCCTGCTTGTTGGCGATCGTCACGACCTGGGCGCCGGCGGCCTCGACGATCTTGCGGGAGGCCTGCTCGCGCTCATCCCAGAGCTTGCGCATCACCGGAACCGAGTCCTTGGCGGCCTTGCGGACCAGCGCCTGGTCCTCCTTGCTGAGCGTGTCCCAGACCTTCTTGGACATCACGAGGACTTCGGGGGCCAGCGAGTGCTCGGTGATGTTGTAGTACTTGGCGGCCTCGAAATGGCGCGAGGACTCGTAGGACGGCCAGTTGTTCTCGGCGGCGTCGACCAGGCCGGTCTTGAGCGCGGTATAGACCTCGCCATAGGGCATCGGGGTGGCGTTGGCGCCGAGGCTCTGGATCATGCCGACCCAGAGATCGGACTGCTGCACGCGGATCTTCAGGCCCTTGAGGTCGGCGAGCGACTTGACCGGCGCCTTGACGGTGTAGATCGAGCGCGCGCCGCTGTCGTAGTAGGCGAGGCCGATCAGGCCGGCCGGCTCCATGGCGGCCAGGATCTCGTCGCCGATCGGCCCGTCCAGGACGGTGCGCATGTGCTGGGTGTCGCGGAACACGAAGGGCAGGCAGAGCGCGACGGTCTCGGGCACGAAATTGTTCAGCGGCGACGAGTTGATCCGCATCATGTCGAGCGCGCCGATCTTGAGCTGCTCGATGGTGTCCTTCTCGGAGCCGAGGGCGCCGTTCGGGAACACCTTGACGCCAAGCTTGCCGCCGGTCGCCTCGGAGAGCTGCTTGCCCATGAACTTGACGGCTTCGACGGTCGGATAGTCGGCGGGATGCACGTCGGCCGAGCGGAAATCGCGCGCCATCGCCAGAGGCGATGAGACCGCCAGAACGGCGGCCGCAATGATAGCTGAAAGGGTCTTCATCTGGGCTTTCTCCTCCTGTGAATTTTGTCGTCGTTGGGCAATTCTGCGGGCCGACTTGGGTCGCTCCACTGCAGATGCTAGATCAAGCGCCAGTCTCGTGCCTAGGGCGAGGGGCATTTTCTGTCAAAGCCAAAGGCGGCATCGATCAATGCAGGACTTGCATCGATCGGTCGGGCGCGATCCGCCGCAGCGCAAAACATGCGGGTCGGCTGGTCCGCGGTCTCATCCCTACGAAAGGATTAGTCGGCCAGCGCCTCGCCTTTGACGCCGAGCCTGCGCAGCAGCACCGTGAGCGCGATCGCCGGCAGCATGATTCCGACCGTGAAATCGTCCGGCCGGCGCAGGAAGCCGAGCGTGGCGTAGCGCTCGGCGAAGCTGCCGAGCTTCGTCTGGCGCGACAGCACGCTGCGCAGGATCAAGAGGGGGCCCAGCACGAGCAGCACCGTCACGGCGAGCGCCGCCACGGGCCACGGCATCGGCAGTCTCTCGATCCCGCGCGTCGTGAAGCCATAGAGCAGCAGCAGCCCGATCGGCGTCAGGACCGCCCCGCACAGCCCGCAGGCGACGCGCACCAGGAGGTCGTCCTGCATCAGCTCCTCGGCAAACTGCTCCAGCAGCTGCTTCATGGTCGTGTCCTCGTCGCTCTGCCTGCGGGTGCAGATGGTCGTTTGCGATTTGTAATTGCCGTCGGTAGCATCCTCCCGCTCCGGCGCGAACCGATGTTAGTCCGCGACACCGCGCCCGGCCAAGCGTCTCGTCGCTTGCCGCGCCATGCGCCGTCCATCGAACATCCCTGATCATTGTGCCGGCAGCGATCGATGGCAGTCCGATGCTGCGCGCTCTGGCTGCTGCGGAGACGCCAGGGTGGTTGGTGCGATCACATCGGCCAGCCCTTGCATCCGGGCGGCCGGGCTGGCAATCCCTCGGCTGATTATCGAGCGCCGTCCCGGCGCGTTTGCCGGATGGTTACCAGTGCCCGGCTACAGCCGGTTCCCGAGCGCTTCCTGCGGCGTCGCCCCGGCCCGTCGCGTCCCATACCGATTCGACTGAGGGTTTGACAGCCATGACCGTACGCCTGCACCGCGGCGACCTGCCCGATCTCTCCCGCTACACCTCGTCGGTCGCGATCGACACCGAGACGATGGGGCTCAATCCGCACCGCGACCGTCTGTGCGTGGTGCAGCTGTCGCCCGGCGACGGCTCGGCCGACGTGGTGCAGATCCCCAAGGGACACACCGACGCGCCGAACCTGAAGGCGCTGCTCGGCAACCCCGCCATCACCAAGATCTTCCACTTCGCGCGCTTCGACGTCGCGACGCTGTTTCATACCTTCGGCGTGATGCCGCAGCCGGTCTACTGCACCAAGATCGCCTCGCGGCTGGCGCGCACCTACACCGACCGCCACGGCCTCAAGGACCTCGTCCGCGAACTGCTCAACGTCGATCTCTCCAAGCAGCAGCAGTCGAGCGACTGGGGCGCCGACGCGCTCAGCGAGCCGCAGCTCGCCTATGCCGCCTCCGACGTGCTGCACCTGCATGCGCTGCGCGAGAAGCTCGACGTGATGCTGGCGCGGGAAGGGCGGATGGCGGTCGCGCAGGCCTGTTTCGCGTTCCTGCCGCACCGCGCGATCCTCGATCTGGGCGGATTCGAGGCCGAGGACATCTTTGCGCATTCGTAACGGCGCGGCGCCGTTCACGATCATTAATCTCTCTTAATGATTGCGGTCGCCCCTGCGTCGCGATTTCGCGACAGTTCCGGGCTGCAATGGCCGGCACGGCCATGGTAGGATGAGCGCTGTTTCGCGCGCGTCCCGCGCCCGTCGGAGCTCCGGTGAACTCGGTCCAGAACCCCGCCTATGATCCCACCTTGCAGGCGCGTTTCGCGGTGGCGGCGCGCCACAGCCGCATCGTGCGGCTGTTGCGGATCGCGGTGCCGGCCGCGGTCGGACTGGCGATGGCGGTGGTGATCGGCATTGCGCTGTTGAATCCGTTTCACATGCCGATCAACACCCCCAATCTGACCGGCAATCTCGTCGTCTCCGGCCGCAAGATCACGATGGAGACGCCGCATCTGACCGGCTTCACGCCGGACCAGCGGCCCTATGATCTCGTTGCCAAGAGCGCGGTCCAGGACCTTGCCGATACCGATCACGTCGAGCTCAACATCCTCCGCGCCAAGGTGCTGATGGAGGATCAGTCCGTCGTGACCCTGAAGGCCAACACCGGCGTGTTCGATACCAAGCAGCAGCAGCTCGAGCTGAGGAAGGACATCCTGCTGACGACCACGACGGGCTACGAGGCGCGGCTGAGCCGGGCCTTCGTCGACATGGCCAAGGGCAGCGTCACCTCGGACGAGCGGGTCGACGTCAAGCTGACCAACGGCACGCTCTCCGCGGATCGCCTGCGCATTACCGACAATGGCGAGGTCATCCGCTTCGAGGGCAACGTCGTGATGAATCTCGAGAACATGAATGCCGCTCCGGCGACCACGGCGAGCGCCGATCCGGTGCGTCCCGCCCGCAACCCAAAGTGATCCCATGACGACGTGCCGCTTCATTTCCACAACGATTCGCGCCGCCGGCGTCGTCGCGCTGACGACGGCCGTGCTGGCTGGCGCCGGCGGAGCGCTGTGGGCGCAGGGCACCGGCGTGCCGAATGCCATGCAGGGCTTTTCGCAGAACCGCGACCAGCCGATCCAGATCGAGGCCGCCGCGCTGGAGATGCGCGACAAGAAGAAGGAGGCGACCTTCTCCGGCAACGTCAAGGTGGTGCAGGGCGACACCACCATGACCTCGAAGTCGCTGGTGGTGTTCTATGACGGCGGCGCTCAAGCGGGCGCCAAGCCGGCCAAGGCCGCGCCGGCAGCGACACCGGGCCCGGACGGCAGTTCGGCGATTCGCCGCATGGAGGCGCGCGGCGACGTCAAGGTGACGCAGAAGGACCAGGTCGTGACCGGCGAGACCGCGGTCTACGACACCAAGACCAACATGATCACGATGCAGGGCGGCGTGGTGCTGACCCAGTGCAAGAACGTCATGCGCGGTGACCGCCTGACCGTGGACATGACCACCGGCGTGTCGCGGGTGGAATCCGACGGTGGCCGCGGTGTGCAGGTGTTGCTGCCTCAGGCAGGCTCGGGAACGAACGGCGGCGGCTGCGGTCCGTCGACGGCCGCAGCCCCGGCCAGCCCCGGGCCGCTGCAGCTCGCTCCCAGCAAACAGAAGTGATCTCAGTTATTTAGCGAAACGCCCGCGGCTCCTGTTGAACGATGCCGCGGCTGCCTCTATCTAGCGAGCGGGCGGTTCTGTCGCAGGGCCGCAGCAACGGGGCGCCGGGACCCGGCTTCAGACCTGCGAGACAGTGATGCCGGACGCCGATGCGCTTCTCGTGATCGGTCACCTCTTCCGAGGGGCGATCGTGACCTCGCCGTCAGACGATAAACTCCGGAGCGCGGGCCTCCCCGCGCTTTGGCCGCCGTCGTGTGTCCCTGTGATCCGCGAGGCAGGTGAGATGCGTTCGCTCGCGGTGAGCGGGCGAGCCAGCGCTGCGGCCGGTGACGGGCAGCCTCGAAGGGCGTAAGCGAAACGGGGATGGTGGATCTACTCGGCATGTTTCGTGGGCGTCCCGCCAAGCGCGGCCAGCGCGGCTCGGCGCGGCGGCGCGACGACATCACGGCCATGGACGATCCCTTCAGCTCGACAATGAGCGACGATCCGCTCGCCGCGCTTGCCGATTCCGTGCGCAACGACTCGCCTCGGAGCGAGCAGCAGCCCGCGATGCGCATCAATCCGCGCTCGCCGCAGAACACCGAGCAGATCCAGCGCAAGCGGCCGTCCTCGCAGCCGGTGCCGGCCAAGCCGCGCAACAACGGCGCCGTCGCCAGCCCGCAGCTGCTGCGCCGGCCGGGCTTCCTCGCGGTGCATTCGATCGAGAAGAGCTTTGGCAGCCGCCAGGTGGTGCGCGGCGTGTCGATCTATGTCCGCCGTGGCGAGGCGGTCGGCCTGCTCGGGCCGAACGGCGCCGGCAAGACCACCGTGTTCTACATGATCACCGGCCTGATCAAGGCCGATCGCGGGGCCATCGAGCTCGACGGTCACGATGTGACGCGGCTACCGATGTATCAGCGCGCGCGACTGGGAATCGGCTACCTGCCGCAGGAGGCCTCGATCTTCCGCGGCCTCACCGTCGAGCAGAACATCCGTGCCGTGCTCGAGGTCGTCGAGCCCTCGCGCAAGAAGCGCGAGCGCGAGCTCGACGCGTTGCTCGAGGAGTTCACCATCACGCGGCTGCGCAAGTCGCCGTCGATCGCGCTGTCCGGCGGTGAGCGCCGCCGCGTCGAGATCGCGCGCGCGCTGGCGACCCGGCCGAACTACATGCTGCTCGACGAGCCGTTCGCCGGCATCGATCCGATCGCCGTCGGCGACATCCAGCAGCTGGTGCGCCATCTCACCAATCGCGGCATTGGCGTGCTGATCACCGACCATAATGTTCGTGAGACGCTCGGTCTCACCGACCGCGCCTACATCGTCTATGCCGGACAGATTCTCACCGAAGGCAGCCCCGAGGAGATCGTCGCCGATCCCGACGTGCGCCGGCTGTATCTCGGTGAGGAATTCAGGTTGTAGGAATACCGACGCGGGATTTGTCGGCAGCACGACAAGCGACGGAATCGCTATGATTCACGCTGTTTCCCGGACACCTTGTGCGGACCGGTAACCTCGTCTTGTCAGCCGCGCCATACTCCGTTTTTCTTATACGTCAAGACGTGTACATCGCGCGCAGATTAGGATAAGCAAGAATTGGACCAGTAAGGGAATGTTCTTGCTCCCATGGCGTTGACGCAGAGACTAGAATTCCGCCAGTCGCAGTCGCTGGTGATGACGCCGCAGCTGATGCAGGCGATCAAGCTGCTGCAATTGTCCAATCTCGACCTCTCCACATTCGTCGAAGAGGAGCTGGAGCGTAATCCGCTGCTGGAGCGCGCCAGCGACGGTCCGGAAACGCCGGTCGCCGGCGAGCAGCAGATGGCCGAGCGCGCTGAATTCTCCGAGGCCGGCGAAAGCGGTGGCGAAGATTTTGGCGACGGTGCCGGTGGCGCGGGCGAGAACTACGAGAGCGCGCCCGAAGACTGGATGAGCCGCGATCTCGGCACGCGTACGGAGATCGAACAGACGCTCGATTCCGGGCTCGAAAACGTCTTCTCCGAGGAGCCTGCGGAAGCGGCGGCGCGCACTGCGCAGGACGCCGCGCCGACCACCTACACCGAATGGGGCGGTGGTGCCTCCGGTGACGAGGACTACAATCTCGAAGCCTTCGTGGCGGCCGAGACGACGCTGTCGGATCATCTCGCCGAGCAGGCCGCCGTCGCCTTCATCACGCCGGCCGACCGCATGATCGGCCAATATCTGATCGATCTCGTCGACGAGGCCGGCTATCTGCCGGCCGATCTCGCCCAGGCCGCCGACCGCCTCGGCGCCGAGCAGGCCGACGTCGACGCCGTGCTCGGCGTGCTGCAGACGTTCGATCCGCCGGGCATCTGCGCGCGCAATTTGAGCGAATGCCTCGCGATCCAGCTGCGCGAACTCGACCGCTACGATCCGGCGATGCAGGCGCTGGTCGAGCATCTCGATCTTCTCGCCAAGCGCGACTTCGGTTCCCTGCGAAAGCTGTGCGGCGTCGACGACGAGGACCTCGTCGACATGATCGGCGAGATTCGAAGGCTCGATCCCAAGCCCGGCCTCAAATTCGGCACGACGCGCACGCAGACCATGGTGCCCGACGTCTATGTGCGTCCGGGCCCCGATGGCGGTTGGCTGGTCGAGCTCAACAGCGACACGCTGCCGCGCGTCCTGGTGAACCAGGTCTATTACTCCGAGCTGTCGAAGACGATCCGCAAGGACGGCGACAAGTCCTACTTCACCGACTGCCTGCAGAATGCGACGTGGCTGGTCCGCGCGCTCGATCAGCGCGCGCGCACGATCCTGAAAGTGGCGACCGAGATCGTGCGCCAGCAGGACGGTTTCTTCACCCATGGTGTCGCGCATCTGCGTCCGCTGAACCTGAAGGCGGTTGCAGATGCGATCCAGATGCACGAGTCGACGGTGTCACGCGTGACCGCCAACAAATACATGGCGACCAATCGCGGCACTTTCGAGCTGAAATATTTCTTCACCGCCTCGATCGCATCGGCCGATGGCGGCGAGGCGCATTCGGCGGAAGCGGTGCGGCATCACATCAAGCAGCTGATCGATGCGGAAGATGCCTCCGCAATTCTCTCGGACGACACCATCGTCGAGAAGCTGCGCGCCGCCGGGATCGACATCGCGCGCCGCACGGTCGCGAAATACCGGGAGGCGATGCGGATTCCGTCCTCGGTGCAACGTCGCCGCGACAAGCAGAGCATGCTGGCGCATGCCCTGTCGGCGCCGGCCAGTGCCGACCGCACCCGGGATACCGCGTCAGTTTGACCGCAGCTCAAGATTGCGCCTTAACCAAATAGGCTTAGTGTCATAGCCGGTTCACATGAATCGAGGCGACACATGACCCTGCGGATTTCCGGAAAAAGCATCAGCGTCAGCGAAGCGCTGCGAGGGCGCGTCAGCGAGCGCACCGACGAAGTCTTGCGCAAATATTTCGACGGCAACTATTCCGGTCACGTCACGCTCTCCAAGGATGGCTTCGGGTTCAAGACGGATTGCGCCCTGCACCTGGATTCCGGCATCACGCTCGAGGCCGAATCGAACGCCCCGGACGCCTATGCCAGCGCCGACCAGGCGCTCCTGATGATCGAAAAGCGGCTGCGCCGCTACAAGAGCCGGCTCAAGGACCGTTCCGCCCGCAAGTCCCACGCGGCGACCGCAGCGCTGGCGAGCCTCGATGGTGCGGTGCTGGATGCGCCGAGCTACGTGATCGAGGCGCCCGCTGAGGGCGACGAGGAGATCACCGGGTACAGCCCCGTCATCATCGCCGAGAACACCACGGCCCTGAAGCGGCTGTCGGTCTCCGAGGCGGTGATGGAACTGGACCTTTCCGGGGCACCCTGCATGGTTTTTCAGCATGGCTCGAGCGGCCGCGTGAACATCATCTACCGCCGTGCCGATGGCAATATCGGCTGGGTCGATCCCCCCGCGGTCAAGCCGTAGTCATACGGGCGCGCCTCGGGTTCCACGAGGGACGTGAAAATCAGGTTCCTGATCAGGTGCTTGACGCACCGATTGCGACGTCACGCCACGGCGAGGCCGTGGTGCGATCGGCCGATCCGGGCGTTGGCGCCTTCAGGCCGCCATGCTCCGGCGATCTTAAGGATAGCCAGGGGGAACATGCTTGCGGGAGTTGGCACCGCCGTTGCGTTGGGGTAGAAGCCCCTCGCATTGGACACGGGTTAAGCCCGCTTGCCGCCTCAGCTTCTTGACGCCGGTCTGTCCCGACCTATTTCGCACACTGACGGTTCAATCACCTCGGAACGCCCTATGCCGATTACCGATCTGGTCGCACCCGAGGCGATCCTGCCGGCTTTGAAGGTCATCAGTAAGAAGCAGGCACTGCAGGAGCTGGCCGCGCGGGCGGCGGCACTGACCGGGCAGAACGAGCGCAACGTGTTCGAGGTCCTGCTGCAGCGGGAAAAGCTCGGAACCACCGCGGTCGGTTACGGCGTCGCGATTCCCCATGGCAAGCTGCCGAAGCTGGAGAAGCTGTTCGGGCTGTTCGCCAGGCTGGAGCGGCCGATCGATTTCGAGGCGATGGACGGCCAGCCGGTCGATCTGGTGTTCCTGCTCCTGGCTCCTGAAGGTGCCGGTGCCGACCATCTGAAGGCGCTGGCGCGAATCGCCCGCCTGCTGCGCGACCAGGACGTCGCCAAGAAGCTCCGGGCGTCGCGTGATGCCCAGGCGATCTATTCGGTGCTGGCGCTGCCGCCGGCCTCCGCGGCCTGAGCAGCCTCTCCCGTTTCGTCTAGCGCAATCGTCGCAGCATGTAGCGCACCGTCTTGGTGCCGCCATGGATCTCACTCGTCCCGACCGGCCCGAACCCGAGCGCTGCGTGAAAGGCGTCCGACTGCGGATTGGGCGGATCCAGATTGATCTCGCAGACGATGCGGTCGTTTCCGGCTGCGGTCGCTGCGCGAATCACCTCCTCATAGAGCTGCCGTGCCAGCCCCCGGCCGCGGGCGGCTTGGGCCACCACGATGCGATCGACATACACGAAGCGGTCGTAGCGGGCGCGGAACCAGCGATGATTCGGGTTGTCGTAGGGCGCGGTCTCATCGAGCGCGATCATCAGGGCATCTGCTCCGCCCGTTCGCCAGGCGTAGCGTGAGAGATCGAGCAGGTGCATCAAGGTGTCTGGCGTGAGCCATGACAGCTCGGATGCGTGCGCATTGTTGAGCGCGAGCAGGGAGGCCGCGAGCGCCGTGTCCGTTCGCAGGTCGGCGGTGCTGAGCGCCGTGAGCAGCGCGGTCATGCAGTGATCGCCTCGACATGAAAAAAGGGCCGTCCCCTTGTCCAGGGGACCGCCCTCGTATCATCGCATGAGCCGGATGGCTCTCATAAGGCGCGGGTCTCACGAGAAGCCGTCACGCGAGCGTCACGGCTTCGATCGTGGGTCAGTGCACGCTCACGGCCTGGAGCTCATGGCTCCACGCGTTTGCGATCGCGGCTTCGCGGCTGTCGGTGAGCATGATCGGCGTGCCATCGGCGGCATGCAGTGCGAACAGCTTCAATCCCGGCGCGATGCGCGGTGCCTGCGGAAACAGGTCCGGCACGTCTTCGGAGCGGATCTGCTTCACATAGGCGATGTGACCCTCGCCCAGGGTGGCCAGCGCCTCCAGGGAGAGGCTGGATTCCGACGCAACATTACCCTCAGTCATGGTCTCGACTCCTTCTGAGACTCAAGCGGTCGAGTCCGCTACTCGTTCCATCAAACCATTATTCGTGTTCATTGATAGCGATTGTCTTAACGATCCGCTCAGGCTCGGGCCTGGCCAGATCGACCGACAACAACCCGTTCTTCAGGTCCGCTCCCAGCACATGCATTCCCTCTGCCAGCACGAAAGTGCGCTGGAAGTGGCGCGCGGCGATGCCGCGATGAATGTATTGCCGGGTTTTGTCGTCCTGCTGGCGACCGCGGATGACGAGCTGGTTTTCCTCAATGGTGACATCGAGTTGGTCACGGGTGAAACCCGCCACCGCCAGCGTGATCCGAAGACGCTCGGGCTGGCCATTGGTGCGCTCGAACCGCTCGATATTGTACGGCGGGTAACCGTCGGCACCTTTGACGACGCGGTCGAGCACGCGCTCGATCTCGTCGAAGCCCAGCAGGAACGGACTGGAGAGCGAAGGAATACGAGACATGGTTTACAAAGTCCTCTCGAAGCGACTTTGATGTATCAGGGCCCTGACGGCACCCCTTGTTCAGCAATATGGGCATGATGCCTGACGCGTTCAAGCGCCGGGAACACGGAGAGTGGCGGGGCTGTGGACGCCGTCAGAGCGCCAGGCGCTGGCGGCCATCGGCCGAGAACAGATGCAGCTTGGCGCGCGGCGCTACCGCGCGGATCCGGGTCCCGATGTCCGGGCTCGCGACGCCCGGAAGCCGCACGATGACGTCATTTGCCGTGGCCGAGAGGCTGTCGGTGTTGCCGACATCCTGACGCGCGCCATAGACGAAGGTCTCGGCCCCGACATGCTCGATGGCATCGATCCTGAGGTCGAGGCCGATGCCACCCGCCGGGACGGTATCGCCGAGCTCGAAATCCTCGGGACGAATGCCGAGATGGCCCGCATCGGCTGGAACCGCGTCGCCACCATGCAGCTGTGCGCGGACGCCCTCGATCGGCATCAGGTTCATCGGCGGTGCACCGATGAAGGAGGCGACGAAGGTGGTCGCCGGCCGCTGATAGATCTCGAGCGGGTTGCCGATCTGCTCGACCCTGCCGCCGTTCATCACCACGAGGACGTCGGCGAGCGTCATCGCCTCGAGCTGATCGTGGGTGACGTAGATCGCCGTGGTGTTGAGCCGGCGCTGCAGCTTGCGGATCTCGACTCGCATCGCGATGCGCAGCTTTGCGTCGAGGTTCGACAGCGGCTCGTCGAACAGGAACACTTTCGGCTGGCGCACGATGGCGCGACCCATCGCCACGCGCTGGCGCTGGCCGCCGGAGAGCTGGCGCGGCTTCCGCTGCAGCATGGTGCCGAGCTCGAGGATGCGCGCGGCGTCCTCGACGCGGGTCTTGATGTCGTTCTCCGGCACACCGCGATTGCGCAGGCCGTAGGCCATGTTGTTGTACACGGTCATGTGCGGGTACAGCGCGTAGTTCTGGAATACCATCGCGATGTCGCGATCCGCCGGCTCGATCGCATTGACGATGCGGCCGCCGATGTCGATCTCGCCGGACGAGATCGTCTCGAGTCCGGCGACCATCCGCAGCAGCGTGGACTTGCCGCAGCCGGAAGGGCCGACCAGCACGCAGAACTGGCCATCGCCGACCTCGACGTCGATGCCTTTGATGGCCTCGAAGCCGCCGGGATAGATCTTGCGGACGTTGCGCAGGGTGACGTTGGCCATGGGGTTACCTAGCGAATAGCGAATGGCGAGTAGCGAATAGGGAAGGACGGAGCAGGCGTTCAGGTGGCGGCGCGACCCTATTCGCTATTCGCCATTCGCTAGTCGCCCCGCTCACTTTTCCGTCTCCACGAGGCCCTTCACGAACAGCCGCTGCATGAAGATGACGACCGCGACCGGCGGCAGCATCGCCAGCACGGCGGTGGCCATCGCGAGCTGCCATTCGGCGAGCTCGTCGGTCGTCGTCAGCATCTTCTTGATGCCGATCACGATCGTCTGCATCGAGTCCTTGGTGGTGATCAGCAGCGGCCAGAGATACTGGTTCCAGCCGTAGATGAACTGAATGACGAACAGCGCCGCGACCGTCGTCATCGACAGCGGCAGCAGCGTGTCCCAGAAGAACCGCAGCGGCCCGGCACCGTCGATGCGCGACGCCTCCAGCAGCTCATCCGGGATGGTCATGAAGAACTGGCGGAACAGCAGCGTGCCGGTGGCCGAGGCGATCAGCGGCAGCACCAGCCCGGCATAGGTGTCGAGCATGTGCAGGTCGGCGACCACCTTGTAGGTCGGATAGATGCGGACCTCGACCGGCAGCATCAGGGTGATGAAGATGATCCAGAACGCGGTCTTGCGGAACGGAAAGCGGAAATAGACGATCGCGAACGCCGACAGGATCGAGATCAGGATCTTGCCGATCGCAATGCCGATCGCGGAGATGAAGGAGTTGGCGAGCAGCACGCCGACCGGCTGGCTCATGAAGCGCGAGCCGCCGACGAACACGGCGCGGTAGTAGTTCTCCAGCATGCGGCCGCCCGGGACCAGCGGCAGATTGCCGCTGACGACGGTCGCCGCGTCATAGGTCGACGCAATGAAGGCGACGTAGACCGGAAAGGCGAAGATCAGCACGCCGAGCGAGAGCACGACGTAGGCGACGAGGTCCCGCAGCGGGCGATGCTCGACCATCAGTACTGCACCTTGCGCTCGACGTAGCGGAACTGGACCGCGGTCAGTGCAATGACGATCACCATCAGCACCACCGATTGGGCAGCCGAGCCGCCGAGATCGCCGCCGAGCCGGCCGTCGGCGAACACCTTGTAGACCATGGTCGTGGTCGAGCCGGCCGGCCCGCCTGCGGTCACCGCGTCGATGATGCCGAACGTCTCGAAGAACACGTAGACGATGTTGACGACCAGCAGGAAAAACGTCGTCGGCGACAGCAGCGGGAAGATGATGGTCCAGAACCGCCGCAGCGGACCTGCGCCATCGATTGCGCCGGCCTCGATCACGCTCTTCGGGATCGCCTGCAGACCGGCGAGGAAGAACAGAAAGTTGTAGGCGACCTGCTTCCAGACGGCGGCCATCACCACGAGGATCATCGCGTGGGTGCCGTCGAGCATCGGATTCCAGTTGAAGCCCATCACGCGCAGCGGGCGGGCGAGCGTGCCCAGGGTCGGATGGAAGATGAAGAACCACAACACGCCCGCGATCGCCGGCGCCACGGCATAGGGCCAGATCATCAGCGTCTTGTAGGCCGAGGCGCCCTTGAGGTTCTTGTCGGCCTGGGTCGCGAACAACAGCGCGACGCCGAGCGAGAACACCGTGACCAGGGACGAGAACACGATCGTCGTGCCGATCGCGGTGTAGTATTCCGGTTGGGCAAACAGCGCCTGATAGTTCTCGAACCCGACGAACTCCGAATTCAGGCCGAAGGCGTCCTCGCGCAGGAAGGACTGCCAGATCGCCTGGCTGGCCGGCCAATAGAAGAAGATCAGCGTGATCGCGAGCTGCGGCGCCAGCAGCAGGTAAGGCAGCAGCTTGCCGTTGAAGACGACTGACTTTTCCATGGAGCGCGCCGCGAGAGGAACAGATGCAAGGCTTCCCCTCCGGGCGGAGGGGAAGCCCCAAGGACGGCCTTACTTCGCCGTTTTCTCGAAGGTGCGCAACATCGCATTGCCGCGGGCGACGGCGGCGTCGAGCGCTTCCTTGGCCGTCTTCTTGCCGGCCAGCGCCGCCTCGATCTCCTCCGACCAGACGTCGCGCATCTGCACCATGTTGCCGAAGCGCAGACCGCGCGAGTTCTCGGTCGGCTCCTTGTTGGTGAGCTCCTTCAGCGGCGTCTGCAAGGTCGGGTTCTTCTCGTAGAAGCCGTCCGCCTTGGTCTTCTCATAGGCCGCCTTGGTGATCGGCAGGTAGCCGGATTCCTGGTGCAGCTTGGCTTGGCGGTTGGTGTCGGACAGGAAGGTGAAGAACTTGGCGACGCCCTTGTACTCATCGGCCGTCTTGCCGCCCATCACCCACAGCGAAGCGCCGCCGATGATCGAGTTCTGCGGCGCGCCCTGGGCGTCCGGGTAGTACGGCATCGGCGCCGAGGTGAAGTCGAACTTCGCGGTGTTCTTGGCGGTGGCGTAGTAGCCCGACGAGGTCAGGAAGATCGCGCATTCGCCGGAGCCGAAGCGGCCTTCGCTGGCGCTGCCGCGGCCGGAATAGTCGTAGGTCTTGTCCTTCTGCAGCTCGACGAGGTTCTGCAGGTGCTTGACGTGGAGCGGGCTGTTGAACTCCAGCACGGTGTCGAAGCCGTCGAGGCCGTTGGCCTTGGTGCCGATCGGCACGTTGTGCCAGGCCGAGAACTGCTCGATGTTGGCCCACGAGGCCCAGGCGTTGGAGAAGCCGCAGGTGTCGTGACCGGCCGCCTTCAGCTTCTTGGCGGCCTCGAACACCTCCGGCCAGGTCTTCGGGATCTCGGCGACGCCGGCCTTCTTCAGCTCGTCCTTGTTGATCCACATCACCATCGACGACGAGTTGAACGGGAACGACAGCATGTCGCCTTTCGACGTCGAGTAGTAGCCGGTGATCGCCGGCAGATAGGCCTTCGCATCGAACGGCTCGCCGGCGTCCTTCATCAGCTCATAGACCGGCTTGATCGCGCCCTTGGCGCTCATCATCGTCGCGGTGCCGACCTCGAACACCTGCATGATGTGCGGCGCGTTGCCGGCGCGGAACGCGGCGATGCCGGCATTCATCGTGTCGGGATAGGCGCCCTTGAAGGTCGGCACGACCTTGTAGTCGCTCTGCGAAGCGTTGAACTCTTCGGCGAGCTTGTTGACGATGTCGTTGTTGCCGCCGGTCATGGCGTGCCACCACTGGATTTCAGTCACTGCGTGTGCAGGCGACACAGCGAAACCAAAGGTCGCGGAAACCAGAGCGGCGGCAGCAAATTGTCGAAGTGACATCAAGAAAGTCCTCCCGGGAAAGTCATCGTCGTTGCGGCCGTTACCAGCGCCAGATGACGGTTATGTGAATGTATAGACGTATGAGATCGAGCGCGAAAGCCATGATGGCTGCGTCGGACCAACGCGGTAAATCAAGCGCTCCGTCGCTGCGTTGCGAAGGTGCAGCGCGGCGGCGGGGCGAACAGCGAGCTAATCAGCGCGTGCGTTCCTTGCAGACAGTTCCTGCTGCGAGCAGCGCGTCGATCTCGCACTCCGAGTAGCCGAACTCGCCGAGGACGTCGCGCGCATGCTCGCTGAACTTCGGCGGGGTCGAGCGCAGGCTCGGCTTGGTGCGTTCGAGCCGTATCGGCGAAGCAACGCCCTTGTACCAGTCCTTCTCGATGATATCGCCGCGATGGATCGTGTGCGGATGGGTCAGGGCCTGGTCGATCTTCTGCACCGGCCCCGCCGGCAGGCCGGCGGCGAGCAGGCGGTCGCACAGCGGCTCGGCCTCGAACTGGCTGAAGACGGCCGCGAGCTCGACCCGCAGCGCCTCGCGATTGGCGACGCGGTCCTTGTTGCGGGCGAAGCGCGGATCGGTACCGAGTTCCGGCCGGTCGATCTCGCGCGCGAGCTTGCGGAACGTGCCGTCATTCCCGACGCCGATGAAGATGTCGTCGGTTTTGGTCGGGAAGATCGCGTAGGGAACGAGGTTCGGATGCTCGTTGCCGGTGAGCGATGGCGGCTTGCCATGCATGAAATAGTTCGCGGTGTGCGGATGCATGATGGCGAGGCCGGTCTCGTACAGCGTCACCTCCAGGAATTGGCCTTGCCCTGAGCGCTGCCGCTCCGACAGCGCCATCAGGACGCCGATCGCGGCGTAGAGCCCGGTGGTGATGTCGACCAGCGGTACGCCGATCCGCATCGGCCCGCTCTCTGGCGAGCCGGTCGCCGCGATCATGCCGGTCATCGCCTGAATGATCGCATCATAGCCGGGATTGCCGCCGCGCGGCCCGTCGGCGCCGAAGCCGCAGATCCGGCAATGCACGAGCTCGGGGAATTTCTCGCGCAGCGTGTCGCTGCCGATGCCCCACTTCTCGAGCGTGCCGGGCTTGAAGTTCTCGACCAGCACGTCGGCCGTTTCGAGCATCTTCAGCAGCACCGCGCGGCCGCCTTCGGAGGCGAGGTCGACGCCGATCGAACGCTTGTTGCGGTTGATCCCGACGAAATAGGCCGCGTCCTCGTCGTGGAACGGAGGGCCCCAATCGCGCACCTCGTCGCCGGCCGGTGGTTCGACCTTGATCACGTCGGCGCCGTGATCGGCCAGGATCTGCGTGCAATACGGGCCGCCGAGCACCCGCGTCAGGTCGATCACGCGCAGGCCGGCCATTGCGCCGGGAGCAAAGGGAAAGGTCATCTGGGAGGTCGCGAGGTTGTTGTGAACTCGCGGTCATTAAGCATTGCTACGGCGCTGGCGCAAACGAGCTTGCGCGAATGCTGCCCGTGCGAAAACACCGCGGCCGCGCTGCGGCAGGGCGCGAGTGCGACCCTGCCGCGTCGCGGAATTCAGATCAGACGACGGTCAGCTTGACGTCGACATTGTTGCGCGTCGCGTTCGAGTAGGGGCACACCTCGTGCGCCTTGGCGACCAGCGCCTCGGCGTCGGCCTTGGCCAGGCCCGGCAGCGACACGGCGAGCTCGACCGTGATGCCGAAGCCGCCTTCCGAGCGCGGACCGATGCCGACCGTCGACGTCACCGACGCGTCGGCGGGGACCTTCGGGCCGCCCTGCGAGCCCACGAACTTCATCGCGCCGATGAAGCAAGCGGCGTAGCCGGCCGCGAACAGCTGCTCGGGATTGTTGCCGGCGCCGCCGCCACCACCGAGTTCCTTCGGCGTCGACAGCTTGACCTTCAGCGAGCCGTCGAGGGTCGCAGCTTCGCCGTCACGGCCGCCGGTGGCCTTGGCGCTGGTCTTGTAGAGCACGTTCACGGACATTGGTGTTTCTCCCGGTTGGTGAAATGAATTCAGCGCGGCCATATTGCACACAATTCAATTGCACACAATAGAATTGTTCGGTAGATTATCCGTGATCGGCGCGCCGGCGTCATTGCCGATCGGGCAGGCGCCGCCCCAAGATGCCGGTCAGGATCGATCCGTGGTGACCTCGATGCGAAAGAAATCCGCGGCGGATGTGCCGCTGCAGCTCGGCAATCAGCTCTGCTTCGCCGTCTACTCGACCGCCCATGCCTTCAACCGCGTCTACAAGCCGCTGCTGGATCGCCTCGGCCTGACCTATCCGCAATATCTCGTCATGCTGGTGCTGTGGGAGCAGGACGGGCTGTCGGTGAAGGAGATCGGCGAGCGGCTGTTCCTCGATTCCGGCACTCTGACCCCGCTCCTGAAGCGGATGGAGACCGCGCATCTGGTCAAGCGCGCGCGCTCGGCCGAGGACGAACGTCAGGTGCTGGTCAGGCTGACAGGGCAGGGCGCAGCGCTGCGGGACAAAGCGCGCACGATCGTGCCGCCGGCCATCCTCGACGCCACCGGCTGCTCGATCGCGGAACTCGCCGATCTGCACGGCAAACTGGTGCGGCTGCGGGAGCGGCTGGATGCCGCGGTGGGGTGAGGGCTCAAGCCGGACCGAGCAGGCGCTTCTTCGAGAAGGCCCGGCCGGAATGTGATTTCAGATAGGTCTCGAACGCCAGCGCGCGCTGCTTGTCCGGAAAGGCGCAGTACCAGACGAGGACCCACGGCATGAACTTGGATGTGTGGGCCGAGCGGCCCGCGTTGTGGTCCTTGAGGCGCAGCCTGATATCGGCGGTTGCGCCGATGTATTCCTGCTCCGGGAATGCGACGCTGCGGATGATGTAGACGTACCACATGCGGAGGTGCTCGCCGCGAGGAAACGCAGGTCTGCATTCTGTGACGGGAAAGGGAAATTGTCAGGGCGGCTGTTTCGACGGCGTGAGCAAAGCCGGATAGCGGTGTTTAGTATGCGACAGGATTTGTTCCTGGGCAGTCCGGCTTCGCCAAGGGGCTTCGCCGGACACCACGCTTCGCCCTTCAGGCTCCGTCGTGGCTGCGCCACGCGTAGCCCGAAGGGCGAAGCGTGGTGGAGCCAGGCGGGATCGAACCGCCGACCTCTTGCATGCCATGCAAGCGCTCTCCCAGCTGAGCTATGGCCCCTGAACCGAACCGGCGGTCTGGGCGACCGCCGGGGAGCACCGTGAACCACAGTTCGCGGCTGATCTCAAGTGGCTTCGACGATTATTCTTCGTCGCCGCCGACATCACCGATGATGTCAGTGACATCCTCGTCGCCTTCTTCCTCATCGGCGATGAAGGTGGAGTCGTCATCCTCGTCGTCGTCGAGCGTCTCGTCGATCTCGATGTCGTCTTCCGTCTCGGGAACGACGGCCTTGACCTTGCCGCTGTTCTCCTCGGCGTCGGCCTCCTCGAGCGACACCTCCTCGACCTCGGCCGGCTCGCGCGGGGTGTCCTGTGCAGCGGCAGCGCGGGCCGCCTCGCCGCGCATCGCACGGGTCGGCGCAACGGGCGCGATCGGCACGACCTCGCCGGTGTAGGGCGAAATCACCGGGTTCTTGTTGAGGTCATAGAACTTTTTGCCCGTGGTCGGGCAAATGCGTTTGGTTCCGAGCTCGGATTTGGCCACGTGCAGGCGTCCTGGCAATGTCTGAAAAGCGGTGTCTCACTTGGCTAGTTGCCGCGCCGCTGTCAATAGCGCTGTCAACGGGAAAATCACCGCTCGTGACGGCGGCCAGGGGCTGTGATACCTGCCGCCTCCGAAACCCGAGGACCCCGCCGTGAGCACGTCAGCCGCCCCGACCCCACTCGAATCTCGCGCCTCCGGCCCGCTTTCGGGCACGATTCGCGTGCCCGGCGACAAATCGATCTCGCACCGCGCCCTGATCCTCGGCGCGCTGTCGGTCGGCGAGACCCGGATTTCCGGCCTGCTCGAAGGTGAGGACGTCCTCAACACAGCGAAATCGATGCGCACCCTGGGGGCGAAGGTCGAACGGATCGGCGAGTTCGCCTGGACGGTCAACGGCGTCGGTGTCGGCGGCTTCGCCCAGCCCATCGCGACGCTCGATTTCGGCAACTCCGGCACGGGCTGCCGGCTGGTGATGGGCGCGGTCGCGGGCTGCCCGATCAGCGCCGTGTTCGACGGGGATGCCTCGCTGCGCAGCCGCCCGATGCGCCGCATCCTCGATCCGTTGGCCCTGATGGGCGCCAAGGTCACCGCCAGCGCCGACGGCGGCAAGCTTCCGTTAACTCTTCAAGGCGCCAGCAACCCGGTTCCGATCGAGTACCGCACGCCGGTGGCGTCGGCCCAGATCAAGTCGGCCGTGCTGCTGGCCGGCCTCGCCGCGCCCGGCGTCACCACGGTCATCGAGCAGGAGGCGAGCCGCGACCACACCGAGCTGATGCTGAAGCATTTCGGCGCCGAGATCGTCACCACCCCCGAAGGATCGCATGGCCGGCGGATCGCGCTGACCGGCCAGCCGGAGCTGCGCGGCGCGCCGGTGATCGTGCCGGCCGACCCGTCGTCAGCGGCCTTTCCGCTGGTCGCCGCGCTGATCGTCGACGGCTCGGACCTCGTGCTGTCCGACGTCATGACCAATCCGCTGCGCACCGGCCTGTTTACGACCCTGCGCGAGATGGGCGCCTCGATCGAGGAGGACGATGTGCGCGGCGATGCCGGCGAGCCGATGGCCCGGCTCCGCGTGCGCGCCTCGAAGCTGAAGGGCGTCGTGGTGCCGCCGGAGCGCGCGCCGTCGATGATCGACGAATATCTCGTGCTTGCGGTCGCCGCCGCCTATGCCGAGGGCACCACCGTGATGCGCGGTCTGCACGAGCTGCGCGTCAAGGAGTCTGACCGGCTGGAAGCCACCGCAGCGATGCTGCGTGTCAACGGCGTCAAGGTCGAGATCACCGGCGACGACCTGATCGTCGAGGGCCGCGGCCACGTGCCCGGCGGCGGCATCGTCGCCACCCACATGGACCACCGCATCGCGATGTCCGCTCTGGTGATGGGGCTGGCCTCCGACAAGCCGGTCAAGGTCGACGACACCGCCTTCATCGCCACCAGCTTCCCGGACTTCATCCCGCTGATGCGCAAGGCGGGCGCGGATTTCGCATGATCATCGCCATCGACGGCCCGGCGGCCTCGGGCAAGGGCACCATGGCCAAGCGCCTGGCGGCGCACTATGGCTTCAGGCATCTGGATACGGGTGTCATTTACCGCGCGGTCGCACATGCGCTGCTGACCGCTGGCATCGACCTGACGGACGAGGCGCGGGCGGCCGAGGTCGCGATGACGCTGGATCCCGCGACGTTCGATAATCCGGCGCTGAGGTCGCACCAGGTCGGGTCGGCAGCCTCGGTGGTATCAGCGCTGCCGAAGGTCCGCGAGGCTCTGGTCGCATTTCAGCGCCAGTTCGCCAGCCAGCCGCCGGGTGCCGTGCTGGATGGCCGCGACATCGGAACCGTGATCTGCCCGGACGCCGAGGTGAAGATCTACGTCGTCGCCGACCCCCAAATCCGCGCGCGCCGGCGAACCCTGGAGGCCCAGGCGCGAGGGGAACCGGCAGACGAGGCGGCCATTCTCGCCGACATCCTGGCGCGGGATGAACGCGACCAGAACCGGGCCGTCGCTCCCTTGAAACAAGCCCCGGATGCTACCTTGCTTGATAACTCCCATTTGGATATAGAGAGCGGCGTCCGGGCCGCCATCGACATCGTCGAGGCCGTTCGAGCGGGCCGTCAGCGGGCTTGATTTCCGCTGATGTCATTTGGAGGAACCGCCCGCTCCCGCCCTTGACCGTCGATAGCTCGATTGCGGTTCAATCGGGTCTGATCAGCCGGACGAAACTTCATACGTTACGCACGTTACACGTGTCGCATGTGCAGGCATTGCCGGCCCGCGTCGTTTGCGCCTTTTGGCGCTGACAGCGCGGATGTTTGGGGATTTGTGGACCTCCAGGCACTGCCCATCCGATGCGCCGATCAACCCCAAGCTGGCGAGAATGTCCGCATCTGGAGAACCAATGGCTTCGAGTATCTCTGCTAATTCCTACAATCCCAGCCGCGATGATTTCGCCGCGATGCTGGACGAGTCCTTCACGAAGGGCAACCTTCAGGAAAGCTCCGTCGTCAAGGGCAAGGTCGTTGCGATCGAGAAGGACATGGCCGTCATCGACGTCGGCCTGAAGACCGAAGGCCGCGTGGCGCTGCGTGAGTTCGCCGGGCCCGGCCGTGACAATGAGATCAAGGTCGGCGACGAGGTCGAAGTGTTCCTCGACCGCATCGAGAACGCGCTCGGCGAAGCCGTGCTGTCGCGCGACAAGGCGCGCCGCGAAGAGAGCTGGGGCAAGCTCGAGAAGGCGTTCCAGAACAACGAGAAGGTCAACGGCGTCATCTTCAACCAGGTCAAGGGTGGCTTCACCGTCGACCTGGACGGCGCAGTCGCCTTCCTGCCGCGCTCGCAGGTCGACATCCGTCCGATCCGCGACGTCGCGCCGCTGATGAACAACTCGCAGCCGTTCCAGATCCTCAAGATGGACCGTCGCCGCGGCAACATCGTCGTGTCGCGCCGGACCGTGCTGGAAGAGACCCGCGCCGAGCAGCGCCAGGAGCTGGTGCAGAACCTCGAAGAGGGTCAGGTGATCGACGGCGTCGTCAAGAACATCACCGATTACGGTGCGTTCGTCGACCTCGGCGGCATCGATGGCCTGCTGCACGTCACCGACATCGCGTGGCGCCGCGTCAACCATCCGACCGAGGTGCTCAGCATCGGTCAGACGGTCAAGGTCAAGATCATCAAGATCAACCACGAGACGCACCGCATCTCGCTGGGCATGAAGCAGCTCCTGGACGATCCGTGGCAGGGCATCGAGGCGAAGTACCCGCTGCAGGCCCGCTTCCATGGCCGCGTGACCAACATCACCGACTACGGCGCGTTCGTCGAGCTCGAGCCGGGCATCGAAGGCCTGATCCACGTCTCCGAGATGTCGTGGACCAAGAAGAACATGCACCCCGGCAAGATCGTGTCGACCTCGCAGGAGGTCGAAGTGCAGGTGCTCGAGGTCGACAGCGTCAAGCGCCGCATCTCGCTCGGCCTCAAGCAGACCATGCGCAACCCGTGGGAGGTCTTCGTCGAGAAGCATCCGACGGGTTCGACCGTCGAGGGCGAGGTCAAGAACAAGACCGAGTTCGGTCTGTTCCTGGGTCTCGAAGGCGATGTCGACGGCATGGTCCATCTGTCGGACCTCGACTGGAAGCAGCCCGGCGAGCAGGTCATCGACAACTACAAGAAGGGCGACATGGTCAAGGCCGTGGTGCTCGACGTCGACGTGGAGAAGGAGCGCATCTCGCTCGGCATCAAGCAGCTCGAAGGCGACCCCTTCGCCGAGCCGGGCGATGTCAAGAAGGGTGCGGTCGTCACCTGCGAAGTGCTCGACGTCAAGGACGGCGGCATCGACGTCAAGATCGTCGGCACCGACTTCTCGACCTTCATCAAGCGCTCCGAGCTGGCGCGCGATCGTAACGACCAGCGCTCCGAGCGGTTCGCCGTCGGTGAGAAGGTCGATGCCCGCGTGATCCAGTTCGACAAGAAGGCCCGCAAGGTCCAGGTGTCGATCAAGGCGCTGGAAGTCGCGGAAGAGAAGGAAGCCATCGCGCAGTACGGCTCGTCCGATTCGGGCGCGACGCTGGGCGACATTCTGGGCACCGCGCTCAAGAACCGCGACTCGAAGTAAGCCTTCGACATCGCGTGACGAGATCAAAGCCCCGGCCTCGGCCGGGGCTTTTTTGTGCGCGTCGGGGTTTCAGCACGCTCCGTCTCCGGCCGGGTGGCGATTTGGCGGCTTCGTGGCGAGCCTTGCTTTCTTCAAATTGCGCCGCGATTGATGTAATCGGATAACGAGATATTCAGGCTGCGGATGCAAAACGCGCCGAGACCTCCAGGAGCTTCCCATGTCGCTTGATTCGGATGTGATCGTCGATCGCCGCAGGCTGCGCCGCAAGCTGACGTTCTGGCGGGTGGTCGCGGTCCTGATCGCGATTGCGGCGTTGTCGGCCATTGGTCTGGCGATGTCGCCGCGTGGCCGCACGGCGCTGTCGACCTCCGGCTCGATCGCCCGCGTCAACATCGAGGGGCTCATCCGCAGCGATCACGAGCGCGTCGAGGCGTTCGAACGCCTGGAGAACTCATCGGCCGAGGCCGTCATCGTTCACATCAATTCTCCCGGTGGCACCACCGCCGGCTCCGAGCAGCTGTACGACTCGCTGGTGCGGCTGAAGGCCAAGAAGCCGCTCGTTGTCGTCGTCGAGGGCCTTGCCGCCTCCGGCGGCTATATCGGCGCCATCGCATCCGACCACATCGTCGCGCAGCAGAGCTCGCTGGTCGGCTCAATCGGCGTGCTGTTCCAGTATCCCAATGTCAGCGAGCTGTTGAAGACCGTCGGCGTGAAGATCGAGGAGGTAAAGTCCTCGCCGCTCAAGGCCGCGCCGAACGGCTATGAGCCGACCAGCCCCGAGGCGCGCGCGGCGCTCGATGATCTGGTCAAGGATTCCTACGCCTGGTTCCGCGGTCTCGTGAAGAACCGCCGCGGCATGGACGACGCGCTGCTGGAGAAGGTCGCCGATGGCCGTGTCTTCACCGGCCGGCAGGCGGTCGAGCTGAAGCTGATTGATGAGCTCGGCGACGAGAAGACGGCGGTGGCCTGGCTCGTGGCCAACAAGAACGTCAAGAAGGACCTGCCGGTGCGCGACTACAAGCTGGAGCCGCGCTTCAGTGATCTCACCTTCCTGCGCACCGCCACGTCGATCGCCCTCGATGCGGTGGGCCTCTCCGGCCTCGCGCGTCAGCTGGAGCGGACGGGCGTCGTCCAGGCCGTCGATCGGATCGGGCTCGACGGCATGCTGGCGCTCTGGCAGCCGGCGACGAGACCTTGAAACCCGCCAAGACCATCGTGAGGACGAGTTTCCCGTTTTGCGTGTGCCGGAATGACGGACGGCGCCGCCTCAGGGAGGCTTTTCTTGACGTCCGTGAATGATTTAGCGTCTTGACAGTCCAGCATATTTTCACGGAAATGGGATCGTCTCCCCTGGTAAATTTTCTCGATGATCAAATCCGAGCTGGTTCAGCGTATCGCCGAGCACAACCCGCACCTCTACCAGCGGGATGTCGAGAACATCGTCAATGCGATCCTCGATGAGATCGTGGCCGCGCTCGCGCGCGGTGATCGGGTCGAGCTGCGCGGCTTCGGTGCCTTCTCGGTCAAGCACAGGCCGGCGCGCGCCGGCCGCAATCCGCGCACCGGCGCCCATGTGCCGGTCGATCAGAAGTCTGTCCCGTTCTTCAAGACAGGCAAGGAAATGCGCGAACGGCTGAACCGGGACAATCCGGCCGGCGCTGGCGCCGACGATACGGACGAGTAACGCGTCTCGCGCCGGACGTCCCGGTCGTTGACCGGCTGACGTCCAGGCAACCCGGCCAGATCACAAGAGCGAACGCATGCGAAAATTCTTCACGGCCGTGATCGTCCTTCCGCTGCTGGTGCTGTTCGTCGTGTTCGCGGTCGCCAACCGGCATGACGTTACCGTATCATTTGATCCGTTCAATGCGGCCGATCCGGCGCTCGCCGTGTCAGTCCCGCTATTCGCTCTGATCATCGCCGTGGCGATCCTTGGCGTGATCGCCGGCGGCTTCGCCACCTGGATCGGCCAGCGCCGCTGGCGCCGCGCCGCCCGGCGCCATCAGGCTGATGCCGAAGCCGCCCGGGCGCAAGTGGCCCAGCTCAGCGTCGCTGCGCGTGCGAGCCAGGGCCCAGGACAATCCCTGGTTCCGGCTGCGCCGGCCCGGCTTTTCGCCCCTTATGGGCGAGACAAGCAGGGCGCCGCGTTGTAGAAGGCGCGCACTGCCGGAGGGGCCTCGGAAGCCGCCGGCCGCTGGTGATCCTTTCCGCCCGGACGTGCGTTGTTCATCGATGTCCCTGCTCGTCAAAATCTGCGGTCTGACCACGCCCGACACCCTCGGTGCGGCGCTCGACGCGGGCGCCGACATGGTCGGGTTCGTGTTCTTCCCGCCGTCGCCGCGCCACGTCGGCCTGACCGCTGCGCGCGAGCTCGGCCGGCAGGCCAAGGGGCGCGCGCTGAAGGTTGCGCTGACCGTCGATGCCGATGATGCGACCTTCGAGAACATCGTCGAGACCCTCCAGCCCGATCTCCTGCAGCTGCATGGCCGCGAGAGCGTCGCGCGCATCCGCGACCTCAAGCAGCGCTTCGGCCTGCCGATCATGAAGGCCATGCCGGTCGAGACTGCCGCCGACCTCGCGCCGCTGCCGGGCTACGCCGACGTCTGCGACCGCATCCTGTTCGATGCGCGGGCACCGAAGAATGCCACGCGCCCCGGCGGGCTCGGGGCCACCTTCGATTGGCATGTGCTGCAGGGGCTGAAGCTCGACCGACCCTTCATGCTCTCGGGCGGCCTGAGCGCTGACAACGTTGCCGAGGCCGTGCGGATCTCACGCGCCGGCGGCGTCGACGTGTCCTCTGGTGTCGAGCGGGCGCCGGGGGTGAAGGATTGCGACATGATCCGGGATTTCATTCGTGCGGCACGGGCCGCTGAAGAGTTGAGCGTGCAATGACGACAGCCATTCCCAATTCCTACCGCAGCGGTCCGGATGACCGCGGTCATTTCGGCATCTTCGGCGGCCGCTTCGTCGCCGAAACCCTGATGCCGCTGATCCTCGATCTGGAGAAGGCCTATGCCGAGGCCAAGGCCGATCCGGCTTATCACGCCGAGATGAATGGCCACCTGAAGCACTACGTCGGCCGGCCCTCGCCGCTGTATTTCGCGGAGCGTCTCACCGAGCATCTCGGCGGCGCAAAGATCTACTTCAAGCGCGAGGAGCTGAATCACACCGGCTCGCACAAGGTCAACAACGTGCTCGGCCAGATCATGGTCGCGCGCCGCATGGGCAAGAAGCGCATCATCGCCGAGACCGGCGCCGGCCAGCACGGCGTGGCGACGGCGACGCTGTGCGCGCGCTTCGGGCTCGACTGCGTCGTCTACATGGGCGCGGTCGACGTCGAGCGGCAGCAGCCGAACGTGATCCGCATGGAGATGCTCGGCGCCAAGGTGGTGCCGGTGCAATCCGGCGCCAAGACGCTCAAGGATGCAATGAACGAGGCGTTGCGTGACTGGGTCACCAACGTCCACAACACGTTCTACTGCATCGGCACCGTCGCCGGCCCGCATCCCTATCCGATGATGGTGCGCGACTTCCAGTCGGTGATCGGCCACGAGACCCGCACGCAGATGCAGGAGGCCGAAGGCCGCCTGCCGGACTCGCTGATCGCCTGCATCGGCGGCGGCTCCAACGCGATGGGCCTGTTTCATCCGTTCCTCGATGACCCCTCGGTCGAGATCTACGGCGTTGAAGCCGCCGGCCATGGTCTCACGCATCTGCACGCCGCCTCGATCGCCGGTGGCCGCCCCGGCGTCCTGCATGGCAACCGCACCTATCTGCTGATGAACGAGGACGGTCAGATCGACGAAGCGCATTCGATCTCGGCCGGTCTCGACTACCCCGGCATCGGTCCCGAGCATTCCTGGCTGCACGATGTCGGCCGCGTGAACTATCTCTCGGCGACCGACGAAGAGGCGCTCGCGGCGTTCCAGCTGCTGTCGCGTCTCGAAGGCATCATCCCGGCGCTTGAGCCGGCGCATGCGATCGCCAAGGTGATGGAGCTCGCGCCGAAGAAGCCGAAGGACCATCTCATGGTGGTCAACATGTCGGGCCGCGGCGACAAGGACGTGCCGCAGGTCGGCGATATCCTGCGAGGAAGGGCGAAGGCACAGTGACGACCCGTATGGATGCGCGCTTCGCGCAGTTGAAGCAGGAAGGCCGCTCGGCGTTCGTGACTTTCGTGATGGGCGGTGACCCCGATCCGGAGACGTCGCTCGCG
Organism: Bradyrhizobium sp. HKCCYLS20291; assembly: GCF_051167715.1. NCBI lineage: Bacteria > Pseudomonadati > Pseudomonadota > Alphaproteobacteria > Hyphomicrobiales > Nitrobacteraceae > Bradyrhizobium > Bradyrhizobium sp. HKCCYLS20291. Next base: position 111,212 of record NZ_JBNPTO010000010.1, on the reverse strand, counting down.
ATCGTCAAGGCGCTGCCGCAGGCTGGTGCCGACATCATCGAGATCGGCATGCCGTTCACCGATCCGATGGCCGATGGTCCGTCTATCCAGGCCGCCGGTCTGCGCGCGCTGAAGGCGGGCATGACCTTGAAGAAGACGCTGCAGCTGGTGCGCAGCTTTCGCGAGAGCGACGCGGCCACGCCGATCGTGCTGATGGGCTACTACAATCCGATCTATATCTATGGCGTCGACAAGTTCCTCGACGATGCCAAGAGCGCCGGCGTGGACGGCCTGATCATCGTCGATCTGCCGCCGGAGGAAGACACCGAGCTGTGCATTCCGGCGCTGAAGGCCGGGCTGAACTTCATCCGCCTGGCGACGCCGACGACCGATGACAAGCGGCTGCCGGCCGTGCTCGCGAACACCTCCGGCTTCGTCTATTACGTCTCGATCACCGGCATCACCGGCGCTGCGGCAGCCGATTCGTCGGCGGTGAGTGCCGCCGTCGCGCGCATCAAGCGCCACACCGCGCTGCCCGTCTGCGTCGGCTTCGGCATCCGGACACCGGAGACCGCCCGGTCCATTGCCGCCCATTCCGATGGCGCCGTGGTCGGCACCGCCCTGGTGGACGCCCTGCGTGCCAGTCTCGATGCCGAGGGCCGCGCCACCGCCAAGACCGTCAGCGCGGTCGCTGATTTGGCCGCTGCGCTCGCCCAGGGCGTGCGCGGGGCGCAACAGGCGGCGGAATAGATCGTCAACCACACCCCGATGAACGCCGCGCCCGGCTTGCCGTGACGCGGCCGTCCCGCCATATATGCCGGCGACCGCAAAACGGAGCTTCCCATGAACTGGCTTACCAACGTGGTCCGGCCGAAGATCCGCAACATCCTGCGCCGCGAGACGCCGGAAAACCTCTGGATCAAATGTCCGGACTCCGGACAGCTCGTGTTCTACAAGGATGTCGAGGCCAACCAGTTCGTCATCCCCGGCTCCAACTACCACATGCGCATGGGGGCGAGTGCGCGGCTCAAGTCGATGTTCGACAACGAGACCTGGTTCGACGTCGCGCTGCCCGACGTCACCCCTGATCCGCTGAAGTTCCGCGACGAGCGCCGTTACGCCGATCGCATCAAGGACGCGCGGGCGCGCACCGGCATGAACGATGCCGTCAAGGTCGGCTTCGGCAAGCTCGAAGGCATGGGCGTCGTCATCGCCGTGCAGGATTTCGATTTCATGGGCGGCTCGCTCGGCATGGCCGCCGGCGAAGCCATCGTACGTGGGCTCGAACTTGCACTCGAGAAGAAGTCGCCGTTCATCGTGTTCGCGGCCTCCGGCGGCGCGCGGATGCAGGAGGGCATCCTGTCGCTGATGCAGATGCCGCGCACCACGGTCGCCGTGCAGATGCTGCGCGAGGCCAAGCTGCCCTACATCGTCGTGCAGACCAATCCGACCACCGGCGGCGTCACCGCGTCTTACGCCATGCTCGGCGACGTCCACATCGCCGAGCCCGGCGCATTGATCGGCTTCGCCGGCCAGCGCGTGATCGAGCAGACCATCCGCGAGAAGCTGCCCGAGGGTTTCCAGCGCGCGGAGTACCTCCTCGACCACGGCATGGTCGACATGGTCGTGCATCGTCATGACCTGCGTCCGACCTTGGCGCGGCTGTGCCGGCTGCTGACCAAGACGCCGGTGGCCGAACAGGCCAAGCCCGCGCCGCAGCTGCCGCCGCCTGCCAAGCCCGCCGAGACGGCGGAAGCGCCGGCGGTCGCAACGAGCGCGTGAACGATTCCGCCGCCCAGCCAAGGCCCTCGGTCGACGAGCTGATCGCGCGGCTTTCTGCGCTGCATCCGAGCAAGATCTCGCTCGGGCTGGAACGCATGCACCGGTTGCTGGCTCAGCTCGGTCATCCCGAGCGCAAGCTGCCGCCGGTGATCCATGTCGCCGGCACCAACGGCAAAGGCTCCACGGTCGCCTATCTGCGCGCGATGCTCGAAGCCGCGGGGCTGCGCGTTCACGTCTTCACCTCGCCCTGGCTGGTGCGCATCAACGAGAGCTATCGCCTCGGCAAGGTCGGCGGTGGTGTTCTCGTCGACGATGACGAGCTCACTTCCGCGCTGCTGGAATGCGAGCGGGTGAACGCCGGCGCGCCGATCACGTTCTTCGAGGTCAAGACCGTCGCGGCTTTCGTGCTGTTCGCGAAGCACCCGGCCGATGTCGTGCTGCTCGAAGTGGGCCTCGGCGGGCGGCTCGACTCCACCAACGTGGTCGATCACGTCGCGGCATCAGTGCTGACGCCGATCAGCATGGACCACATGGAATTTCTCGGTGATACCCGCGCGCTGATCGCGGCCGAGAAGGCGGCGATCATCAAGCGTGGCTGTCCGGTGATCTCGGCGGTGCAGGAGCCTGATGCGATGGCCGTGATCGAGCACGAGTCCAAGCGTCAGCGCGCGCCGCTGTTCGCCGCCGGTGAGAGCTGGCACGTCAGCGTCGAACGCAATCGCCTCGTCTATCAGGACGATCGTGGCCTCCTTGATCTTCCTGCACCAAAACTGTTCGGCCGGCATCAGTTCGACAATGCGGGCCTTGCCATCGCGACGTTGCGCGCGATCGATCAGTTCAAGCTCACGACCAAGGCGTTCGAGGACGGCATCGTCAACGCCGAATGGCCGGCGCGCATGCAGCGGCTGTCGACTGGCGCGCTCACTGCGATCGCGCCGCACGGCGCGGAGATCTGGCTCGACGGTGGCCACAATGCCGAAGGCGGTCGCGTGGTCGCAGCGGCGATCGGCGACCTCGAAGAGCGCGTGTCGCGGCAGCTCGTCGTCATCGTCGGCATGATGGGCAACAAGGACGCCGCGGCCTTCCTCGCCAATTTCGCCGGGCTGACGCGGCACATCATCGTCGTTCCGATCCCGAACGAGAGCAAGGCGATGGCGCCGGCCGATCTCGCCGCTGCTGCGCGGATGCTCGGCATGCGCGTCGAGATCGCTGACGGCGTGGCTTCGGCGCTCGCCGGCATCGCGCGGCTGGCCTATGAGGTGCCGCCGCGGATCCTCATCACTGGGTCGCTGTATCTCGCGGGCCACGTGCTCGACCTCAACGGCACGCCGCCGACCTGAGAGGAACTTCCGCATGCGCTTCGCCGCGATCGCGGACATCCACGGCAACCATCTCGCGCTCGAAGCCGTGCTCGCCGACATCGGTGCGCAAGGCGTAACCGACATCGTTGATCTCGGCGACATGGCGAGCGGTCCGCTCGACGCGCGCAAGACCATGGACCTGCTGATGCCGCTCGATGCCGTGCATGTGCGCGGCAATCACGATCGCTGGCTGATCGATCGGCCGTTCGAGAAGATGGGCGCCTGGGAGCGGCCTGCTTACCCACAGCTTGAAGCCAGCCATCTCGACTGGCTGCGCACGATCCCGGCGACGACCGTCTATCGCGACCAGGTCTTCCTCTGTCACGCGACACCTGAGGACGACAACACCTACTGGCTCGAAAACGTCGCGCCGGATGGCGCGATCACCTGCGCGCCGCTCGACGACATCGAGCGACTGGCCGCCGGCATCTCGCAGTCCCTGATCCTGTGCGGCCATACGCACACTGCGCGTGCCGTCCGGCTGCGTGACGGGCGGCTGATCGTCAATCCCGGCAGCGTCGGCAGTCCCGGCTTTTCCTACAACATGCCGCATCCGCATGTCGTGCAGGCCGGTACGCCCGACGCGCGCTACGCGATCCTTGAGCTGACGCCGGCCGGCTGGAGCGTGAGCTTCCGCCACGTGCCCTATGATCACAGCGCGATGGCCGAGCTGGCGCGCGCCAATGGCGACGCAGAATTTGCATCGGCCCTCGCGACCGGCTGGATCCGCTGAGCTCACGCGAGCAGCTTCAGCGGATCAGCGACCTTCTGCGCGAGCTGCTCGAAGGTGCATTGCTTCGGCGATTTGTCCGGGCGCCAGTGCAGGATCGAGGTGCCGTGGCGAAAGCGCTCGCCGGAAAAGTGATCGTAGCAGACCTCGATCACCAGCTTCGGCTGCAGCGGACACCACTCCGCCGAGCGCTCGGTCGACCACCGGCTCGGCCCGCCTGGCGCATTGCCGGTGAAGCCGGGCGGCGAGATCAGTGGCTCGAGCTTGTCGGTCAGCGCGAGCTTCTCGTCCTTCTTGAGCGCCGAGGTGAAGCCGACGTGGTGCAGAAGCCCGTCGTCGCCGTAGAGGCCAAGTAACAACGAGCCGACCAGCTTGCGCCCGTTCGTCCCCTTGTTGGTCGCGTAGCGGAAGCCGCCGATCACGCAATCGGCGGAGCGGTAGCGCTTGATCTTCTGCATGCCGTCGCGATTGCCCGACTGGTAGGGCAGGTCGATGCGCTTGGCGATCACGCCGTCCGAGCCGCCGCCGGACTGCGCCAGCCAGTCCTGCGCGGTCGCGTAGCGCGTTGTCGCGGGCGACAGCCGGAAGGTCGGATGATCGGTGAAGTTCGCTTTCGCGAACGCCTCCAGCGCCGGGCGCCGCTCGTGCAGCGTCTGCATCATGAGATCCTTGTTCTTCGCCGTCGCCAGGAGGTCGAAGGCGAGGAATAACGCCGGGGTCTCAAGGGACAGCTTCTTCACGCGACTCGCTGCGGGATGGATCCGCCGCAGCAGCGCATCGAACGAGAACGACTTCGCTTGCGGTACCACCAGTTCGCCGTCGAGCGTGAAGCTGGTGGCCTTGAGCTCGCGCGCGGCGGCGACCACTTCCGGGAAGTAGCGCGCGAGATCCTCGCCGGCCTTGGACTGCATCGTCACGTGAGCGCCGTCGCGTGACAGCAGGCAGCGGAAGCCATCCCATTTCGGCTCGTACTGCCACTCCTCGCCGCGCGGGATCGCCTTCGCCGAGCGCGCCTCCATGGCGAGAAGGTCGGATTTGCGGGAGGGGGAACGGCTGGCGCGGGCGGGCATGGCGAAGTCCGAAAACGTTGCAAACACCCCCTCTCAACGCAAACGGCCGGCGATTGCGCCGGCCGTTCGAGAAAAACCCTCGTCCGCAGCGTCACACCGCCGACGAGATCCACTGCTGCAGCTTGGCCTTCGGCGCGGCGCCGACCTGGCGGGAGGCCATCTCGCCGCCCTTGAACACCATCAGGGTCGGGATCGACATCACGCCGTACTTCGAGGCCGTCTTCGGGCTCTCGTCGACGTTCAGCTTCACGATCTTGACCTTGTCGCCCATCGCGCTGGCGATCTCGTCGAGTGCCGGCGCGATCATGCGGCACGGGCCGCACCACTCGGCCCAGAAGTCGACCACGACCGGACCGTCGGCCTTGAGCACTTCGCTTTCGAAATCGGCGTCGGAAACCTTGGCTACGGCGGCCATCGGAAATTACCTCGTTCGGTTGGAGGGCGCGGCGCAAGGATCGCGCCGCCTCAACGTGGGTGTCAAAGTATGAATGGCGTCATGCCGGGTCAAGCGCGCTCACTCAGTCGTGCTGGGATGGCAGCATGGCGTCCTGCGCGGAGACCGGAAGCTCCATGAATTCAGGAGCTTCGGTCCAGAGCAGGGCGGCCCGGACCGCCCTCCCGGGATACAGCTGGCGCAGCACGGCGCGGTACAGCGCGAGCTGGCGGACATAGGCCTGCGGCACGTCTGACAGCTCGGAGGGTGGCTGCTGGTTGGTCTTGAAGTCGACGATCAGCACCTCGGCTGCGGTCACGACGAGACGGTCGATCTGGCCGGACACCAGGGCCGCCGGCTGTCCAGCCAGTGCGAGCCGGCCCACAATTGACACTTCCGCCCGGCTGCCGGCCGCGAACACCGCGGCAAAGCGCGGATCTGCGATGACCGTGAGCACGCGCTCCGCGAGCCCTTGGCGGTCGTCCTCCGGCCAGTCCGGGGCATTGCGCAGCAGATATCGCAGCGCGGCATCGCGCCGCCGCTCCGGCAGCACGTCCGGCAGCGACTGCAGCAGCCGGTGCACCAAGGTGCCGCGCTGCATCGCAAGACTGCGCGCGGCGAGCGATTCGCCGGTCCGGACCGGCCGCTCGTCGGCAGAGGGATCGGACGGCCGGAGCACGGCCACTTCGCCCGGTGCGTCGACCGCCGCCGTGCGCAGCCACGCCGGCAGCTCGACGGCTGTTTCCACCATCCGCCGCGCCTCGTCTTTGGAGGTCTCCGCGATGTCCTCCGCGCGGGCGTATCGCTTGACCGGCCCGTCCTCGGTCTCGACCACCTCGACCTGCAGACCCGCCGCATCGAGCCCGCGCGCCATCAGGTCGTACCAGCTGCCGCCGCGGACATTGTTCATGTTGCCCGGCATGCAGCCGCCGATCACCAGGCGATCCGCAGCGCGGGTCATCGCGACATAGAGCAGCCGGCGATATTCGTCCTCGGTCTCCTTCAGCATCGCCACGCGTGCCGCCGCCACGGCTTGCGGATCGTCGGCCTTGCGCCCGGCCCAGACCACGATCTCCCGTTCACCATGCGGCACGTGGATCAGCCGCAGCCGTTGCGAGTCCGCCGGCGACGACGTCGTGTCGACCAGGAACACCACTGACGCTTCGAGGCCCTTGGCGCCGTGCACGGTCATCACGCGCACCTCGTCGCGCGAGATCTCCATGTCGCGCTTCACCTCGGTGTCAGCCGCGCGCAGCCAGCCGACAAATCCTTGCAGCGAGGCCGGCGCCTTGCGCTCGTAGGACAGCGCCAATTCGAGGAACTCATCGAGCGCGTCATTGGCCTCGTGGCCGAGCCGCGCCAGCATGCGCCGCCGCCCGCCATCGCCACCGAGCAGCCAGGCATAGAACGCGAACGGCGTCTCATCAGCGGCGCGGCGCTCGCATTGCTGCAGGCGACGCACGACCGCCTGCAGGCGCGGATCATCGACGGCATGTGCGTACAGCGCCTCGCGCAGCGAGCCGCGGCGCTGCCAGGCGAGCTTGAACAGGTCTTCGTCGTCGAGGCCGAACAGCGGGCTCTTCAACGCGGTCGCCAGCGCCAGGTCGTCCTGCGGCAGCAGCAGCGCGTCGGCGAGGTTCATCAGATCGATGATCGCGATGTGCTCGGTCAGCTTGAGGCGGTCGGCACCCGCGACGGGAATCCCTGCGTGCTTCAGCGCCTGGATCACGGCATCGAACGCGTTGCCGCGCCGGCGCACCAGGATCAGCATGTCGCCATAGCTCAGCCGCCGCCGCGCACCGTCATGGCCGGTCATCGTGCCCACACCGATCAGCCGCTTGATCTCGGCCTGGATGCGCCTGGACAGCTTGACTTCGGGGCTGGTGACGGAGACGCCGTCGAACGGCGCGCGCCAACCCTCGATCTCCTTGCGGTCGTCGCGTTCGCACAGGCTCCACAGCTCGACCATGCTCGGCCCGGCATCGGTCAGCGCGTTGTGGATGGGGTAGCCGATGTCGGGCGAATGGATGCTGCTGTAGACCTCGCGCTCCCTGAACACGTGGTCGACCGCGTGCAGCACCGTCGGGCCGGAGCGGAACGAATAGGTGAAGGAGACCGGATCGAACAGCAGCCCGGCGTCGGTGAACCGCTTCTGCAGTTGCCGCCGGCGGGCATCGAACTCGTGCGGGTCGGCGCCCTGGAACGAGAAGATCGACTGCTTCTCGTCGCCGACCGCGAAAATCGTGCGCGTCAGCCCGTCGCGCGCACCGGCGCCCGACGTGAACTCCTCGATGATGTGAGCGACGATGTCCCACTGCCGCGGGCTGGTGTCCTGCGCCTCGTCGATCAGCACGTGATCGACGCCGCGGTCGAGCTTGTAGTGCACCCAGCCGGCGGAGACGCGGTTCAGCATCGCCAGCGTCTTGTCGATCAGGTCATCATAGTCGAGCAGGCCGCGCTCCTCCTTCTCGCGGCGATAGTTCGCGGCGGAGGCGGTCGCGATCTGCAGCAGCGCCTCGGTACGGTCGCGCACCACGGCGGCGCGACGCTTCTCGATCAGGCGGTCGATTCGGCGCGCTTCCGAGTCGAACAGGCCGGCCAGCCCGGGATTGGCGTCTGCAAACTTCTTGGTGAGCAGCGATTTGCGCGGCTCCTTGTCGTCGGTCAGGAACACGCGGAGATATTCGTCGACCTGATCGCTGCCCGAGAACGCCAGCGCCGCGCGGAGCTGCTCCGCCTGCTTCTGGTCGGTCTTGGCCCCTCCATCCAGCCGCGCGGCGATATCGGTCCAATCCGTGCGCGGCAGGTTGGGACCATCGAGGATATCGCGCTCGATCGCCTCCAGCGTCTCGTCGGCGCTGATGCCGAGCACCTGCCCGAGATGCTGCGCGGCGACCTCGACACGGCCCGCGCCATCGGTCCAGGCCATGAAGTGATCGCGGCTGAGACACGCCTCGCGGACGACGTCCTTGAACGTGGAGTCGGCGGCATTGGCCATCGCCACCTGCAGCGCGCGGCCGACCGCGCTGTCGGGGGCGCGCGCCGCATCGAGCAGCACCTTGAGATTGGCACGCTCCATCATCTCGGTCTGGTCGCGGTCGTCGAGCACCGAGAACCGCGCCGGCACATTGGCCTCGAACGGAAACTGCTGCAGCAGCCGCGTGCACAGCGCGTGGATGGTCTGCACCTTCAATCCACCCGGCGTTTCCAGCGCGCTCGCAAAAAGTTTGCGCGCCGACGCCCGCAGCTTCTTGTCAGAGCTGACAATGCCGGTCGACTTGATCGCGCTGTCGAGCGCATCGTCGTGGAGCGTCACCCAATGTCCGAGCGTCGAGAACACGCGCTCCGCCATGTTGGCGGCGGCCGCCTTGGTGAAGGTGATGCACAGGATCTTCTCCGGCGGCACGCCGTCGAGCAGCAGCCGGATCACGCGCTGCACCAGCACATGCGTCTTGCCCGAGCCGGCATTGGCCGACACGAACGCCGACGCCGCCGGATTCGACGCGCGCGTCTGCGCGTCGCGCACGGCCTGCGGAATGGGGCGGGGCGCCTTCACCATTCCTCCACTCCGAGGCCGCCGGCGGCCGACCATTCCTTGATGCGGGCGAGATCATCATAGGCGCCGTAGCGGTTCGACCACATCGACAGGTTCAGCGACGTATAGCCCTGGTTCACATCCTCGAAGCTGCGGATCAGCTCTTCGAGCTTGACGCGCGCCTCCTGCGCCGCCTGGTCCGGGTGCTGCGGCGTGTCGCTCTTGTTGATCTTCAGTTCGAGGACGCGCTCCTCGCCCGGCGGATTGTTGCCCGACAAACGGACATAGACCAATTGGCTGATCAAGCTTCCGGCCGGAATGCCGTCGAAGCCGCCCTCGCGCAGGATCGCGGCTTCGAGCGTGAGCTGCGGCGACAGCCCCATGCGCACCTGCTTGGCGGTCGGCGGCTGGCCGGTCTTGTAGTCGAGAATGGCGTAGGTGCCCTCGGCGCGCTGCTCGATGCGGTCGGCGCGGGCCGACAGCATGAAGGTGCGGTCCTTGCCCAAGGGGATGCCGATCTCGCCGCGGATTTCCGCGGTGATGGCGCCGATCTGCTCGCGGCGTGCCGTTTCCCACGCCGCGAACCAGCCGGCGATGCGCTGGAAGCGCGGCCACCACAGCGCGCGCGCTTCGGGCCGCTCCATCAGCGGCGCAAAGTGCTTCTCGCCGATCACGCGTAGCGCATGCGCCGGATGCAGTGGCAGCTCCTCGGCAAAGGTCTGCGTAAACTCGCCGATCGCCTCGTGGATTGCCGAGCCGCGATCGGCCGCCGACAAGGGCATGTCGACGGGATCGAGCGGGTCGAGCCGCAGAATGTAGCGCGCGAAGATGGTGTAGGGATCGCGCAGCCAGTCTTCGATCGCGGTGACGGACATGCGCAGCGGGCGGGCCTCCAGCGGCGGCTTCGGCGCCGGCTGCTGGACCGGTCGCACGGCGGCCGGCTGGTCCAGCACCTCGGCAAAACGGACGTAGCTCTCGCCGCGCGCGGTCGCGGCCTTCCAGCGCTCCGCGCCGGCGACGGCTTCGAGCCGGTGCAGGAAGCGCGAAGCCACGGCCGGCGCGCCGCCGAACTTTGCCGCGTGGGTCAGGATCACTTCGGGCGCGCCGAGCAGCTGCGCGAAGTCATGGGCTGATAGTCCGATGCGTCGTTCGGGCAGATCGAGGCCGAGCTGATGCCGCATCGGTCGGCTCAGCCAGGGATCGATGCGCGCCGCCGGCGGCCATACGCCCTCGATCAGGCCGCCGATGATCATGCGATCGGTCTGCATCAGCCGCGCTTCTAGCGGGCCGTAGATCTGCAACTGGGCGCCGTGACGCTCGGGGCGGCGTACGGCGCGATCGGAGAAAGCGGTGTGGAACAAGTCCGGATAGTCCGACAGCGGCGCCATCAGCCCGCAGCGTTCGCCTGACGCCAGCAGATCATCGAAGCAGCGCGCCAGCGCCACGCCGTCGCGATCGGTGAAGGCGGTGCTGAGGCCAACATCGTCTGAAGACAGCGCGATCAGCACCTCGCGATGCCGCGCGGCAAGCTCGGCGAAATCCTGTGGCCGCGGGGAGGCGAGATTTTCCAGCGGCGCCAGCGCCGTCTGCAGTTGCGCGATCAGCGCGCCGGCCTGGTCGAGCTGGTCGGGCCTGAGCCGCGCGCGCGGCTCGGCACGGTGCAGCGACGACGCCTCGCCCTGGCTCAGCTTGGTGTGCTCGTCGCGAAAGCGCGCGAAGTCGCGGGCGAGCCCGCTGGTGCCGGCTTGAGGCCGTGTGCCGCGAAGCAGAGCGAGCTCCAGCGTCTCGATCGCGCTCTTCCAGCCATGGGCGGCGCGGCCGAGCCGGCACAGCGGATGCTTGAGCAGCGCAAGCAAGGTCGGCGGCTCCAGGCCGCGCGCAGCCGAGTCCGCGGCGAGCCGCGCGAAAATGCCGGCGGGTGTTTCCAACAGCGCGTCACCGCCGGAATCGTCGAAGGTGAGATGCCAGCGCGTCAGTGCCGCCATCACGCGCCTTGCCAGCGCTCGGTCGGGCGTGACCAGCGCGGCCGATTTGCCGAGATGGCGCGCCTCGCGCATCGCGATCGCGATCGCCAGCGCCTCCATTTCCGGGTTCGGCGCGGCGACGACCGCGAGATTGTCGATCGCTTCGGCGATGTTGGCCGCGATGTCGAACTGGCGCAGCCGCTCGTGCCACACGGCGGTCGCCTCCGATGGCCGCATCGCTTCCGAGATCAGCACCTCGCGGCCGCCGCGGCCTGTCGGCGCGAGGCGGATCACGTCGCGACGCTCCAGGCCGAAGCGCTTGAGCAGCAGGTGCATTGCATATTGCGGATGGTTGACGGCCGGCGGCGTGAGCACGCGTCCGGCGCGATCCCTGGCGCCGCCGATCGAACTCCACGCCGCTTCGTCAAGATCGGTGTCGAGGCCGGGCAGCACCACGGCGCCATGCGGCAGCTTGGCGACCGCGAGCAGGAATTTTGCGGTCGCCGGCATCGAGCCGGTCGAGCCTGCGGCAATCACCGGACCATCGGGATGCGCCGACAGCCGCGCGGCTTCGGCGGCGATCAGCAGGTCGCGCCGTGCCGCCGGTTCGATGCGTTCGATCTCCTGCAGATAGGCCGGCCATGCCGTGCGCGCGATGCGCAGGAACTCCAGCGAATACTGCCAGTATTTGTCGAGCTGATCCGGCACCAGCTGATCGAGCGCGTCCCACGACACGCCGCGCGTCACCATGTCGTCGATCAGCCGCGCGAGGTCGCCGGCCAGCGCGAGCGTCGAGGCCGGGCCGCCGATCACCAGTGGCGCCGACACCGGCGTTTTGGCCCAGGCGGCGACCAGCCGCGCGAGAGTCAGCCGCCGCTGAAGATCGTCGAGCCGCTCCGGAATCTCCAGCGGCGCGGGCCCGAGAAACGCGTCGCGATCCTCGGCGAAGGCGAGCTCGTCCTCGTCGATGTCGCCGAGTGCGACTAGGCGAGGCAGCACCGCCGCATCGGTCTTCAGTTCATCCAGGAACATTTCGCGCGCGACACGGAGCGAGCGCCGCGTCGGCAGATATAGCGTTGCGGTCGCGAGCCGCGCCGGGTCGCTGCGGGCCTCGAACCCGTCGACCAGCCGGCCATCGACCAGCGCCGCGATCACGCTGCGCAGGAACGGCGCCGAGATGGGAACGGTGAAGACGCGCATGGCCTGCGATTCGAATGTGGCTCCGGCATCTATATAGGGAGCGGTGCGCGGAAGGTCATATCCGGGGTGTGGATGGGTGTTGATAGGTTGGTGCCTCGCGGCGACTGCCCGTGCGCACACCCTCTGTGGGACGGTTCCTCTTGGCCCGAAGCGTCAGTTCTGGGTCTCATGTCCTCCCACGGCGCGTGAGATGATCACGCGACACCAGCACATTCGGTGTCGTCCCGGGCAAGCCGCCGGCAGCGCGCGAGCGCTGTCGGAGGCGCCGACCCGGGATCCATAGCCACAGGGAGTTGGTTGTCGCGGGATCGTCATGGCGAGTCTTCGCCACACGTCCGGCGGTGGCTATGGGTCCCGGCTCTGGGCCCCGTCCTCGCTGCGCGACGCCAGGGCTTGGCCAGGACGACACTGAATGCAAAGAGTCGGCCTTGATCCTAAGCCGCGCTCTCCAGCAGCGCCTCTTCGGCTTCGGTGACTGCGGCCGGCGTGCCGACATGCATCCAGACGCCTTCGAGGCGCAGGCCGAACAGGCGATCCTGCTCGTTGGCCTTGTCGAACATTCTGGTCAGCGAGAACTCGCCCTTCGGCGCGCCATCGAAAACCGCAGGCGAGATGATCGCCGCGCCGGCATAGACGAACGGCACCACCTGGTGCTCCCGGCGCTTGCGCAAGCTGCCGTCGGCGAGCATCGCGTAGTCGCCGAGGCCGGCATAGCCGATCGAGGTCGCGGTCGGGGCCATCAGCAGCATGATGTCCATGCGCGCGGGATCGAAGGCGTCGGCGAGGCGCGTCAGGTTCTGGCGCACGCCCTCGATCCACATCGTGTCGGAATTGACGTGGAAGAACGGCTCGGAGCCCAGCTGCGGCAGCGCCTTGACGACGCCACCGCCGGTGCCGAGCACCTGGTCGCGCTCGTCGGAGATGATCACGCGAGGGGTGGTGCGCGTCGATGTGTGCGCGATGATCTGGTCGGCGAGGTAGTGCACGTTGACGACGGCTTCGGTGACACCGGCCTCGGCCAGGCGGTCGAGCACGTGGTCGAGCAGCGGACGTCCGGCGACGCGCACCAGCGGCTTCGGCATCGTCTCGGTCAGCGGACGCATGCGCAATCCGAGACCGGCGGCGAGGACCATGGCTTTGTGCGGCTTGACGGGCATTTTCAGGCAATCTCGAACGGAAGTGGTACGTGCGAATCATAGCACGCGAGGACGCTTATCGTCTCGATCGGCTGCGATAGCGGGCCCCGATGACGATTATGCGACGATGACGGGCGCCGTCCCCGACGCAAGATGACGCAGCTGCCGTCAGGCTTCGGCGGCGGCGCGCTTGCTGGCCTTCTTCTTTCCTTGCTTCAGGAACGTGACGCCGATCTGGTCGCCATTGACCCAGGCGAGCTCGCAGCGCCGATAGGCCAGGCCCGTCGACGACAGCAGCAGGAAGAACTCCTTGAGATGCAGGCCCTCGACCGAGCCTTCGACCGTCAGCTTGGCTCCGGTCTCGGAGACGTCCTCGATAGTGCAGTTGCGCCGCCAGGTGCCGTCGATGCCCATCATGAAAGCCGGGATGCCGCGCTCGAAGACGACGCGCTCGCCCTTCATCCGCTCTGCCATCACAACCTCCTTCACACACGGCGCAACCGGGCGCCGCAGCGGCAAGGTAAAGGGGGATGGCTAAGAACCGGTAAAGCTACGGGGGTGGGGCGGTTTTGACGCGGTGGCCTGGACGGGGGTGATAATGGGGGTGCGTCCCTCGTGCAGCACACTCCGCTGTCGTCCCGGCCTTGAGCCGGGACCCATAGCCACCGGCCGGTGTGAGGCAGTCAACTGCCAGTCCCGTCCCTCGACAGCGTCCGCGGTATGGGTCCCGGCGTTCGCCGGGACGACAGCATTGTTTGGACGCGAGCGTGCTCTTAACCCACGCCCGCCGGTGGCGGCACATTCGTCGCGTACCAGCCGCGCAGCGGCTCCAGCGCCGGGTCGGCCAGCGCGCGGTGCAGGTAGTCCCAGATGCGGGGTTGGTGCTTGAGGTAGTGCGGCTTGCCGTCGCGGCGGTTGAGGCGGGCGAAGGTGCCGAGCAGGCGGGTGTTGCGCTGGGCGGACATGATCGCGTAGTGCGCGCGGAGCTCATCGGCGTCGAAGTCGGCTGAAGCGGCCTGGCGCGCGGCGATGTAGCGGGCGAGCAGCGCCTGCTCGATCTCGGCTGAGACGTCGATGCGGGCGTCCTGCGCCAGCGACACGACGTCATACGCTGGCGGGCCCATCACCGCGTCCTGGAAGTCGATCACGCCGACCTTCGCGATGCCTTCGCGCGCGGGCAGCCACAGCAGGTTCGGCGAGTGATAGTCGCGTATGACCCAGGTCGGCTTGGCGGCGAGCGGCGCCTCCAGCAGGTCGCGCCACATCTCCATGAATTCGGCACGCAGCACCTGCGATGGTTCGACGCCGCGGTCGGGCAGGTACCATTCGAGCATCAGGCCGATCTCGATCAGCATGGCGTCGACGTCGAAGGCCGGGACCGTGTAGGTGACCTGCGGCGCCAGCGGCAGCACCGACGGAACGTCCTGCGCATGCAGCGCGGCGAGCAGATCCGTTGCCACCTCGTAGCGCGCGACGATCGGGCGCGGCGGATCGCCCTCGATCACGCCCTCGCGGCCGAGATCCTCAGTGACCAGAAAACCCTGGTCGAGGTCTGCGTCGTTGATCTTCGGCGCCGAGATGCCGCGTCCGCGCAAGGCGCCTGCGATCGCTACGAATGGGCGGACGTCCTCGGCGAGATGCACGGCGCCACTGTACGGCTTGCCGTTGTAGATCGCAGGACCATCCGGCCGCTTCGGCGAGTTCATCAAAATGTAGACGCGCTCACCCTTGTAGAGCCGCGCATAGGAACGCGTGGAGGCATCGCCGGCCATGCGCTCGCGGCGCGACTTGGCGTGGCCCGCCTCGGTGAGGAATTCGCGCAGCGCCTTGAGCCGCGCGACGATCGCGGCGGCCTTGCCGGTGCCGGTGATCTCGACGCTGCGCGCGCTGTCGCCTTGGGCCGTATCGTGGCGCAACGCGATGTCGACGCGGTCGTGCGGCAGCGCGTCGCCGGCGCGCTCGGGCCATTCGATCAGCACCACCGTCGCGTCCGGCAGCGGCGAAAGGCCGATCTCCTCCAGCTCGGAGGCGTCGCTGATGCGGTAGAGATCGGCGTGCAGCAGCGGGAAGCTCGGCAACTCGTAGCTCTGCGCCAGGGTAAAGGTTGGGCTCGGCACTTCGAGCTCATCGTCGCCCGCAAGGTAGCGGATCATCGCCCGCGCCGCCGCGGTCTTGCCGGCGCCGAGATCGCCGGTGAGCGTGATCAGCACGCCCGGGCCGATCAGCAGCGCGAGGTCGGCCATCAGGGCGGCGGTTGCGGTCTCGTCCGCCAGCGCGGTGGTGAATGTCAGCCGGTCCGTCATTCCGCGGCGTTGCGTTGCGCGATGTGGTCGGTCGGGAAGTCGCAGGTGACGGTGGTGCCCTTGCCGACCACCGAATCCATCCGCACCTTGCCGCCATGCAGCTCGACGAAGGAGCGCACCAGCGACAGGCCGAGCCCGGCGCCGCGATGGCGCGAGCCCTGCGAGCGGCTGACGAACCAGTCGAACATCTGGTCCTTGATGTCAGCAGGAATGCCGGGGCCGGAATCGGTGACGGAGAAGGCGACGCTGTGATCGGTGCGGCGGGCTGCGACCATGACCGTGGAGTCCTGCGGCGAGAAGCCCACGGCGTTGGCGAGCAGATTGTACAGCACCTGCACGACGCGGCGCTCGTCGCCGACGAAGCTGCCGACATCGGAGGCGACCTCGACCTTGAGGCGGATGCGGTCGGTGGCGAGACGGTCCTGCACGCCTTCGGCGGCGGCCTCGATCGCCTTGGCGGCGTCGACCGGCCCGAGCTCCAGCTTCATCGCGCCGGCATCGATGGTGGCGAGGTCGAGAATGTTGTTGGTCAGCGCCAGCAGCGCGTTGGTCGACTTGGTGACGTAGTCGAGATACTCGGCCTGCTTTGGCGTCAGCGGTCCGGTCGAGGGGTCGGAGAGGAAATGCGCGAAGCCGATGATGGTGGTCAGCGGCGCGCGCAGCTCGTAGGACACGTGGTGGACGAAGTCGATCTTCATCTGCCCGGCGGCTTCCAGCGCCTCGTTGCTCTCGCGCAGCGCCCGCTCGACGTTCTCGGTGTCGGTGATGTCCTGGAACGTCAGCATCGTCGCGCCGTCCGGCAGCGGCCGGCTCATGCAGTCGAGCACGCTGCCGTCCTTGCGCTCCAGCTTCAGCGCCACATCGAGACGGTTCTCGATCGAGGTGATGGCCTCGCGGATGGTACGCCACGCGACGCTGTCGTCGTAGATCGGACGGCACCAGGATTCGACGGTGTCGATGTGCGGATGTTCGCGCAAGCTGTCTGGCGACAGCCGCCACATCTTGGCGTAGGCCGGGTTGAACAGCTCGACGCGGCCGTTCGAGCCGAACACCGCCACGCCTTCGGCGAGGCTGTCGAGCGTTTCGCGCTGGACGCGGATCAGGCCGTCGAAGCGGCGGGCGAGGTCGAGCCTTTCGGTGACGTCGTCGAACAGATAGGTGACGCCGCCTTCCGGATTGGGCGTGGTGACGACCGAGAGCGCGCGGCCGTCGGGCAGGAACCAGGTGTCCTTGGCGGCTTCGACGGCGCGATAGGCCTCGTGCAGCTTGGCCTTCCAGCCGCGGAAATCGGCCTGCTCGGGCAATTTGCGCGAGGCGCGGAGACGGTCGAGCACGGAGGAATCGTCCGGCTGGCTGTCGAGGAACGCCGGGTCGAGATCCCACAGACGGCGATAGGAATCGTTGTAGAAGGCGAGCCGGCGCTGGCCGTCGAACACGGCGACGCCGGACGACAGCTGGTCGAGCGTGCGGCGGTGCGCCTCGTGCATCCGCACCAGCGCGTCGCTCAGCGCTACTGCTTCGCTGGCGTCGACGGCCACACCGGCGCTGCCGCCGCCGAGCGTGAAGGCGCGCACGTCGTGGATGCGGCGCTCGCCGCCCATCACGATCGGCAGCCGGCCCTCGAAATGGCCGCCGGCGCCGAGCGCGCGCTGCAGGTCGGTTCTGTCGGCGGAATCGAGCAGCTCGAGATTGCGGCTGATCGCATCGGGCACGTCGCGCGCATCGGCGGCGCGGGCATAGGCGGCGTTGACGTAGGCGAGCGCACCATTGGCCTGCCGCGCCCAGATCGGCCACGGCAGCGCCGACGCCAGAGCGCGCAGCGACTCCGTCTCCTCGCCTAGCGCCTTGAAGCGAATCTGCGTCTCGGCAAGCTCGCGGCGCAGGCCGGACAATTCGCGGATGCGCACGATGGCCTGGCCGCCGATGGCGCGGCCCATCGCCTCGATGGCGTGGCCATGCGAGGTGGTGAGGTTGAGCATGAAGCCTTCGCCGGCCTCGCGTAGCGCCTCGACCGCGCGGTCGAGCTGCAGCGCCGGCTCGGGCGGCAGCCAGGTGCCGAAGGCGAGAATGCGCTGCGGCTGCTCTGCCGGCACCAGCATCGCGGTGTCGCCGGAGATCTGCGGCCGGTGGCCGCCGGCCGGCCAGGCGATCAGGATCTGCGGCTCGGCGAACAGCAGCGCACGATAGCGATCGGCCTGCAGCTGCAGCTCGGCGACCTCGGCGCGCAGCCGCGCCTCCTTCCGCGCAGCCGCCAGACGCGTGCGCACCAGCGCGACCGCGGCGACCACCGAGAAGCCGAGCAGCGCCAGCATCGCCGTGACTTCGGCGACGTCCTGACGGCTCAGCTCGAACAACGTAGAAATCGCCTCGGCCGGCACGCCATCGCCCGCGAAGCCCGGACTTGCCGGCGCAAGCGCAGTCGCAGCGAGACCCATCAGGCCCTTGCGCGCGAGTGACGTGCACGACAGCAGCGTCTGACGCATCACCACGATCACGCCCGACATCTTTGCCCCAAACCGCACGAAAGTTCCGCGCGGCGCCGATCGCATCGACAGCGCCGTTTCACGAATCAATCAACAATAACCGCTTCGGGACTCCAGCGGTAAGAGTCCAGACCGTGAACGATGGTTGCGCCCGAGGAAAATGCGTCCATCGATCGACTCTTTCGAGTCGGAACAATGGCGGGCTCCGTAGTTCACCGGCCCGTCGAGCCGAAGCCGCCGCTGCCGCGCGCCGTCTCCGACAAATTCGCGGCGATCGAGAGCTCGGCGCGCGCGACCGCGGCCATCACCATCTGCGCGATGCGCTCGCCGCGGCGGATCGTAAACGGCTCCTGGCCGTGGTTGATCAGCAGCACGCAGATCTCGCCACGATAGTCCGCATCGATCGTGCCGGGTGAATTGAGCACGGTGATGCCGTAACGCGCGGCGAGTCCCGAGCGCGGCCGCACCTGCGCCTCGTAGCCATCGGGCAGCGCGATCGACAGTCCCGTCGGCACCATGGCGTGGCTGCCTGCGCCGAGCACCAGCGGCGCATCGGCCGGCACCGCAGCTAGCAGATCCATGCCGGCGGCATGCGCGGTCTGATAGGCCGGCAGCGGCAGGCCCTCGCCATGCGGCAGGATCTGAACGGCGATCGCGATGGTCTGTGTCACGCTGAGGGTCCCACGGTTCTGGCGATCTCGGCGACCAAAGCGGTCGCCACCTCGTCCTTGGTCATGATCGGCCACGACGCGACATGGACGCCGTCGGCGTCCTTCGTCAAGAGATGCACGGTGTTGCGATCGCCGCCCATCACGCCGGTCGCGGGCGAGACGTCGTTGGCGACGATCCAGTCGCAGCCCTTGCGTGCGAATTTTGCTTTCGCGTTGTCGATCAGATGTTCCGTCTCGGCGGCGAAGCCGATGACCAGGCCCGGCCGTTTCTCCTTGAGCTGCGAGATGGTCGCGAGGATGTCCGGGTTCTCCGTCAGCTGTAGCGGTGGGATCGCCTTGCCCGTCTTCTTTAGCTTCTGTCCGCCCTCGTTGGCGACGCGCCAATCAGCCACGGCGGCGGCGAAGATCGCCACGTCGGCTGGCAGCTCGGCCTCGACTGCCTCCAGCATCTGTCGCGCCGACTCGACATGCGTGACCCGGACGCCCTTGGGATCGGCGAGATCGACCGGCCCCGCGATCAGCCGCACGTCGGCACCGGCGGCCTGCGCAGCAGCCGCGATGGCAAAGCCCTGCTTGCCGGAGGAGCGGTTGGCGATGTAGCGCACCGGATCGATCGGCTCGTGCGTCGGTCCCGCGGTGATCAGCACGCGCCGTCCGGCCAGCGGCCGCGGCACCGGCGGTTTCAACATCGCGACCACGGCATCGGCGATCTCGATTGGCTCGGCCATGCGGCCGACGCCGGCCTCGCCCTTCTCGGCCATCTCGCCGGCGTTGGGCCCGATCATGTGGACGCCGTCGCGCTGCAGGGTCGCGGCGTTGCGGCGGGTGGCGGGATTGCTCCACATCATCGGGTTCATCGCTGGCGCCAGCAGGATCGGCCGGCTCGCGGCGAGCAGGATGGCGCTGGCGAGATCATCGGCATGACCCTGCGCCATCTTGGCCATCAGGTCGGCGGTGGCCGGTGCCACCACGATCAGATCGCAGTCGCGCGCCAGCCGGATGTGGCCGACATCGAACTCGCTGCGCGCGTCGAACAAGTCGGTGAAGACGCGGTCGCCGGACAATGCCGACGCCGCCAGCTCGGTGACGAACTGCGTCGCCGCCTTGGTCATGACGCAGCGGACCTGGATGTGGCGCTCCTTCAGCCGGCGGATCAGGTCGAGCGACTTGTACGCCGCGATGCCGCCGCCGATGATCAGGGTAACGCGGGCCACGCCAAGCTGCGGCACGAGCGGTTCGGGCAGGGCGGTGGGAGCGGGTGGTGCCGATGGCGGTTCGGACGGATCAACCGGCTCGATCAGCGCGCGCAGGATGACCCGGACTTCCTCCTCGACGGAGCGGCCGTTCTGCGCCGAGCGCAGGCGGAGATAGGTTTTCAGGGCCTCGTCGAGCTTGCGGATGGTCAGGCTCGCCATGACCGCCTCCCCAGCATTGTCGTTGTGACAGCAATGCTATCAGAATTTGATGGCAGTGCAATCAATCTCGGACTGGCCAGGGCTGGCCCGGTGCACTTCGCCCCGCTTGCGGGGAGAGGTCGGATTGCATCGTCAGATGCAATCCGGGTGAGGGGGTACAGGTCTCTCGATATGCACTTCCCGCGCGGCTGCCCCTCACCCCAACCCTCTCCCCGTAAGAACGGGGCGAGGGAGCGCACCGTCGGTGCAGCGCGAGCTCGGCCTCCGTCAGAGCCTGAGCACCGCGAACAGGATGCCGATAAAGGTCAGCGCGATTACCCACAAGGCGATGGCGCGCCAGCGGCTCTTCTTGCCTTCGGTGCGGCCCATGGCGGCGATGGTTTCGGGCGACAGCCGGAGGCCGTCGCGGGTCATGGTCTCCAGGTTTTCCAGCACGGCGGCGGCGCGGGCGGCCAGCACGGGCAGGGTCGCGGTCAGCCGGGCGAGCTCGCCGATGCCGGTGACGGCGCCCTCGATGCGGCCGATGGGCCCAAGATTGCGCTCGATCCATTCGCGCACGACGGGGTCGGCGACCTTCCAGATGTCGAGCTTGGGATCGAAGCCGCGCGCCACGCCCTCGACCACCACCATGGTCTTCTGCAGCAGGATCAGTTCGGGGCGAGTGCGCATGTCGAACAGGCCGGTGACCTCGAGCAGCAGGGTGAGCAGCTTGGCCATCGAGATCTCTTCGGCCGTGCGGTTGTGGATCGGCTCGCCGATGGCGCGGATGGCCTGCGCGAAATTTTCCACCGAATGATGCGGCGGCACGTAGCCGGCCTCGAAATGGACTTCCGCCACGCGGCGATAGTCACGGGTGATGAAGCCGAGCAGGATCTCGGCCAGGAAGCGCCGCTCCTTCATGCCGAGCCGGCCCATGATGCCGAAATCGACCGCGACCAGCCGTCCCTGCTTGTCCAGGAACAGGTTGCCCGGATGCATGTCGGCGTGAAAGAAGCCGTCGCGCAGCGCATGCCGCAGAAAACTCTGGATCACCTTGCGGCCGACGTCGGGCAGATCGACATTGGCCTGGGCCAGGCGGGTGTGGTCGTTCAGCGCGATGCCGTCGATCCACTCCATGGTGAGGACGTTGTTGGCGGTGCGGTCCCAGTCAACCGCGGGCACGCGGAAATCCGGATCGTCCTTGATGTTCTCCGCCATCTCGGACAGCGCGGCCGCTTCGAGTCGGAGATCCATCTCCATCGCGACCGAGCGCGACATCGTGTTGATGACCTCGACCAGGCGCAGGCGCCGCGCCTCCGACGAATGCGCCTCGGCCTTCTCGGCGACGAAGAAGAAGTCGGCGAGGTCACGCCGGAAGCGCGCCGCCACGTTCGGGCGCAGCACCTTCACGGCGACAGCATAACGAATGCCATCGCGCTCGACCTCGCCGCGATGCACCTGTGCGATCGAGGCGGCCGCGACCGGCGGGCCGAGCGAGGTGTACAGCTGGCTGATCGGGCGTTCGAGCGCGGTGGCGATGACGGCCTCCGCCTCGGCCTGCGGGAACGGCGGCAGCCGGTCCTGCAATGATTCGAGATCGCGCGCCATGACGACGCCGACGACATCGGGACGCGTCGCCAGGAACTGGCCGAGCTTGAGATAGGCCGGACCCATCCGTTCCAGCGCGCGCGACAGCCGTGGCCCGGACTTCGCTCCGGGGCGCTCGACCAGGCGCGCGAGCTTCAGCGCGACCTGACCCGGCGGCGGCGCCAGACTCGGATCGACGACGCCGAACACGCCCTCGCGCGCGAACACCAGGGCGGCCCGGGCGAGCCGCGTAATATGAGTGAGTGCGGAAATCACAAACGCCAGCCGGAATGAAGCGCAACGATGCCGCCGGACAGCGTCTGCCAGGACACGCGCGAGAACCCGGCCGCCGAGATCATCTCGGCGAAGGCGTTGGGGCGCGGAAACTGACGGATCGATTCGACGAGGTAGCGATAGGATTCGGCATCGCCAGTCACGGCGCGGCCGAGCTGCGGGATGACGTTGAACGAAAACAGGTCGTAGAGCTTGTCGAGCCCGGGCACCTCGACGGTCGAGAACTCCAGGCACAGGAAGCGGCCGCCATGCTTGAGCACGCGGTACGCCTCGGCCAGCGCCAGGTTGATCTGCGGCACGTTGCGGATGCCGAAGGCGATCGTGTAGGCGTCGAAGGAGCGGTCGGGGAAGGCGAGCGTCTCGGCATTGCCCTCGACGAACGACACCTTGTCCTCGAGATATTGCTTCAGCGCGCGCTGCCGGCCAACCTCGAGCATGTCGCCATTGATGTCGCACACGGTCGCATGGAAGCCGGCGCCCGCCTTCCTGGCGGCGCGGAAGGAGATGTCGCCGGTGCCGCCGGCGACGTCGAGCAGCGCGAACGGCGCATCGCTCTTCGGCGGGTTCAGCGTGTTGATCATGATGTCCTTCCAGACGCGGTGCAGCCCGCCGGACATCAGGTCGTTCATCAGGTCATAGCGCGACGCGACGCTGTGAAACACGTCGTTCACCAGCGTCTGCTTCTCGCCCAGAGGCACATCCCGGAAGCCGAAATGAGTGGTCTGGTCCGTCTGATCCATCACCCTTACTCCAATACGGCACCATAGCGTTGTCGCGGCCAAGGCGCTATCACGTCAGCCGGACAAGGTGAATGGTCGTGAACGCAAAAGGTGAGACTAGCCGGCATGCCTGAGCTGCCCGAAGTCGAGACCGTCCGGCGCGGGCTGCAGCCGGTCATGGAAGGCGCCGTCATCGTCACCGCCGAGGCCCGGCGCGGCGACCTCAGGTTTCCATTCCAGCCCGATTTTGCGAAGCGCCTGCAGGGCCAGACCGTCACCGGGCTCGGCCGCCGGGCCAAATATCTGCTCGCCGATCTCGGCTCCGGCGACGTGCTGCTGATGCATCTCGGCATGTCCGGCTCGTTCCGGGTGATCAAGCAGGATGACGAGGAGACGCCCGGCGAGTTTCATTATCCGCGCGGCAAGGAAAGCGCGCACGACCATGTCGTGTTTCACATGTCCTCGGGCGCCGACATCGTGTTCAACGATCCGCGCCGCTTCGGCTTCATGAAGATCATCGGCCGCGGCGAGATCGAGACCGAGCCGCATCTGAAGGATCTCGGTCCGGAGCCGCTCGGCAACGCATTCGATGCCGCGATGCTGGCGCGCGCCTGCGCCGGCAAGAAGACCAGCCTGAAGGCGGCGCTGCTCGACCAGCGCGTCGTCGCTGGGCTCGGCAACATCTATGTCTGCGAGGCACTGTTCCGCGCCCATCTGTCACCGCGACGGCTGGCCGCGACGCTGAGGACCAAGAAGGGTGAGCCAACGGACCACGCCAAGCGGCTGGTCGAGGCCATTCACACCGTGCTCAACGAGGCGATCCGCGCCGGCGGATCGTCGCTGCGCGATCACCGCCAGACCACCGGCGAGCTCGGCTATTTCCAGCACTCGTTCCAGGTCTACGACCGCGAAGGCGAGCCGTGCCGGACCGACGGCTGCGAGGGCGTGGTGAAGCGCTTCGTGCAGAACGGACGGTCGACGTTCTGGTGCCCGAAGTGCCAGAGGTGACGCACGGGCCGGGCCACCTGGCCTGTGCGGTGCGCTTGTAGGGGCCGGGTGCGGGCGTATACTCGCGCCATGGCTGTCAGCTCGCCCGACCTGAAGGCTTTTCTCCTCGCCACGCCGTTCTTCGGCGGCCTTTCGGACGCGAGCCTCGATCGGCTCGTCTCAATGCTGGCCGAGCGTCGCTTCGAGGCCGGTGCCACCATCGTCGCCGAGGGTGAGCCGGGACGTTCGATGTTCGTCGTTCACAGCGGCACGCTGGAGGTCAGCGAGCGCCTGGCGACCGGCAGTGTGATTCACATGTCGAGCCTCGATCCCGGCGATTTCTTCGGCGAGATGACCTTGCTGGAGATGCAGAACAGGTCGGCGACCGTCGTCGCGGAGACTCCGACTGTGCTGTACGAGCTCACGGCCCGAGAGCTCTATGCGTTCTACAAGGGCGACATCCAGGCCTATGTCATCGTGATGCAGAACATCAATCGCGAGCTCTGCCGCCGCCTCCGCCGCGCGGATGCGCGCATCAAGCTGCTGGAGATGCGGGAGACGGGTGCGCGGTAGGGCGGCTCTTACTGGGCGCGCTTGCGGCCGAGCGAACAGCGATTGCCGATCGGGATTTTGTGCTCGGCTGTTTCCCAGTCGTCATGGCCGGCCTGTCCCGGCCATCCACGTCGTTCGGCATGCGTGGAACGACGTGGATGCCCTGGCCTTCGCGGCGCCGAAGCGCTTCGGCCGCGCAGGCGGCTCAAGCCCGGGCATGACGGAGCAACTAATTGGCAGGATCGTACTTCGATTGCGAGGGGAGCTCACCATCAGCACTTCCCGCGCGGCTGCCCCTCACCCCAACCCTCTCCCCACAAGAGTGGGGCGAGGGAGCGCACCGTCGTTGCTGCGAGGGGCGGAAAACTACAAACCCGCTTTCCAGTTGATGCCGTTGTCGGCCCAGGTCGGGTAGCCGCGCGTCGCCGGCAGCTTCGGCTCGGGCTGCGGCATCGTCAGCATGATCGGGAACTCGACGTTGGGAAGCTCGCTCGCTTCCTTCAGCTCGCCGGCCTCGTGCAGCACTTGGTCGCCGGCAATCTTGCCGGCGGTCCAGCGCCACAGGCTCTTGATCTCCTGCGCGCACTTGCCGCTGGGGTCGAATTCGCTGACGCCGAGACCGGCGGCGAGCGCGTCCTGGTGGTCGTTGCGCATCATGATGAAGGGCTGCGCCAGTACCTCGGCGATGTCGCGCGGCGCGTCGGCGTCGAGCGCCGACGTCGCGTCGCTGATGCGGTTGCCGCCCCGAATCGGCGCCTGGTTCAGAACGAAGGCAAATGGTTTACGCCAGGCGCGCACGACGCTCAGGGTCGGCGCCGTTGCCTCGATGTCGGCGACGCTCGGCCGCGCCGGGATCAGGCAGAGATCGCAATGGCGGATCGCCGCGGTCGTCGATGCGGTGATGCCGGCGCCGGTGTCGATCACGCAGACGGTGACGCCGTCGCGCGCCAGTGCCTCGAGGCGCGGCTCGATCATCTTGGCGTCGTAGACGGCTTCGACGATCGCCTCGCCGGTGGCGCGGCGTGCCTGCCATTTGGTGAGCGTGCCCTGGCGGTCGGTTTCGATCACGCGCACCTTGTGGCCGGCCTGCTGGGCCGCCACGGCGAGACCAATGGCGAGCGTGCTCTTGCCGCTGCCGCCCTTCTGCGTGGCCAAAACGATCGTGTACATCGGGAGACAGTCCTTCGGATGTTGACGGAACTAATGAGAACGCCAAAGCTGAGTTGCATCGCTGTTGCGCAATGCGGAGCTATTCTCGCTCAGGACAGTCCCGGTCCGATCCGACTCGAAGGAGGGATCGCGGTGGTCCGAATCAGCACGCCGACAAAACTGTTTCGAACTATCTCATGTCCGGTCCGCGATTGGACAGACCGGTTGACTACGGCGGGAGCCGTTCCGAGTTGATAGCAAGGTGCTAGGAAGATGAGCGGCAGCGGCGCGGAGCAGCGCTCGGCATCGCCGAGCATCGTCATGGGCAGTCGCGATGCTGCACCAGAGATCCCCGCCGGCCGCCGTCGGGCCTTTAATTTTTTCTAAATGGACATGCTTAATTTTGTGTAAACGCTTGCCGCAGCGCGGCGGTGCGTGGTGCTGTCAGCGGTGGATCCCGGCTGCTACTTGCGTACGCAGATCACGCGCACGGTTGCCGCCTTGGCATCGAGCGAGGTCCCGTCGGGCTTGACGCCTTGAGCATCGAGAAAGGCGCGCGTCGCATCGGCGCTGACCATCACGGCCTGCGTGGAGGGGATCATCGCCGAGCCGGCGAGCACGCCAGGCTTCAGCAGCACGATTCCGGCGAAGTTGCTCTCGCCGTCGAGTGCGGCCGCGCCGGAGAAGCCAAGTCCCGGCGCCGGTGCGAGCGACGCATCGCCGCCGCCATTGCCGGCGAGCTGCGCCTTGACGATGCTGATCGCGGCACCGCCGCCCTGGTTCTGCGGATCGACGATGCCGACGATGTCGACGGATGATTTCGCAGCGCCGCCCGCGAGCGCGAGCGGCTTCAAGCCATGCGCGCCGTAGATGCGCAGCAGCGCCAGGCCGCGCTCCTTGTCCTCGGCGATGCGCTCGGCATGGCCGAAGCCGGGAACGGTGATCGCCACGCAGGCATCGGTGACCTCGCGATCAGCGATGATGGCGCCGTCCTGGCTCGCGACAATGCCGGTGCCGTAGTCGACGCTCCGCCGCGGCGCCGGCTGCGCCGCGAGCGCGGCCGCCGGGAATGCGGTGAACGCGCTCGACATCGCGATCACCACCGGCTCGACGGTGTTCTCGGTGGCCTGGTCGTAGAGGATCGTGAGGATGCGCACCTCGTCGCCCTTGAAGGTGCCGCGGATGTAGAACTTCTTCAGGTTCTGCAGCCCCGACAGCACGAAAAAGTCGGGCTTCACGACGCTGTAGTCGGCAGTGCGGCCGGGCTCCTTCTTCTCGCGGTCGGCCAGCGCCGCGGTGGTCGGGTTGGCCTCCTTGCGGCGGGCCAGCACGACCTGCACGGTGCCGGTCGGCGAGGTCCATTTCGAGCCGTTGGCGTCGGTGGTCTGCTGCGGCACCAGCTTGGTGGGAATGCCGAGACGCGCGCCGCTGGTCGGCTCGGTCACGAGCTTCCAGCCGACGCCCTCCTGCTTGCGGCGGGCGGTGTCGGCGAGCACGGCGCGCTCCTGCGGATTGAGTACACCGGTCGGCTTGCCGCCCTTGAGCTTCTGGTATTCCTTGATCGCATTGACCATGCGCTCGCTGACGTCGCCGGTGATGGCGCCGTTGTACTGGCCGACCCAGGCGAGATCGGATTGCAGCGACAGCCGCTCGGCCTGGCTCATCGCATTGGCGGTGTCGGCCGGCGCCTGCACGCCCGGCCGCGCCGCCTGGGTCGCGACGGGCTTCGGCTTGGCGGACTGCTGGCCTTGTGTCGCGGGCGTCTGCGTCGTCTGGGCTCGTGCCGATGTGCACGCGGCGACCGCGCAGATGAAGGTTGCCGTGGCCAGCCGTCTCATGACAAATCCCGCTGCTCTTGCCGCTGACATAAATAAGCACATCTGCTTGGTCGGTCACAATCCGGCGAGGGTTCAGTGTGGGGATCTGCGGATCGCCACGACCGGCCGGCAGCGATTCGGCAGTGGAAGGACTGATGTTGCGATGCTGAGCGACGAGGAAGTGGAGCGGTATGCGCGTCACATCGTGCTGCGCGACGTCGGTGGTCCCGGACAGGCGGCGCTGAAGCGCGCGTCGGTGCTGGTGATCGGCGCCGGCGGGCTCGGCGCGTCGGCGCTGATGTATCTCGCCGCCGCCGGCGTCGGGACCATCGGCGTGGTCGACGACGACGTGGTGTCGCTGTCGAACCTGCAGCGCCAGGTCATCCATGCGACGCCGGATATCGGCAGGCCGAAGGTTGACAGTGCGGCGGAGCGCATCAACGCGCTCAATCCGCACGTGGTGGTCGTGACGCACCGGACCTGGCTCAATGCCGACAATGCGGTCGACCTGATCGGCGGCTACGATCTCGTGCTCGACGGCTCGGATAATTTCGATACCCGCTATCTCGCCTCCGATGCGTGCTTCCTGGCGGGCAGGCCGCTGATATCAGGCGCGCTTGGAACGTTCGATGCGTCGCTGACGACGATCCGCGCGCATGAGAAGAACGAGCAGGGCGCGTTCAATCCGACCTACCGCTGCCTCTTCCCCGAGCCGCCGCCGCCCGGCACGGTCCCGGCCTGCGCCGAGGCCGGCGTCATGGGCGCGCTGGCCGGCATGCTCGGCTCGATGATGGCGCTCGAGGCGATCCGCGAGATCGTCGGTTTCGGCGAGGGCCTGGTGGGGCGGTTGCTGATGCTCGATGCGCGCACGATGCGCTTCGAGACGCTGCGCTATGGCCGCGATCCGGCCAATCCGCTCAATGGCGATGGGCCGGTGATCGCGGATTTGAGTGCGCATCGGAAGTGAGCGTCAGCTGGGCGATCGGCGTGCCGCAAACCCGGCTGTCATTCCGGACAAGTCCGGCGCCGCCGCATCTCGGACGCATGACGGCCGATGGCCATTCGAGGGTCCTGGCGATGCGGTTGTCGGCTCCGATCGGGAGATGGTTGCCGCCGGCTTCGCGCGCTCATGGGAAAGGAAGTCTCTGCTGGCAGCAATCAGCTTGGCGGTTGCGATCGGAGCACGCGCGGTTGCTGAGGGCGTCCGAATCTCGACCCAGACGTAGTCCAATGTCGGAGTGGCGGCGCTGGAGATAAGCTCCGGCTTCCAGAGCCAGCTCCACGGGTGCTCGTCGAAAATGACCGCGTTACGCTTCGGCCGACCATCGAAGCGCATCGTGAGCCCGTCGAGGACGACCTCGCGCTTGTCGCCGGCCAGGCTGGCGGCGCTGGCTGTCGTCAAGATCTCCATCAACGTCTCTCGCGTGAGCGCTCTGCTACTTTCACCGAGATTCTCGATCATGTCGACTCGATCAGGGCGCAGGCGGAAATAGAACCAGGTTGCGAGGTCGATCCGAGGACTTTCGTCCAGAAAAACCGACTTCAGCGCTCGACGGAGAGTTTGAGCTGTCCGATCTAGAAAGCTCATGTCGCTGTTCTCGGGGCGAAGGATGACAGGGCCGACTGCCCTACAGCATGCTCGGCAGCACGCGGTCCGGCGGGCGGTGGTTGTCGAGGAAGGTCTTGATGTTGATGATGACCTTCTCGCCCATTTCGACGCGGCCCTCGATGGTGGCCGAGCCCATGTGCGGCAGCAGCGTCACCTTGCCGGCCTTCGCCAGCCGCACCAGGCGCGGGTTCACGGCAGGCTCGTGCTCGAACACGTCGAGGCCGGCGCCGGCGATGTCGCCGGCTTCGATCAGCCGCGTCATGGTCTCCTCGTCGATCACCTCGCCGCGCGCGGTGTTGACGATGTAGGCGTCCTTGCGGATCAGCTTGAGGCGGCGCGCCGACAGCAAATGGAACGTCGCCGGCGTGTGCGGACAGTTCACCGAGATGATGTCCATCCGCGCCAGCATCTGGTCGAGGCTCTCCCAATAGGTGGCGCCGAGCTCGTCGGCGATGACGGGCGCGACCGGGCGGCGGTTGTGATAGTGGATCTGCAGGCCGAAGGCGCGGGCGCGTCGCGCCACCGCCTGGCCGATCCGGCCCATGCCGATGATGCCCAGGCGCTTGCCGCCGATGCGGTGGCCGAGCATCCAGGTCGGCGACCAGCCTGCCCAGTTCTTGCCCTCGGTGAGCACCGAGGCGCCCTCGATCAGCCGCCGCGGCACGGCGAGGACCAGCGCCATGGTCATGTCGGCGGTGTCCTCGGTGAGGACCTTCGGCGTGTTGGTGACGGTGATGCCGCGCGCAACCGCCGTGGCGACGTCGATGTTGTCGACGCCGTTGCCGAAGTTGGCGATCATGCGCAGCTTGCAGTCGGGCTGGTTGAGGATGTCGGCGCTGATGTGGTCAGTGACGGTCGGAACCAGCACCTCGGCCGTGCGCACGGCGTCGGCGAGCTGCTCCTGGCTCATCGGTTCGTCGTCGAGATTGAGCCGCGCGTCGAACAGCTCGCGCATCCGGGTCTCGACCGAGTCCGGCAGCTTGCGTGTCACCACGACGAGGGGCTTTTTCCTACCTGACATGTGCTGCTCTCATGAGATCCTTCAGACCTCATTAACCGGGTTCGCCGAAACTACCGTCGTCGCCTGAGAAGGGCGTTTCCCTGAACGGGTCGTGTCGGACTCACCGGTGGGCCGATCCGTCCCTGACAGGGTTTCGCGAGCGATTCTCAGGCGCTTCCTGGCCGCTTGTGTTGGGTCCTGTCTAGCAGAAGGCCGGGCCAAGACAAGAAGCCAACGGCGGGTCAGGACCTGCGCTGCGGCAAGCCCTCTCTGTGCACGAAGGGGGGCAGCCCGGCGGTTCGATGGGGATCGGGCGAAGGATCTCGGACGCGAACACGGGCGTCGATCCTTGCGAGGGAGAGTGAGTTGAGTTCGATGGTGTTGCGACGTTTGGGTGTGGTCGTGGTGCTCGCGGCCGGTCTGTTCGATTGTGCCGTCGGCGTCGGAGCTGCGGCAAAGGATTCGGCTCTCAGCACCAGCGGCCTGCCGGTGCCGCGCTATGTCAGCCTGAAATCAGACCATGTGAACGTCCGCGCCGGTCCGACCAAGGACAACGACGTGGCCTGGGTCTACACACGCTCCGGCCTGCCGGTCGAGATCACCGCCGAATACGAGAACTGGCGGCGTGTGCGCGATTCCGAGGGCTCCGAGGGCTGGGTCTACCACTCGCTGCTGTCCGGACGCCGCACCGCGGTCGTCACCATGAAAAACAAGGACGATCTCACGCCGATCTATGACAGCGCCGACACCACCAGCGCCGTCACCGCGCGGCTGCAGGCCGGCGTTGTCGCGCAGGTCAAGAAATGCGGCAATGGCTGGTGCCGTGTACTCGGCAACGGCTTCGAGGGCTGGATCCAGCAGCAGCGGCTGTGGGGCGTCTATGCCGACGAGCAGGTCAACTGAGACGTTTCGGCAGGCCTTCTTCGGCAGCCGCCGTTTCGACGTCATCCCGACATGAAAATGCCCGCGGCGATCGCGGGCATTTGTCGCAGCAGACGATTGATCGAGCCGGCTCAGCGCTTCTTGCGCAGCCTCACGACCATGTCGATGCGCGCGATCTCGTAGCCTTCCGGCGCCTCGGGCAGCCGCGACAACGCCAGATGCTGGTCCGGGATATCGACCAGCTCGTGGTTGTTCTCGAGATAGAAGTGGTGATGCGCGGTGACGTTGGTATCGAAATAGGTCTTGGTACCGTCGACGCTGACCTGGCGCAGCAGGCCGGCGTCGGTCAGCTGGTTCAGCGTATTGTAGACGGTGGCGAGCGAGACCGGAACCTTGGCCAGCGTCGCTTCCTCGTAGAGCATTTCGGCGGTGAGATGCCGTGCGCCCTTGCCGAACAGCAGCCAGCCCAGCGCCATCCGCTGGCGCGTCGGACGCAGACCCGCGGTCTGCAGCATCTCGTTGACGTCGTGCCACGGGCAGCCATTGAGGGCCGGCTGACGACCGCTCCCAAGACCTTCCGGGTTGCCCCGGTGGCCACTCATCGAGGCGTTGTTGCTGGCATCCACTTCAAGCACCACACAATTCACATCCATCCATAATCGATATAGGGAGAAACCCACTCAGATGCAAGCTTATCGCAACTGACCGATCTAGAACGCCCCTAAAATGCGTTTGCTGCACGGGCCGGCTGCAGGGCGAGATTCCGCGGCGATTTCCCAGGCCAGGCGCATTGACGCCGCAATACCCTATGTTAGAGAGCGGCCCGGACCCGATCTGCCCTGTCAATGGGAGCGCGGCCGGCGATCTCGCCATGGCCGCGGACGGCCAAGTCCGCCAGGAGTGATGGTCCGACCATCGAACCGACGGGCGGCCCGACCGGGAGGGGCTTGAAAGGGTCGACGCGCGGAAGGTCCACGTCGCGCGGCACCAATTCCACCGGGGATCGTCAGGGAAAGGCCACCAAGCATGCTCGATCGGCGCAGCAGTTACGAATACGAAGACCTGCTGGCCTGCGGCCGCGGAGAATTGTTCGGCCCGGGCAATGCGCAGCTGCCGCTGCCGCCGATGCTGATGTTTGATCGCATCGTCGAGATCAGCGAGACCGGTGGCGAGTACGGCAAGGGGCTGGTGCGGGCCGAACTCGACGTCAAGCCGGATCTCTGGTTCTTCGGCTGCCATTTCAAGAACGATCCTGTCATGCCCGGCTGTCTCGGCCTCGACGCGATGTGGCAGATGGTCGGTTTTTTCCTCGGCTGGACCGGCGGCGCAGGACGCGGACGTGCCCTCGGGCTCGGCGATCTCAAGTTCTCCGGCCAGGTCCTGCCGACCGCGCGCAAGGTCGTGTACAACATCGACATCAAACGCGTGATGCGCTCAAAGCTGGTGCTCGGTATTGCCGACGGGTGGCTTTCGATGGACGGCGACATTATCTATCGCGCCAAGGACTTGAAGGTCGGCCTGTTCAAGCAGGACAGCGCGCCGTCGTGAACCGGCGGTCCTGAACCAGAGACAGTGCAGCAGGCGCGGCGATCACAGAACACACGAGCAAGGTGAGGCGGACATCATGAGGCGGGTTGTCATCACGGGCATGGGCATCGTCTCATCGATCGGCAACAACACGCAGGAAGTGCTGGCGAGCCTGTACGAGGCGAAGTCCGGCATCTCCCGCGCGGAGAAATATGCCGAGCTTGGTTTCCGTTCGCAGGTGCAAGGTGCGCCGACGCTGAATCCCGCCGAGGTGGTCGACCGCCGCGCCATGCGCTTCCTCGGCGAAGGTGCGGCTTGGAATCACGTCGCGATGGAGCAGGCTATTCTCGATTCCGGCCTGGAGCCGAGCGACGTGTCCAACGTCCGTACCGGCATCATCATGGGCTCGGGCGGACCGTCGACGCGGACGCTGGTCGAGGCCGCCGACATCACCCGCACCAAGGGTCCGAAGCGCGTCGGACCGTTCGCGGTGCCGAAGGCGATGTCGTCGACGGCCTCCGCAACGCTTGCGACCTGGTTCAAGATCAAGGGCGTCAACTACTCGATCTCGTCGGCCTGTGCGACGTCCAATCATTGCATCGGCAATTCCTATGAGATGATCCAGTACGGCAAGCAGGACGTGATGTTTGCCGGCGGCTGCGAGGAGCTCGACTGGACGCTGTCGGTGCTGTTCGACGCGATGGGCGCGATGTCGTCCAAGCACAACGCCACGCCCGCGACGGCGTCGCGTCCCTATGATGTGAGCCGCGACGGCTTCGTGATCGCCGGCGGCGCCGGCGTGCTCGTGCTCGAGGAGCTCGAGCGCGCCAAGGCGCGCGGCGCCAAGATCTACGGCGAGATCGTCGGCTATGGCGCGACCTCGGACGGCTACGACATGGTCGCGCCGTCGGGCGAGGGCGCCGAGCGTTGCATGCAGATGGCGCTGTCGACGGTGAAGACCAAGATCGACTACATCAATCCGCATGCGACCTCGACCCCGGCCGGCGATCCGCCGGAGATCGAGGCGATCCGCAAGGTGTTCGGTCGCGGCGAGAAGTGCCCGCCGATCGCCGCCACCAAGGCGCTGACCGGCCACTCGCTCGGCGCCACCGGCGTCCAGGAGGCGATCTACTCGCTGCTGATGATGAAGAACGGCTTCATCTGCGAGAGCGCCAACATCACCGAGCTCGATCCTGCCTTTGCCGACATGCCGATCGTGCGCAAGCGCGTCGACAACGCCAGGCTCGGCACCGTGCTGTCGAACTCGTTCGGATTCGGCGGCACCAACGCGACGCTGGTCTTCAAGCACCTCGACGCTTAAGGTTTCGAACAGCACTGGTTCCCAGGCGGGCCGGACAACAGCGCGACGAATTTCGCACCGCTGTCCGGCTATCGGCGTCTTTGGAGCCTGACGATCATCTTCGCTGGGTCGGCCCGGCATCACGAAGGAGAGTGAGCATGCAGGGTCTGATGGCAGGCAAGCGCGGTCTGGTCATGGGCATCGCCAACGACCATTCGATCGCCTGGGGCATCGCCAAGACGCTGGCTGCGCACGGCGCCGAGATGGCGTTCACCTATCAGGGCGACGCGCTCGGCAAGCGCGTGCGCCCGCTCGCCGACGAACTCGGCGTCAAGCACGTGCTGCCCTGCGACGTCGAGGACATCAACAGCGTCGACAGCGTGTTCGCGAGCTTGCGCGAGGCCTGGGGCGGCCTCGACTTCGTCGTTCACGCCGTCGCCTTCTCCGACAAGAACGAGCTCAAAGGCCGCTATGCCGATACCTCGCGCGAGAACTTCTCGCGCACCATGCTGATCTCCTGCTTCTCCTTCACCGAGATCGCCAAGCGCGCCGCCGAGCTGATGCCGGAGAGCGGCGGCAGCATGATCACCCTGACCTTCGACGGCTCCAACCGCGTGATGCCGAACTACAACGTGATGGGCGTCGCCAAGGCCGCGCTCGAAGCCTCGGTGCGCTACCTCGCCGCCGATTTCGGCCGCCGCAACATCCGCGTCAACGCGATCTCGGCGGGCCCCGTGCGCACGCTGGCCGGCTCCGGCATCGGCGATGCCCGCTTCATGTTCGCTTTCCAGCAGAAGCATTCGCCGCTCGGCCGCGGCGTGACCCTGGAGGAACTCGGCGGCTCCGCGCTCTATCTGCTGTCGGAGCTGTCCGGCGGTGTCACCGGCGAGCTCCATTATGTGGACTCCGGCTACAACGTGATCTCGATGCCGCGGCCCGAGGATCTCAAGGCCGAGTAGGGCTGAACCGCGTCGACAGGGATTTTCGCGCTCGTCGCGCCTGAGCTTCCCGATGCAGGAGCAGGCGACGCGAGGCCGTGTTCGGTGCCGTCGTGTCAATTTCCGCTTGGCCGACCTTCCGATCGCAGCAGCGCAGGCAGGGTCCAGTCGAGGCTTCTTGCCAGCAGTGATCGGATGGTGTCGCGAAAGGCAACGCTCCTGGCGCCCTGCTGTGGAGCGGTCGGGTATTCGGTTGCGTCGATCTCCTGCACCGGCTGGTAGGCCTGCCAGTCGCCCTTGAGATCGATTCGCGGCGCCGGAGCGCGGGCCTCACCGAGCAGCTCGAAGCTCTTTCCGTCGTAGATCCGGATCGCGGTCAGGGCATGGAGATAGGCCCTGTCCTTCGCCCCCAAGCCTTGAACCCGCGTGACACCGAAGCCGGTCGGCGAATAGCGAGCCGACGCGATCGGGTATGCTTCGCGATAAATCACGACGTAGCGGTCACACGACGTGCCGGTCGAAACGGTCCGTGCGAAATCCTTGATGTCGGACGCCAAGCTCGAGAAGACCTCGGACTTCTTTCTTGGCCGGTGCAGTTCATCCTTGTCATAGGCGATGTTGCGCACGGCAAGGCCGCGGGCAGCGGCTTGGACCCGACTGAACACCAACGCATCCAGTCGACCTGATCGTACCGATGGGTCCGTTGGAATGTGAAAAGCCCCTCGCTCGTGACCTCGAACTTGTTGCCCGCGATCGAAATCAGTCCGAGGTTGCAGCGCAAGGTCTGCGCAATTTTCCCCTGGTCCCGTGCACCCGTCCGATCAGACCGGGTCGGGCTCGCCGCAGGTTGGCCACCTGCAGGGCTGCCTCCGACAATGAGGGCAACGATCAGCACGGCTGCGAGGGCGCGGGCAAAGGACATGAATTCCGGCGAGATGTCGTTGACGTCACGCCGAAGCTAGAATGCAAATTGGCATGGGCGCAAGCCGTCCCGCTCGCCCAACCGGACCAGCATCCGGCCATTCGCGGCGACAATTGCTGTGATCGACCCAATTTGTCGCAATTGAACCAGGCGTCCCCTGCGGGATAGTCAGGCCATCGTCGCGCGCTCTGGCGGTCGCCCGTCTCGTCGACGACGAATGCATGGGGGCGCGCGTCGTCAGGGATGGCCAGCGGTGCGCGCCGGCGGCAAGACACATCGTGGAGTGATCATCGATGCTGCGTTGGAAGGTCCGAAGCATCGTCCTGTGTGCGACGATCGGCGGTGCATGGGCTGCGGGCGGTGCCACTCCGGCCCGGGCACAGTCGACGCTCTGGGACTCCACGATCTCCAACACGCATTGGTATGTGCCGACGGCCCAGCTGCTAGCCTACATATCGCCGAAGACGGGCTTCACGAACCCGATCGCAATCGGCGATCAGACGCTGTGGACCCTGGGCACGGCGATCAACGGCTCCTTCACCGGAACCAGCGTTGCACAGCTCAGGATCGGCCCGTCACTGCTCACCGACACCTCGACCATCCAGGGCTTCGTCACGCCCGGCGGGCAGATCACGATGCTGTTCACGCCGACGGGCGGCGGCACCGTGACGGTCGGGCTCGGCAACATGCGGACGATCGGCGGCGTCTCCAGCATGGAGATGCAGATGATCACCGGCGACACGCTGCTGGTGTCGCATTGGGCCTACATGCTGCCCTACGATCCCGCGACCTTCACGCCGCCGCCGTCTGCTCCGGTGCCGGCGAACTCGGTGCCGCAATGGGCGTGGACGGCCGGCACGCCATGGCGCATCGTCAGCCCGACTTTGTTCGGCACGCAGGCGCCGGGCCGCTTCGTCATCAGCAACTACCAGAACGGCTATTTCTGGGGCGCCGGTGCGGCTCCCGCCGGCAGCGCCGCGGGCGGCTTCACGCTGCTTGGCTCGGTCACGCCGGAGGGCAGCGTGCTGTTCAACACGCTGTCCCGCGGCAATCTCACCAGCCTCTACGGCACCGCGACCGGCAGCGCCTCCGGCGCGCAGATGATCACGTCGACCTACGATCTCACCGGCAGCCTGACCGGAGATCTGGCGACGATGTCGCTGATCCAGCCCTATGGCGACACGCTCCGCGCCGCGGGTGGCCGCGTCGGCCTCGAAGCGGCCGGCGTGCTGTACAGGTTGTCGATGACCTCCGCAGGATGGAGCGGATCCATGGTTTCGGGCTTTGCCGCGCTCGACAATCTCAGCGGGACGTCGCTCAGCAACGCGGTGAAGCAGACCCTCCCGGTGCTGACCGGTGCCGCCTCGCAGGCCACTTATGTGACGCAGCGCGAGGTCCGGCAGACGATGACCAACAGGCTCGACGACATTGGCCTCGGTGGCGCTGCCGGCCGGAACGTCTGGATGCAGCCGCTCGGCGGCAGCGCACGGCAGGCGGGGCGCGACGACGTTCCCGGCTACAACGCGTCCGGCGGCGGCCTGGCGATCGGCGCCGACGCAGCAATCTCCTCGCAAGCGATCTTCGGCGGCATGTTCGGCTATTCACGGCAGACGATCGCGGGGAGTGACGACGGGGTCGCGAACCGTCTCGATCTGTCATCCTACCATCTCGGGCTCTACGGTGCCTACGCCATCAGCCGCGGCCTGATGCTGGACTATCAGCTCGACGGTGGTTGGAGTGACAATGGCGAGAGCCGAACGTTGAGCTTCATGACTGCATCGGCTGGCGGAAGTTATCGCTCCAGCACGGGCCATGCCGGCGCCGGTCTCAAGACGCCGGTGTCGCTGACCGATGCCTTCACGATAGTTCCGTCACTGCGCCTCGACTACGGCACGGTGCGCAGCAATGCCTATCGGGAAAGCGGCGCGGGCGGCTTCAGCCTGAACGTCGATCCGCAGACCTATCAGGAGCTGACGGCGACCGCCGGGCTGAAGGCCATCTATCAGGTGGCAAAGCGGGTCCGTCTGACGGCCGATGTCGGCGCCGGATACAATGCGCTGAACCAGCGCCTGCAGGTCGGCGCCGCTTTCTCCGGCGGCGGTGAGAGCTTCGTCACCAGCGGTCTCGGCCTGTCGCCCTGGGTCTATTCGACCGGCGTCGGGCTCATCGCCGCCGGCAACGATCAGCTCGATCTCAGCTTTCGTTATGGGCTGCGTGCGACGCCATCCGGCCTCGTCCAGCAGTCCGGCTTCGCGACCCTCAAGGTCAGGCTGTAATCGCCCCAAGCCTACTCGTGAGCAAAATAGTCCGGCAACGCCTGGTCGAGCCGGAACCGCAGCATGGACCGCGCCATATCGCGCAACACCGTGTTGCTGGCGGCGTCTTCCGGCTTTGCGGGAAAGACGGAGTTGTCGACGTCCCCGGCGTGAGACGGCGG
Source organism: Bradyrhizobium sp. HKCCYLS20291 (assembly GCF_051167715.1). Taxonomy (NCBI): domain Bacteria; kingdom Pseudomonadati; phylum Pseudomonadota; class Alphaproteobacteria; order Hyphomicrobiales; family Nitrobacteraceae; genus Bradyrhizobium; species Bradyrhizobium sp. HKCCYLS20291. Next base: position 73,451 of record NZ_JBNPTO010000010.1, on the reverse strand, counting down.
GCCCATGCCCGAGGTCAGAAACGACATGAAGCTTTTCGATCTCGCCGGAGGCTTGAGCTTCTCGAATGTTGCGCCATCGAATAGTTGAGCGGCGAGCATGACAAACACGTGGGTGTAGCGCACCAGCCCCGCCACACGGCTAACGACTCCGATGCCCGACACCGTGTCATAAGTCGATGGCTCGTGGCCGGATGCACGTAAGATCACGAGATAGCGCGCGCAGCCGGCGGAGCCGGCGACCTTCCTGACGATGGCCGTCAAGACCAGATTTGCCTCCGCGGCCGATGTCGACTGATACAGCGGGTCGAACGCACCCTTCGGAACAGCGATGCGGCGAACTCGGTCGCCGCCCGCGGCTTTTGCGCGCGCGTAGATCAGGTCGTCGAAGCCCCAGGAAACCGGCACCCGTTTGAAGTCACCGCCAAGCTGCAAAATGCCGCTGTCCTGCACGGAAAACACGTCGCCGACCGCGGCGATCAGTCCGGTATCGCAGCGCCCCGCGTCCCGCGCGGCTGCTGCCGGCTTGGCGGATTTGGCATTCGTGATCCCTGTTGTGGGCGCGGCTCTGGTGGTCGGTGTCGACGGCGCGGATTGCGCAAGCAGGTTGCCCGGCGTGGCGGCCAATGCGAGCAGCAGCGGGACGAGGCGGCGCCAGACTGGCGTGGCGAACGCGCGGTGAGCCGAACACGTCATGGGAGGTGTCATCTCGGTAGGCCTGCCCTGGTCAGTGCTCTTCCGCCTTGAAATACGCCGGCATGTCGCGATCGAGCTGCCCGCTGACGAGACGCCGAATGACGTCGCGCAGGCCGGCATTGTTGGCGGCTTCCGCTGCGACGGCGGGATACAGCGATTGATCGACGTCGACCATGCCGGGGATCTTGACCAGGTCCTCACCGAGGCTCTGGAGCACACGCTGAACGGTGAAGTTGGGGTTGCGCAGCGTCTCGAACGTCTCACCGTCGAGCAGCCGGATGTCGAGATAGGCGAAGATGAAGGTCCGGGTGAACAACGGGCCCATCTGGAGGATGCCGACTCCGGTGGCGTTCACATCGGTGTTGCCGATGCGGTTGGTCTGGCGCCGGACCACGAGATAGCGGCGGCACCCGGCCGACGCCACGATCTGCTTCACGACGCCGGTGAGCGTCTCGCTCTCCTGGCGCAGGAAGAACAGCTTCGGCTTCTCGAAATTGTCGAACAGTTGCTTGTCGTAGGTGATGCGCCGAACGCCCGCGCCGCCCGCGGCCTTGATGCGCGCGTAGATCAGATCGTCGATCCCCCAGTTCACTGGCATCTCGGCGAACTCGTTGTTGAAGACGGTGAGCCCGATCTTCTGCACGGTGAACAGGTCGTGCGTCGCGGTGATGACGCCCATGTCGCACGGGCCGCTGTCCACGGCCGCGGCCGGCTTTGGAGCCGCCTTCTTGCCGGCCGACTTCTTGTCTGCCGGCTTCTTGTCGACTGACTTCTTGGCAGCGGCCGGCGGCTTCTCAGTGGGAGCAGGCGGCTTTTCAGCAGGAGCGGCCGGCTTCTCAGCGGGAGCAGACGCGGAAGGCGCCTGAGCCCACGACGGCTGAATGAGAACAACGGCGAGAGCGGCGACGGCGAGGCGGCGGATCAGCATGAGCAGCTCGGACATCGGTACGGTTCGAGAACGGCGGATGCCGTCGGGAACCCGAACCTAGTTCCCCGGCAAAGCCGCGCGCAATGCCTTTCCGGCCACAGGAGAACCACGTCGCAAATGCACGCGGCGAGATCAGACCCTGGCGGGGCTTTCGCGTTTCCAGCGATAGAATTTCATCATCCGGCCGTGCATCGGATCAGCTTCCGTCTTTTCGAGCACGAAGCCTTCGCGCTCGTACCAACGCCATGCCTTCTGGTTGCCCTCCGCGCAGCGCAGCCAGATCTCGTCGGGCAGTACATCGCGGGTGAAGGCAAGCAGGCGGCGGCCAAGCGAGCGGCCTTGATAGGCGGGAGCGATCATCAACTGGTCGAGATAGAGCCGCTCGATGTTGATCGCGAGCATCGCCCCGAGCGTGCCGCCGTCATCGGCCACGTAGAGACTCCAGCCGCCAGCCACCTCACGCGGCACGCGTGCTTTCAGCATGTTCAGCAGGGTCTCGCTCGGGCTGTCGAGTCCGGTCGAGCACCAGCTCTCCATCCAGAGCGTTGCGACGGCGTCGTATTCGGCCGGGACAGCAGTGCGGATGATCGTCTCGGACATGGGCTAAGATCCTCCGGCGAGATGCTCGATCCGACATAGGCTCTCTCCTCCGTCATTGCGAGGAGCCAACGGGTCCGCGCAAAGCGCGGCCCGATGACAGGCTCCGCGACGAAGCAATCCAGAGTCGCGGGGCGCGGCCCTGGATTGCTTCGCTTCGCTCGCGATGACGTGGAGGGACCGGCGATCAACAAAAAGGGCGGCCCGAGAGCCGCCCTTCGTATCTCATTAGCAGAACCGCAGGCTTACTCGCCGGCGGCTTCACGCGCCTCGGCGGGAGCGTCCTTCTGCTTGGCTTCGAGGTCCTCGCCGGTGGTCTGATCGACGGCCTTCATCGACAGCCGGGTCTTGCCGCGATCGTCGAAGCCGAGCAGCTTGACCTTGACCTTGTCGCCTTCCTTGACGACGTCGGTGGTCTTCTGCACGCGCTTGTCGGCGAGCTGCGAGATGTGCACGAGGCCGTCGCGGGTGCCGAAGAAGTTCACGAAGGCGCCGAACTCCATCACCTTGACGACGGTGCCGTCATAGATCTGGCCGGCCTCCGGATCGGAGGCGATCGACTTGATCCACTTGATGGCGGCCTTCATCGCCTCGCCGTCGCTGGAAGCGACCTTGACGGTGCCGTCGTCCTCGATGTTGACCTTGGCGCCGGTCTTCTCGACGATCTCGCGGATCACCTTGCCGCCGGTGCCGATCACTTCGCGGATCTTGTCGGTCGGGATCTTGAAGGTCTCGATGCGCGGCGCGTACTCGCCGAGCTCGGCGCGGGCCGCGGTCAGGGCCTTGGACATCTCACCCAGGATGTGGATGCGGCCGTCACGCGCCTGGCCCAGGGCCACACGCATGATCTCCTCGGTGATGCCCTCGATCTTGATGTCCATCTGCAGCGAGGTGATGCCGCTCTCGGTGCCCGCGACCTTGAAGTCCATGTCGCCGAGGTGGTCCTCGTCGCCGAGGATGTCCGAGAGGACAGCAAAGCGCTTGTCCTCGAGGATCAGGCCCATCGCGATACCAGCGGTCGGCCGCTTCAGCGGCACGCCGGCATCCATCAGCGCCAGCGACGAACCGCACACGGTGGCCATCGAGGACGAGCCGTTGGACTCCGTCACCTCCGACACCACGCGCGTGGTGTAGGGGAACTCGTGGTGCGGCGGCAGCACCGGGTGGATGGCGCGCCAGGCGAGCTTGCCGTGGCCGATCTCGCGGCGCTTGGTGCCGCCGAGGCGGCCGGTCTCACCGACGGAGTAGGGAGGGAAGTTGTAGTGCAGCAGGAACGTCTCTTTGTACGTTCCCGACAGCGCGTCGATGTACTGCTCGTCCTCGCCGGTGCCGAGCGTGGTCACGACCAGCGCCTGGGTCTCACCGCGGGTGAACAGCGCCGAACCGTGGGCGCGCGGCAGCACGCCGACTTCGCAGACGATGTTGCGGACGGTCTTGGCGTCACGGCCGTCGATGCGCTTGCCGGTGTCCAGGATGTTCCAGCGAACGATCTTGGCCTCGAGCTCCTTGAACACGGCGGCGACACGGAGCTTGTCGTATTTCGGCTCCTGGCCTTCCGGGAAGAAGTGCGCCATCACCTTTTCCTTGACGGCGCCGACCGCAGCATAGCGCTGCTGCTTGATCGGAATCGCGTAGGCGGTGCGCAGGTCCTGCTCGGCGATGCCGAGCATCTCCTTCTCGATCGCGCTGTTGTCGATGATCGCGACGTCGCGCGGCTCCTTGGCGGCCTTCTCGGCGAGCTCGATGATCGCGTTGATGACCGGCTGGAAGTGACGGTGACCGAACATCACCGCGCCGAGCATGATGTCCTCGTTGAGCTCCTTGGCCTCCGATTCCACCATCAGCACGGCTTCCGAGGTGCCGGCGACGACCAGGTCGAGCTGGGTGTCGGTCATCTCGTCGAGGGTCGGATTGAGGATGTATTCGTCATTGGCGAAGCCGACGCGGGCAGCGCCGATCGGGCCCTTGAACGGCACGCCCGACAAGGTCAGCGCGGCGGACGCGGCGACCAGCGCGACGATGTCCGGATCGTTCTCCATGTCGTGCGACAGCACGGTGACGATCACCTGGGTCTCGTTGCGCCAGGCGTCGACGAACAGCGGACGGATCGGGCGGTCGATCAGGCGGGAGACCAGCGTCTCCTTCTCGGTCGGACGGCCCTCACGCTTGAAATAGCCACCGGGGATGCGGCCCGCGGCGTAGGTCTTTTCCTGATAGTCGACGGTCAGAGGCAGGAAGTCGACGCCTTCGCGCGGCGCCTTGGCGGCCACGACGGTGGCGAGCACGACGGTCTCGCCATAGGTGGCGAAAACGGCGCCGTCAGCCTGGCGCGCGATCTTGCCGGTTTCCAGCTTGAGCGGACGCCCACCCCAGTCGATCTCGACGGAATGCTTGGTAAACATGGGTATCTTCTTTCATGAGATGAGTGAAGGCAGACCCCCCGGAAACAAAAAAACCATGCGCAAGATTGCAGGGCGCTGGAGAACGAGCAGCGCCCTGCGATCCTGCCATGGTTTTCTTATTTCGGATGGCGTCCATCCTTCTCGTAAATAACGGGCACCTTGCCCGTCACGCCCAGCGGCCGGATTGCTGCTGAGGCGTACTGCACAGTCTGGGCGGGACCGGTCGCAAAGCGTATCTGCTTGTTGCTATGTCCAGCCAGACCGCATGATCCCGGACTCGCGAACGCCGCAACTCGCGGCGCTCTCTCGGGACCATGCCATCACGCGCGCGAACTCGCGCGCGCTCACTTGAGGTCGAAGCTCAACGACGGATGTTGTGCTTCTCGAGCAGCGCCTTGTAGCGCGCCTCGTCGTTTTTCTTCAGATAGTCGAGCAGCGAACGGCGGGTCGAGACCAGCTTCAGGAGGCCGCGGCGGGAGTGGTTGTCCTTGCCGTGGGTCTTGAAATGGCCGGTCAGGTTGTTGATGCGTTCCGACAGGATCGCGACCTGCACCTCGGGAGAACCGGTGTCACCGGCCTTGGTGGCGTTCGCCTTGATGATTTCCGCTTTGCGCTCTGCGGTCACCGACATCGTCAGTCTCTTTCGTTGCGACCGGAGCTGGCAGTCAGTCCGGTCAGGTTGAACACGCGCTTGGGGATGAGTTCGCCATTGCCAATTTCGGCAAGCGCCAAAAGGCGGCCTGCGACCGTGACATAGACTGTGCCGCTACTCTGGGGCGCATCCCGTCCGCGCAACAAGACGGCCTGGCCCCTGTGGAGCCTTGCCGCATCAGCCCGAGTGACGGCCAGTGCCGGGATGTCGTCCAGCGCGGTCTCAACGGGCAGCAGTGCGTCGGCGAGGCTTCCCTCACCGGACGCGGCTCTATTGCACAAAGCCTCCAGTTGTTCCAGCGGAATCATGTCGTTCTCGGTAAACGGACCGACCAGGGTCCGCCGGAGAGCGCTGATATGGCCGTAACAGCCGAGGATTCGGCCCATGTCGCGGGCCAGCGCCCGGACATAGGTTCCCTTGCCGCATTCCGCCTCGAATACCGAATGGTCGGGATCGGGCTGGTCGACGAGGATCAGTTCGTGGATCTCGACCGGGCGCGGCTGCAGCTCGACGACCTCGCCGTCACGGGCGAGATCATAGGCGCGCTCGCCCTGGATCTTGATTGCGGAATAGCGCGGCGGGGTCTGCTCGATCCGGCCGGTGAACTGCGGCAGCAGGGCGCGGATCGCCGCGGCATCCGGGCGGTTCTCGCTGGTCTCGACCACCCGTCCCTCGGTGTCGTCGGTATCGCGCTCCGCGCCCCAGGTGACGGTGAAACGGTAGCGCTTGCGGCCGTCCATCACGAAGGGCACGGTCTTGGTGGCTTCGCCCAGCGCGATCGGCAGGCCGCCCGAGGCCAGCGGATCGAGCGTGCCGGCATGACCGGCGCGCTTGGCCTGGAACAGCCGCTTGGCCACGGCCACAGCCTGGGTCGAGGTCATGCCAATCGGCTTGTCGAGCACCACCCAGCCATGAACGTCGCGGCGGTCGCGGCGCGGCTGGTTGCCCCGCTGCTGCTTGCTGCGCGGATCATTGTTGTCGCGCGGACGCCCGTCGGCGGCGTGATTTTTTTTGATCGTAACGGCGGTCGTGTCGGCGTGGGGCGTATCGACAGTGCCGGTTTCGGGGGGAATGGTCATCAGCTCTCTTCCGAATCCGAATTGAGGTCTCTCTGCACCGCAGGTGTTCTTAGTAATTTCTCGATCCGTTCCGCTTCGTCGAATCGCTCGTCGACACGGAAGCGGATGTCAGGTGCAAATTTCAGGTTAACGCGGCGCGCGACCTCGCCGCGCAGGAACTTCTTGTTGCGCTCCAGCGCCGCGATCACGACGTCCGTGTCGCGCCCGCCGAGCGGCATGATGTAGATCGTTGCGAGCTTGAGGTCGGGCGACATACGGACTTCGGGCACCGTAACGATGTGTCCCTCCAGGTCCGGATCGTGCACCTGACCCTGGCTGAGAATGTCGGCGACAGCGTGACGCACCGTTTCGGCCACGCGCAACTGGCGCTGCGAACCGCCGGAAGCGGCGCTTCCCCTCTGATGATGACGAGGCATTTTGCGAAAAATCCAATGGATCGTCGCCCGGCGTGAGCGCGGGCGAGAGGATCATTCTGATTGAGTTCAACAACGCTTGGTTAAGTTCAAGACGGGCAGCGATTCCGCTGATGCACGGAATCGCTGCTCACTTGAAAGGACAGCGCGCTCTGTAGGATTCGGACTTACAGCGAGCGCTGAATGGTCTCCACGCGATAACACTCGATGACGTCGCCGACACGCATGTCGCCGTAGCTCTCGAAGGCCATGCCGCATTCCTGGCCGGCCTGCACTTCCTTCACTTCGTCCTTGAAGCGCTTCAGCGTCGACAGCTTGCCCTCGTGAACCACGACGTTGTCGCGGATCAGGCGGACATTGGCGCCGCGCTCGACGGTGCCGTCGGTGACGCGGCAGCCGGCGACCTTGCCGACCTTGGAGATGTTGAACACCTCCAGGATCTGCGCATTGCCGAGCATGGTTTCACGCAGCGTCGGCGCGAGCAGACCGCTCATCGCCTTCTTCACGTCATCCACGAGGTCGTAGATGATGTTGTAGTAGCGGATCTCGATGCCGTTGCGCTTGGCGAGCGCGGCGGCTTCCTTGTTGGCTCGCACCGAGAAGCCGATGATCGCGGCGTTGAAGCCTTCCGCCAGCGTGACGTCGGATTCGCTGATGCCGCCGACGCCGGCATGCAGGATACGCGCGGCGACCTCGTCGGTGCCGAGCTTCTCCAGCGAGCCGAGAATGGCTTCCAGCGAACCCTGCACGTCGGCCTTGATGACCAGCGGGAATTCCTTGCGGCCCGCGGTCTTCAATTGCGACATCATCTGCTCGAGCGAACCGCGCATGCCGGAGATCGAGGCTGCCGCGTTCTCGCGCTTCTGGTGCGCGCGATAGCTGGTGACCTGGCGGGCACGGGCTTCGTTCTCGACCACGGCGAGACGATCGCCGGCTTCCGGCGGGCCGTTGAAGCCGAGCACCTCGACCGGTACCGACGGGCCGGCCTCCTGCAGGGCCTCGCCCTGGTCGGAGATCAGCGCGCGGACGCGACCCATCTCGGCGCCGGCGACGATGATGTCGCCGACACGCAAGGTGCCGCGCTGGACCAGCACGGTAGCGACCGGTCCGCGGCCGCGATCGAGCTTGGCTTCGATCACGGTGCCCTCGGCCGGACGATCCGAATTGGTCTTCAGGTCGAGGATGTCGGCCTGCAGCGCGATCATCTCCAGCAGACGATCGAGATTGGTCTTGTTCTTGGCGGACACCTCGACGTCGACGACCTCGCCGCCCAGCGATTCGACCTGCACCTCGTGCTGGAGCAGTTCGGTGCGGACGCGCTCGGGACGGGCGTCGGGCTTGTCGATCTTGTTGATCGCCACGATCATCGGCACCTTCGCCGCCTTGGCGTGGTTGATGGCCTCGATCGTCTGCGGCATCACGCCGTCATCGGCCGCGACCACCAGCACGACGATGTCGGTGACCTTGGCGCCGCGGGCGCGCATCGCGGTGAATGCGGCGTGGCCGGGCGTGTCGATGAAGGTGATCTTCTTGCCGGAGTCCGGCGCGGTCACCTGATAGGCGCCGATGTGCTGGGTGATGCCGCCGGCTTCGCCTGAGACCACGTTGGCGTGGCGCAGCGCGTCGAGCAGCGAGGTCTTGCCGTGGTCGACGTGGCCCATGACGGTCACGACCGGCGAGCGCGGCTCGGTGTCCGAGGAGTCGTCGACGACGTCGAACAGACCCTCTTCCACGTCCGAGGCGGCGACGCGCTTGACGGTGTGGCCGAGCTCTTCGGCGATCAGCTGCGCGGTGTCGGCGTCGATCACGTCGGTGATCTTGTGCATGGCGCCCTGGCGCATCAGCAGACGGATCACGTCGACCGCGCGCTCCGACATGCGGTTCGCCAGTTCCTGGATGGTGATCGCTTCCGGAATCGTGACCTCGCGGATCAGCTTTTCCTTCTGCTCGTTGGCGGCGTGGCCCTTCAGGCGCTGAGTGCGGCGGCGGAACGAGGCGATCGAGCGCTCACGCACGTCGTCGGCGGTGAGCGCGGTCACGACGGTCAGGCGGCCGCGCTGCTTCTGCGGGCCGGGCTTGTGCGTGGTCTTCGGCGGGGGCGCCGGACGCGCCGCGCCACCGGGACCACGGCGGATCTGCCGCGGACCTTCATCCTCGTCCGGACCTGCTGCGACACCCGGTGCACGACCGAGCGGACCGCCACCGGCGGGACGGGCGCCAGCCGGGCGTGCGCCGCCGGGCTGCGTACCGGCGGGACGTGAACTTCCGCCGCCGATCTGCGGCGGACGGCTGCCGGGAGCACCGACCGGGCGGCCGGGGGCTTGGGCCGGACGGGCCGGAGCGGACGACGATGACGGCTGCGGGGCCGATGCTGCCGGACGCGGCGCCTCGCCTTCGCCGAAGCGCTTCTTGGCCTCGAGCTCGGCCTTGCGCTTGGCTTCTTCCTCGTGGCGGTGACGCTCTTCCTCGGCCTTGCGGCGCGCCTCGGCGGCCTCGCGCTCGGCGCGTTCGGCTGCTTCGCGCTCGGCGCGGCGGCGGGCCTCTTCCTCGGCTTGGCGGCGTTCCTCGACGTCGCGGATTCGCGCGTCGGCGAGCGCGCTGGCGCGGGCCGAACGCTCGTCCTCGGTCAGGGTGCGCAGCACGACGCCGGACCCGCTGCGCTGAGCACCTGGACGCGGACCGGACGGGCGGTTGCTCGGCGGCGGCGGTGGCGGCGGCGCCTTGGCGACGACCGGCTCCGGCGCGTGCGGAGCATCGGGGCCGTCGCCGGCGCGGCGCTTGGTGCCCCGCTTCTCGACCACCACCTGCTTGCTCCGGCCGTGTGGGAAGCTCTGACGCACCGTGCCAGTCTCGACGCGCGGCTTGAGCGTCAAGGTCTTGCTCGGGACACCGAGTTTCTTGTCGCCCGGAGTGTTTTGATCGGCCATTCAGTCGTCCTAATCTCGTTTACCAGCGTGCGGGTCTGCCGCACCGTCCCATTCGTGCAAATCGTCGCGTATTCAGTTGCTATGTCTTCGAAGTCGAAGCAGATTTCGTGGCCGCGGTTCCGGCAATCTTGTCAGCGTCGGCCGACCGGTATCGGACCAGTGTCTGGCTGCGCGACAGGAATGTCCTGCTCGCCGGGCCTGCGAGCACGGCAGCATGTATCACATTTGAGCGCCCAAGTGCCAAATCCAATTCTGCCGAAGTGAGGCAGCAGATGATCGGAAATGTCAGGGCTTGTCCGTCTTCCCCGCCGTTCGGGCGGGCGAGGGCGTCGAGCTTGCGAATCCCGTCGGCCGCACCGTCGGCCGCGTGCAGGATGGCGGCCAACGTGGCCCTGGACTGCCGCTGCGACAGCGCCGCCTCTACCTTGGAAAAACCCGAGACGACCTGACCGGCCTTGGCCGCGATCCCCAGCGCCTCGATCGCGCTGCGGACGAGCAGAGCGTCCAGCTCATCGGCCAGTGCCGGATGGGCGCGGACGTTGGTCTTGAACCCCCGGCTGAAATGGTGACGCCGCACCGCTTCCGCAACGGCCGCTTTCGATGCCGTGATCCAAAGACCCCGTCCCGGCAGCTTGCGCTTGATGTCGGGCACGACCTCGCCCGACGGACCGACGACGAACCGGATCAGCTCGCCGATCGGCCGCACCTCGCGGCTGACCGCGCACATCCGCATGGTCGCGGACTTTTCAGTCCGCGGTCCATTGTCGAGCTCGGGGTCGGCCAAAGCGAGCATGCGGTCGTGCGGCTCCTCATCTCAAGCGATCATGGTCATGGCGGGGGTCATCACCGTATCCATGGCTCAGGCGGTCTGTTCTTCGGATTCGTCCTCGGCCTCGGCCTCAGGCTTCGCAAGGTCGGCCTCGGTGATCCAGCCGGCCTTGACGCGGGCCTGCATGACCATGGCTTCGGCGTCATCGCGCGAGACATCGAGGCCGTCGAGAATACCGGCGAACTTGGTCTGCTCGCCGCCCTCCTTGCGCTCGGTCCAGCCGACCAGATCGTCGGTGGCGCAACCGGCGAGATCGTCGACCGTCTTGATGTCGTTCTCGCCGAACTTGACCAGCATCTTGGTGGTGACGCCGGGCACGTCCTTCACCGCATCCTCGACACCGAGCTCCTTGCGCCGGGCCTCGAGCTCGGCCTCCTGCTGCTCCAGGAATTCGCGGGCGCGGGTCTGCAGCTCGGTCGCGGTCTCCTCGTCAAAACCCTCGATGCCGGCGAGATCCTTGAGATCGACCAGCGCCAATTCCTCGACCGAGGTGAAGCCCTCGGACGCCAGCAGCTGGCCGACGACCTCGTCGACGTTGAGCGATTCCATGAACACGCGGGTGGAGTTCTCGAAGTCGGCCTGGCGGCGCTCGGACTCCTCCTGCTCGGTCAGGATGTCGATGTCCCAGCCGGTCAGCTGCGAAGCCAAACGGACGTTCTGGCCGCGGCGGCCAATCGCCAGCGACAGCTGGTTGTTGGTATCGGGAACGACGACCTCGATGCGCTCGCGGTCCTCGTCGATGACGACCTTGGCGACTTCGGCCGGCGCCAGCGCGTTGACCACGAAGGTCGCGATGTCAGGCGACCACGGGATGATGTCGATCTTCTCGCCCTGCAGCTCGTTCACCACGGCCTGCACGCGCGAGCCGCGCATGCCGACGCAGGCGCCGACCGGGTCGACCGAGGAATCGCGCGACACGACGCCGATCTTGGCGCGCGAGCCGGGGTCGCGGGCGACCGCCTTGATCTCGACGATGCCGTCATAGATCTCCGGCACTTCCTGCGCGAACAGCTTGGCCATGAACTGCGGATGAGTGCGCGACAGGAAGATCTGCGGTCCCCTGGTCTCGCGACGGACGTCGAAGACGTAGGCGCGGACGCGGTCGCCGTTGCGGAACACCTCGCGCGGCAGCATCTCGTCGCGGCGGATGATCGCCTCACCACGGCCGAGGTCGAGGATCACGCTGCCATATTCGACGCGCTTGACGACGCCGTTGACGATGTCGCCGATGCGGTCCTTGAATTCCTGGTACTGCCGGTCGCGCTCGGCCTCGCGCACCTTCTGCACGATGACCTGCTTGGCCGACTGCGCGGCGATGCGGCCATACTCCAGCGGCGGCAAGGTGTCGGCGATGGTGTCGCCGATCTGTGCACCCGGATTGGCGCGGCGCGCGTCATCGAGCGAGATCTGGTTGGAGGGGTTTTCCACCTTCTCGACCACCAGCATGTGGCGCGAAAGCCGGAGCTCGCCCTTGCGCGGATCGATCTCGGCATGCACGTCGGTCTCGCTGCCATAGCGGGCGCGGGCGGCCTTGGCGATCGCGTCTTCCATGGCGGCGATCACGATGCCACGGTCGATCGACTTCTCGCGCGCGACGGCGTCGGCGATCTGCAGCAGTTCCAACCGGTTGGCGCTGACGGCCATGGCTTTGGTCTCCTCTAATCAGGATCGATCTCGCCTCTGCGCGCGCGGTCGGCGGCGAGGCGATGCTTTTTGGTATTGGTCGGCAGCGGCTTCTTGACCGGCTGCTTGTCCTTCAACTTCGGCTTCGGCTTGGCCTGCGCGGCCGGCTTGGCATGCGGTGCCAGCGGCGGGGCGAGCCCGAGGTCGCGCTTCCTCTCGCGCTCGGCGGCCTTGCCGCGGCGCATCGACTCGGCGATCAGCTCGTCCGTCAGCACCATCTTGGCGTCGCCGATGTCGGCCATCGGTAGCACGACATCGGGGTCCTGGTCTTTCGCCACGTCGTCGCGGGTGATACGGACGCCGTCGCCTTCCACGCCCTTGATGATGCCGCGGAAGCGTTTGCGGTTCTGATGCGCGACCGCCATCTCGATCTTGACGAGATGACCGACATGACGCTCGAAATCGGAGCGGCGGACCAGCGGCCGGTCGATGCCCGGCGAGGAGATCTCGAGCCGGTAGGCACGTTCGATGGGGTCGGCGATATCGAGCACTGGCGACAGCGCCCGCGACACCGCCTCGCAATCCTCGATCTGCATGGTGCCGTCGGGACGCTCGGCCATCACCTGGACGGTGCAGCCAGACTCGCCGGAAATACGGATCCGCACCAGGCGGTAACCCATTCCCTGCAGCACCGGATCGGCCACGGCAGCAACCCGCGCGGCCACGCCCGGCTCGACCACGAGGCGGGGCTCGGTCAAAAGCTCGGTATCAGCGGCTGCGAACGTTGGTTCCGTCATCGAGGCGTCGATCGCGTGTCTTGCTTGGTTCGGCTGTTGGGCCAGGTCGATCGCGCTCACCGGACCGATCGCGCCAAAGGCAGAGCGATCCAGTTAACAAAAAAGAGCGGGTCCGGAAGGGCCCACCCTCACTACGCGATCGTATATGAGATGATTGATGGCGCTCATATAGCCGCTTTGCCGACGGACGGCAAGGGTCGTGTTGTCCTAAACGCGGGCGCGGAACTCCGGTGCGCGGCCGGCCGGGGTGGCGCCTTCTTGGCGGCGTTCGCCGCAGCGGTTCAGGCCTAATCCTTCGTTCACCAAGATCGCATAAATTGGACCGCGTTTTCGTAACCGTTCGCGTGCTCCGGGCTGGGAGCGGCGGACGATGGTGTGGCGTTGCGTACCGAGTAGACATCATGACCCCCGCGACCGCGCTGATCCCCGGGCTGGATGGGATCGTCAGGCAGGGTGACGCCGTGCGCGGCCTCGAGGCCACGCGTCGCATCGCCGAGCTGTTTTTCGAGGATGCGGCGCGGCTGCGTCCCGAGCATGTCAATCTGTTCGACGGATTGCTGATGGATCTGGTCCCGTTCGCCGACGTGCCGACGCGGGTCGATCTGTCCGAGCGGCTGTCGCGCCTCGTCAAGGTGCCGCGCGCCGTCGTCGGTCAGCTCGCGTGTGACGACGAAGTGATGGTTGCGGCTCCGCTGCTGCGCCGTTCGCCCGTGCTCGACGACGGTGAACTGACGAACATCGCAAGAGGCAAGAGCCAGGGCCATCTGCTCGCGATCGCCGAGCGGCCCCAACTTGCCGCTGACACCACGGACGTGCTCGTCCGTCGCGGAGATCGCGATGTGGTGCGACGGACGGCAGCGAACCATGGCGCGACGTTCTCCGACGCTGGTTATTCCGAGCTGGTCAATCGCGCGAGCTTCGATGGCGTGTTGACGCTCACGGTGGGCAAGCGCGGGGATCTGTCCGACGCACATCTGAAGCAACTGCTCACAGGCTCGCTCGACGTGATCAAGCGGCGGCTGTTCGACGTCGTCGGATCGGACAAGCAGGCTAGGATCAGGCAGGCGATGGCCGAACTCGCCGATGCGGCAAGTGCGACCGCGAGCAGGCGCAATTTCGTGCCGGCGCAGCGGACGATTCTGTCGCTGTATGAGGCGGACGCACTCGACGAGGCCGCGCTGCTCGGCTTCGCGCGGGACCGCAAATACGAGGAGGTGATTGCAGCGCTCGCTGCGATGTCCGGGCTGAAGATCGCGACGCTCGATCGTCTTGTCGCAGGCGATCGCCACGATCCGCTTCTCATTCTCGGTCGCGTGATCGGGCTCGATTGGAGCACCGTGCACGCGCTGATTCTGCTGCGGCTCGGGCCAAAGCGCGTGCCGGCGCAGCGCGACATCGACGTCATCCGCGTCAACTACGCACGGCTGGCGTCATCGACAGCCGAGCGCGTCGTCGCATTCTGGAAGACGCGGCATTGAACTATTTCGTCTCGCGTCAGCGTCGCCGGAAGATCAGGTAGTTGGCGACGCGGCCTTCGCGCGTGGCCTTCCGCCCATAACGGGTCATCGTGTAGCCCGGCCAGGGCAGGCGCCAGTCGTCGGCCCGCTCGGCGGTCCATGCGAAGTCCGGCGAACGCAGCATGTGCCACAGGGTCCAGGCGCAGTAATCGGCGATATCGCTGACGAAGCGGAATTCGCCACCGGGCTTCAATGCACGGGCCATCGCCGCGATGGTCGCGTCCTGCACGAAGCGCCGCTTCCAGTGCCGCCGCTTCGGCCACGGATCGGGATGGATCAGGTCGATCCGCTGCAGCGATTGCGGCGGCAGCCAGCCGAGCAACTCCGCGGCATCGCCGGCGAGCAGCTTGACATTGCCGATGTTGTCGGCCTCGATCGCCGAGAGGATCTTGGCCATGCCGTTCACATAGGGCTCGCAGCCGATGAATCCCGTCGTTGGATAGGCCTTGGCTTCCGCGGCGAGATGCTCGCCGCCGCCGAACCCGATCTCGAGCCGCAGCGCGTCGACAGGGGGATCGAACAAGGTCGGCAGCACGGATTCGGCAGGTGCTGACAGATCGAGCGCGAGATGCGGCAGCAGGTTCTCGACCAAGTCGGCCTGGTGCGCGCGCAGCTTATGACCCTTGCGGCGGCCGAAGAACGAGCCTTGGCCGTGCAGAGTGTCGTTGCCGGTGTGATCGTCGTCGATGGGCAGCATCGGGGCGCTCACCGCAGGGTCTGATAGAGCCGGTGGAGCAGTCGCGCCCGCGGCTCGATCGAGGAGATGTACATCTGCTCGTAATGCGTATGCGCGCCCTTGCCGTCGACACCGAGGCCGTCCAGCGTCGCCGTGAACGGCGCAGTGAAATTGCCGTCCGAACCGCCGCCCGTGTAGGTGTCGAAGAGTTCGAAGCCGATCTCTTCGGCGAGCGATCTCGCATGCTCGAACAGCGCGGCGCCGGCGTTGCCCTTCACGTAAGGCGGCCGGTTGACTTCGCCCTTGACCTCGACGGTGACGCCGTCACTGCGTGATTTGAGCCCGAGGATCTTCGGCACGATGTCGTCAGCGTCCGCCGGCGACGGCAAACGCGCATCGACCTCTGCGTAGGCTTCCTCCGCGATGACGTTCGGGCGCGTACCGCCCCGGACCACGCCGACATTCACGGTGATGCCGCGCGCGGGATCGTTGAGCGCCTCGAGCGCATGGATCACGTTGGCGAGTTCGCGGATCGCACTGCGCCCGTCCTGCGGGCGCGCGCCGGCGTGCGCAGGCACGCCGCGGATCGCAACTTCGAAACGCGCCACGCCCTTGCGACCGGTCACGATTTTGCCGCCGTCGCGGGCAGGCTCGGTCACCAGCACGTACTTCGCCTTGCGGCCTTCCTCCTCGATCAGGGCGCGTGAGGTCGGGCTGCCGATCTCCTCGTCGGACACATACAGATGAGTAATGCCGAGCGGCGATCGCTCGCCCGCGGCGCAGAGCTGCCGGAAGGCGTGATAGGCCAGATACGCGCCGCCCTTCATGTCGTAGATGCCGGGGCCGAAGGCTGTGTCGCCATCGATCGCGAACGGCAGGCGCTCGATGAAGCCGATCGGGTGCACGGTGTCGAGATGGCTCAGAATCAGGATGCCTGGCTCGTCCTGTCCCCAGGATGAGCGCATCACCAGATGATCGCCGCAGCCATTGCAGCCGGCGATTCGCTCGATCGTCGCATCGAGCCCGCGATAGCCGTCCGCGACCAGGGAGGCCAATCGGTTGACCTGCTCGGGCGCCTCGGTTGGCGTCTCGATTTCGACCCAGCGGCGGATGCCTTCAAGAATTGTGCGACTATCGAACGAATTGGCGTCGGTCATGAGTGATGAGAGGCCGTCTCAAGGGTTAGGAAATGGTAACTGCTGATGTGAGGGCGCTTTCGCCCGTCGGCTGGCGCCGGTCATACACCAAGCCACATGCGAACAAAATGAGTGCTGGCGCGACCCTGTTCCGCCCGGGAACCGTTACCGGCCGTGCTGCAAGATCAGGAGGGCTTGTCGCCCGATTTGATCAGCTGGAAACTGCATCGGAGCCGCGCGAGACCCGGAAGGCATCGGCGCAAAGGGCACACGGGACGAGGACGTCTCGACCATCCTCTTCGCATGGCGCAGCGAAGAACATCATCGTGCAGCGCCAGCGTGGCGCTGGAACCAGGCGCGAGGTCGACCGCGAAATCTCTGATTTCACGGCGTCTTCGCGTTCAAAGTCCCGACGGAGACGGCGACGCCGGCCCGATCGGAACTTCGAGCTCGGCTAGATCAGGCGTCTTCTTCAGGCGCTTCGCGGTCAGCAATCTGCTCGACGAGGTCGACGATGCTGCGGCGGAGCTTGGAGTCGTGGATCCGCGTGAAGGCGCGGGTCAGAGCGAGGCCCTCGGAGGTCGCCAGAAAATCCGACACATAGGCCGGAGAGGAGCCTTCGAAGCTTTCGCCACCGTTGATTCCGCCGCTCGGGACTCCTTCGAACAGGAAGGAGACCGGGATCTGCAGAACCTCGGAGATCTGCTGGATCCGGCTGGCGCCGACACGATTGGTGCCCTTTTCGTACTTCTGGATCTGCTGGAACGTGAGCCCGAGAGCCTCACCGAGCTTTTCTTGGCTCATGCCCAACATGATACGGCGCATCCGCACCCGGCTGCCGACGTGCTTGTCAACAGGGTTGGGCGCTTTCGTCGACATCTCTCAACTCCCTAGAAATCAGGCCCCGGAACGAGGCGGTCGCAGTATGCCTCAGGCGCTCACACCGTCAATTTCTGCTCGCAGGTCGTACTAACGAAGGACGGTCGAGCAACAAACTGAGCGGCTTCATGCTGCCGCGCGAGAATGCGAATTGCAGCAGCTATCTGTCAACACTTGGAGTTTTGCTTGTCAAAAAAAATATTACGGCAGCGGAAAGAATCCAAATTTGGCAGCGTCAGGGAAGCTTTTTGGCAACACGTCGGCGCACAACCGTGCTCAGGGCGATCACTAACAGGATGATGGCCGGAATATCACCAGCCTTGGCGTAGACCGTCGGCGGCAACGCGACGGGCAATGCCGAATCGAGAATTCCCTCTGCGCCCAGCGGCAATTGCGCGATGATACGACCAACGGGATCGATCACTGCTGAGATTCCAGTGTTCGCAGATCGAACTAATGGAAGTCCTTGTTCGATCGCACGCCACTGCGCCTGCTGCAGATGCTGATGAGGACCCGTCGAGATGCCGAACCAGCCATCATTCGTGAGGTTGACGATCCAGCCGGGCCGTTCCCCGTTGTTGACAGCGCTGTCACTCGGAAAAATTGCTTCGTAGCAGATCAAAGGAAGAACACGCGGTGCGTGCAACACGTCCAGGTTGCGGCGCGTCGTACCTGCAATAAAGCCACCTTGCAGCCGCGTCAACTGCTCCAGGCCGATCCGTTCCAGTGCGGATTGGTACGGCAGATACTCGCCGAACGGGACCAGATGGAGCTTGTCGTAGACCGACAGCACGCTGCCGTCGTGATCGATGACATAGATCGAATTGTAGGCGCGGGTGACCGGGACGTTGCGCGGTCCGTCCGGTGCGCGCACCGAACCGGTGATCAGCACCGTGCCGGGAGACAGCAGGTCAGCAATCTGCCGCATCGCGTCCGCTTCACGGGTCAGGAAGAACGGGAACGCGGATTCCGGCCAGATCAGGATGTTGGTGTCGCGGACGCCGTTGGCGTTCGGACCGGAGGCGCGGTCCGACAGGGTCAGATAGCGCCGCATCACGTCGGCCTTGGCGCCATAATTGAATTTGACGTCCTGCTGCAGGTTCGGCTGCATGATCCGCAGCTTGAGATCGCGGACCAGGGCGGTCGGCTGCTGGGCCAGCCTGATGGCGCCGAATACGCCCATCACGACGAGCAGGACGGCCGCACCGGCCGGCACACGCCAGCCGTCACGCCAGCGCTTGCCGTCGATCAGCACGGCCGGGCTGGCGAAGATCGCGATCGTCAGCAACGTCATGCCCCAAAGTCCGATCACGGAAGCGGACTGCGCCAACGCCAGCGGCTGCGACAGCGCATAGCCGAACGTGTTCCAGGGAAAACCGGTCAGGGCGTGGCCGCGCAGCCATTCGCTGGCCGTCAGGCAGACCGCCAGCGCGAGGATGCGGGTTGCATCCTGCGTCCAAATCAACCGCGCCAAGGCGAAGCCGAGCGCGGGAAACAGCGCGAGATAGGCCGGCAGCCCGAGCACGGCGAACGGCATCAGCCAGGCGAAGGTCTCGGCGTCGACCAGGAAGGCATTGCCGATCCAGTACAGGCCAGGGACGAAATAGCCCATGCCGAAGCAGAAGCCGGCGAGGGCGGCCGCGGGGAGCCCGCGCCGGCGTCCGGCGGCGGCGCCGTCGATCAGCCAAACCACGACCGGAAAGGTGATTGCCAGCACCGGCCAGGCGTTGAACGGAGCCATGGCCAGCGAGGAGACGGCTCCGGCGGCCAGCGCGATGGCCGCGCGCTTCCAGCCCCAGGCCAGCACAATGCCAAGCGCGAGGCCGCGAATCTTCGAAGGGCTGTTCACTGTGAGCTGGCTCCGTCGCCTTGTGGCGGGATGCTGTCGTCGCGACTGGGCACCGGACCGGGGTCGGCCGGCGGGGCCGGCTCGGCGGGAAGGCTCGCCTCCGGCGGCGTGACGTCCGCTGCAGCTTCGCGCCGCCGGCTCTCGCGCGGCGGCCGCGGCGTGGGACGCTCCTTGCGCGGCGCGATGCGCAGGCGCTTGACGCGGCGCGGATCGGCATCCAGCACTTCGACCTCGAAATCGCCGGGGCCGGAAATCAGCTCACCGCGCACCGGCAGCCGGCCGACATGGTTGACCAGATAGCCGCCGAGCGTCTCGACGCCCTCGCCGGCCTCGCCGGTGACGAACTCCTCGCCGATCACCCGGCGCACGTCCTCGAGGCTGGCACGCGCGTCGGCGATGAAGGCATTGTCGGCCTGGCGCATGATCGCCGGCGGCTCGTCGTTGTCATGCTCGTCGTCGATCTCGCCGACGATCTGCTCGACGATGTCCTCGATCGAGACCAGCCCGTCGGTGCCGCCATATTCGTCGACGACCAGCGCGAGATGGATGCGCGAGGCCTGCATCTGCGCCAAGAGGTCGATCGCGCGCATCGACGGCGGCACGTAGAGCAGCTTGCGTATGATGTTGGCTTCGAACAGCGGCATCGACAGATCGACCGCCTTGAGATCGAGCCCGGCCGGCAGCGGCTTCTTGCGCCGCGCCTTCACCTCGTCCGAGACGCGGGCCTGGGCGGTCGTGAAGGCGAGCAGGTCGCGGATGTGGACCATGCCCTCGGGATCGTCGAGCGTGTCATTGTAGACGACGAGACGCGAATGCGACGCGCTCTCGAACAAACTCATCAGTTCGCCGAGCGTGATGTCGCGCCTGACCGCGACGATGTCGGCGCGATGCACCATGACGTCGGCGATCCTGCGTTCATGCAGGTCGAGAATGTTGCGCAGGAGCGTGCGCTCGACCGCGGAGAAGCCGATGTCGTCGGGCGTCGAGGCATCGAGCACGACCTGCAGATCGTCGCGCACCGACCCGCCGCCCTTCCAGCCGAACAAATTGCGCAGCGCGCGAAACAGCCAGTTCTCGCTTGGCGAGCGGCCGAGCTCGGCCGGCGGCACCACGGCCGGAAGATTGCGCGTGTTGCGCGGATTGTCGTGGACGGGTTCGGAATCGGCCATGATCAATTCGTCCGTTCCCGGTCGGCATAGGGATCGGGGATGCCGAGATGGGCCAGGATCTCGGTTTCGAGCGCCTCCATCTCCTCGGCCTCGTCATCGGTCTCATGATCGTAGCCGATCAGATGCAGGAAGCCGTGCACGGTGAGATGGCTGAGATGGTGGTCGAACGGCTTCTGCTCCTCGTCGGCCTCGCGCCGCATCGTCTCGTAGGCGATGGCGATGTCGCCGAGCATGCGCGGCGCATCGTCGTCAGAGCGCGGGCCGGTCGGCTGCAGCGCCGGAAACGACAGCACGTTGGTCGGCTTGTCGATGCCGCGCCAATTGCTGTTCAAGGTGCGGATGCCCTGATCGTCCGTCAGCATGACTGCGATCTCGGCGTCGCCGACATCGGCGTCGACCATCTCGGCGGCGGCGTTGATGGCGCGATGTATGACGTCCTCGGCGTCGGGCTGGTCCTGCCAGCAGTCGGCTGCGACGATCACCTCGGTGGTTGGAATGGGACTTTGTGGCATCCTGGTCGAGTTCTGTGCGGATGGCGCTGAGAGCATGCGCCGATCGGCGAGCTTGCTCCGATGTCAGCGGGCCTTCGGGCCCTCATAGGCTGCAACGATGCGCGCCACCAATTCGTGGCGAATGACGTCCTCGCCGGTGAAGCGGACCTGCGCGATGCCTTCGACACCGTCGAGCAGGCGTGCAGCCTCGGCGAGGCCGGATGTCTGGCCGTTGGGCAGATCGACCTGCGAGGGATCGCCGGTGATGATCATGCGGCTGTTCTCGCCGAGGCGCGTCAGGAACATCTTCATCTGCATCGATGTCGTGTTCTGAGCTTCGTCGAGAATGATCGCAGCGTTGGTGAGGGTGCGGCCGCGCATGAAGGCGAGCGGCGCGATCTCGATCTCGCCGGCCTGCAGCGCGCGCTCGACGACCCGCGCATCCATCAGATCGTACAGCGCGTCGTAGATCGGGCGCAGATAGGGATCGACCTTCTCGCGCAGGTCGCCGGGCAGGAAGCCGAGCCGCTCGCCGGCCTCGACCGCGGGGCGTGACAGGATGATGCGATCGACTTCCTTGCGCTCGAACAGCTGCGCCGCATGCGCCACCGCGAGCCAGGTCTTGCCGGTGCCGGCCGGGCCGATGCCGAACACCATCTCATGGCGCTTCAGCGCGCGGATGTAGGAATCCTGCGCGGCAGTGCGGGCGCGCACTGGGCGCTTGCGCAGGTTGATACTCTCGAACGCGTTCTTGCCGTTCTTGGCGTCGAACTCGAACAGCGAGCCCTGAGCGACCACCGCGCGGATCGCGCCTTCGACGTCGCCCTGCGACAGGTCCTGGCCCTTCACCGCCTGGGCGTACAGGGATTCCAGCACGCGGCGCGCGGCATCGCAGCCGTCGCGGCTGCCGCCGATGGTGATGTGGTTGCCGCGCGAATCCACGACGACGCCGAGGCGGCGCTCGACCAGGGCCAGGTTCTGGCCGTAGGGGCCGACCAGCGCGGAAGCGGCACGGTTGTCGTCGAAGTCGATGACGACCTGGGTCTCGGGGGGCATGGACATGTCGCGGTCGAACTTGCGGCTGGGAGCGAGGGAAGATGAATCCGATGCGCTCTTGGGCAAGTGCTCAGCCTCCGATGGACATGAGGGATGCAATTTCGGGACGGGGCGCGGCGCCTGCCGTGGCGAGCTCGCCGAGCAGGCTGTAACGTTCGAGACTGTCGATGCGCACCGGAAGAACCTGGCCGATGATGTCGTCGGACGCCATCACGTGAGCCGGCTGCAGATACGCCGTGCGTCCGACCAGCTGACCGGGCTTGCGCGCGGCGCGTTCGAACAACACGTCGACGACCGAGCCGATCGCGGCCTTGTTGAAGGCCGCCTGCTGGCTGTCGATCAAGCTCTGGAGGCGCTCCAATCGCTCGTCCATCTCGGTCGCTGACACCATCTCCTGCATGTCCGCCGCCGGGGTGCCCGGACGCGGCGAATATTTGAAAGAATAGGCTGCAGCGTAGCCGATTTGGTCGATCAGCGCGAGGGTGGCGCGAAAATCTTCCTCGGTCTCGCCGGGGAACCCGACGATGAAATCGGAAGAGAATGCAATGTCCGGCCGTACGGCGCGGAAACGGTCGACAACCCTGCGGTAATCGTCCGCGCTGTGCTTGCGATTCATGGCGCCGAGAATGCGGTCGGAGCCCGACTGCACCGGAAGGTGCACGAACGGCATCACGCAGGGCAGATCACGGTGCGCGGCGATCAGGCTGTCGTCGACGTCGTTGGGATGGCTGGTCGAGTAGCGGATGCGCGCTACGCCCGGGATTTCGGCGATCCGATACAGCAATTGCCCGAGCGTCCAGGAACGGCCATCGGGGCCGGCGCCGTGATAGGCGTTGACGTTCTGGCCGATCAGCGTGATCTCGCGGACGCCGCTCTCGGTCAGCTGCATCAGGTCGTCGACGATCCGCGCCACCGGCCGCGACATCTCGCTGCCGCGCGTGTACGGCACCACGCAGAAGGTGCAGAACTTGTCACAACCCTCCTGCACCGTGACGAAGGCGGAGATGCCGCGGGCGCGGATCGCCTCGCGGCTCGGCTTGGCGAGGAAGCCGAACTTGTCCTCGGCCGGGAATTCGGTCTCGATCGCGCGGTCGCCATGACGGGCGCGGGCGAGCAGCTCGGGCAGATGGTGGTAGCTCTGCGGGCCCACCACGACGTCGACGGTGGGAGCGCGGGCGATGATCTCGGCGCCTTCGGCCTGCGCCACGCAGCCGGCGACCGCAATCTGCATCGCGCGGCCCTGTCGCGCCGCCTCCTCCTTGGCGACCCGCAGCCGCCCCAGCTCCGAATAAACCTTTTCGGAGGCCTTCTCGCGGATGTGGCAGGTGTTGAGGATCACCAGGTCGGCGTCGCCGGCGTCGGCGGTCTCGACGAAACCCTCAGGCCCCAGCGTGTCCACCATGCGCTGGGCATCGTAGACGTTCATCTGGCAGCCATAGGATTTGATGTGCAGCTTGCGCGGCGTCATGAACCTGCGTGCGGTCGGGAGCGCGCCAACCTCGGCGCCGGGCTCAGATATAGCCTAGGCGGCCGAAAATCCAGCGAGCGGGACGGCTTTCTCGCCAAGCTGATTGAGAATGATTGGCAATTGCCGCATATCGTCGAAAACCAGCGTAGCGCCGGCCTCCCGCAGGCTGTCCGCATGACCGGGCCGGCAATGGCTGCCGCCGTGGAATCCGAGCACCGTCATGCCGGCGGCGATGCCGCCCCGGATACCGGCGAGGCTGTCCTCGACGACCACGCAGGCTTGGGGCCGGGCGTTCATCTGCGCCGCCGCGAACAGGAACAGATCGGGCGCCGGCTTGCCGTTCTCGACCTGGGAGGATGAGAAAATATGCGGGGCGAGACGATCGTAGAGCCGGGTCGCGCCGAGGCTGACGCGCATGCGCTGATGCGAGCCGGAGGACGCAACGCACACCGGGACGTCGAGCGCGTCGAGGGCGTCCACGATGCCGGCGACCGGATGCAGATCGTGCTCGAAGGCGCGAAACAGGCGGTCCTGGAGCTTGGCGTTGAAATCGGCCGGCAGGCTGCGGCCGAGCTCAGCCTCGACCTCAGCCGTCGCCTGCTTCGACGAGCGCCCGAGAAAGCGATCGAACACCTGGTCGGCGCTGATCGGATAGCCGCACAGGCTAAGCACGTCGGCGTGCGCCTGACAGGAGATCACCTCGCTGTCGACGAGCACGCCATCACAATCGAAAATGACGAGATCGAAGCTGGAGGGCCGCGCCGGATCAGCCATTCGTCTCTTCGTCGAGCGGCACGCAGTAAAGCTCGAGCCGGTGGTCGACGAGCTTGTAGCCGAGCTTGCGGGCGATCTCGGCCTGCAATTTCTCGATCTCCTCCGAGGTGAACTCGATCACCTTGCCGTCGCGCAGATTGATCAGGTGGTCATGATGGCTGTCGCGCATCTGCTCGTAGCGGGCGCGACCTTCGCGGAAATCGTGGCGCTCGATGATGCCGGCATCCTCGAACAGCTTCACGGTCCGATAGACCGTCGAGATCGAGATCTTGTCGTCCACCGCGACACAGCGCCGGTACAGCTCTTCGACGTCGGGATGATCGGTGGAATCGGCGAGCACGCGGGCGATCACCCGGCGCTGTTCGGTCATGCGCATGCCGGTCGCGGCACATCGCGCCTCGATTCCGGAGGAACCCAGCGCCGGCGGTGTTTTCAAAGAAGTCATGGTGTCTCGCCTCAAGGATGCGCTTTCTGCCACCAAGCGCAGGTTACGACAAGTCCCGGCGCATCAGAAGCGCATTCAACTGTTCTCCGCCAGGCTGAAGGTAATAGCGCTCCCGCCGCCCGACGGTCGCAAATCCGGCGCGTTCATAGAGTCGGCGAGCCGGCTGGTTGTTTTCCTCGACCTCGAGGAAAACCGTCCGGACGCCGCGCCCCGCCAGGTGCCCGAGATGCACGAGCAGCAGATCACGAGAAAATCCGCGGCCGCGCTGATTTGGGTCAAGTGCGACGGACAAAATTTCGGCCTCGTCCGCCCCGATGCGCGACACGATAAAGCCCACCAGCTTGCGCCCGAGCCGCAGCCGATGGATCAGGGTGTTTCGCTCGGCCAGCATTGTCTCGAACTCGCCCTCGCCCCAGCCGCGGTGAAACGAGGCGGCGTGGATCTGAGCGAGCCGGGCGGCATCGCGCGGCGAGGCTGCCTCGATCGCGGGCTTGGAGCGGCCGAGCCACCGGAAGAGCATGTTCATGAGGATACGGACGTCTGGGCCGGTTCGCGCGGCGCGTTGGCGGGCGGCTTGACGTCCGGCGCGCGGAGATAGAACGGCCGCGCCGGAGCCTGCGCGGGATCCGCTGCCGCCCCGAGCCAGGCGACCCAGGTGATGTCGGGGCCGGCTTGGGTGTCGACCGCGACCGGTGCGGCAGCCTCACCGGGCCAGCGCTCGGCCAGGATTGCCGCAGCATTGCCGACGAGATGGGGTGCGCCGAAACGGGCGGCGGCGAGCACGTCGTCGATGGCCGCAACCTGCGGTGCGATCAGCTCATCGCCGCTGCCGCTCACGACCTGATAGTAGAGATGATCGTGCCGGGCATCGATCACCGAGATCACTGGGTTGTCGCGATCCTCGCTGACAACCGGCGCCGCATAGGCTGATAGCGTGGTGACGCCGACCACCGGCTTGTGAGCCGCCAGCGCGATGCCGCGGGCGGCGGAGAGGCCGACCCGCAGCCCCGTGAAGCTTCCGGGCCCGGTCGTCACCGCGATCCGGTCGAGATCGGGAAAGCCGATGCCGGATTGCCGCATCACGCCGGCGAGCAGCGGCATCAACGCCTCGGCGTGACCGCGCTTCATCGGCAGCGTCTCCTGCGCCCGCATCTCGGCGGTGGCGGCATCCAGGACAGCGGCCGCGCAATGGTCCAAGGCCGTATCGATGGCAAGTATCAGCATCCGGTCGGGTTCGCGTGAATGAGGTCGGAAAAACGCTTGCGGTACCTTGATAAAGTCAGTTGCCGTTGTCCGCCAGCCGCGTCAGGGCCAACGCATCAGCGCGCGCTCATCAAGAAGCTAAGTTACTGAATCAGCGCCCGTTCAAGCAAATCTTTCCAGGTCCGTCCAAATTGTCCTTAGGCGATGCGGTTGGGCGGGCGCCCGCAGGATCATCCGTCGGCCGTGAAGGGCGCGCTTTGACGGTGTTTTCGGCAGCAGCCGTGCACGCGTTCTCTTGGGCGGCTTCCGCAACTCATGCGGGGTGCTGCTCAGCGCCCGTCCGAAGCAAGCGAGTGCTTCTGGCACGTGGTCGTCAGTCGTCACTCGGTCTCGGGAGCCGGCCGACGCACGGCCGGCCGCACTCGCAAACACGTGGGGGATCTCGTCTGGACGCGAGCAGCGAATGGCGAAGCTTCTATTCGCCACTCCCTATTCGCTACTCGCCCCTTTTCACATCGGCCGGACTTCGACCACTTCAGGCACGAAATGCTTCAGCAGGTTCTGAATGCCGTGCTGCAGGGTGGCGGTCGATGACGGGCAGCCGGAGCAGGCGCCCTTCATGTTGAGATAGACGATGCCGTCCTTGAAGCCGCGGAAGGTGATGTCGCCGCCGTCATTGGCGACCGCCGGGCGGACGCGGCTCTCGATCAGGTCCTTGATCATGCCGACCGTCTCGGTGTCGGCCTCGTCATAGAACTCGTCGTCCTCGTCGGCGGAGGCGTCGTTGGCGGCGCTGCCGTCGGCGAGCAGCGGCGCTCCCGACATGTAGTGCTCCATGATCGCGCCGAGGATCGAAGGCTTCAGGTGCTGCCATTCGCCGTCGCTCTTGGTCACGGTGATGAAGTCGGCGCCGTAGAACACGCCGGCGACGCCGTCGACGGCGAACAGGCGCTCGGCCAGCGGGGAGCGCGCCGCGGCAGCGCGGCTCGCGAACTCCATGGTTCCGGCCGGCAGCACGACGCGGCCCGGGATGAACTTCAGGGTGGCGGGATTGGGGGTGGCTTCAGTCTGGATGAACATGATTTTCTCCGGCAGCGCCGGTTCAAGGCCGGCCTGTGAGGTGTCTCTTAGCAGATGGCAAGGGTGTGCGCACGATCAAGAGGATCGGCGCGGCGCTTTCCGAGCAACCCTATGACAGCGCGTCGATATCGGCGTCGGCGAGATCGCCCGGCACGATCACGAGGGGAACCGGGAAAGCCCCGATGGTCTTGGTGACGTGGGTGACCAGCGGGCCGGGGCCCTCCGGACCCGAATTCGCGGCGAGCACCAGCAGCGCGATGTCGCTGTCGGCCTCGATCGTGGCCAGGATCTGCGTGGTGGGATCACCCTCCCGGATGACGCGTTCGGGTGCTGAAATACCGATGACGCCCAGCATCGCCGCAGCCTGATCGAGCGCCGCATTGGCTTCGTCCTGAGCCTCCGCGCGCATCAGGTCGGCGACGCCCAGCCATTGCTGGTTCTGGTCCTCGGTCTCGATGACGTGCAGCATCACGATGCGGCCGCCTGATCGCAGTGCCCAGCGGCCGGCATAGCGGATCGCGCGGTCCCATTCCGCACTGTCGTCGACCACGACCAGGCCCTTTGGTGCATGGCCGGTCTGGTAGCTCTGCCGCTGCGCCGCCATTCCCGCGTCCCGCCCGCTGCTGCACGTTCGATGTGGCGGCAATGCTGCCACAGCCCATCTCCGTTGGGGAGAGGGGCCGCAGGTTCCATTTACAGGTGCAGGCGGCGCCGAGCGGTCCCGGGTCAGCGCTTGCGAATGAAGCCGACGATGTCCTTTGCCGTCTTCATGGTCTCCGCCGCGATGGCCTGGGCACGCTCGCCGCCGTCGACCAGGACCGAGTCGACATAGCCGGGGTCGGCCGTCAGCCGCTTCATCTCGGCGGCGATCGGACCGAGCTTGGTGACGCACAGCTCGACCAGCGCGCTCTTGAAGCTGGAGAACTGGCCGCCGCCGAAGTCGCGCAGCACCTCCGCCTTGCTGCGGTCCGACAGCGCCGCGTAGATGCCGACGAGATTGTCGGCCTCGGGACGCGTGTCCAGGCCCTTCTCCTCGCTCGGCAGCGGCTCCGGATCGGTCTTGGCCTTGCGGACCTTCTGCGCGATCGTGTCGGCATCGTCGGTCAGGTTGATGCGCGAGTAGTCCGACGCATCCGACTTCGACATCTTCTTGGTGCCGTCGCGCAGCGACATCACGCGCGTCGCAGGGCCGGTAATGAACGGTTCCGGCAACGGGAAGAACAGGCCGTCGCCGAAGCCCTGCGCACGGATGGCGTCGCCGAAGTCGTTGTTGAACTTCTGCGCGATGTCGCGCGAGAGTTCGAGATGCTGCTTCTGGTCCTCGCCGACCGGAACATGGGTGGCGCGATACAGCAGGATGTCGGCCGCCATCAGCACCGGGTAGTCGTACAGACCCACCGACGCATTCTCGCGGTCCTTGCCGGCCTTCTCCTTGAACTGCGTCATGCGGTTCAGCCAGCCGATGCGGGCAACGCAGTTGAAGATCCAGGCGAGCTCGGCGTGGCCCGAGACCTGGCTCTGGTTGAACACGATGTGCTTCTTCGGATCGATGCCGGCGGCGATGAACGCGGCCGTGACCTCGCGGGTGTTGCGCGCGAGCTCGGCGGGACCGCCCCAGACGTCGATCGGCATGGTGATCGCGTGCATGTCGACGACGCAATAGATGCAGTTGTGCGTCTCCTGCATCTTCACGAAGTTGACGATCGCGCCGAGATAGTTGCCGAGATGCAGGTTGCCGGTCGGCTGGACGCCCGAGAAAACCCGTTCCACGAAGGCCATGGTCACTGTTCCGATGTTGGATTTGGTGCGTCGTTTGGCACGAGCGCCTTAAAGGTGCAAGTCGCGGGCGGGCCGCTGCCGGATCGCCCTGACCGTGTCGCGCCAGCTCACCACGCCGAGGAACGTCAGAAGCGCCGCATAGAGCAGCATGGCGCCCCCGATCAAAGCGGCGAGCAGGGCGGCCGCGCCGGCATGGCTGTCCGAGAATTCTCCGAGCCGGGTCTCCACGGCCCATAATGCCGCGCCCATGATGGCGGCCGCCAGCACGATGCGCGGCAGGCGGCTGCGCGATTGATGGGATAGCGCGAAGCCGAAGCTGGCGGCGCCGCGCCGGATCAGGACCGCGGCATTGGCCCAGGCGCCGAGCGCCAATCCCGCAGCGATGCCGGCGGTGCCGAACGGCTGGGCGAGCAGAAATGCGAGTGCGATGGCTGTGGCGCATCCGATCAGCGTGGCGTGCAGCGGCGTCCTCGTATCCTCGCGCGCAAAGAAGGCGGGTTGCAGCGCCTTGGTCAGCACCTGTGCGGGCAGCGCGGCCGCGAGCCAGCTCAGCACCTGCGCCGTCGCCATCGCATCGGCTCGTGTGAATGCGCCGTGTTCGAACAGCAAACGAACGACCGGCTCGTTCAGAATGATGAGGCCGAGGCTTGCGGGCAGCGCCAGTCCGATCGTGAGCTCGAGGCCGCGCGATTGCACCTCGGCCAGCGCCTTGTGGTCACCGGCGTGCAGCGCGCGGGTCAACTCCGGCACCAGCACCGTGCCCATCGCGACGCCGACCAGGCCGAGCGGCAGCTCGATCAGCCGGTTGGCGAAGTACAGCCACGACACGGCCGACGGCGTGGCGGAGGCGATGATCGCGCCGCCGACCGCGAGCAGTTGCGGGCCGGCGCTGGCCACCATGCCGGGCAGGGCCTTGCCGAAGAAGCTGCGCATCTCGGCGTCGACCGAGACGCGTATCGGCCAGGCGACGGCGGCGCCACCGCGGCGCTGCGCCAGGATAGCGAGTTGCAACAGTCCGGCGGCGCCGATGGTGGCAGCGAGCAGCAGCGCGGCGCGTGGCGGATCCGGATGTTGCATCAGCAGCACGATCGTCATCGCGATCAGCGCGACGTTGAACAGCAACGGTGCAAAGGCCGTCAAGGCAAAGCGCCGCTGCGCGCTGGAGAGCGCGAGCAGCACGGTGGAGGGGCCGGCAAACGCGAGATAAGGCAGCATCAGCCTGGCATTGCTCACCGCGAAGGTGAGCGTCTCGTCACCGGCAAAACCGGGCGCCAGCACGGTCATCGCGAGCGGCATCAGAGCCGCGAGCACGAGCGTCGCTGCAAGCAGGCCGACGCTGACCGTGCCGAGCACGCGCCCGGCGAAGGCTGCCGCCTGATTTGTGCCGGCCTGCTGGTATATTCGCAGCCATGCCGGGACCAACGCGGCGTTGAGCGCGCCCTCGGTGAGCAATCGCCTGATGACGTTGACGAGTTGAAACGCTGCGAGAAAGGCATCCGCAACCGGCCCGGCGCCCAGCAGAGCTGCCATCAGCGCGTCCCTGATGAAGCCGAGCAGGCGCGAGGCGAGTGTTCCTGAGAGCACAGTCACGAATGAGCGGATCATCAGGCTTCTATAGCAGCGCCGCTTGTGATAGGCCGCAGCGTTCGCAAAACGCCGTAAACGGGGCCAGTGGATGACTGACGCGAAATACGATGTTCTCGGGATCGGCAACGCCATTTTCGACGTGCTGGTGCAGGCCGACGAGGCCTTTCTCGCCAAGCATGGCATGACCAAGGGCGGCATGGCGCTGATCGACGAGGCGCGTGCGGCCGCGATTTACCGTGACATGGGACCAGCCACCGAAATGTCCGGCGGCTCGGCCGCCAACACCATCGTCGGTCTTGCGAGCCTTGGCGCGCGTGCCGCTTACGTGGGCAAGGTCAAGGACGACCAGATCGGCCGCATGTATGCCCATGACATCCGCGCCGCCGGCGTCGCCTTCGACACGGTGCCCGCCGCGGATGGTCCGGCCACGGGCTGCAGCTACATCCTGGTGACGCCGGACGGCGAGCGCACCATGAACACCTATCTCGGCGCGGCCCAGAACCTCACCGCCGCCGACATCGATCCCGCGCAGATTGCGGCCGCGCGCATCGTCTATCTGGAAGGTTATCTGTGGGACCCGAAGGAGGCGAAGGACGCGTTCGTGAAGGCGGCGACGATCGCGCATGACGCGGGACGTGAGGTGGCGCTGACCTTGTCGGATTCGTTCTGCGTCGACCGTTATCGCGAGGAGTTTCTCGACCTGCTGCGGGGCGGCACCGCCGACGTCGTGTTCGCCAACGAGGCCGAACTGCATTCGCTGTACCAGACCTCCGATTTCGACGGCGCGCTGAAGCAGCTACGCGAAGACGCGACGCTCGGCATCGTCACCCGCAGCGACAAGGGCTGCGTCGTGGTGTCGAACGACGGCATCATCACGGTGCCCGCGCATCCGATTCAGACGCTGGTCGACACGACAGGCGCGGGCGACCTGTTCGCCGCCGGCTTCCTGTTCGGCCTGGTGCGCAAGACCGGATACGAGATCGCAGGCAAGCTCGGCGGCCTGGCGGCGGCCGAGGTGATCCAGCACATCGGCGCAAGGCCGCAGGTGTCGCTGAAGGAGCTCGCCGCGCAGAACGGGCTGAAGGTTTAGCTGATAGACCGGCACTGAAGCGGCTTGCTCGCTGCCTCTTACCTCGCCCCGCTTGCGGGGAGAGGTCGGACCGCATCGTCAGATGCGATCCGGGTGAGGGGGACAAGTCTCTCCACGAACACTTCCCGCGCGGCTGCCCCTCACCCCAACCCTCTCCCCGTGAAGAACGGGGCGAGAGAGCGCACCGTGCGTGTCGCCACGGCCGGACTCCAGCAATTCAAGGAATGCGCGCGAACTGTCCCGACGCCAACTCAGTATTAGTTGTTAGTTGACGACATCAACATGGTTGGCCGCTTCGGAGGCGGATTGACCCGTCGATCATCCGCCTCCGCGCCCTCACTCCATCACGCCGCCTTCTTTCCGCCCGCGGCATCCAGCCCGGCATAGACGCCGCGCTCGAAGCCCGCGAAGGTCTCCAGGCACAGCCTGTCGGCGAACGGCAGCAGCTGCATCAGGATCACGCCGGTGACGTCGCGGGCGGGATCGATCCAGTAGTAGGTGTTGGCGAGGCCGGCCCAGGCGAGGCTGCCGGCGCTGCGGCCCTCAGCGGTCTGCGCCGTCGTGATCATGAAGCTGAGGCCCCACTTCTTGACGATGTCCGGATAGAGATCGACGTCGTTGGTCACGCCGGGCACGGCCGCGGCCATCTTCGTCATCTCCAGCTCGCCGATGTGGTTGTCGCGCATCGCCGCGACCGTCTCGGGCTTCAGCACCTGATGGCCGTTGCCGCGGCCGTTGTTGAGGATCATGCGGGTGAAGCGGATGTAGTCGCCGGCCGTGCCGTAGAGGCCGCCGCCGCCCATGTGGAATTCCGGCTCCTGCTCGAGCTCGAACGGGATCGGCGCCAGGCCTCCGTCTTCTCCACGCGCATGCATGCCGACCAGGCGCGCGCGCTGCGAGGCGCCGAGCTTGAAGCCGGTGTCGTCCATGCCGAGCGGCGCGAACAGATTGTCACGCAGATAGCTGTCGAGCTTCTGGCCGCTCGCGGCCTCGACCGCCTTGCCGACGAAGTCGATGTTGATGCCGTATTCCCAACGCGTGCCGGGATCGGAGGCGAGCGGCAGCTTCAGCGCGTCGTTCTTGCAGGTGATGATCCCGGGCGTGCCGGCCTTTTGCACATAGGTCGCCATGTCGCCGTTCCACATGTCGTAGCAGAAGCCGGCGGTGTGGGTCATCAGATGGCGCAAGGTGATCGCGGACTTGGCCGGCCGCAGGATTGGTTCACCCTGCGCATCGAAGCCGTCGAGCACCTTCGGCGCGGCGAGATCCGGCAGCACCTGGCCGATCGGCGCGTCGAGTGACAACTTGCCCTGCTCGACCAGCTGCATGCCGGCGGCGCAGGTGATCGCCTTGGTCATCGAGGCGATCCAGAACACGCTGTCCGTAGTCATCGGATCGTCGCGGCCGAGGTCGCGCTTGCCGAACGCGCCTTCGTAGATGATGCCGTTGCTGTCCGCCGCGACGGCGACGACACCCGGGATTTCACGGGCATCCGCCTTCTGCCGCAGCACGCTGTCGATCTCGGTCTTGCTCATGGTCTCCTCCGTTCCGTTCTTGTTGACGGTACGTGATTGTTCCCTGAGCAGGCCCGGGCAGCAAGGATCGCCGCTGTCGCGGGCGGTCGCGATCTCGTGATGATGCGGCGCGAACACAGACAGGCGGGAGAACGTCGCCGCGGATGCCACAGCGCTTCAAAATTTTTAGAGAATCATGATTAGTTCCACTCAGCCGCGAGTCCGGCACATGGACGCCATGTTCCCGCCACGGGCTTCGGACTGTTGTGAGTTGCAACCATTTCTGCCTTAAAGGGTTCAACAACCGGCCATTTTCGGCCGAACGACATGTATTGGCGGCAACGTCCGCCTTGGGGGCGATATGATTACGACGTGGAGTGAGTGGAAGCGGTATCCGCGGCCGGGTCGCGGTGACAACATTGAGGCGCCGATTACCCCGGGAATCTACGAGGTACGCGTGGCGGCGACCGGCGCGCTGCATTCTTTCGGCGCAGTCGACAACGTGGCACAGGCCTTGGCGTCGCTTACTGTCGGCCAGAAATCGTGGTTTGGCCGCCGCGATCCCGCCAACATGCCCGATCTCGAATACCGGACCTGCGCGACCTCGACCAAGGCCGATGCCAAGGTTGCCGCCGAGCGCATGATCGGCCGCCGCGAGACCTACATGAGCGGCGCGGCCTGAGGCTACGCTGAACGGCTGCCGTGCGGGCGCCGCATTTGCTGCCATAGAGGTGCGGCTTTCCCGCGCGAATGTACCGTTCATGGCGCACAGATGCGGTGCGCCGGTGCCGGCAGGTGGCTATATACGGGGCGACAACGACCGCTTCCGAGGAGCTGCCCCATGACATCGACCGCCGCCCGCGCCACCGCTGCGTCCAGCCTGCGCGACCGCCTCAAGGATCCGTCGCTGCTGCGCGAGCAGTGCTACATCGACGGGGCCTGGATCGGCCAGCCGGTGCTGGCCGTCGTCAATCCCGCCACCGGCGTCGAACTCGCCAAGGTCGCGCAGCTCGGTGCTGCGGAGACGACGCAAGCCGTCGAGGCGGCCTCCCGCGCATTCCCGCTGTGGGCCAAGCTGACCGCCAAGCAGCGCTCCAACACCTTGCGCAAATGGTTCGAGCTGATCATTGCGAACCGCGACGACCTCGCGCTGATCCTGACCTCCGAGCAGGGCAAGCCGCTCACGGAAGCGCTCGGCGAGGTCGACATCGGCGCCGCCTACATCGAGTTCTTCGCCGAGGAGGCGCGCCGCGTCTATGGCGAGACCATCCCGACGCAGAAGCCGGATGCGCGCCTGCTGGCGCTGAAGCAGCCGATCGGCGTCTGCGGCGCGATCACGCCGTGGAATTTCCCGAACTCGATGATCACCCGTAAGGTATCGCCCGCGCTCGCCGCCGGCTGCACCGTGGTGCTGAAGCCGGCGAACGAGACGCCGTTGTCGGCGCTGGCGCTCGCCGCGCTCGCCGAGCGCGCCGGCCTTCCGAAGGGCGCGCTCAACATCATCACAGGCGACGCGCCTCCGATCGGCAAGGTGCTGTGCGAGCATCCGGCGGTGCGCTTCGTCGGCTTCACCGGCTCGACCGAAGTCGGCAAGATCCTGTATCGGCAGTCCGCCGGCACGGTGAAGAAGCTCGGCCTCGAACTCGGCGGCAACGCGCCGTTCGTGGTGTTCGACGACGCCGACGTCGATGCCGCGGTCGAAGGCGCGATGGTCTCGAAGTATCGCAACATGGGCCAGACCTGCGTCTGCGCCAACCGCCTCTATGCACAGGAGGGAATCTACGACGCATTCGTCGAGAAGCTCGCTGCCAAGGTCGCGGCCATGAAGATCGGTGATGGCACCGAGAGCGGCGTCACCCAAGGTCCGCTGATCAACGAAGAGGCCGTCGAGAAGGTCGAGCGTCACATCGCCGACGCGGTCAAGGGCGGCGCCAAGGTCGTCACCGGCGGCAAGCGCCATGCGCTCGGCCGCACCTTCTTCGAGCCGACCGTGCTTCGGGACGTCAAGCCGGACGCGCTGGTCGCGCATGAGGAGACGTTCGGCCCGCTTGCCCCCGTGATCCGCTTCAAGGACGAGGCCGACGTGATCGCGATGTGCAACGCCTCGCCGTTCGGGCTGGCGTCCTACTTCTACGCGCGTGATCTCGGCCGCGTCTGGCGCGTCGCGGAGGCGCTCGAATCCGGCATGGTCGGCGTCAACACCGGCCTGATCACGACCGAGGTCGCGCCGTTCGGCGGCGTCAAGGAGAGCGGCCTCGGCCGTGAAGGCTCGCATCACGGCATCGAGGAATATCTCGAAATCAAGTATGTGATGATGGCCGGGGTCTAGGGTCACGCAGGCCACGCGACGGACCGGGCGGCCCAAACGCGGAATTGTCCGATGTCCCACCCATCTCCTGGCATTGCAGCCCTGGCGGATCATGCGGGAGCGGGGGGCATCGGAGTTCGGTCCGCAGGGATGCTGGCCAGACGCGGTCTCGCCCTCCTGGCGCTCGTCCTGCTTCTCGTTCTCGGCGTTCCGAGGCCGCTGATGGCGGCCGGTGACGTTCCGCCCGCTGCGGCCTTTGCCGAGCGCGTCCGCGGGGTGGATCGCGAGGCCGGGGATATTCTGTCCTACACGTTCCTGCTGGCCATTCCGTCGTTCCAGGCGCTCGCCGACGATGGGCCCGGAAATGTCGCAGACTGTCTTGCCGCACTGGCCACGGCCGGGCTTACCGGCCAGCAGCGCGCCATCGCGATCCTGTCACTGTACGAGCTCGCGATACCGGACTACGTGGTCTTCCTGCGCGGCCTGATCGGCCTCAGAGACCAGAACCTGGTCTCTGCGGGTGAACTCAGTCTGGCGGTGTCTCGCCGCGAGGGTTTCGGCCGGGACCTGATCGAGAACTACCGGGACCCTTCGCTTCGAAGCGTCCTGGCGGAGATCGCGGCGAGGGGGGATATATCCCCGAATCTGCGGGCGTTCATTCCCGAGATCCTGTCTGGACAGGCTCTGCGCGATCAGCGGATGTTCCAATGGGGTTGTTGCGACGGTCCGACGCCATGGCTCGATCTAGCCAAGGACCTTGCCTTTGGGGCAATCGTCGCGCTGCTGTTTCTTCGTGTCGAAGGGCACGTTCGGCGCACGCTCGCAAGCGTGCTGGCCGCGCTTCTGCTGCTTTGGCTCGCGCTGTGGTCCGGATACTATCCGAACTTCTATTGGTCAGAACATCTCGCCGTTGCAGGTTTGGGAAGCTTTCTCGGCGCGCAACTCGCTCTGTTGGTCTCTGCCGGCAGGCGAATGATGCGAATGCAGCATGAGATCAGCTAGGCGACGATGGCGGGAGCGCGAGCTTCGAGCTTCTCTCGGCTCAGGCCGGCTCAGGCGGTCTTGGGCAGCTTGCTCACTGGCACCGTGTAGGACTTGTTGCCGTATGAGTAGATGACGCTGCCGCTCTGGCCGTCGCTGGTCGAGATCTGGGTCTGGCCGAACATGATGACGTTCTTGTAGACGATGCCGGTGCCCTGGCGCGTGATGCCGTTGGTCGTCACGCTGACCTGCGCCTCTTTGCCCGAGACCGACAGCACGCGAAAGTTCGCGCTCATGCCGTTGTCGCCGGAATAGCCGGCCCAGCTTCCGACCAGCTTGTTGTCGTCGGCAGGAGGCGTCTGCTTGTCCAGAATGGCGGTGGCCTTGCCGCCGCCGGCCGAGAACAGCAGCACGGCGCTCTTGCCGTTCTTGGTGCCGAGCGTGACCGCGCCGAAGTCGATGGTCGCGCCGTTGACCTCGCCGATGCCGCGCTCGGTGCGGCCGTTATGGGTGTACTCGACCGTGGCGGCAGCGCCTCTGATGTTGACGACCTTGAAGCTCACGGCCTGGCCGCTGGCCGTCCACGTGCCCTTCCATTCGCCGAGCAGATTGCTCTGGCGATACATCCGCTCCGCCGCGGGAGAGATCTGGCTGGTGCTTTGAACGATCGCCATCTGAGCTGCCAAAGAGCCCGAATGCTCTTTCCTCACGTTTCCGGACCATTTCCGGCCGTTGCTGAGAAGAGTCGTAGGTCGACTGACTTAACGATGTCTTAATTGCCGCCAGCGGCGACCGGAACGCGACGCGCGACCAATCGTCCCGGCCCAGCCGGCCGTTGATCGCGTCACCGGACTGCGGGACGGCAAGCGGGTTCTTGCCGGACGGCGTTTGATCATCGACCATGCCAATGCCTGATCCTCACACATGCGAGCTTAACCATGACCAGCGTCTCCCAGCGCACCGCCTTCGGCCGGCTTCCCGAGACGGACGCACGCCGTCTCGACGCGGACGGCTACCTGCTGCTGCGCGGCGCCATCCCGGCGGCGTGGATCGCGCCGCTGCGCGAGGCCTTCGAGGCGGGCACGCGGCCATCGGAGCAATGGCCCGTGCCGCGCGGCCGCGACTGGCGCCATGCGATGGTCGACCTCGATCCTCTGGTGCAGCAGGTCTGCCGGCTGCCGCTGATGCTCGCCGCCGTGCATCACATCCTCAAGGCGCCGTTCTTCCTCGGGCAGGTCGAAGGCCGGGAGCCGCTCGCCGAGGGCGGTCAGCAGCCGCTGCATCGCGACGGAGTTGACAGGCATTGCACCGACGCGGTCTCGGCGCTCGCGTTTCTCGATCCGTTCGGACCCGACAATGGCGCGACGCAGCTGGCGCCGGGCACCCATCTCCGCGATGCCGACGATGCGCAGGCGGCATCGTCGGCGCTCGTCACCGCGGGCGAGGCCGGCGACATCCTGCTGTTCGACGTCAACCTGCTGCACGGCGCCACGCGCAACCACAGTGGCGCGCGCCGCCGCTCGCTGCTGATCACCTACGCCTTGTCGGCGCAGCAGGAGGACTGGCGCCGGACGCGCACCTTGCGCGCGGTGCGCATGGACGATGACGAGGTGTTCGGAGCGGAGTAGTGAGCCAGCCTCCTGATCCCGCGCGCCGCTTTCCCCAAAGATTGCATCAAGACAGCAGAGAGGACGCGCATGAAGCTGTATGACTCCCCGACCGCCCCGAGCCCGCGCCGCGTGCGGATCTTTCTCGCGGAGAAAGGCGTCGCTCTCCCGACCGTGCAGATGGACCTGCGCGCCGGTGAGCAGTTCGCGCCGGAATTCCGGGCTCTCAATCCGCAGTGCACGGTTCCCGTGCTCGCGCTCGACAGTGGCGCTGCCATCACCGACATCGTCGCCATCTGCCGCTACATCGAGGAGCTGCACCCGGAGCCCGCCTTGATGGGACGCACCCCGGAACAGCGCGCCATCATCGAATGCTGGCTGCGCCGGATCGAGTGGGACGGCATCGTCGCCATCCAGGAATACTTTCGCAACAGCCTGCCAGGGCTCGAGCACCGTGCGCTGCCAGGCCCGCTGCCTCTCGATCAGATCCCGGCGCTGGCGGAGCGCGGACGCCTGCGCACTGCGCATTTCTTCAAATGGCTCGATACGCGGCTGGCCGATCATGCCTTCGTCTGCGGAGCCGAGTTCTCGATCGCCGACATCAGCGCCCTGGTGGCCGCCGACTTCGCAGTCCGTGCCAAGCTCGATCCGCCCGCCGAGCTTCGCCATCTCAGGCGATGGTACGATGAGGTCGCGAGCCGTCCCTCCGCGAAGGCGTGACGTGCAGCGCGCGCGCCTCACCCCGCGAGCTTCGCCAGTCCGTCCCAGTCGAACGTGATGCCGTGACCCGGCCGCGTCGGCGCCAGCGCCATGCCGTCGTCGAGCACCAGGGGATGGGCGATGTAGCGGTCGAGGCCGAAGCCGTGCGCTTCCAGGAACGAACGGTTCGGGCAGGCGGCGAGCAGGTGCACGGTGATATCGTGCGCGCCGTGGCTGGTCACCGGCAGATTGAACGCCTCGGCGAGGCGGGCGATCTTCATGAACGCGGTGACGCCGCCGCAATTGGTCACGTCGGGCTCGGGATAGGACACTGCGCCCGAGGCGATGTAGTTCTTGAAATCCCATAGCGAGCGCAGATTCTCGCCGGCCGCGATCGGCACGCCGCCGGCGGCGAGGATGCGGGCATGGCCGGCGACGTCGTCGGGAATGGTCGGCTCCTCCAGCCAGGTGAGGTCGAATGGCTGCAGCGCACGTGCGGCGCGGATCGCCTCCTCCACCGTCCACTTCATGTTGGCATCGGCCATCAGCGGAAAGCCGTCGCCGAGATGCCTGCGCATCGCGCCGACGCGCGCGACGTCGGCACTGAGCGCGGGCCGCCCAACCTTCATCTTGATTGCGCGAAAGCCCTTCGCGAGATTGTCGTCGGTCTGCTTCAGCAGCGCGTCGACCGGCAGATCGAGATCGATGCCGCCGGCATAGCAGGGCACGCGGGCGTCGAAGCCGCCGAGCAGGCGGAACAGCGGCAGGTGAGCGCGCCGCGCCTTCAGGTCCCACAGCGCAATGTCGAGCGCCGACAGCGCCAGCACGACCGGCCCGCCGCGTCCGCCATAGTGCAGGCCCCACCACACCCGATGCCAGATCGCCTCGGTGTCGTCGGCCTCGTGGCCGACCACGAGGTCGGGAATCTCGCGCCTGACGATGTCGGCCACGGCATAGCCGTTGCGGCCGACCGTGTAGGTGTAGCCGACGCCCTCGGCGCCGTCGGCATCGCGCACCTTGCAGGTGATCAGCTCGAACGCCGTCATCTCGCCATGCGTGCTGTCGGACAGCGTGACGGTGAGTGGAATGCGATACAGCCCGGTCTCGATCGTGGTGATCTGTGCCATCGCGCGGTTCCTTCCCTGGATTTTTGTCGAAGGTTATGCTGGTGCTGTGGCAAGGGCAATTGCGAACGGCGCATGGCGGACACGAGCAGGACTTCGGTCACGGTCTGCGTGATCCCTGGATGGGGCGAGAGTGCATGACGGGAGATCGCGACATCCTGGCCCTCAGTGATCTCGATGGCGCTGACATCATGGGCATGCTGATGCGGGCGCAGGAGCTGGCCGCCTGCTGGCAGGCGCGCGCGATGCCGCAGGCGCTCGCCGGCCGGCGCATTGCGCTCGTGGTCGACGATGGCGGCTGGCGCAACACCACCGCCTTCGATCTCGGCGTGCAAGCGATGGGCGGCCTCTGCGTGCACACGCCGATCCGTCTCAATGCCACCGAGGCGGTCGAGGATCTCGCCGCCTATCTCGACAACTGGTTCGATGCCGTGGTCTGCCGTACGCCCGCGCTCGAGATGCTCTACGCATTGTCCCACTGGGCGCGCGCCCCGGTGATCAACGCGCGCACGCGGCAGAATCATCCCTGCGAGACGCTCGGCGATCTCGCCTTCCTCTGGCATCGGCGCGGCGCGATCGAGGGCTTGAAGATCGCCGTGGTGGCGCCGGCCGCGAATATCCTGGGATCGTGGATCGAGGCCGCGCAGGTGCTTCCGATCGATGTCGTCCAGGTCTATCCGGCGCGCTGGCATGCGCCGGGAGAGTCGCCGCGCTTTCACGTGACGACCGATCTCGGCGAATTGCAGGACGCCGACGTGATCGTCACCGATTGCTGGCCGGGAGACGACGAGGCCGCTGCCTTGCAGGACTATCAAATCACCGCAGCGCTGCTGGATGGTCTCGGTCCGGATCTGGACTTCCTGCCTTGTCCGCCGGTGACCCGAGGGCAGGAGGTGTCCGACGATGCCATGCGGCATCGCGCCTGTCGGGTGGTGCAGGCAAAGTCGTTTCTGCTGCACGCACAGAATGCCGCGCTCGAATGGGTGTTCACGGCGTCATGACTTTGGTCCGATCGCAAGCCGGCTTCGCTGGCGCGATGCGGCGCGGGGGAGGGGAGCGCACTGCAGCCGTTGAGGTGACTCGGATCATCAAGGTGCTGCCTAAGCTTGCAATCACCGGGATCGCAGCCGTTTTACGCGTTTTGCGCCAGCAGCTAGGGTCTTGCATGGCCCTCGTTCCTTCCGTTCTCCTCGACCTCGACGGCACCCTGATCGACTCGCAGCCCGGCATCGCCGCAAGCACGTTGGCGGCGTTGCGCCAACTGGGGCACGCGCCGGATGACACGCTCGATGTGCGCAGCGTGATCGGGCCGCCCTTGCAGGACATGCTTCGCGTGCTGCTGCAGGCCTACGGCGATGATCGCGTCGATGCGGCGGTCGCGGCCTATCGCCGGCACTATGGCGAGAGCGGGCTGTTCGGCAGCGAGCTCTATCCCGGCATCCGCGACGCGCTTCAGCAGTTGCACGGCGCTGGCCTGCGGCTCTATCTCGCAACGTCGAAGCGCGAAGAGTTCGCGCGCCGCATCCTGGAGCACCTTGGTCTGGCACCACTGTTCGAGGCCATCCACGGCTCGGTGCCGTCGGGTGCGCTCGATCACAAGCCGGAGCTGTTGGCGCATATTCTCACGATGCGGAATATCGCGGCGCGCGATAGCCTCATGGTCGGCGACCGCCGGCACGACATTGCCGGCGCCCATGCGGTCAGGATGCGCAGCCTCGGCGTGCTCTGGGGCTATGGTAGCCGCGACGAACTCGAAACGGCCGGCGCAGACCGTATCGTGGAACGTCCTGCCGACTTGGCAGCGACGGTGCTGTCGATGTTGAACGCCGAGCATCGCCAGCGCGGCGCGTGAGTCTTGCGGCGGAACCGGAAAGCCGCGAATATCGCGGCCTGTTCAACGATCATCCCGGGAAGTCCGTATCCATGCAGTTCGACGACGTCATCCTCGGCCGCCGCAGCATCCGCGGCTACAAGCCGGATCCCGTGCCACGGGAGCTCATCGAGGAGATCATCACGCTCGCGATGCGCGCGCCGTCGTCGATGAACAGCCAGCCCTGGAATTTCTACGTGATCACCGGCGAGCCGTTGAATCGCATCCGCGCCGGCAACACCGAGCGCATGGTGGCCGGCGTCCCGCAATCGCGCGAATTCCGCATCGGCCAGCCGTTTGCCGGCGCGCATCGTGACCGCCAGGTGCAGGTCGCCAAACAATTGTTCTCGGCAATGGGCATCGCGCGCGACGACAAGGACAAGCGGCAGGACTGGGTGCTGCGCGGCTTCCGCCAGTTCGACGCGCCGGTCTGCATCATCGTGACCTACGACCGCGCGCTCGACGGCAGCGACGACACCCCGTTCGACTGCGGCGCCGTCACCAATGCGCTGGTCAACGCCGCCTGGTCGCGCGGCCTCGGCGCCGTCATCAACAGCCAGGGCATCATGCAATCGCCCGTCGTGCGCGAGCACGCCGGCATCGCCGACGACCAGGTCATCATGAAGAGCATCGCGCTCGGCTGGCCCGACCACGATTTTCCGGCCAACGCCGTGGTGTCGGAACGGAAATCGGTGAAGGACGCCACGGTGTTCGTGGGGTTCGAGGAGTAGTTCTGCACCAGACCGTCTCCGAAATCGATAAGCTGTAGGGTGGGCAAAGCGGCCGCCGGAGGCCGCAGCGTGCCCACCGTCGCGCCGCGCATTCGCCGCGAAACGGTGGGCACGGCGCCACTTCTGTCTCATCTTGGGATGCAGTGCGGTCTCGCCTTTGCCCATCCTACGGCATTTAACAAACAGCGAGCGTGATGCGCTCGCGGAACACATCGATGACCATTTGCCACCGGCCCAGCTCAGAGCGGGTGGCTTAGAGGCCCAAGGCAATCCGTCGCAAGAAGTTGCTTGCTATTTTTCCGAAATCATGATCTATTCCGCGCATCCCGTCCTCATGCAGAGGGGCGTACGCGTCGTCACGATACGTAGAGGCGGGGAGCGGTGGCCGCGGGTCTGTCAGGTGCTGATGCGCTGGACGATGGACAGCTCGCGGACGGTCAAGCCGTGTGGTCCTGGCGCCCCGAAGCTGGCGCCAAGCCTGCTGTGACATGATCCGTAACAGGACGTGTCGCTGAGGTGACGGGGGCAAACAAGCCGGTCCCCGGGGAGAGCACGGAGCAGCCGTTAAGACTATCGCGCAGGGAGGGCCGGGTCGTCCGGCTGACCTGTGGTTCCTGCCGCCTGCATTTTTTGAGCAGGCGGGCCACGGGCCTCAGTCGAGGTCCGGCCTTCCCTGCGCCCTCGGCATTTTGGAGGGCATTGGTGACAGCAACCTCGGGCGCAGGCGCGCCGCGGGAGGGTTTCGTGCGTCTATCGTCTATGCGGAGTTTGTTCAGCCTTGCCGCGTCAACTTGAACGGCGTGTACGGTTGGCGGTGATATGAGTATTCGAGTTGCCGATCTGTGTGCGAGCCGATCTCTTGCGACATGTGCGGTGGGCTCCCTCGCCCCGTTCTTCACGGGGAGAGGGTTGGGGTGAGGGGCAGCCGCACGGGGAGTGTTCGTGGAGAGACCTGTACCCCCTCACCCCAACCCTCTCCCCGCAAGCGGGGCGAGGGGGCACACTGCCGATGCCGCGCTAGCTCAGCTCACATGTCGAAAAAAGAACGTCGTCCGTTGTGCCAGCGGCGGATAGCAGGATGCATGAATCAGATCGTCAGCTCGCTTCCCGTCACGCGCCGGAACGCTTCCAGATAACGCTGGCTCGTCGCATCCACCACGCTCTGCGGCAGTGGCGGCGGCGGAGCCTCGCCGTTCCAGCGGCCGGCCTTGCGCTCGGCGTCGAGATAGTCGCGCAGCGGCTGCTTGTCGAAGCTCGGCTGCGGCTGGCCGGGCTGATACGCGTCGACCGCCCAGAACCGCGAACTGTCGGGCGTCATCACCTCGTCGATCAGGATGATATGGCCGTCCTTGTCGCGGCCGAACTCGAACTTGGTGTCGGCGATGATGATGCCCTGCTCGCGCGCAAGCCGCTCGCCGAGCGTATAG
The DNA here is from genome assembly GCF_051167715.1 of Bradyrhizobium sp. HKCCYLS20291. NCBI lineage: Bacteria > Pseudomonadati > Pseudomonadota > Alphaproteobacteria > Hyphomicrobiales > Nitrobacteraceae > Bradyrhizobium > Bradyrhizobium sp. HKCCYLS20291. The sequence goes on along the minus strand of NZ_JBNPTO010000010.1, from coordinate 30,051 downwards.
ACCGCCCGCGTCATGCTCTCCAGCGTGTAGGCGGTGTCGTCGCCGACCACTTCGCGCATCCTGCTGATGGTGATGTTCTCGTCATGGCCGGTCTCGGCCTTGGTCGCCGGGCTGAAGATCGCGGGTTCGAGCTTCTGGCTCTCAACCAGGCCCGGCGGCAGTTGCTCGCCGGCGAGCGTGCCGCTCGCGGCATATTCCTTCCAGGCCGAGCCGGAGAGATAGCCGCGGATCACGCATTCGATCGGAAACACGGTGGTGCGCTTGCACAGCATCGCGCGTCCGAGAATCTCCTCGCGATGCGGCGCGAGCGCCGGCACTTCGGCGATGATCGCATCCGTGTCGGCCGAGATCATGTGGTGATGCACGACGCCTTCGAGCGCGTTGAACCAGTACGCCGAGATCTGCGTCAGCACCGCGCCCTTCATCGGGATGGTCTCGTTCATCACGACGTCGAAGGCGGAGATGCGGTCGGTGGTCAGCAGCAGCACGCGGTCGTCGCCGACGGCATAGATGTCGCGGACCTTGCCGCGGCCGATCTGCGGAAGCGGTAGATTGCTGGCGAGAAGCGTGGTCATCTTGTCTGGCCTTCGAAAGGGAGCATCGCTCCCCATAGCCTATTCCGGCAACGGAATGAACTCATGCTCCTGCGGAACGGCGGCGAAGCGGCCGGTTTTCCAGTCCTGCTTGGCCTGCTCGATGCGCTCCTTGCTGGAGGAGACGAAATTCCACCAGACGTGGCGCGGTCCCTCCAGCGCGTCGCCGCCCAAGAACATCATCCGGGTCGGCTTGACGGTGCGGACGCTGATGGCGTCGCCGGGGCGGAAGATCAGGAGCCGCGGCCCCTCATGGCGCTCGCGCGCGATCTCGACCTCGCCGTCGACGATGTAGATGGCGCGCTCCTCGTGATCGGGATCGAGCGGCACCACCGTGTCGGCCTGCGCCGTCACCTCGACATAGAACCACGGCGACACCATCGTCACCGGCGACGCTTTCCCGAACGCCTTGCCGGCGATGATCCGTGCCGAGAAGCCGGTGTCGCTGACGGTCGGCAGCGCGCCCGCCGCGTAGTGCTGGAAGCTCGGCGCGATCTCCTCGGACTCGACCGGCAGCGCGATCCAGCTCTGCAGGCCGAGCATCTGCTGGCCGTTCTGCCGCTGCAGGTCGGGCGTGCGCTCGGAATGCGCGATGCCGCGCCCGGCGGTCATCAGGTTCATGGCGCCAGGCTGGATCTCCTGGACGTTGCCCTCGCTGTCGCGATGCATGATGGCGCCGTCGAACAGATAGGTCACGGTGGCGAGCCCGATATGCGGATGCGGCCGCACGTCCATGCCCTTGCCGGAGACGAACTGCACCGGGCCGAAATGATCGAAGAAGATGAACGGTCCGACCATCTGGCGCCTGCCATGCGGCAGCGCGCGGCGCACCGCAAAGCCGTCGCCGAGATCGCGGGTGCGCGGCACGATGACATGCTCCAGCGCATCGCAGGAGGCGGGATCGCCGAATTCGGGATCGATCGATGGCTGCCAGCTCATGGGGCGCTCCTGAGATGTGATGCTCGGAGCTTAGCAGCTTCGCCGAGGCCCGGGCAGGGCACGAGGTCGCGGCGCCCGCGTGATTTGAACGGAACGCAGCTCCGGCCTAGAGTTCCACCGTTGCAAACGGATTTGTGATGATGCCGCTCGAAAGCCTCGACCTCGCGTTCCGCGCCGCCGCGACAGCGTTGCTGGCCGTGCTGGCGGCGTCGCTGTGGCGCGAGCTCAACAGGCAGCCGGTCGGCCGGCTTGCCGTCGCCTTGGCGCTCGGCTCGGCAGCGCATGCGGCGACGTTCAACATCGGCGGCAGCGCGGCGCCGTCGCTGGCGTTCGCGCCGTTGATTGCGGTCGCGACATCCGACGTCGTCGTGCTCTGGCTGTTCTGCCGCGCGCTGTTCGATGACGGCTTTCGGTTGCGCTGGGCGCATGGCGCGATCTGGCTTGCGGTGTTCGGCTTCAGCCTGATCAGTTGCCTCGTGCTCGGCCCGGCCGGCCATGCGCGGCTCGTCATCGTCGCGAACAATCTGCTGGCGCTCGGCTTCGTTGGCTTGACCCTGGCGCAGACGATCCGCTCGTGGTCGGCTGATCTCGTCGAGGGGCGGCGGCGTGTCCGCGCCTTCGTCGTCATCGCGGCGCTGTCGTATGGTGGCGTCAGTGCGCTGCTGCAGATCGCGGCCGGCGGCAGCGGCCCGTCGGAGCTGGTGAATGTGATCAACGCGGCAATGCTGCTGGCCGTCGTCGGCGCCGTCGCGCTGATGCTGTTGAAGGTCGGTGCCGGCGATGTGTTCGCTCCGGAGACGCCGCGGGCCGTCACAGAGGCACCGGCGCCGGCCGCCGTCGCCGAGACGGTCGCCAACCGCAAGCTGGTCGTGGCGCTGACGCGGCTGATGGCGGACGAGCGGATCTATCGCCAGGAGAACGTCACCATCGGCATGCTGGCCACCAAGCTGTCCATTCCCGAGTACCGGTTGCGGCGGCTGATCAATGGCGAGCTCGGCTACCGCAACTTCAACACCTTCCTGAACAACCACCGCATCGAGGAAGCCAAGGCCGCGCTCGCCGATCCCGGCCAGGCCGAGGTGCCCGTCATCACCATCGCCATGGACGCCGGGTTCCAGTCGCTCGGCCCGTTCAACCGCGCCTTCAAGGCCGCGACCGGGGTGACTCCGACCGAGTTCCGCCGCCTGAGGCTGGCCGCGGCGTGATCTTCGAGGAGTTGAAATCAAAGGAGAATTTCGAAATCGGCGAGGTGGCAGCCAATTCCGGCGGCTGCAGGTTTCGAAATCGGCGAGCCGTTCGGCCGAAGCTGCGGTGTCGTCCGGCAAGTCCATCCTCCGGAGCTTGCCATGACCCGCCGCCGCCTGCTTCTCGTCTTCGTTTCGACCGTCGCGCTGTCTGCCCTCGCCATCGGTGCCGTCCGGGCCCGCGACGTGCCCCAGGTCGCGACCGGCTTCATGGCCAGCACGCTGTGCTCGGAGACGTTCGTCTCCGGTCTCGACCCGGCAAGCGTGCTGGCCGAAACCCAGGCGGCGATGCCCGGCGCCGGTCTGTTGACCTGGGCCATGAATGTTCAGGTGGATCGTGCCGCCAAGGACGTCACCGTGACCCTGCTCGGGCTCGGTCGCAGCCGAGCGGTGTTCCGCGACGGGCTCGGCTGCCACATGGACCATGGCGAGGGGCAAAGCTGGCCGACCATTCGGCCTGTCGCCCCGGCGCCGGCTTTGTTGCCCGACATCGCTCCGCCGCGTTTGGTGACGCCGGCAACGCCCGCCCTTGCCGCGGCGCTCGACCGCGCCTTTGCCGAGCCGGACGTGCCGCCGTTCCGGCGCACGCATGCCGTCGTCGTGCTCAAGGACGGCAAGGTGATCGCCGAACGCTACGCGCCGGGATTTGCGCTCGACACGCCCCTGCTCGGCTTCTCCGCGACCAAATCCATGACCGCGACCCTGATCGGCATTCTCGTCCGCCAGGGCAAGCTCGCGCTGCATGCGCCTGCTCCGGTCGCGGCGTGGCGGAGCGAGAGCGATCCGCGCCATGCCATCACCGTCGATCATCTCCTGCGCCACACCGCCGGGCTCGCGCTCGGCAGCTCGCTGCAGGCCTCGTTGTTGTCGGCGCTCGAGCCGGTCAACCGCATGAAGTTCATCGAGCCCGACCGCGCCGCGTTCGCCGAATCCATGCCGCTCGAAACCACTCCGGGCGGGGTCAGCAACTATCACGACGGCAACACCGTCATTCTCTCCCATCTGATCCGCGACGCTGCCGGTGGCAGCGCTGCGGATGTCATTCGCTTTGCGCAGCGCGAGCTGTTCGAGCCGCTCGGCATGCACAACGTGACGATCGAGTTCGACGCCGCCGGCACGCCGGAGGGATCGAGCCAGATGCTGGCTTCGGCGCGCGATTGGGCGCGGCTTGGCCAGCTCTATCTCGACGACGGCGTCGTCGGCGGTCGCCGCATCCTGCCCGCCGGCTGGGTCGACTATGTCAGCACACCGACGCCCGGCGCCTTCGTCGGTCTCGGCGCCGGCTTCTGGACCAATCGCGGCGACAGTTTTGGCGCCAACTACCGGATCTCCCATGGATGGCCGCGCGATGCGTTCTTCGCCAAGGGCACGATCGGCCAATATGTGGTCGTCATCCCCTCCGAGCGCCTGGTCATCGCGCGGTTCGGCCGCACCGTGAACTGGCCGCCGGAAGCCGATGGCGTGGCGCAGCTCGTGAGCGACGTGATGTCCGCGACGCGGGGGGAATGACGCTTGCGTTACGCCCTCCCCAGCGCGGTGGCCTGCGCGACGCGATCGAACCGTTCCAATGACAGGATCGCGTCGGCAAAACTCTGCGCGCGGCTGCTCAGGACCGGACGGGCCAAGGTGATGAACTTGTCGCTCATCGCCTGCGCGGACGGGAACGACGTCGGCTCGCCGGAGGGATCGTCGTGCAGCCGCTCGTGCACGCCGTCCTCGGTGGTGATGGTGACGCGCGCGCCGAACGGATGGCTGCGGCCGATTTCGAGCTTGTCGTCCTGCACGACATCGAACTTGTCGGCGAGCGCATTGAGCGCAGTGTCGCCAAGCCTCGTGTAGTCGTCCCAGCCGAAGCGGCCCTGGTCGAGCGCCAGCGCGCCGGTGAAGAACATCGAGAACTGGCCGCCGACGATCGAGGTCGGATGCCGCTTGGTCGCGGCATCGCCGGTCAGGGTGATGCCATTGCGATGCAGGCCGATCTCGACGCGCTTGACCTGGTCCGGCGTCAGATTGTGCTCGCGGCGGAGCGCGATGATGGCGTCGATCGCAGCGTGCGTGTAGCGGCAGCTCGGATAGGGCTTCACGCCGATCTTCATCGTCTCATAGGTCGTGCCGAGACCTGCGACGGCTTTGTCGTGATGCGGCGTGTCGGTATAGCCGAACAGCAGGCCGTGCTTGCCTTCGACGGATTCGACGGCGCCGACGAAATCGCTCTTCGCCAGCGTCGCCGCGATCACGCCGTTCATCGCCGAGGCGCCGACCTGATAGCGCTTGTTCCAGGCGCCGTTGACCAGGAACTGCAGCGAGCCCGCGGCCTGGCTGCCCGAGACGCCGAAGGCGTAGATCAGCTGCTGCTCCGACAGCCCGAACAGCTTGCCGGCCGCCGCGGCGGCGCCGTAGGTGCCGGCCGTCGCGGTCGGGTGGAAGCCGCGCGCATAATGCGAGGTCGGATCGAGCGCGTTGCCGAGCCGGCAGCACACCTCGTAGCCGGCGACGATGGCAGTCAGCACCTCGCGACCCGAGGCGCCGACCATTTCGCCGACGGCGAAGGCGGCCGGCACGACGGGCGCACTCGGATGCAGCGAGGAGTCCGCGTGGGTGTCGTCGAAGTCGAGCGAATGGCCCATCGTGCCGTTGAGCAGCGCCGCCACGGCCGGTGTCCAGGTCCTGGAATCGCCGAACACCGTGGCTTCGCCAGTCGCATCCAGCTTCAGCGCCGCCAGCATGTTCACCACCGAGGGCGTCGATTCCGCCTCGCGCCGGGCGCGGATCGCGCTGCCGAGAAAGTCGAGCGTCAGCACCTTGGCGCGGTCGAGCACCTCGGGCGGGATATCGTCAAATTTCAGCTCGGCGACATAGCCGGCGAGCGTTGCGGTTTCCTGGGCCATCGTGTTTCCTCAACGTTGTTGCAAGCAGCGTAGGCAAGCTGATTCCGCCTTTCAAGCCGGTCTGGTCCGGCGGGAGGCTGCCATGCGCCGCGCAGGTCTGTTTCGAGGTGATGGATTGATGGCGTCGTTCAAGGAGCTGTTTGGCGGCGTGCGCGCCCGCAAGGCACAGATGTCGCTGGCCGTGCGCGGCACGGTCGCGGCGACGCTCGCCTTTGCCATCGCCACGGCATTCCAGCTGAAGCTGCCGCTGTGGGCGGTGCTGACCTCGCTGATCGTGACTCAAGGCAGCGTCGGGCGGTCGCTGAAGGCGACGCGGGACTACATGTTCGGCACCATCGGCGGCGCCATCTATGGCGGCGCCATCACCGTGCTGATCCCGCATTCCGGCGAGCTGCAGCTTCTGGGCATGCTGATCCTCGCGGTGACGCCGCTCGCCTTCATCGCCGCGATCAATCCGAGCCTCAATGCCGCCACCGTGACGGCCGTGATCGTGCTGCTGGTGCCGACCATGGGGCATCTCGATCCCTTGGGCTCGGCGATCGATCGCGTCTTCGAGGTCGCGGTCGGCGCGCTCACGGGCCTTGCGGTGTCGTTCATCGTGCTGCCGTCGCGGGCCCATGTGCAGATGCGCAGCGCCGCGGGGCGACTGCTCGAACTGATCGCCGCGGCGATGACCGAATTGCTCGCCGGCCTGTCGCGCGGGCGCGACACCGATGCGCTGCATCGGATCCAGGACGGCATCGGCACCGCGCTGACCGAGTTGAACGCGACCGGCGCCGAGGCGGAGCGCGAGCGCTCGGCGCGGCTGTCGTCGGGCGCCGACACTGGCCCGCTGCTGCGCACGATCCTGCGCCTGCGCCACGACGTCGTGATGATCGGCCGCGCCAGCGTAGTGCCGCTGCCGTCGGAGCTGCAGGCGCGGCTGTCGGGGCCGGTGACGCGCGTCAGCGAGGCCATCGCGACCTACCTGCGCGGCTGTGCTGCCGCCATCCGCAACGGCTCCGGCCCGCCGGCGATCTGGCCGATCCATGTCGCGGTGAAGGCCTATGCCGAAGCGGTCGCCGCGGTGCGCAGCGACGGCCTGACCCGCGGCCTGCCCGGCGATGCCGCCGAGCGCTTCTTCGCGCTCGGTTTCTCGCTCGACCAGATGCGGCAGAACCTGATCGACCTCGAGCGCGTGATTGCGGAATGGGCGGGCACCGCGCCGGGCAAGCCGCATCGGCCGGAGCCGGAGGAGTCGCCTGACACGGCCGGCGCGTAGCGTCATCGCGACAGCCTGAGGAAGCGCAGCACCAGGAGGGCTGCGTAGATCGTGGTGCCGACCGACAGTCCGATCCAGATGCCGACCGCGCCGAGAGACGTGTGGAAACCCAGCGCGTAGGACGCGGGGAAGCCGATCAGCCAATAGCCGAGCACGGCCAGCAGCAGCGGGATCCGCGTATCCTTGATGCCGCGCAACGCTCCCACGGCGACGGTCTGCAGCGCATCGGTGATGAAGAATGTCGTGCCGATCAGCAGCAGCGTGGCCGCAAGCGTCGCGGTCGCTTCCGCATCGGCGAGGCCCTCGCCGAGAAACAGCTGCACGATCTCGAAGCGCGCCACGATGATGCCGACGGTGAACAGCACCGCGAGCGAAACGCCGAGCAGCATCGCCATCAGGCCGGCGCGCCGGACCCCGATCTCGTCGTTGCGTCCGGCGGCGTGGCCGACGCGCACGGTCGCGGCCATGCTGATCCCGAACGGCACCATGAACAGGATGGCCGTGATCTGCAGCGCGATCTGGTGGGCGGCCAGCGCGGGCGTGCTGATCAATCCCATCAGGATGGCGGCCGCCGAGAACAGGCCGTATTCGAGCAGGAACGCCAGCGAGATCGGTGCACCGATGACGAGGAGCTGCCGCATCAGGCCCCAGTCGACGTGCGCAAGCCGCGCCAGCACGTGATAGTCGCGGAACGGCGGACGAGTGGCCGCGATCGCCAGCGCGGCCAGGAATGTCGCCAGATTGACGGTCGAGGTCGCGAGGCCGACGCCGGTCAGGCCGAGCTGCGGAAAACCCCAGTGGCCGTACAGAAGCAGATAGACCAGCAGCGCATTCAGCGGGATCGCGACGAGCGTGATCCACAGCACCGGCTCCGGCCGGTTCACCGCGCCCATGAAGCTGCGCAGCGCCATGAACCACAGCATCGGCGCGATGCCCCAAACGAGGCCGGCCAGATAGTCCTGCGCGAGATGCGCCACGCCGGGCGCCTGTCCGAGCGCGAGCAGGATGCTCTCGCCATTCAGCGCGATCAGCATGATCGGCAGCGCGATGAATAGTCCGGCCCACAGGCCGACGCGCAGCGCGCGCCGCACCAGCCCGGCATCATCGGCGCCGAACGCCTGCGCCGCGAGCGGTGCCACCGCCGACATCAGGCCGATGCCGAAGGTCGAGCCGACGAAGTAGACCGTGCCCGACAAAGCGGCCGCCGCGACCGCGTCGCCGCCGAGCCGGCCTATGAAGGCGAGATCGGTCGACATCATCGCGATCTGCGACAGCTGCGTCAGCGCCATCGGCGCGGCGAGGCGGATCGTGTCCCAGAGGTCGTGCGTGAGGGGCGGCGTTGGCGCTGGCGGCGCGTGGTTGGTTCCGGCTGTGGTGGTCATGAGCGAGGCTATAGCAGTCGTCGTTGCGTCGTGCACATCACGTCTCTCCCGTCGATGCGGTCTCGCTGCAGGCGCGTCACGATCGGCGCAGCGCGGCGGTGTCGCCGATGCGTCGGATCGCGATGACGACGGTCGTCATCGGCATTCAGTCATGTTGAACGATCGCCGGCATCGGCTCGCGGTCTCGCGGCGCAGGAGCGCCCGAGGGATGCATCGTCATGGCCCTCATGAATTGGAGAGGGCGCGGGGAATGCCGGGCGCTGGCCGCACCCATGGCCCGCCTGCGTAAAAAAATGCAGGCGGCAGGAACCACAGGTTCAGCCGAGACATCCCGGCATTCCCCGCGCGATGGTTGGAACGGCTTATACGTACTCTCCCCGGGGACCGGGCTTTCTTGCCCCCGTCGCCTGCGGATCATCATCCCCGCGGGCTTGACCTCAGCGTCGGGAGGTCAGGACCATACGCTTTCGCCGTACGCGGCCGCTCATTCGTCCACGCGCCAGCCTCGGAGAAAACCGAGTGCACGCTGTGAGCCGCCGCGCCCACCGCATCCCCGCCCTCAACGTCCGTGACGACCGCGAAGCGTCCCTCTCATGAGAACGGGATGCGCGCAGTATTTCCGATTTTCGGAAGTAAAGCAAGCGATATTTTCGGTCGTCTGAACTCGCTCGAAGCATGTCGCTGAGCGCGCTAGCAAATCGAGTGCTTTCGCGCGGCCGATTTCGGCCGGCTCAGACGGTCGGCCGCGACTTCGGCGCGATCTTTGTCACATCATCGCAGAGTGAGTCGCTGAGCTGACCTGTGCGTCGATGCGGCCGAGATTGTCGTCAGATCCAGCCGAATCCCGCAAGGACGTCGCGCGCCTGCTGGTCGAGCTCCTCCCGTCGTTCATTCTCTGTCGGACTCCGGCAGAGGCGTTCGAGCTCGGGACGGAATTGCAGCACCACCTGCTCCGGAAGCGACGGCATGATCCACGACAGGATCCAATACTTCCAGACGTCATCGTCAGACTTCAGGACGTCCCAGACATGCGGCGCCATCGGTGCGCCAATCGAACCCAGCAACGGCGCAAGGATGTGAGCCACCGGCCAGTTGCCGTCCTGCAGCCATGCCGTCAGCTCCGGCAAGATCGGTGCAACGGCTGGATAGCCCGCGGCGACGGCAGCGCGGGCACGATCAAGATCTTGTTTTCCGCGCGGAATGAGTTGATGGACGTCGTGCATGGGTGTCACGGCTTACTACGGGGTCATTTCGGCGCGGACGTCGGCGTGCGGCCCGCGCCGCGAGAGAGCGTCGGTCGCAGCCGCCGCAGCGGTCCGCACGTGGCCGTCGCGATCAGAGCGGAGCGGTTCGATCTGCGCAACCACATCGGCATTGCCAAACTGACCCGCGAGCTCGCAAGCCCACACGCGGTGCCGGGGCGGATCATCGACGCGGAAGGCTTCGAACAGCTGCAGCCAATCGAGGCTCGCGACGTTCGCGCGCAAGGTCCAAGCCGCTTCGCGCCGGACCACGCGCTCGGGATCCCCGGTGTAGATGCGGAAGACCAGCTGGAAATCGGTGCCGCGCCAGATTGTGTTGAGCGCCCGGAGAGCGGCGCACCGCGTTGCAGCGGCGCTCCTGTGCAGCAAGGCGATAACGGCATCGTGGCTCGACGACCTTGCAGGCCGCACGCATCACATAATCGGACGAGTCTGCGAGCGCCGGATGGATTGCGGCTGCCAGCGTGTGACCGCGCGGGTGCCGGCCGATGACTTCGATCGCCGCACGACGGATGAACTGGTCGGACGCCGTCGAGGCGTCGCGCAACATCGTGACCGCCTCCGCATCGTCGCGCGCCAGCAGCGCGCGGATCGAGTCATGGGTGAACGAGGCTGTTGCGACTTGTGACATGGTCTTACGAGGGCTGGGGCCGATGCTGATGATCACGGATGTGTATGGGACGGAGTAGGGTGGGCAAAGGCGCGCCACTCTGTCACGGTTCGCACGCGATGTTGCGCGCGCCGTGCCCACCATCAGTGTCGGACTTCGCTCGACGGTGGGCACGAGCCGCCTTGCGGCGGCTCTTTGCCCACCCTACGCTCTTTCGGCTCGTCATTGCGAGCGGAGCGAAGCAATCCAGGGCCGAGCAAGGATTCTGGATTGCGTCGCTGCGCTCGCAATGACGACGGTGAGATCCGCGCAAATGGCCTTACCGTCCGCGCTCCGGCACCCGGGTGATCTTCGCGCCCAGCGCGTTCAGGCGTTCGTCGATGCGTTCGTAGCCGCGTTCGATCTGGTCGGCGTTGTCGATATACGAGGTGCCTTCGGCGCACAGCGCGGCGAGCAGCATGGCCATGCCGGCGCGGATGTCGGGGGAGACGACGCGGGCGCCGCGCAGGCGGTTCGGGCCGGACACGATGGCACGGTGCGGGTCGCAGAGCACGATGCGGGCGCCCATCGAGATCAGCTTGTCGACGAAGAACATCCGCGACTCGAACATCTTCTCGAACATCAGGATCACGCCCTCGCATTGCGTGGCGGTGACGATCGCGATCGACATCAGATCGGCGGGGAATGCCGGCCAGGGCTGGTCCTCGAGCTTCGGCACATGGCCGCCGAAATCGTCCCGAATCTTCAGCGTCTGCTCCGAGGGCACGATCAGGTCGTCGCCTGCGACCTCGCAGACGATGCCGAGCCGCTCGAAGCCCATGCGGATCGAGCGCAGATGCTCGGTGCCGGCGCGGACGATGCGCAGCGGCGAGCGGGTCACGGCGGCGAGCCCGATCAGCGAGCCGACCTCGATATGGTCGGGCTGGATCGCGTAGGACGCCTGGCCGAGCGTGCTGGCGCCGTGGATCACCATGGTGTTGGTGCCGATGCCCTCGATGTTGGCGCCGAGCGCGACCAGGAAATGCGCGAGGTCCTGCACGTGCGGCTCGGAGGCCGCGTTGCGCAGATAGGTGGTGCCGTGCGCGGCAACGGCGGCGACCAGCGCGTTCTCGGTGGCGGTGACGCTGGGCTCGTCGAGGAACACGTCGGCGCCCTTCAGGCTGGAGGCGCGCAGCTCGATCCTGTCGGTTGCGGTGACACTGGCGCCGAGCTGCTCGAAGGCGAGGAAATGCGTGTCGAGCCGGCGGCGCCCGATGACGTCGCCGCCGGGCGGCGGCAGCGCCACTTCGCCGCAGCGCGCGAGCAGCGGGCCGGCGAGCAGGATCGAGGCGCGGATGCGCGCGCACAGGTCCGGATCGAGATCGGCGGCGCGGATCTCCTTGGCATGGATCGCGAGCCGGTTCCGGCCACGCCATTCCGCCGAGGCCCCGACCGAGCGCACCAGTTCGACGAGCGTCTCGGTGTCGCGGATGCGCGGCACGTTGTCGAGGGTCACCGGATGGTCAGTCAGCAGCGCCGCGGCGATGATCGGCAGCGCGGCGTTCTTGTTGCCCGACGGCTCGATCGCCCCCTTGAGCCGGTGACCACCCTCGACGATGTATTGAATCGGCGCCATGCGCAAAGGTCCGTTCTGAGAGGGTGATTTGCCCGGGCCGGCGAAACGCGGAACAACGGTCCCGCACGGAATTATCATGGAAGGCGCTGTCAGGCCACTGCGGTCCAAGGGTTGACGACCGCAATGCCCGCGGCCTTGAATGCGCTCGTGTCACGGGATGCGACAGTGAAACCATGGCAGGCGGCGATCGCCGCGATGTAGCCGTCGGGCGTCGGAGATGCCTTTCCGGCGGCGCGAGCCTTGATGGCGAGTTCAGCATAGTGACGGGCAGCGCTGGTGTCGAAAGGCAAGATTCTGCTTCCAAACAGCTCCAGCAGGCCATCGTGCGCGGCAGCCAGCCGCTCCTTGCGCCGTCCTCTCGGAAGCGCGCCGATGCCGAACATCAAATCCGCAATTGTCACGCTCGACAGATAGAGCGTCTCCGCGACCTGCTGGTCGAGCCATGCCATCACCTGGGGCGAGGGCTCCGGCTTCATGGCTTCCGACACGACATTGGTGTCGAGCAGGATCATTCGAAGCGGTGCGGTTCGGCGGGCTTGGTGGCTCGATGCTGCTCGAGCGCTTCGACATCGGCATTCGTGACCCCGATGTTCCGGCTCATCTCAGCAAGCGCGGTGCCGAGACGCACTCGTCCCTCGGGCTGTACAGCGGCTTCGAGGATGGCGCGAATTTCCGCCTCCGTGCTGCGGTTATGCTGAGCCGCCCGCGCCTTCAGGGCACGGTGCGTCTCGTCGGACAGATTGCGAATGGTCACGGCGGGCATGAAATCCCCCAGCAAATGAGTGATATCAATATCGAAAAATGATATCGCTGTCCAGGCGGGGCGGGGTTCCGTCTCAGCGGAGATGACACGTCCACAATCGCCGACAGGCGCGCGGCGTCGTCGTCGCGCCGCGGCGTTCTTGACGGCCGGTTGGGCGCAGCCGATGGTCGTGGCCGTCGCCGGTGCGGCATGGAGATGCGTCGGAATGGCCGATGAGCAAACTGATGTCTGGACCTGCTCGCCACAGCGGCAGGCGCGCGCCAACATCCGCCGGTATCTCGACTGGCTCGCGGCACGCGGACACAGTCTCTCCGGCTATCACGATCTCTGGCAGTGGTCGGTCGACGACATCGCCGGATTCTGGCGTTCGATCTGGGACTATTTCGAGGTTATGGCCGACGGCGAGATCGGCGCGGTCGTCTCGCCCGATCCGATGCCGCGGACGCGTTGGTTCACGGGGACGCGGCTGAACTTCGCCGAGCACGTGCTGCGCCATGAGTCGAGCGGCAGCCCCGATCGACCGATGCTGCATCACGGCTCGGAGCTGCGTCCGCTGACATCGGCGAGCTGGGCCGAGATCGCCGGCCGCGTGCGGCGGCTTGCGACGTCGCTGCGCGAGATGGGGATCGGCCAGGGTGACCGGGTCGTCGCCTACATGCCGAACATTCCGGAGGCGGTCATCGCGATGCTGGCGACCACGGCGATCGGCGCTGTGTGGTCCTCGGCGGCGCCGGAATTCGGTGCGCAGACGGTGATCGACCGCTTCTCGCAGATCGCGCCGAAGCTCGTCTTCGCCGTCAACGGCTATCGTTACGGCGCGAAGGATTTCGATCGCATCGGCGATCTCGAAGCGATCCTCGCGGCGCTGCCGAGCGCCGAGATGCTGGTGATGCTCGACTATCATCCGGCCGCGCGCAAGGCGCCGCAGTTTCGTGGCCGCATCCGCGCGTGGCCCGACCTGCTGGACGGTCCGGCGATCGCGCGCGACGCCTTCCAGTTCACGCGCGTCGCATCGGATCATCCGCTCTGGGTGCTGTTCACCTCGGGGACCACCGGCCTGCCGAAGCCGATCGTGCATAATCACCATGGCATCGTGCTCGAGCACTACAAATCGGCGGCGTTTCATTTCGAGATCGAGGCTGAGGGCACGCTGTTCTTCTACTCGACGACCGGCTGGATGGTCTGGAACACGCTGATGTGGGGGCCGCTGATGAACGGCACCTCGGTGCTCTATGACGGTCATCCGAGCCACCCGGATGCGCGGCTGGTGTGGCGGCTCGTCGAAGCTGCCGGCGTGACCGTGCTCGGCATCAGTCCGAGCTACATCCAGCTGGTGCGGCAGCAGGGCGTCCTGCCCGGCCGCGAGTTCGATCTGGAGCGGCTGCAATCGGTGATGCTGGTCGGCTCGCCCTCGACGCCGGAGGTGTTTCGCTGGGTGCACGAAGCCGTCAAGCCGGAGGTCTGGGCGTCGTCGCAATCCGGCGGCACCGAGTTCTGCTCCGGACTGCTGGCCGGCTCGCCGCTGCTGCCGACCCATGCCGGCGAGATCCAGGCGCCGGCGCTGGGCGTGGCCGCGGTCGCGTTCGACGATGCGGGCCAAGAGATCATCGACGAGGCCGGCGAGCTCGTCGTGCGGGCGCCGATGCCGTCGATGCCGCTCTGCTTCTGGGGCGATACCGATTTCGCCCGCTATACGGACAGCTATTTCGGCGTCTATCCCGGGGTTTGGCGGCATGGCGATCGGGTCCGCTTCAACGCACGCGGCGGCTGCCAGGTGCTGGGCCGCTCCGACGCGACACTGAACCGTCATGGCGTGCGGATCGGCTCGGCGGAGATCTACCGGACGATGGAGGCGATCCCCGGCATCGCCGACAGTCTCGTCATCTGCATCGAGCAGCCGGACGGCGGCTTCTACATGCCGCTGTTCGTGCAGCTCGCCGAGGGCATCGAGCTGACGGACGCGCTGCAGGGCGAGATCCGGCAGCGCTTGCGTAGCGAGCGCAGCCCGCGGCATGTGCCGGACGTCATCATCGCCGTGCCCGAGATTCCGATGACCCTGACCGGCAAGAAGATGGAGGTGCCGGTCCGCAGGCTGCTGCTCGGTGACGCCCCGGACAAGGTCGCGAGCAAGGATGCCACGCGAAACCCGGCGGCGCTGGACTGGTTCACGCAATTCGCGGCGGCCCGGCGAGGCCGATGACAGCGGCGAGCGTCAGCCCTGACGATGGTCAGGCGGAACGGATGAAGCGTCCCAGCACCTGCGCCTACACGTCCACGTTCGCCGACAGCGAGTTGTCCTGGATGAACTCGCGGCGCGGCTCGACGACGTCGCCCATCAGCTTGGTGAAGATGTCGTCGGCCTCGTCGACCTCCTTGACCCTGACCTGCAGCAAGGTGCGGGCCTCGGTGTCGAGGGTGGTTTCCCAGAGCTGCTGCGGGTTCATCTCGCCCAGCCCTTTGTAGCGCTGCATGGCGATGCCCTTGCGGCCGGCGTCGGTGACCGCCTCGAACAGATCGACCGGGCCGTGGATGACGGTCTGGGTGTCGCCGCGGCGCAAGGAGCCAGGCTTGGCATAGGCGTCCTGCAGGCGCCCCGCGTAGTCGTCGAGCTTGCGGGCGTCGGCCGAGGCGAGCAGCGCGTCGTCGATCACGGCCGCATCCTTGACGCCGCGCACGGTGCGCTCGAACGCAAAACCCTGGCCCTCGACGAAATGGCCGATCCAGCCGCGCTCGACCTCGTCGGCCAGCACGTCGAGCCGCTTGGCGATGTACGCGGCTGCGGCGTCCGCGGTGGCGATGTCGCGGATGATGTCGGGGCGCAGCACGCCGGCGATCGCGGCCTGCTCGACGACCTTGCGGTCGTAGCGGTTGTGCAGATTGCGCAGGATGTTGCGGACGAGCCGCGCCTCCTCGACCAGCGCCAGCAGGTCGCGGCCTTTCCGTTCCTCGCCGTCGGCGGTCTTGAACACGCAATCGTCGAGGCCGGTGCCGATCAGATAGTCTTCGAGCGCGCGCTCGTCCTTGAGGTACTGCTCGGACTTGCCGCGCGTGACCTTGTAGAGCGGCGGCTGCGCGATGTAGAGATGGCCGCGATCGATGATCTCGCGCATCTGGCGGTAGAAGAACGTCAAGAGCAGCGTGCGGATGTGGGCGCCGTCGACGTCGGCGTCGGTCATCACGATGATCTTGTGATAGCGCAGCTTGTCGACCGAGAATTCGTCGCTGATGCCGGTGCCGAGCGCGGTGATCAGGGTGCCGATCTGCTCGCTCGACAGCATCTTGTCCGGGCGCACGCGCTCGACATTGAGGATCTTGCCGCGCAACGGCAGCACCGCCTGGAACTCGCGGTTGCGGCCCTGCTTGGCGCTGCCACCGGCCGAGTCACCCTCGACGATGAACAATTCGGACTTGGCCGGATCCTTCTCCTGGCAGTCCGCGAGCTTGCCCGGCAGCGATGACACGCTGAGCGGACTCTTGCGGGTCAGTTCGCGCGCCTTGCGCGCGGCCTCGCGTGCGGCCGCGGCCTGGATCACCTTGCCGACGATGGTCTTGGCTTCGCCCGGATGCTCCTCGAACCAGGCTGCGAGCGCCTCGTTCAGCACGTTCTCGACCACGGGGCGCACTTCCGAGGACACCAGCTTGTCCTTGGTCTGCGACGAGAACTTCGGATCCGGCACCTTCACCGAGAGCACGGCGGTGAGCCCCTCGCGGCAGTCGTCGCCGGTCAGCGCGATCTTCTCCTTCTTCGCATTGGCCTCGGCGTAGCCGTTGACCTGGCGCGTGAGCGCGCCGCGGAAGCCGGCGAGATGGGTGCCGCCGTCGCGCTGCGGAATGTTGTTGGTGAAGCACAGCACGTTCTCATGATAGCTGTCATTCCACCACAGCGCCGCCTCGACGGTGATGCCGTTGACCTCCGAGCGCACCATGATCGGGACGGGCACGATCGCCTTCTTGTTGCGATCGAGATATTTGACGAACTCCTCGACGCCGCCGTCGTAATGCATCTCCTCGCGCTTCTCGACCGCGTGGCGCATGTCGGACAGCACGATGTTGACGCCGGAGTTGAGGAAGGCGAGCTCGCGCAGGCGATGCTCGAGCGTCGCGTAGTCGTATTCGACGTTCTTGAAGGTCTCGGTCGAAGCGAGGAACGTCACCTCGGTGCCGCGCTTGCCCTTGGCCTCAGCGACCACCTTCAACGGCGCAACCGCATCGCCATGGGCGAACTCGATGAGATGCTCCTTGTCGTCGCGCCACACCCGCAGCTGCAGCTTGCTCGACAGCGCGTTGACGACGGAGACGCCGACGCCATGCAGTCCGCCGGACACCTTGTAGGAGTTCTGGTCGAACTTTCCGCCGGCGTGCAGCTGGGTCATGATGACCTCGGCAGCGGACACGCCTTCGCCCTTGTGGATGTCGACCGGGATGCCGCGGCCGTCGTCGCGCACGGTGACCGAGTTGTCCGGATTGAGCACCACCTCGACCGCCGTGGCGTGACCGGCAAGCGCCTCGTCGATGGCGTTGTCGACGACCTCGTAGACCATGTGATGCAGGCCGGAGCCGTCATCGGTGTCGCCGATATACATGCCCGGGCGCTTGCGCACGGCATCCAGGCCCTTCAACACCCGGATCGATTCTGCGCCGTACTCGTTCGCGGTTGCAGGCTCGTTGTCGGCGATGGTTTGCCGGGCGGGTTCGGTCATGTGAGGCCTTTGAAGGGGTCCCGAAGGGCGGTGTCGCGCTGGGGTGCTGAGAACGCCATTTGTGCCATGAAAGACAGGGCGCGCATAGCGCAAAAAGGAATGTCTTAAGACATTGAAGAGATGGGTTTTTTTAACGGATTTTCAAGCCGTGCGAGAGCCTGTTTCGGGGCGCGCGAAAGGCCGATTCGGAGGCCGTCCGGCGGGGGCTCGGAAGGAGCCTGGAATGGTCGCGTCAGGTGGCGTTCCAACGGCGTCGGGCCGCCCGTTGGGGCAGCCCGAGACATCGTCGCGAGGGTTCGAGCAGAGAGCGCTGCGGAACGTCCGTCGGCTCAATACAGCGGCAGCGGCAAGGCCCGGCCGGTCGGGCCGACCAACAAGCCCCAGGCATCGCCGGCGCCGAGTTCGATCGTGTCCTTGATCGGCGCGCGGCTGGCGATCTTGATCTCGTAGCGGTACTTGCCGGGCGGCAGGTCGAGCAGCGGGCCCTTCGGTATCTTCGGGCTGCCGGTGCCGGCGGCGATCTTGACGGTCTTCTTGTTGATCGTCAGCACGGCGTCGGCATCGCCGATATTGCCGAGCATCAGCTTGGCCTGTCCGGGATTCGGCAGGATCTCTGCCTTCGCGGCGGCGTCCGTGTTCTTCTGCACCAGGTTGATCGAGGTCTCGCCGCGGGCGCGGCCGAGCGTCAGCACGGCCGGCCCCTGCGGCGAGGTGAAGGCGAGGCGTGCCTTGTCGGCGCTGCTCTGCGCGCCCTCCGGCTTCTCCTGCCAGCCGAGCTTGGTCAGTTCAACACGGTAGAACGCCAGCACGGAAGTGAGGTCGGCGGGCACGCTGGCTTCGAGCTCGAGGCGCACCGGGGTGTCGAAGCCCGGCGGCTTGGAGGTCGCCATCGAGGTCGAGCTGCGCTCCTTCGGCACTGGCAGCGCCGAGGAGGGATCGGCTTCGAGCGGCGTGGCGTCCTTGGCCGGCTGCGCCGCCGCCTGGGCGCCCGCCGCCGGCTTCGCCGCCGCGAGCAGGCCGGTGCCGTCGGCCGTCACGTTCACCTTCGGCCCCATCTGCATGATCGTGAAGCTGACCGACTTGCCTTTCGCCGAGAACTCCAGACTGGCCATGGTCGGATTGTTGATCACGGTCGGCGCTTCCTTGTAGCCGGCCGCCTTCATGGTCGAGCGGAAGAAGCCGGCGAGCGCCTTCACGGATGAACTGGATTTGAACTCCAGCCGGCCCTCGCTGCCGTCGAACTCGACAGCCTCTGCCGTTTCGGGCAGCGCGATCGGCGCGGGATTGTCGGCGAGCGCCTTCACTGGTGCATCCGACATCGCGCCGGCCTGGGCGGCGCGGCGGACCTCGTCGGCGGCGATCACCTGCTTGGCCATCGCGGCGGCGTCGGCCATGAACTTGTCGTCGGCGTCCTTCTTCGCCCTGGCGCGGGCGGCCAGTGCGGCGTCGGTGGCGCGCATCGACAGCTCGACCATGGTGAAATCGTATTGGCGCGACAGCTTCAGCGTGCCGGTCTCCTCGGCCGAGGCGACCTTCAGCGTCACTTCATCGGGCGTTCCCGGCGCGGCAGTATCGATCCGCCAGCCGTGCGTGGGCAGCTCGCGCGTGTAGAAGGCGAGCACAGCCGGCAGTTCGGCCATCACCGCGCCCTTGGCCTGACGGCTCGGCGAGGTGGCGCTGCCGAGGCTCTGCGACCACTTGGTCGGCTTCGGCATCGGCAGGCCGGCGCGGTCGTCGCCGGCTTCGAGCTGGCTGGGCAGCGCAAAGGGCGCGATGCGGATTTCGACATTGGTCTTGCCGTCGGCGCGCCGGGTCAGCGTCAGCATCACCGGATTCTGGCGGCGGGGTTCATCGTTGGCGACGCGCTCGTAGAAGGCGCGCACGCCGTTGGGCGTGGTCCCGCTGAGATCGGCATTCGGCCAGCGCGCCGCCGCTTCGGTCGTGAGTGGCTGCCAGCCGATCGCGGTCATCTCCTTGGCGAAGAACGCCTGCGCCGCCTCGAGTGCTGAGGGCGCGATGCAGGACAGATACGGCCGGGTCTCATCGAACATCAGATCTGTGGCACCGTCGGGGAACGGCAGGTCGGCGTAGATCCGCAGCGGCGCGTAGCTCACCTCCGACAGATCCATGCGGCCGCCGCTGCCGGTGAAAGACACAGACAGTCCCTGCTTGCCCTTCTTGTAGTTGAGCGTCGTATAGCGCTCCTCGAGCGGACGGACATAGCGCACCCAGCCGTCGGCGCTCAGCAGCTGCTGCGTGGCCGTCGTCGTCGCAGCGGGCGGCGTGGGCAGGCGGTAGATGGCGCGATAGCGATCGGAGCGCGCCGTATCCTCGACGGCGCCCTCGAGGCGCGGCACCGCGTGCACGTCGACGATGGCGTCATCGGCCCGCGCCGTTGCAGTACAGCTCGCGAGCAGCAACAGCCCGCATGCGAACAGCCGCAGTCGCGGCGCGGCGGTGGCCTGCTGCCTGAGCTTTGACATCACAATCTCCAGGAATTCGATGGGAGGCGCTTCGCCTTCAGGGACGTTGTCGAACGCCGGCCGACGCCGTCACGCCGTCCAACGACTGCTAGTCGAGCCTGGGAACTGATAGGTTCAATGCCGGAATGAGTTACCGTCTCGGGCTGATCCGGCCACCTTCGACGTCGAAGATCTCGCCGAGCTCACGCAGTTCGGCAAACGCCGCGGGATCGGCGCCGGTCAGCCACACCTGGGCACCGAGCGTGCCGAGCTCGCCGAACAGCGCCGTGCGGCGGCCGGGATCGAGGTGCGCGACGATCTCGTCGAGCAGCAGCATCGGCACGATGCCGGTGGTCTCGGCGACGAGGGTCGCATGCGCGAGGATGAGACCGATCAGCAGCGCCTTCTGCTCGCCGGTGGAGGCGTCGCGCGCCGGCATGCTCTTCGGTGCGTAGATGACGTGCAGGTCGGTGAGATGCGGGCCATCCAGCGTGCGCCCCGCGGCGGCATCGCGCGCGCGGTTGTCGCGCAGCATCGCGCGGTAGCGGTCCTCGACGGCGAGCGCGGGCTCGGTCAGCAGCGCGTTCTCCATCCAGCCGTCGAGCGCGATCTCGGCGGAGGGAAACGCCGACGCCGCGCCGCGCTGGCGCAGCATCGCGGCGAGCTTCACGGCGGTCTGGCCGCGACTCGCGGCGACGGCGACCGCGAGCTCCGCGGTCTCGCGCTCGATCGCGTCACACCAATGGTCGTCGAAATTTCGCACCTCGAGCAGCCGGTTGCGCGAGCGCAACGAGCGCTCCAGCGCCGAGACGCGGCTGGAATGCTCGCTGTCGATCGCCAGCACCAGGCGGTCGAAGAAGCGCCGCCGCTCCGAGGCCGCGCCCATGAACAGGCCGTCCATCGCAGGCGTCAGCCACACCATGCGGATGTGATCGCCGAACGCCGCGGCCGAGCCGACCGGCTCGCGATCGATGCGGCAGCGCCTGATGGTGCTGGCATCGCTGCGCGGTGGCTCGATGCCGGTGCCGAATGTGGTCAGCCCCAGTGCACCCTCGACCTCCGCCGAGACCGCCCAGGAGCCGTCGCCCTGGTTGTCGGCAACGTCCTCCAGCGTGGCCCGGCGCAGCCCGCGGCCCGGCGCGAAGAACGAGATCGCCTCCAGGCAGTTGGTCTTGCCGGCGCCGTTGGCGCCGACCAGCGCCACCATGTCCGCCTGCACGCTGACACCAGCAGCCCGATAGCTGCGAAAATGCGTCAGCGCGAGACGGTTGATGCGGGACGGGGTCATTGAAGAATCTAGGCCACACATTCGAAATCCCCTCTCCCCTTGCGGGAGAGGGTGCCGCCGAAGGCGGCGGGTGAGGGGTATCTCACGGCTCGCTCAACTTCGTGAGGATGTCCTCTTGAACGGCGGACGAATTGTACAGCACATCGTTGTTCCAATAGCGGACCACACGAAATCCAGCAGCTTTCAAGATTGCGTCTCGCTCGAAGTCTTTCTCGCTGTCAGCATGCTGGCTGCCATCGATCTCAATGATCAGGCGCTTCTCGAAGCAGACGAAATCGAGGATGAATTGCTCCACGGGCGCCTGACGCCGGAATTTGTATTTTTCGAACCTGCGATCACGTAGCAGACGCCACATGACCGCCTCTGACTCGGTCGGCTCGCGGCGCATCGTCTTCGCAAAGCCGCGGATGCGATTGGAGGTCGTCCGATGGCTTGGTGATCGCGGAGGCATACCCCTCACCCGCCTCGCTTCGCTCGGCACCCTCTCCCGCAAGGGGAGAGGGGATTCTCGTCGTGTGGCCGGCCTGCATGCGGCGCGCGAAGCGCCTTCAATTGCTTGTACCTCACACCCGCATCGGCATCAGCACGTACAGCGCATTTCTATTGTCACGATCCTGGATCAGCGTTGGCGAGCCCGGATCGGCCAGCCTGAGCACCGCGACTTCGCCCTCGATCTGGGCGGCGATGTCGAGCAGGTAGCGCGAGTTGAAGCCGATATCGAGCGCGTCGGCGGCGTACTCGACCTCGAGCTCTTCGGTGGCGCTGCCGGAGTCGGGATTGGTCACCGACAGCACCAGCTTGCCGGGCGCGAGCGCGAGCTTTACGGCGCGGCCGCGCTCGCTGGATATGGTGGAGACGCGGTCCACGGCGGCGGCGAAATCGGCCTTGTCGACGACCAGTTCCTTGTCGTTGTTCTGCGGAATGACGCGGCCGTAGTCCGGGAAGGTGCCGTCGATCAGCTTCGAGGTCAGCACCACCTGGCCCAGCGTGAAGCGGATCTTGCCCTGCGACAGCTCGATCTTGATCTCGCTGTCATTGTCCTCGATCAGCCGCTGCACCTCGCCGACGGTCTTGCGCGGCACGATGACGCCGGGCATCTCGGCGGCGCCCGCAGGCTGCGGCAGATCGACCTGGGCGAGGCGGTGGCCGTCGGTGGCGACGGCGCGCAAGGTCGGCTGCTTGGCGCTGCCGCCGGCATGCAGATAGATGCCATTGAGGTAATAGCGCGTCTCCTCAGTGGAGATCGCGAACTGCGTGCGGTCGATCAGGCTCTTGATGTCCTTGGCGGGAACCCCGAACGCATGCGTCATTTCGCCCGCGGCGAGGTCCGGGAAGTCGCTCTCCGGCAGCGTCTGCAGGGTGAACTTGGAACGGCCGGCGCGGATCGCCAGCACCGCGCGCTCGCCGTCGCTCTCCAGCACGATCTGCGAGCCGTCCGGCAGCTTGCGCACGATATCGTAGAACATGTGCGCCGGCACGGTGGTGGAACCTGCTGTCGCCGTCTCGGCGGCGAGGGTTTCCGTCACTTCGAGATCAAGATCGGTTGCGCGCAGCGACAGCCGGGCATTCTCGGCGCGCACCAGCACATTGCCCAGGATCGGGATGGTGTTGCGGCGCTCGACCACCCGATGGACGTGGCCCAGCGACTTCAGCAGCTGCGCGCGTTCGACGGTTACCTTCATTGCACTACCCGCCCGTTCCCAACTGAGCTTGTCCTGGAATGCCGGCGGGCTGGAACAGCGCCGCGGCCGATGGCACCTCGCGCCCGAACGGCGCTTGTCCAGCGTCCAGGAGCGTGAGGGGGAGGCGTAAAGTGGCGCGGATGGGGCCCAAGTGCAAGGGAAAGCGGGCCGGTTTCCCACGTTTCAGCAGGCGCTTCTGCGCCGGTGAGGGCGGACGACGGAAGCCGTTTAAATGCTTGATCCGAGAGCAGGGCACCGCGGCTGGGGGCCGGACCTTCTGTCCGCGCCCCCTGGCCGATCGGGCTCGCCGACTGGGCGCTAGTCCTGCAGCTGGCGCTTGAGCGACTCGACCTCGTCGTTCAGCGTGATGTCCTTGCCGACCAGCGCCTCGATCTTGCGCACGGCGTGCAGCACCGTGGTGTGGTCGCGTCCGCCGAAGCGGCGGCCGATCTCGGGCAGGGAGCGCAGGGTCAGCGTCTTGGCGAGGTACATCGCCACCTGGCGCGGGCGCACGACGTTGGCGGTGCGGCGCGACGACAACAGGTCGGAGCGGCTGACATTGTACTGCCGCGCCACGACGCGCTGAATATCCTCGATCTTGATCCGCTTCGGCTCCTGCGGGCGGACCAGGTCGCGCACCTCGCGCTCGGCCATGTCGAGCGTGACCGGCTGGTTGTTCAGCTTGGAATGCGCCAGCAGGCGGTTGATGGCGCCTTCGAGATCACGGCCGTTATGGGTGATCGAGCGCGCGAGATAGTCGAGCACCGGCTCCGGCACGTCGAAACTGGCGTGATGGGCGCGGGCGGCCGCGACGCGCGATTTGAGAATGCCGAGGCGGAGGTCCTCGCCCAGCGTCGCCATCTCGACGACGAGGCCACCGGCCAGCCGCGAGCGGACACGATCATCGAGGCTTTCGAGGTCCGACGGCGGCCGGTCGGCCGCGATCACCACCTGGCGTCCGGCATCGATCAGCGCATTCAGCGTGTGACAGAACTCGGCCTGCGTCGACTTGCCTTGCAGGAACTGCAGGTCGTCGATCACCAGCACATCGATGCCGCGCAGCGCTTCCTTGAAGGCCAGCGCGGTCTGCGATTTCAGCGCCGCGACGAAGCCGTACATGAATTTCTCGGCGGTGAGATACAGCACCTTGCGCTCGCCGCCGGCGTTGCCGGCCCAGGTCACGGCCTGCAGCAGGTGCGTCTTGCCGAGGCCGACGCCGGCATGGATGTAGAGCGGGTTGAACATCACGGGATCGCCGCGGCGGCCGTCGGCCACCTGGCGGGCCGCCGCATGGGCCAGCGTATTGGCGCGGCCGACGACGAAGCTCGCGAAAGTCAGGCGCGGGTCGAGCGGCGAGCCGCCGAGCGCGTCGTGGCTGGCCGCGACCGGTGCAGCGGCCAGCGTGCGCATGTCGTTGGCCGGCTTGATGTCGCTCCGCTCGGGACGACGGGCTTCGACCGCGACCGGAGCTTCCTTGACCGGCGTCGCGCAGCGCATGGCCGAGCGGACCGACAGATCGATGCGGTGAACCGCAGGCATCTCGGCCTGCCAGCAAGACAGCACGCGCTCGGCATAATGCGCCTGGATCCAGCTCTTCAGGAACCGCGTCGGGACCGACAGATGCACGCTTTCGTCCTGGACGGCTTCGAGGTCCATGCGGGCGAACCAGCTCGTATAGACGTCCTCGCCGACGGTCGAGCGCAGCCGGCCCTTCACGCGAGACCAGCGTTCCTGTTCCGAATTTGTCATGGCAGTCGCAACTTTTCGAATTGAGTGGTGGTGTCGTGTGATCGCCGTGCAGATGTCCTCGAAGGAATCGTCTGCCGCGGCGAGACCTCGAGCGGAGGCTCGACTTCAGCCATAGCTTCGCCATCCAGCGCGTACGCTGTCGGGCAGATCAATGCTTGGTCGAGGGAGGTCTCCGCGAGGTCAGCGCATACTCGGATGCGCGGCGGCGAAGGGAGGACCGATGGCCGTGGTCGTGTCGACCGCTAAGGGTGCGTGATCCGGAACCGGTGTCTGGTGTCCAACAGCGATGTGTCCGTAAAGCATGCAACCTCCCCGCCTCACCGCGATTGCTCACGGCAAGTTGTCCTATCTCACAAGTCCCATAGGCATCCGCGTCCGAACCCCAGATCCAGCCGCAGTGCCGTATATCCCGTCCATTGTCCACTCACTGAGCGAAGCCGTCGCAAGCTTCAGCCGGGTCGAGCGTTGTCGTATTTCTCTTGTTCAAAACGGCGCAACGATGATGTTGTGCCCGAGAAATTTCGACAAAGTTCAGTCGTTTCCCATATTGCTATGGGAATGAGTCCGGCCATCGCTTTGGAAAGCGTCGCCAACGCGCACACCGCCGCCGATTTGCACGTCCGCCCCGTTTTCTAAAACCGCGCTGGTCTCAAGATCGTGGGCGCCGCGAGTGGATTTAAGAAATACACGATGCGTCGGGACTCGCAATCCATTTGATCGGACGAGCCATGGCGACTCTTTGCGCCGCTTGCCGCATCGCCTTGCGCGTTAAGAAAGCAAGGTTTTGAATCATCGCGAGGAATCTCGAATGCAACAAACAACATGGTCTGCGCAAAATTTCTTCATATTTTTTTTACGTTTGCGCCGAGCCTGACCGCTTTTCCAACCACTTCATCGCGCTATGCACTTAAGTCATTTTCAAGGCGATGTTTTTTGCGATTGCTCGACGCGGGTAACTCCCGCCGCGCGGCGTGCGCGAGGCGAACGTCCGATCGTGCGCTCTTGACATCGACGCGCATGCACAACGCAGATTCGCGCGTGTTTCAGGTGCAGCAAAATTGTCACCGCGTAGATTTACGGAACGACGTCACGTAGGACTACGGGAGATGTCAGGCGATCGCGACAATCGACTGTTTCAACGCGCGTGGAGATCGTCGTGCGGCTGTGATGCGCCCTGAGCTAGAGCGCCCGTTTCGCGTCGATGCGAGTAACACGCAGCTGACGAGGTCAATGCGCACCAGCTCAATGTTCACGAGATCAGTGCGCAAGAGAAAGTGCGCAAAAGAAAAGCCCGGCGCGAGCCGGGCTGTTTGCATCTTGATAGTTCGTCAGTCGTTCGTGCGCTTCACTTCGCGAGCTTCGCGATCTGATGAGCAAGGCGCGACACTTTGCGGCTCGCGTTGTTCTTGTGAATGATGTTGCGCTGCGCGGCGCGCATCAGCTGCGGCTCGGCATTGGCCATCGCCTTCAGCGCAGCATCGCGGTCGCCCTTCTTGATCGCGTCCTCGACCGAACGAACGGCGCCGCGCATCTGGGTGCGGCGGGACTTGTTGACGATGGTGCGGCGGGCAATCTTGCGCGTCGCCTTCTTCGCGGAAGTGGTGTTGGCCATGCTCTCAAATATCCTTCGACGGCGAGCAGTCGCCGCGCTTGCGGGGTACGCGCGCGGCCCGCTTGACGCGGTCCAATCGACGCGGTGGTTGTTCGGACGCCTCTCTGAGAATGCCATGGCCGGAGCGGATATGCTCGGCGGATCGGCGCTGCTCAAAGAACAGCGGCGGCGGGATTGCGCCCACCGCCAGTGGCGACCTTATAGGGGCAGGGCCGACGAGCGTCAACGGTCTCCAGCGTCGCCGGGTCGACGAAAGTCGCCAAAAGCGCCATCTAAGCCCCTGACGAGGTTGAATTTATGAAGTGGCCCCGCTATGGCCTTGCTGCCTTTTTGGGGCATCGGAGAGAGGGCAGGTGAGGCATGATCCGCGGTTTTTTCCGCCTGGTGGGGCTATTGCTGCTGGCGGGGAGCTTCATCTTCGTCGTCTATGACGGCGCACGCTGGGTGGCCGACCAGAGCCTGCAGTTCACCCGGTTCGGCCAGCTCTGGAACGACGTCCACCAAGCCAGCCAGGCGGCATTCAAGGCCTCCGTCGAGGCCAAGGCGCCCTTCCTGTGGGATTGGATCGTCAAGGTGCTGCTCGACCAGCCGGTGTTCGCGGTGCTCGGCATCCTCGGCATCCTGCTGATGCTACTGTTCCGGCCCCGCCGGCCGCTGATCGGCTATTCGCGCGACTAGGCGGCGCGGCGGCGCCGCCCGCAAAGGGCCGCGCCGTGGAACCGCGGCGGTCGCGCCCGGCCTCGCCGTAACAGCGCTACAGCTCGCTGCGTAGAGCCCTATATAATCCAACACGATCGGTCATCGCGCCCGCCGGCTCTCCGGCGGGAACCATGGCCATGAGGAGACATCCGATGTTCTTCATGCGCAAATCAGCTGCCTTGCCGACCGCCGCCGATGCCTTGCCCGGCCGCGCCCAGCCGATCCCGACGGCCCCGACCCATTTCGTCAACGGCCGCCGCCTGCTGCCGCCCTATCCCGCCGGCCTCGAGCAGGCGGTGTTCGGGCTCGGCTGCTTCTGGGGTGCCGAGCGCAAGTTCTGGCAACTCGGCGACGGCATCCACGTCACCGCCGTCGGTTATGCCGGCGGTCATACGCCGAACCCGACCTACGAGGAGGTGTGCTCGGGACGGACCGCGCATACCGAGGTCGTGCTGGTGGTGTACGATCCCAAGGTCATGTCGTACGAGCGGCTGCTGAAGACGTTCTGGGAGAGTCACGACCCGACCCAGGGCATGCGCCAGGGCAACGACGTGGGCACGCAATACCGTTCCGCAGTCTACACCTTCAGCGATGCGCAGCGCGAGACGGCGGAGGCCTCGAAGGCCGCGTATGAGGCTGCGCTGCGCGCCAAGGGACTCGGAGCCATCACGACGGAGATCGCGCCGGCTGGGCCGTTCTATTTCGCCGAGGACTATCATCAGCAGTATCTGGCCAAGAACCCGGCCGGCTATTGCGGTCTCGGCGGCACCGGCGTCGCGTGCCCGATCGGCGTCGGCGTCAGCGCGTAAGCCACCGCGCGCCACAGCACGGTCAGCATCAAATCCCCCTCCTGCTTCAGGAGGGGGATTTTTTTTCGATCGAATCTCCGCCTTCCGGATGCACGTGCGGCCCGCCGCGACTACACGCGCCAACGGTTTGTTAACCTTAACCGCGCATGACTAGGGCACATCCTCATCCAAGGATTGTTCGAGTGCGCGCGTTTTTTCTTCCGGTCATTGCCGTCGTCTCCACCATCCTGCTGTCGGGCTGCATGCACACGGCGTCCCCCGTCGCCGTCATCCAGCCGCAGAGTGATCTCGACGCAATGGCCTATGGGACGCCTTCCGCCACCCCGGTTGCCGCCACCGGGCAGGGCGGGGCGATCCCGGCGCTGCGCAACGCGTACGCCGCTGCTCCGCGTGCGGGCTACGTGCCGGCGCGTTCCGACGCGGCCTATCATCTCGACGCCGGCGACAAGCTGCGCGTCGTGGTCTACGGCCAGGAGGGCCTCACCAACACCTACGCGATCGACGCGTCCGGCTCGATCACGATGCCGCTGATCGGCAGCGTGCCGGCGCGCGGCCGCACCACGGCAGGCCTCGCTGCCGAGATCACGGCCAAGCTCCGCAACGGCTACATCCGCGAGCCCTCGGTCGCGGTCGAGATCGAGGCGTATCGACCGTTCTTCATTCTCGGAGAAGTTCAGGCGCCGGGTCAGTACCCCTACGTCCCCAACATGACCGTCGAGAGCGCGATCGCGATCGCCGGCGGCTTCTCGCCGCGCGCCCGGCGTGATGTCGTGACCCTGACGCACACCGACGCGTCAGGCGCTGCGCGCTACGAAGTGCCGCTCGGCACCTCGCTCAAGCCGGGTGATACCGTTCAAGTCGGCGAACGCTGGTTCTGATCGCTGTAAAAGTCGCGCCCAGCGTGCGCATGCCGGAAGCGATGCGGAGGCTCCATCCCCCGTCATTGCGAGCGAAGCGACGACGCAATCCAGAGCTACGCGCGCGGCTCTGGCTTGCGTCGTCGCTTCGCTCCTCGCAATGACGGTGGTGAGGTTCAGCGCAAATGCGTCCCGAAGAACGCCAGGCTGCGCGTCCACGCCAAATCGGAGCTCGGCTTGTCGTAGCTCGCGCGCTCGTCGCAGCCGAAGCCGTGCTGGGCGCCGGGATAGACCAGGACCTCGACGTCCGGCCGCTTGGCCTTGATGGTCTCGACGTCGGTCAGGGGAATGCCGGCATCCTTCTCGCCGAAATGCAGCTGGGTGGGCACGGTCGGCTTGTCATCGGCAAAGCGCACCACGGCGCCGCCGTAATAGCCGATCGCGGCCTTCAGCCCGGTGAGCTTGGTCGCGGCCGCATAGGCTATGCTGCCGCCGAGGCAGAAGCCGATGATGCCGACCGGGCCCACGCTCTTGACGGCATCGATCGCAGCCTGGGTATCGCGCAGCATCGCCGGCCAGTCCGGATTGGCGACGAATTTCCGCGCAACGGCGATTTCGTCGGGCGAATAGCCGGAAGTGAAGTCGGGTTCGACGCGGTCGAAGATCGCCGGCGCGACCGCGACGTAACCCTCGGCGGCGAGACGGTCGCAGATGTTGCGGATGTGATGGTTGACGCCGAAGATCTCCTGGATCACGACCAGGGCGCCCTTGGCCGTGCCGCCCGGATCGGCCCGGTAGGCGCCGAGCTCGAAGCCGTCCGATGCCGTCAGCTTGATGTCCTGTCCCACGTTCTGTCCTCTTTGCATTCGACCGGCGCGCTCAGCGCCACATCCAATTGGTGCCGTAGTCCTCTTTCCAACCGGTCAGCCGGCCCTTGCGGAACTTGAGGAAGAGGCGATGGTGGTGCGGGACCAGTCCGCTGCCGCCGAGATTGCGAAGCGCCAGAAAGGTCTCGTTGCCGGCCGTGCCGTTCAGATAGATCAGCGATTGCTCCAGCACACGCGATGTCTCACCGACATCCATGCCGAAGGCAAGCGGCGTGGTGTTGGATAACGTCGCTGTGAAAGGCGGACGAGCCGTGATGGTTGGCGCCTCCCAAGCCGCGGCGTCACCTGCAATCAGCAGGCCAACCGCCAAGATCGACGGCAAGACAGACAGGGTGACCGCTGCGAAGCGCCTTCCATGCGCAGGTATCCTCATCAGCTGACCTCTCCTTCGACGACGTCGACGACAACATCCATCTCTTAGCTCGTGCGGTGCTGCCGTCCCAGCGCTTCTGCGCCGCACAACGCAAAATGCCGATTCATTTCGCAAGCCGTCGTTCCAATTCCCGTTGCGTCGCTGCGCCAACGCGATCATTCTTCCCGACGACTGGCATCGAACCGGTGGATGCCGGAGAGTTCACAAACCGAACTTCGCCGTAAGCGAAGTCGTACGCCGGGCGGGGAAGAAACCACATGCCTAATCTCACCATCAATGGGCGGACCATGTCCGTCGATGCGGCGAACGACACGCCGCTGCTATGGGTCATCCGCGAGCAGTTGCAGATGACCGGCACCAAGTTCGGCTGCGGCGC
>NZ_JBNPTO010000009.1:0-284537 GCF_051167715.1 Bradyrhizobium sp. HKCCYLS20291 | reverse complement strand
CTCTCCCCTCCAGGGCCGACGCGGCGGCTACCGCGTCGGCCCCTGCCGTTTCTGGCACATTTTCAAGATACAAGGGGCAGCCACACGGGCAGTGTTCGCCGACGGAACAGGAGCGTGAGAGGCAAGGCCCGCTACACGCCCTCTTCGTGGAACTTGTCGTTCACCAGGTCGGTGATCGCCTGCAGTGCGGCCTCGGCCTCGGGGCCCTTCGCCGACACCAGGATCTTGGTGCCGGGCGCGGCGGCCAGCATCATCAGGCCCATGATCGAGCGGCCGCCGACGGTCTCGCCGCCGCGGGTGACCCAGACCTCGGCCTGGAACTTCTCGACCATCTGCACGAACTTGGCGGAGGCCCGCGCATGCAGGCCGCGCTTGTTGGTGATCAGGAGCTCCCGCGAAATCGCGTCGGCGGGCACGGAGGGCCCGGCGATATTGTCCTGCGGCGCGTCCTCGTCGCTCATTTGCCGGCGAGCACCCGGCTGGCGATGGTGACGTATTTGCGTCCCGCCTCCTGCGCCATCGCGATAGCGTCGGGCAGCGAGCGCTCCTCGCGCACCTTGGCGAGCTTCACCAGCATCGGCAGGTTGATGCCCGCGAGCACCTCGACCTTGGGCCGGCTCATGCAGGAGATGGCAAGGTTCGACGGCGTGCCGCCGAACATGTCGGTCAGGATGGCGACGCCGTCGCCGGTGTCCACGCGGTTCACGGCTTCGATGATGTCGCTGCGACAGAGGTCGGAATCATCGTCGGCGCCAATCGTGACCGCTTCAATTTGCTTTTGAGGACCCATGACGTGTTCGAGCGCCGCTCTGAACTCGTCGGCGAGGCGCCCATGGGTCACCAGTACCAGGCCAATCATCGGATACTCCTCGCGGGCGCCTTGGGTGCACCGCACGAACGCGCCACTTTGACCATCCGGAGCCCCCGCGCAAGAGGGCATGTTCGCGATTCTCCCGGCTTGAGGATGAGGGGAGGGGGAGCTGGCGACGGTCTATCGGGGCGCCATAGTGGGGGTGATATGGTTACCAATTCGCTTCACACAATTGGCCGAAAGATTACCGGGTCATGAACTCTTGGTCGTGGTCAGGGCGGCCACAACCAGCAGCAGGGGTGCGTATCCCCGGCCGACCGGTATTCGCGGCAATTCAATACCGTTTTCGTTCCAACGCAGCGCTTCCGGCGGCGGAAGGCGCTGCCCATCCTCTGCCATCAAATCGACCACGAGACCGATTGGCGCGTCGGACACGAAGTCGCAGGAGCGGATGCCGAGCCCCCGAATCTCGATCAGGCCGGCGAGGGCCGGGGCGGGGCTGACCCACATTTCTCCGCCACGTGTGGCGAGATGAACACGGTCGTCGCCGACCAGGACGGTGGGCGGGATCTGTCCGGCGCGTCCGGCCAGGATCAGGTCGAAGGCGAGATGCGATTTGCCGGAGCCCGAGGGGCCGCGAATCAGCACCGCCCGCTCCCCGACCCTGACGGCGGATGCGTGGATGCTGGCGGAGTCCTCGGTCAAGATGCCGGCAGCCGGACGATGAAGCGGGCGCCGGCCGAGGTCGGATGGCCGTCCTCGTCCACCGGGCCCGGCCGGTTCTCGGCCCAGATGCGTCCGCCATGGGCGTCGATGATCTGCTTGGAGATCGAAAGGCCGAGGCCGGAATTCTGGCCAAAACCCTGGTGCGGCCGGTCGGTGTAAAAGCGCTCGAAGATGCGCTGCAGGGCGTCCTCGCGGATGCCGGGACCGTCATCGTCGACCATGATCTCGATTTCGGAGCGGACGCGCCGGCAGGTGATGCGCACCTTGCCGCCCGCCGCCGAGAACGACTGGGCATTCGACAAGAGGTTGGAGATGACCTGGCCGAGCCGCGAATCATGGCCCGGCACCGAGAAGGTGTCGCTCGAGCCGCGGCCCTCGAATCGGACCTCGGCGGCGACGTCAGTGCCGATCTTGGTCTCGTTGGCGACCGAGGTCAGCGTGGTCAGCAGCCGGCGCAGATCGACCAAGGTCATGTCCTGGCGCTGCAGCTCGGCATCGAGCCGGCTGGCGTCGGAAATGTCCGAGATCAGGCGGTCGAGCCGCCTCACGTCGTGCTCGATGACGGCGAGCAGCCGGGCGCGGCTGTTGTCGTTGCGCGCCAGGGGCAGGGTCTCGACCGCCGAGCGCAAGGAGGTCAGCGGGTTCTTGAGCTCGTGGGCGACGTCGGCGGCGAACATCTCGATCGCCTCGATGCGGTTGTAGAGCGCATCCGTCATGTCGCGCAGTGCCCCGGAGAGATGGCCGATCTCGTCGCGGCGGCGGGTGAAGTCGGGAATCTCGACGCGGGTCTTGATACGGCGGCGGACGCGCTCGGCGCTGTCGGCGAGCCGGCGCACCGGGCCTGCAATGGTGCTGGCGAGCAGGAGCGACAGCACGATCATGACCGCGGAGGCGACGCCGCCGACCTTGAGGATCGCGAGACGCTCGGCGGTGACCATCTGGTCGATGTCGTCGCCCTGCGTCGACAGCATCAAGGCGCCGTGGATGGTGCGCGAGCGCTGCACCGACACGGCGACCGAGACGATCACCTCGCCGCGCGAATTGACCCGGACCATGCTGCGCTTCTGGCCCTTCAGTGCGTCCGTGACCTCCTCGTAGCCGTTGCCGTTCTCCGGACCGTATTCGCGATACAGCGGCAGGTCGCCGCGGTTGAGCCAGGTGCGCACCGAGATCAGCGCGCGCTCGACGAAGCCCGGCTTCTCGTTCGACGGCGGCGGCAGGTCGAGGCGCAGCACGTTCTCGAGATTGCGGCTGTCGAGCAGCAGCCCGCCATTCGGGTCGTAGATGCGCGCGCGCGTCTTGGTCGGCGAGATCAGCGTGCGCAGCACCGGCGCGACGCGCTCCGGATTGATCGGGAAATCGAGCGGCGAATATTCGTCCGGCGCGCCGTAGCTCTCGCCGGGCTTGAGGTCGAGCAGGCGCTCGGGGTCGATGGTGATCGCGTTGGTCTGCACCGTCGCGGAGGCCGCGATGGCGCCGGCGATGATCTCGGCCTGCACCAGCAGGCTCTGCGCGCGGGCGTCGATCAGGCCTGCGCGGAACTGCGACAGGTACAGCACGCTGGCCACCAGCGCGAGCAGACCGGCGATGTTGAGCGAGACGATGCGGCGGGTGAGGCTCGAGAACGACAGCGCGAACAGGAACTGCCCGGCGCGGCGCAGCCAGCTTGCCGGACGCTGCCAGGCCGAAACCTTCGGGGTCTCGTCGACGGCACCGTCGGTCACGTCGGAGACCACTGATGGCGGGGTGTCGTCAGCGTGCTGGCCGGGGTCAGGATGCGTTCGATCGAGCAATGTGAGCGCTCCGACTCCGAAGTTCGAAAGGCGTGTCCGGCGGGCTCCTGGGCGAACTCCGGAGGCAGAGGAGCCGTCGTCATCGTCAAGCCGGCGCGACCTTCATGGGAAGTTCCGACATAAAGCGCGCCAGCAGTGGCATCGGAGCTTCGATTCGTGGACCGATGGCCCTTTCCGTCAGCGCCGGTGGCAACGCCGGCACCGATGTTAACCTATGCCGTCCGCGACGTCAGCGCGCAAATTCGCCCGACGCCGCCAATGCAGGGCTTCAGGTTTCCTTGAAGCGATAGCCGACGCCGTAGAGCGTCTCGATCATCTCGAACTCGTCGTCGACCATCTTGAACTTCTTGCGCAGCCGCTTGATGTGGCTGTCGATGGTGCGGTCGTCGACATAGACCTGGTCGTCATAGGCCGCGTCCATCAGCGCGTTGCGGCTCTTGACCACGCCCGGACGCTGCGCCAGCGCCTGCAGGATCAGGAACTCGGTGACGGTCAGGGTGACCGGCTCGTTCTTCCAGGTGCAGGTGTGACGCTCGGGGTCCATGCGCAGCAGGCCGCGGTCCAGCGCCTTGGCGTCGTTCTCCTTCGGCAGCGCGGTCGGATCCTTCGGCTGCGAGCGGCGCAGCACGGCCTTGACGCGTTCGACCAGCAGGCGCTGCGAGAACGGTTTGCGGATGAAGTCGTCCGCGCCCATCTTGAGGCCGAACAACTCGTCGATCTCCTCGTCCTTGGAGGTGAGGAAGATCACCGGCAGGTCCGACTTCTGCCGCAGCCGCCGCAACGTCTCCATGCCGTCCATGCGCGGCATCTTGATGTCGAGAATGGCCAGATCAGGCTGGCTGGTCCGGAAACCGTCGAGGGCCGATGCACCATCGGTATAGGTCATGATGCGATAGCCTTCCGCCTCGAGCGCGATGGAGACGGATGTCAGAATGTTACGGTCGTCATCGACCAAGGCGATTGTGGGCATGAGCCTGCTTTCAGAGTCTGGTTAGCCGAGACTACGATAATCCAGATAAGGGCCGCGTATTTGGGCTTCGAACATGGTCAACGAGCAATGCAAGCTGGGCTGAAGTGTGACCGAGTTCCACAAATACCATGGCAAAGTCTTGTGCTGCGCCCAAGTTTGTGGCCCGTTTAGCCGAAAAAAGGCCCTCATTGCAACTGGATGGACGAGGCAAAGACGATGCAGCCGAGCTTTAACCCTAACCGCGCCACCCGGTCTCTGCTGCGAAGAAGCCGACAGGGCGCGCTCGCGACCCTGATGACGGGGTCAGGCGATCCCTATTGTTCCCTCGTCAACGTTGCGACCGCCGCCGACGGCTCGCCGGTCATCCTGATTTCGCGCTTAGCAGTGCACACGAAAAACATTCTCGCCGATCAGCGCGTGTCGCTGATGCTTGACGAGCGCGCGCCCGGCGATCCGCTCGAAGGCTCACGTATCATGCTGTCCGGCAAGGCCGAGCAGGCAACTGATGAGAACAAGGATTCGCTGCGTCGTCGGTATCTCAATGCGCATCCGTCGGCGAGCGACTATGCCGATTTTGCCGACTTCTCGTTCTTCGTGATTCGCCCGGCGGGCACGCATCTCGTCGCCGGATTCGGCCGCATCGTCGACCTCAAGCCCGAGCAGTTTCTCACCGACATCTCCGATGCCGCCGAGCTGATCGCCGCGGAGCAGGGCGCCGTCGATCACATGAACGAAGATCATCGCGACGCGCTTGGGCTCTACGCGACCAAGCTGTGCGGCGCCGACGCCGCGGAATGGCGCTGCAGCGGCTGCGATCCCGACGGGCTCGACCTGATGGCCGATGGCCGGACGCTGCGGCTGGATTTCCCCGAGCGCGTCACCACGCCCGGAGCCTTGCGCAAGATGCTGGTGCGGCTCGCGGACGAGGCGAGGGCGAAGGACTAGCAATCCAGTTTGAGCGCAGATAGGTCGCGCGGCATTGAAGGTGCGCTCCCTCTCCCCGTTCTTCACGGGGAGAGGGCCGGGGTGAGGGGCAGCCGCACGGGCGGTGCGGCTTCTGTATGACGAACTAATACTGTCAGCTACACAGAATGACGGTGAGTACGCCCTCAGTGCCGTCCGCCGCAGCGGAGACGACGTGCCTGTCCGATAGACCTCGATCCAGGCTTCATAAGTGCCATGCCCCTCACCCGGATTGCTGCGCAATCCGACCTCTCAGCGCGAGCGAAGCTCGTCGCGCCCCCGCAAAGGGCGGGGAGATGTTGCAGCATCCGCCGTCTTGAACGCCACCGCGTGACCCCGCGACCTATCTCCGTCCTTGGCGGAGATCTGATGATGCTTATCTGCAAGCGGGTGGCAATCGCGATCGGCGCCGTCCTGATCACGAGCGCGCTGGTAGCTCCATGCCTTGCCCAAAAGACCGATCTCGCGGCGGAGAGTGGCCGCATCATCGCGCTCAGCCGCGCCGGCAAATACCGCGAGGCCTTGCCGCTGGCGCAGGCGATGGTGGCGAGCCTCGAAGCGGCCTCCAACAAGCGCGAGTTGGCGGCAGCGCTCACCAATCTCGGTCAGGTTCTCGCCTCGCTCGGCCGCGATGCCGAAGCCGAGCCGATCTACAAGCGCGCCATCTTGCTCTACGAGGGCGCGCTCGGTCTCGACAGCGCCGAGATCGCACCGGCGCTGAACAATCTCGCGGCGCTGTATCAGCGCCAGCAGCGCTATGCGGAGGCGGAGCCGCTGTTCACGCGGGCGCTGGCGATCCGCGAGAAGGCGCTCGGACCCGGGCATCCCGACGTCGGGCAGGCGCTGAACAACTTGGCCACACTGTACGAGCGACAGGACCGCCACGGCCAGGCCGAGCCGCTGTTCAAGCGCGCGCTCGCGATCTACCGCAAGGCCGCGGGCAACGACAGCGCGCCGGTGGCGACCTTGCTCAACAATCTCGGCCAGCTAACCAAGAGCGACGGCCGGTTCGACGAAGCCGAGCCGCTGGTCCGGCAATCCCTGGCCATCCGCGAGAAGCTGCTCGGTGCTGACCATCCCGATGTCGCGCGTTCGCTCAACAACCTCGCCGATCTCGCGCAACGCCGGCAGCGCTTCGGCGAGGCGGAGCCGTTGTTCGTCCGTGCCCTGTCGATCCGCGAGCGGGCGCTGGGGCCGGATCATCCGGACGCGGTGACGGCGCTCAACAATCTGGCTGGGCTGTACCAGGCAGCGGGTCGTATTCCGGATGCGCTGCCGCTGGTCGAGCGCACCGTCCAACGCGGACAGGCGCAGGCGAAGGTGGCCCTGCCGGTGCTGTTCGCGGCCGCGCGTGACGGCAGTCTGCCGGCGACGAAGGGGTTCGATGAGGCCATCGACGTGATCCAGCGCGGCACGCAGTTGCAGGCCGCGGCCGCCGTCGATAAGCTCGCCGTTCGGCTCGCCGCGGGCACAGACCGGTTGGCAGAGCTGGTGCGCAAGGATCAGGATCTCGCGGCCGAGAGCGAGGCGCTCGACAAGGGTCTCGTCGCGGCGGTGTCGCGTCCTGCACGCCAGCGCGACCTCGGCGCCGAGCGGCGCGACAGGGCGCGGCTTGCCACTGTTGCGGCCGACCGCGCGGCGCTGCGCGGCACGCTCGCGCGCGAGTTTCCGGACTACACGGCGCTCTCGAATCCGCTGCCGCTGAGACTGGGCGAGATCCAGCCGCTGCTGGCCGAGAACGAGGCGCTGGTGGCATTTGCGCTCGTCGACCAGGCGTCCTTTGTGCTGGCGATCACTCGCGAGGGCTACGACTGGAAGCAGATCCCGCGCGGCGCCGACGCACTTGCGCGCGACGTCATGCGTTTCCGGCGCGGCCTCGCGCCGGGCGGAGCGGGCGAAGGCGGTGCGAACGCCGCGTTCGATCTCACGGTCGCCAACGAGCTCTACTCTCTGCTGCTGGCGCCGGTGGAGGAGCTGACGAAGACCAAGCGCAGCCTGCTGGTCGTGCCGTCGGGCGCGTTGACAGCGTTGCCGTTTCACCTGCTGCTGACGGCGCCGCCGGCGCAGGCAGTGCCCGACAGCGTGGCCGGCTATCGCGACGCCCCCTGGCTGCTGCGGCGTCAGGCGGTCTCGGTGCTGCCCTCGCTCGCCAGCCTCAAGGCGCTGCGCAGCGCGTCGCGCGGCGATCGCGGCGGCAAGCCGATGATCGGCTTCGGTGATCCGGTGTTCGATCCGTCACGCGCGAGTGGCACCCGTGGCGCCGGCAAGCTGGCGGCACGGAGCATCGCCAGTCTGGCCTACACGGATTTCTGGCGCGGCGCCGGTGTCGATCCCACGCAGCTTGCGCGTGCTCTGCCGCAGCTCCCCGACACCGCCGACGAACTCAATGCTGTCGCGGCCGATCTCGGCGTCGCCGCGTCCGATCTTCATCTCGGCCGTGACGCCAGCGAGGCCACCGTCAAGCGCGAGCACCTTTCCGATTACAGGATCGTCTACTTCGCAACCCACGGCCTCGTGGCCGGCGACGTGAAAGGCATTGCCGAGCCGTCGCTGGCGCTCAGCATTCCCAGCGTATCGTCGCCGCTCGACGACGGTCTTCTCACCGCCAGCGAAGTCGCGCAGTTGAAGCTCAACGCCGATTTCGTCGTGCTGTCGGCCTGCAATACCATTGCCGGTGACAA
The DNA here is from genome assembly GCF_051167715.1 of Bradyrhizobium sp. HKCCYLS20291. Classification (NCBI taxonomy): domain Bacteria; kingdom Pseudomonadati; phylum Pseudomonadota; class Alphaproteobacteria; order Hyphomicrobiales; family Nitrobacteraceae; genus Bradyrhizobium; species Bradyrhizobium sp. HKCCYLS20291. Next base: position 276,593 of record NZ_JBNPTO010000009.1, on the reverse strand, counting down.
GCCCGGCGCCGAGGCGCTGTCGGGTCTGGCGCGGGCGTTCTTCTACGCCGGTGCGCGCGCGCTGTTGGTCACGCATTGGGCTGTGGATTCGGCGGCCGCGACGCGGTTGATGACCGATACGTTTCACCGGCTCAAGGAGCATCCGACCCTAGGTCGCAGCGAGGCGCTGCGGCAGGCCATGCTTGCGCTGCTCGACGATCGAGCTTCACCGGACAGCGCGCATCCTTCGGTTTGGGCGCCATTCGTGCTGCTCGGCGAAACCGATTCGCGCTGATATATTTGTTGCGTCGCAATATGCTTGGCGCTGCATCAAGCTGCTGATCCGATGGGCAATTTCGCAGCGAAGATGAGCTACGTACATCAGCCGATAGCAATAACCAATTCATCCGGATCGTCTTGGCAAGACCAGCGTTGATCAGTATTAGGTCGGCGACCGCGCTTGATAAGGCGATGTAAACGGTAACGGTCACCGCGCACCGCGCGTCCACGTTTTCGCGCGCAAACGGCTGCGGGTTCTCAGGAGGGATTTTCGTGCAAGAAACGGGTATTCGCAACGGTGCCTTCGGTGCCGACAAGTTCGGCTTAAAGAACCTCAAGCAGGTGCATTGGAATCTCGGCGCGCCCCAGCTCTATCAGTATTCGCTGGCGGCGGGCGAGGCGGTGCTGTCTGCCGACGGGGCGCTGTGCGCGGATACTGGCGAGTTCACCGGTCGTAGCCCGAAGGACAAGTTCACGGTGCGTGATGCCTCCACCGAGAAGATGTGGTGGGCAGGCAATCAGGCGATCACGCCCGAGCAGTTCGAGACGCTGTATCAGGACTTCCTCAAGCACGCCGAAGGCAAGAGCCTGTTTGCTCAGGATCTCTATGGTGGCGCCGATCCGGCTTTCCGGATCAAGACGCGCGTGTTCACCGAGCTCGCCTGGCACTCGCTGTTCATCCGCACGCTGCTGATTCGCCCGGAGACAATCGAGCTCGACACCTTCGTGCCCGAGCTCACCATCATCGACATGCCGAGCTTCCGCGCCGACCCGATGCGGCACGGCGTGCGCTCGCAGAACGTCGTCGCGATCGATTTCTCCCGCAAGATCGTCCTGATCGGCGGGTCCTACTACGCCGGCGAGATGAAGAAGAGCGTGTTCACGACGCTCAACTACTATCTGCCCGAGCGCGGCGTGATGCCGATGCACTGCTCGGCCAATGTCGGCCCGAAGGGCGACACCGCGATCTTCTTCGGCCTGTCCGGCACCGGCAAGACCACGCTGTCGGCCGATCCGAACCGCACCCTGATCGGTGACGACGAGCATGGCTGGGGTCCGTCCGGCGTGTTCAACTTCGAGGGCGGCTGCTACGCCAAGTGCATCAAGCTGTCGCGGGACGCCGAGCCGCAGATCTATGCGGCGTCGACCCGCTTCGGTGCCGTGCTCGAGAACGTGGTGCTCGACGAGGACAACCGCGTTCCGGATTTCGACGACGGCTCCAAGACCGAGAACACCCGCTCGGCCTATCCGCTCGACTACATCCCGAATGCCTCGCGCACTGGACGCGCGCCGCATCCGAAGAACGTCGTGATGCTCGCCGCCGACGCCTTCGGCGTGCTGCCGCCGATCGCCAAGCTGTCGCCGGCTCAGGCGATGTATCACTTCCTGTCCGGCTACACCGCCAAGGTCGCCGGTACCGAGCGCGGGCTCGGCAACGAGCCGCAGCCGGAATTCTCGACCTGCTTCGGCTCGCCGTTCCTGCCGCTCGACCCGTCCGTCTACGGCAACATGCTGCGGCAGCTGATCGCCGACCACAATGTCGACTGCTGGCTGGTCAACACCGGCTGGACCGGCGGCAAATATGGCACCGGCTCGCGCATGCCGATCAAGGTGACGCGCGCGCTGCTGACCGCGGCGCTCGACGGGTCCTTGCGCAACGTCGAATTCCGCACCGACAAGTATTTCGGCTTCGCGGTGCCGACGGCGCTGCCGGGCGTGCCGAGCGAGATCCTCGACCCGGTCAACACCTGGAAGGACAAGGCCGAGTTCGACAAGACCGCTCGTGCCCTGGTCGGCATGTTCCAGAAGAACTTCGCCAAGTTCGAAGCCCAGGTTGACGCCGACGTCCGCGCCGCCGCGCCGGACGTGAAGCTCGCGGCGGAGTAGGGCTGCAAACGCAAAAGGGCCAGCCGCATTGCGGCTGGCCCTTCGGCTCTCTGCCAACGCCTGGAGCTGCCGAGGTCGCGCCACACCCACCGCTGTCGTCCCGGCGAACGCCGGGACCCATAACCACCGAACTATGTGGTTGCGGCCTGTAGGTAGCTCCGGCCTTCGCCAAACTGGAGGCGGTGGCTATGGGTCCCGGCTCAAGGCCGGGACGACACCATTAGTGTGGACGCAGCGCCGGACTCACGCCTTGAAATACGCGATCTGCGTCGTCGTCGCGAGCAGGCGGCCGGACGGCGACCACAGCTCGCCGTGCTGGTCCTGATAGCTGCGGTTGAAGATCTTGGCATCCGCTGTTGCGAGCACATGCGTGATGTCCTCGGCCGCGAGCTCCTCGCGGCTGACGTGGAAATAGGTCGTCAGCGACACCGTGCCGAACGGCACCAGTTCGCCGCGGGCATGGAAGATGCGGCCGAAGAACGCATCCGACATCGACAGCAGCGACAGGCAGTCGAGCTTGCGCGGCTTGCGATCTGAGATCCAGAGCCGCGAATAGCTGCTGTGCGGCGCGCCCGTGGCCGAGGCGCCGAACGCCGGGCGCCCTTCGACGAAGCGGAAGTCATACTGCTTGGTCCACGACATGTTCGTGTCGGGGTGACGCTTGACCTGATCGAACGCCGGCGCCTCGGGGCTGATGGCCGGCTGGTGCGACCAGGACGGCCGCCGCTCGGCAAAGACTGCTGTCGCCAGCGTCGCCGCGTCGGCATCGCCCTGCCTCAGCTCGACGCACCAGTGCTGCGAGGACCGGTTGGCCTTCACCAGCCGCACGTCGAGATCGAACGGCCCCTCCGCGATTGGCGCGCAGTAGTTCACCGTCACCGCTAGCGGATCGCCGGCGATCTGCGGATGCTCGACCAGCGCGCGCAGCACGGTGGCCGCAGTCACGCCGCCGAACGGGCCGACGAAGGCCCAGTAGTCCGGGCTGGTCCGGCCCTGCCAGCGGCTGTCACCGGCAGTGACGCGGGTGGCCTCGTCGAACAAATGGGGCGGAAGCGGTTCTGTCATGCCATTCTCCTGACGCGCATCGTATGATGCTCGTCAGGTCAAATGCAATTCGGCGACCTCCGCAATGACGTCACAGGGCATTGACGACGCCGGGTAGCTGAACCCTCACGCCCGTTGCGCCCGCGGTGGTGCCGCGCTCGCTCCGACCGGCACGTTCCAGATGTCGTCGGCATATTCGCGGATGGTGCGGTCGGAGGAGAACCAGGCCATGCGCGCGACGTTGAGGATCGAGGCGCGGGTCCAGGCCGGCGTGGTCTGCCAGCGTGCGTCGACGCCGCGCTGGGCCTCGTAGTAGGAATCGAAATCCGCCGAGACCATGTAATGGTCGAGATGGCGCAGCGCATGCGCGATCGGCTCGAACCGGCCGGGCTCGCCGGGCGAGAACGCGCCGTTCGCGATCGCATCGATGGCGCGCCCCAGCCGCGGCGAGCGGCGAATGATGTCGGTCGCGTCGAGGCCCTGCTTGCGGCGGAGCATCACGTCGCCCGCCTCCATGCCGAAGATTGCGATGTTCTCGATGCCGACATTGTCGCGGATCTCGATATTGGCGCCATCGAGCGTGCCGATGGTGATGGCGCCGTTGAGCGCCAGCTTCATGTTGCCGGTGCCGGACGCCTCCATGCCGGCAGTCGAGATCTGCTCGGAGAGATCGGCCGCGGGAATGATCGTTTCGGCCAGGCTGACATTGTAGTCGGCCATGAACACGACCTTCAGCTTGCCGCCGATCGCCGGATCGTTGTTGACCACCTCGGCGACGTCGTTGATCAGCTTGATGATCAGCTTGGCGTAGCGGTAGCTCGCCGCCGCCTTGCCGGCGAAGATTTTTACCCGCGGCACCCGGTTGGCTTGCGGATCATCCTTGATGTCCAGATACAGCGCGACCGCTTCGAGGATGTTCAGCAGCTGCCGCTTGTATTCGTGGATGCGCTTGATCTGAACGTCGAACAGCGCGCTCGGGTCGAGCCGCACGTTCATGCGCTCGGAGATGAGACGCGCCAGCTGCACCTTGTTGTGATGCTTCACGGCGCGGAATTTCTGGTGGAAGCTGGAATCTGCGACGTAGCTTTCGAGGCTGGTCAACAGGGTCGGATCGTCGACGACGGCGTCGCCGCAGGCCTCGCGCAGCAGGCTGGTCAGCTTCGGGTTGGCGAGCGTCAGCCAGCGGCGGAAGGTGATGCCGTTGGTCTTGTTGGTGATGCGGCCGGGATAGAGATGGTTGAGATCGTGGAACACGGTCTCCTTCATCAGGTCCGAATGCATCGCCGAGACGCCGTTGATGCGATGCGAGCCGACGAAGGCGAGCTGGCCCATGCGCACGCGGCGGCCGCTCTTCTCGTCGATCAGCGACACCGAGGCGCGGTAGTCGATATCGCCGGGCGCACGCTGCTCGGCGAGCGCCAGATGCTGCGCGTTGATGCGGTAGATGATTTCGAGATGCCGCGGCAGCAGCCGCTCGAACAGTTCGACCGGCCAGGTCTCGAGCGCCTCGGGCAGCAGCGTGTGGTTGGTGTAGGACAGGGTCGCGACCGTGACCTTCCAGGCCTCGTCCCAGCGGAAATTGTGCAGGTCGACCAGGATGCGCATCAGCTCGGCGACGGCGAGCGACGGATGCGTGTCGTTGAGCTGCACCGCGGCCTTCTGCGCCAGGCTGCGCAGCTGGCCCTCGGAGCCGAGATGGCGCTTGACGAGGTCCTGCAGCGAGGCCGAGACGAAGAAATATTCCTGACGTAGCCGCAACTCGCGCCCCGCGGGGCTCTCGTCGTTCGGATACAGGAACTTGCAGATTGCTTCCGCGCGCGCCTCTTCCGCTGAGGCGCCGAGATAGTCGCCGGAGTTGAACACGTCGAGCTTGAGCGGATCGGGCGAACGCGCCGACCACAGCCGGAGCGCATTGACGTGCTGGCCCCGCCAGCCGACGATCGGCGTGTCGTAGGCCACCGCCTGCACGGTCTCGCCGGGATGCCAGATCGCGCGGTCGCGGCCCTTGTCGTCGACATGCTCGACGCCGCCGCCGAAATGGACGTGATACACCACCTCCGGGCGCTGGAATTCCCAGGGGTTGCCGAACGACAGCCAGACGTCGGGATATTCGTGCTGCCAGCCGTCGACGATGACCTGGCGGAACAGGCCGAAATCATAGCGGATGCCGTAGCCGATCGCCGGGATCTGCAGGGTCGACATGCTCTCCATGAAGCACGCCGCGAGCCGCCCCAGGCCGCCATTGCCGAGCGCGGCATCCGGCTCGCATTTGCGCAGGTCCTGTAGGCCGACGCCGAGATCGCCGAGCGCGGTCTCGAACACCCTCATCAGGCCCATGTTGTTGAGCGCGTCGGTGAACAGGCGGCCGATCAGGAACTCGAGGCTGAGATAATAGACCCGCTTGCGCCCGGCGTCGTAGCTCTCCTTGTCGGCGGTGAGCCAGCGATGCACGATGCGGTCGCGCAAGGTCAGCGCCGCGGCGTGGTACCAGTCCTGTTGCGTCGCCTGGCTCGCCTCCTTGCCGATCGCCAGCCGAAGCTTGGCCAGGATGTCGCTCTTGATCTCGGCGACGGCCAATTCGTCGACGGGTTGGCCGGTGCTTACGAAGCTGCGCTGGGACGGCTGATCTGTCACCTTGGGAAACCTGTGATGCTACGAGGAACCGGTAAAAGCATACGATGGTTGCGCGCGGACCGAAACCCGGGGAAAGGCTGGTCCGCACAGCAAGGTGATGGAAAAAGATGCAAAGTTCGGGCCGGAGTTCCCGAGGGGAACGCGCAGCCGGTCTCGCCGCGGGGGCCGTCTTGGAGAGGATTTGGAGATATCCCCACGTCATCATCCCGGCGAACGCCGGGATCCAGACTCACCGTTCTAAAATAAGGCCCGAGAGATCGGCCCAATCCAGATTGTCCCGCTCGATCAACTCGACCTTCCAATCGCGATGCCAATTCTTCAGCTGCTTTTCGCGGGCGATGGCCTCGAGGGGACTTGCGAAGCGCTCGACGTGAACCAGGCGAAAGACCTTGTACCGGCTGACGAACTTGGAGCCCCGCCCAGTGCGATGGTCTTCGAGTCGCCGGCTCAGATCATTGGTCACGCCCACGTAAAGCGTGCCGTGGTGGCCGCTGGCGAGGATGTAGACTGTCCATGCGGCCCCAGTGATCATCGCTTGTGCCAAACAATTGGCTGCGATGGGTCTGGGTCCCGGCTCGGAGGCCGGGAGGACGAAAATTGACTTCCTTTTTCGCTCAGAACAAATTAAGAACAATTTAGCAACAGATCGCTTATCCTGATTGCGATTCGATCCGCTCACACCCCGGCATCAGTGCATCACGCGAGCACACCATGTCCACCATCGCCTTTGATCCCCTGGCCCTGACCCGCATTGCCGATTTTGCGCGCAGCCTGACGCGGCTGCACAAGACGGCGCGGCGCCGGGCCGTCGATGACGACCAGATCGACCGCGCCTTCAACGCCGTCTGCATGTCGGTCTGGGGCTACACCACCGACGATATTTCGGACGACCTGTTCGCGGCCACCGATCACACCTTCCTCGACGGGCTCGACGAGGCGCGGGCGCGCATCTTCGCGGCCGAGCAGGGCTATGACCTGGTCGACGACGAGGGAATGCTGACCGACTGGTGGGGCTTCTGCTGGATGATCCTGGCCGAGAAGCGCGGCCTGCTGACGCCGGACAACCGTGCGGCCACACGCGCGGCGATCGAGGAGAAATATCTGGAGGCGCCGAACGTCATCGGCGTGATCGTGGGGCGCTGACGCCGTCCTGCTCGCAACGGACGCCAGCCCAGGCTCAATCCACGCCCGCTCGCTTGGCGCGGCTCGCAGCCGGCTTCGGCGCGATGGTCAGCGGCGGCGCGACGCTGACATTGCCGGCACTGGCCTCCGGCGGCGGCATGGCGGCCAATGCATCCGCCGCCAGCATCTCGGCGCGCACCGGCGCGACCTTCATCTCGCTCAGCCGCGCCCGCGTGTCCGAGTTCAGCCCGGGATAGGAGGCGACCGGCTTGAAGTCGGCCGGCTGGCCGCCGCTGCCGCGCGTGCCGGAATAGGCGACCAGCCCATCGCTGGTGGCGACCACGTCGCCGGGGCGCAGCGAGGTGTCGAGCGAGAGGTCGACCGGTGAGAGTCCGGCGGGATCGCGGCCGTTGCAGGTGCAGTCGGCGCGCAGCGCCTGGCGGTAGGCGAACGCGTTCTCGCTGTCGGCATAGCGCTCACCATTGGCCGCGGTAGCGTAGTCGATGTTCGAGCCGAAATACACCTTCGTGGGGCTGGCCGGGCAGAACGCCTGGCACATCTGCACGGGGGAGGCGAGGCCGCGGGTCAGCGGGAAATAGCGTCCGTCGCAGGTGCGCACGCAGAACGCCGCGCCCGAGCCGCTCGAGGCCGCGCGCGGCTGCACCGGCGCCTGAGGGTTGGTGCCGAACGGATCAGCAAAGAAGCCGCCCTGTGCGGGCCGCTGCGACGCCGGCTTGCTGAAGCCGCCGAACAGAAGATCGAACAAGCCCTGGGCCGACGCGATCTGCGGCATCAGCGCCACCGCTGCGGCAACGCCGAGCGTGATTGCGACCGCCACCCCGCGGGCCATCCGCGCAACCGACAACACGCACCGCAACGCCCGCACTCCCGCCGCCACCATCGTCACCGCAAAGCCCTGACAGACGCGGCAAATCCGCGTCGCATCGATCAAGAGCGATCGATCGGGCCACACTTAAGGCGAGGCCCCATCAGCTTTGCGGTAACCTTAACGAGCGTTGGTAAATGAGCGGTGTGCGCGGTGCCGAAATGTGCCGCGCTACGCGAGAAAGTCAGAGGAACTCGCGGGCCTTGTAGAGCGCCTGGAACGGCAGGCCGGCCGCGGCGAACGTCTCCGCAGCGCCTTCCTCGCGGTCGACCATCGTGAACACCAGCGACACCTCGGCACCGGCCTCGCGCAGGGCCTCCACGGCCTTCATCGCCGAGCCGCCGGTCGTGGTGACGTCCTCGACGACGACGATGCGTTTTCCCGCCAAGGTCTCGTCCCGGGTCAGGCCCTCGATCGCGAGCCTGGCGCCGTGCTCCTTCGGCTTCTTGCGCACGAAGAACGCCGCGATCGGGTGGCCCTTGATCCAGGAGATCTGCGCGATCGCGCCGGCCAGCGGCACCGCGCCCATCTCCAGCCCGCCGATATAGTCGTAGCCGTCGTCCTTCAACGCCTCATAGGTGAGCTCGGCGAGCAGCGTCGCACCCTCCGGGTCCATCATGGTCGGCTTGAGGTTGAAGTAGAAATCGCTCTTGCGGCCGGAGGCCAGGGTGATCTCGCCACGGCCGAACGAGCGCCTGCGGATGATCTCGAGAAGGCGGGCGCGGGAGGCGGATTTGGACACGGCGGTTTCCCCTGGGGGTCGGTTCGTCGGTGATTTCGGGTGGCGCAATCTATCGGGGTCGGCCGGCCGAGGCCAGCCGCCAGGATGTCCCATCAACAACGGTACGTTTGGAACGCCGCGCAGTTTCGAGCTAATGGGAAGCCAAAGGCCAAGCAAGGACATTTGGCAAGGACATCGGAAGGACCCCCGCCATGACGATCGAGCTGCACACCTGGAACACGCCCAACGGCCGCAAGATCTCGGTCGCGCTCGAGGAGATGGGATTACCTTACCGCGTCGTCCCGGTCGACATCACCAAGGGCGCCCAGATGGCCCCCGACTTCCTCGCCATCAGCCCCAACAACAAGATCCCGGCGATCGTCGATCCCGACGGCCCGGATGGCAAGCCGGTCAGCGTGTTCGAATCCGGTGCGATCCTGCTCTATCTGGGCGAAAAAACCGGGCGATTCCTGCCGAAATCGCTGGCCGAGCGGATCCCGGTCTATGAGTGGCTGATGTGGCAGATGGGCGGCTTCGGCCCGATGCCGGGGCAGGTGCACCATTTCATCGCGCTGACCAACGAGCAGGACCGTGCCTATGGCCTGAAGCGCTACATGGCCGAGACCGTCCGCCTCTATGGCGTGCTCGACCGTCGGCTGGCGAGCCACGAATTCGTCGCCGGCGCGCTCTCGATCGCCGATTTCGCCATCCTCGGCTGGGCCTGGCGCCACCCCCGCCACAAGGTCGACCTCGCCGACTTCCCCCACGTCAAGCGCTGGTACGACACGCTGATGGCCCGCCCCGCCGTCAAACGCGGCATGGAGGCGAAGCTGGATTGAGGGCGCTCTCGCGCGAGCGCAATCAGCCCGCTGCCGGCGGCGCCACCTTCAGCGCTGGGATCGACTGCTCCGCCCGGCTGAAGATGCCGGCGACGCTGAGGAACAGCAGGCAGAGCAGCGCGGCGGCGACGAACGGTAGCGAATGACCGATCATCGCGAGCAGGCAGGCGGACAACGCGATCGCGACGCCGATCTCCGCTGCTGCGATCGGCTCGCCGGCGTCGGTCCGCGCCTTCCAATGGATCAGCAGTCCCGCCGCAACCATCGGCAGGTCGTAGATCATCGCATAGGGCGTGACGATGACGCTGCCGATCGCGACCAGCGCGATGGTCCGGTCGGTGATGCCGCGCCGACAGGCCCGCCAGGCCAGCACGGCGACGACACCGGACAGAATGAGCTGCAGCGCGTGGCCGACCGCCGCGGGGGAGCCGATCGCATGCACGCCGGCGATCACCGTCGGCATCATGTGGTCGAGGCTGCCCTGGTTGTCCTGCAGCAGCGCCTGGTAGGTCGGGAAGCCCTTGATCCATTGCAGCCAGATCGACCAGTCGAGGGCCGCGCTGGTGACGATGACGATGAGCAGCGTCGTCGCGACCGCGGCGCCAATGGTCCGCCAGCTCTGCGACGCCAGCAGCACGACCGGCATCAGCAGCACGAATTGCGGCTTGTAGGCGAGCAGGCCGAGCAGCACGCCGGCGATGACAGGCCGGCTCGGGACGAGGCGTAGTCCGCCGATCAGCAGCGCGGCCGACAGGAAACCGTTCTGGCCGGTGATGACGCTGATCAGCGTCGTCGGCGCGGCGAGCAGCGCGAGGCCGAGCAGCCAACGCCACTCGCGCCCGAGGGTCGCCCATCCATAGAGCGCGAAGGTGATCCCGATCCAGCACAGATAGGCCGGTGGCAACGCCATCATGCCGAGTGGAATCAGGGCCAGCAGGAAGGTCGGCGGGTACGGATAGGGAAAGCCGCCGCCATCGAGCGTCGACATCAGCGTCTGCTGATAGTTGATCAGCGCGAACGGATCGTAGATGCCTGCGCCCGCGAGCGCTGCGAACTTGCCGAACGACCACAGGCCGAAGAAATCGCCAAAACCCGGCTGTGGCGACGTCGGCCACCAGCGCACCAGATAGAGGCCGTTGTACAGGCACAGCTCCGCCAGCAGAATCAGGAGCGCGCGGCGATCGCGCGTCTGGCTCGAGGCTGCGGAGATGGTCGCGGTCATCGGATGAATCAATTCGGCCTGTTCGGTGCGATCGGCGCGGGCGTGGGTGGTCAGGACACGTCGCGCGATCGGCTCACGCGGCATCCCGTGGACGATCTTGCTCGGGCACGCTGCACGTCGTGTTACCGGCAGCGCCCTCGACCCGGATGCGATCGCATCATGCCTAACGAGCGGTGAAGCCGCGTTCGTCCGATTTCGCGCCGGGCGCCTGTGAACCGCCTATCCGTCCCCTCTCGCCGCTGTCGTCCCGGACAAGCCGTGACGCGCGACAGCGCGGCATGGCGCCGATCCGGGATCCATACGCCGCGGCGGACGTGGTGGGCACAAAAGCCAATGACCAGCGCGCCTCAAACCACTCCCTGGGGGTATGGGTCCCGGGTCAGCGCCCCGAGCATCGCTTCGCGCTGCCCAGGGCTTGCCCGGGACGACACGGGTGTGTCGCGACACTTGCGTCCACCCTCCGCTGTCGTCCCGGGTCAGCGCCGCAAGCAATGGGCTGTATTCTGATAAAAATAAATCCCTTGCGCTTTTACAGAAATCATGATTGTATCCGCGCATCCCGCCTCACCGCAGAGGGGCGTCAGCGCGCGATCGTCACGACACGCGAGGTGGGGATGCGATGGCCGCGAGAGCTCGCAGCATGTCCTTGTGGTGTGCGGACGAACGGGCGCTTGCGGACGGTCAAGTCGCGTGGTCCTGGCCTCCCGACGCTGAGGTCAAGTTGGCGCTGCTGCTGATGCACGGCGTGGACGACGGTGGCCAACGAGCCGGCGCACCGGGGAGATCGCGAAGCAGCCGTAAGCCCATCGCGCAGGGAATGCCGGCGTGTTCGGCTTTGCCTGTGGTACCTGCCGCCTGCATTTTTTTCGCAGGCGGGCCATGGGTGAGGCCCTCACCCGGCATTCCCTGCGCCCTCTGCACTCATAAGAGGGACAAACTGATCGCAGACCTCGGGCGTGCTACGCCGCGAGACTGCGTCCCCATGTCGATCGCTGTTTGAGATGTGAAGCAGAATGGAAGCGGCCGTAGGGTAGGCAAAGCAGCCGCCTGCAGGGCGGTCGCGTGCCCCCCGCGCATCCGCGCCGACGGTGGCAACGGTGGCACGGCGCGGGATGGCTCGGCGACACGAGCGCTCGGATGGGCGCGCCTTTGCCCACCCGATAGAGCTGAGCTGTTTGATCGGCGCTCGCGCCCCACCCACCGCCGTCGTCCCGGACAAGCCTCGACGCGCGATAGCGCGGCGCGGCGCCGATCCGGGACCCATACGCCGCAGCAGTCGCGTTGGGCAAAAAGCCAATGACCAGCGCGCCTCAAACCGCTCCCTGGGGGTATGGGTCCCGGGTCGGCGCCCCGAGCATCGCTTCGCGCTACTCAGGGCTTGCCCGGGACGACAGTGGTGGTCGTTGAATGCGATGCGCGATCATGAGCCAGTTCGCGGTAATGAACGAGCTCATCGTCTGCCGCTCAATGCGCCTCGTCCCAGTTATTGGCAGCGCGGGCGTCGACGTGCAGAGGCACCGAGAGCAGCACGGCGGGGAACGGGGCGTCCTGCATGACGTGCTGCACCACCGGCAAGGTGGCGGCGACCTCGTCGTCGGGGACCTCGAAGATCAGTTCGTCATGCACTTGCAGCAGCATCTGCGCCGACAGCTTCTTTTGCGCCAGCGCCTCCTCCACCCGCGTCATGGCGCGGCGGATGATGTCGGCAGCAGTCCCCTGCAATCGTGCGTTAATCGCGGCGCGCTCGTTGAAGGCGCGCACGGAGGCGTTGGACGCCTTGATCTCCGGGTAGTGGCACTTGCGGCCGAACAGCGTGACGACATAGCCGTTCTTGCGGCAGAATTCGCGGGTCTCGTCCATGTAGGCACGAATGCCCGGGAAGCGCTCGAAATAACGCTTGATGTAGGCCGAGGCCTCTTCGCGGGCGATGCCGAGCTGGTTGGCGAGGCCGAACGCGGAGATGCCGTAGATGATGCCGAAATTGATCGCCTTGGCGCGGCGGCGCACCTCGCTCGGCATGTCCTTGATCGGCACGCCGAACATCTCCGACGCGGTCATCGCGTGAATGTCGAGGCCATCCTTGAACGCCTGCTTCAGCACCGGAATGTCGGCGATCTCGGCCAGCAGCCGCAGCTCGATCTGCGAGTAGTCGGCCGATACCAGCTTGTGGCCCGGCGTGGCGATGAAGGCGCGGCGAATCTTGCGGCCGTCCTCGGTGCGCACCGGGATGTTCTGCAGGTTCGGCTCGTTCGACGACAGCCGGCCGGTGGTCGTCGCGGCCAGCGCGTAGGTGGTGTGCACGCGGTGCGTCTGCGGGTTGACGTAGGTCGGCAGCGCGTCGGTGTAGGTCGATTTCAGCTTCGACACCTGGCGCCATTCCAGGATCTTGCGCGCGAAATCATTGCCCTGCTCGGCGAGGTCATCGAGAACAGACGCGGAGGTCGACCACGCGCCCGTCTTGGTCTTGGTGCCGCCCGACAGGCCCATCTTGCCGAACAGGATGTCGCCGATCTGCTTGGGGCTGCCGACATTGATCGGCTCGCCAGCCAGCTCCTGCAGCTCGGCCTCGACGCGCGCCGCCGTCTGGGCGAAATCGCCGGAGAGGCGCGACAGCACCTGGCGATCGATCGAGATGCCGCGCCGCTCCATGCGCGCCAGCACCGCCACCAGCGGCCGCTCCAAGGTCTCGTACACGGCGGTCATGCGCTCGGCGACGAGGCGCGGCTTCAACACGCGCCAGACGCGATGAATGACATCGGCCGCTTCAGCCGCATGCGCCGTGGCGCGGTCGATCGCGACCTGCTCGAACGTCAGCTTGTTCTTGCCGCTGCCGATCAGCTCGCTTTCGCTGAGGACGGCGTGGCCGAGCACGTGCTCGGCCAGCGAATCGAGCTTGTGCGAGCCGCGCCCGGCGTCGAGCGCGTAGCTCATCAGCAGGATGTCGTCGACGTTCTGAAGCGTGATGCCGTGTTGCGCCAGCAGAACCGCGATGAACTTGATGTTGTAGCCGATCTTCGTGAGCCCGGCGGATTCGAGGACCGGCTGCAGCGCGGCGAGCGCATCGCTCTCCTTGATCTGGTCGGGCGCCAGACCGGCATCGAACAGGCCACCGCCATCGCCGGCCTGGCGATGCGCCAGCGGGATGTAGCAGGAATCGTTCGGCGCCAGCGCAAGGGCGATGCCGCAGAGGCTCGCCTGCATCGGGTCGATCGAGCTGGCCTTGACTTCGAGGGTGATCCGGCCGAACTCGTGCGCGCGCGCCAGCCAGGCTTTCAACTCGGGCAGGGTCCGCAGCGTCTGGTACTTGTCGCGATCGATGCGCGCGCTCTTCGCCGCTTCGGCCCTGGACTCGGCGAGACCAGCGGGTGTGCCCTTGCCCATGGCGGACTTGTCGATCCGCGGATCGCCGCTGCGAGGAGCAGCCGCCGGCTTGCTGGATGCGCTTGCTCCAACGCTTGCAGCGGCGGGCGGGGGTGCGGCCGTTGCAGCGCCGCTCTTCAGCTGGGCATCCGCGGTCACATCCGAAGGATCGATCTGCGAATAGTCGGCGACGCGGCGCGTCAGCGTCGAGAACTCCATCGCCTTGAGGAACGCGATCAGCTTGCGCGGATCGGGCTCGTGGACGGCGAGATCGTCGAGCGGCACCTCGAGCGCGACCTTGTCGTCGAGCAGCACCAGCTGGCGCGAGATCCGCGCCTTCTCGGCATTCTCGATCAGCGCCTCGCGCCGCTTCGGCTGCTTGATCTCGGTCGCGCGCGTCAGCAGGCTTTCGAGGTCGCCATAGTCGTTGATCAGCTGCGCGGCGGTCTTGATGCCGATGCCGGGCACGCCCGGCACGTTGTCGGTGGAATCGCCGGCCAGCGCCTGCACCTCGACGACCTTCTCCGGCGGCACGCCGAACTTCTCGACCACCTCGGCGATGCCGATGCGGCGATCCTTCATGGTGTCGTACATCGTGACGCAGTCGTTGACGAGCTGCATCAGGTCCTTGTCGGAGGAGACGATGGTGGTGGTGGCGCCGCGCTCGCAGGCGAGCCGCGCATAGGTCGCGATCAGGTCGTCGGCCTCGAAGCCGCCCTGCTCCAGGCAGGGCAGGTCGAAGGCGCGTACGGCCTGGCGGATCAGCGCGAATTGCGGGATCAGGTCATCCGGTGCCGGTGGCCGGTGCGCCTTGTAGTCGGCATAGATCCTGTTGCGGAACGTGACCTCGGACTTGTCGAACACGATCGCCAGATGCGTCGGCCGGTCGGTCTCGGGCATGTCGCGCAACAGCTTCCACAGCATGTTGCAGAAGCCGAGCACGGCATTGACGTTCAAGCCGTCGGACTTGCGGTTCAACGGCGGCAGTGCGTGATAGGCGCGGAAGATGTAGGACGAGCCGTCGACCAGGAACACATGGTCGCCTTTGGCAGCAGCCTTGGCGGCGGCAGGCGCAGGAGCGGCGGGCGTGACGGCGGCTTTCTGGGGAGCTTTGGGCATGGCCGCAATGTAGGGAATTTGGACCGGATTGACACCCTCGGAACGGTAGATTCCTCTGCGTTCCCCACGCAAATCGACGGCCCTGTAGCGCGCGGTCGGCGCCACAAACTCCGCTGACGTCCCGGGCAAGCCAAGACGGCGCGAAGCGGCGGCGGGGCGCCGACCCGGGATCCATACTCCCAGGCGGTGATGAGGTGGCAGGCTGGAGCCACAGCATGCCCAACACAGGGGACGGTGGTTATGGGTCCCGGGTCTTCGCCCGGGACGACACTGAGGGTGGCGCTACTCTGCCGGCTGCAACGCCGGACGCCGCTTCGGCGGCGCGATCCAGAATGCGATCGGGCGTTCGAACAGGAAGCGCGCGCCGACAAGGAGCGCGAGGCGCCAGATCGCGAGGGCGCCGAGCACGCCGGCGACGGTCACGAGCAGCGAAATCGTGCCGATGTCGGTGATGATCGCCGTCTTCAGCAGCAAGGCGCGGGTCGCGGCCATCGGCAGGAAGAAGGCGAGATAGATCACGATCGAATGCTCGCCGCAGAACTTGAGCGCGTTGAGCAGTTGCGCGCGGGCGAGCAGCGTGCCGGCAATGATAATGGCAACCGCGCCGGCATAGCCGAGCAGCAACGAGATCGCCGGCCATTCGCTCACGCCGAGACTGACGAGACCTTGATTGATCACCGCCCAGGCGAGCAGGCCGGCGACCGCGAGCAGAGGCTGGGACCGCGCGCGCTCGGAGAGCGCGAAGATATGAGAGGCGAACAGATAGCCCGAGTAGATGTAGACGAAGCGGGCGCAGAACTCGTCGATCACGGTCCAGCCGGTGACGATGTGCGCCATCTCCAGGCCCGCGGCCATGCCCCAGATCATCGGCGCCGGCGCCTTTCGCGTCAGCTTGATGACCACGAAGAAGATCGGCAGCAGATAGATGAACCACAGCGTGCCGAACGGCTCGATGAAGGATTCCAGATACAGGTAGCCGGCATGCGGCCAGCTGCTCGCCGCGGCGAAGCCGGGCGCCTTGAAGCCGAACTGGATCGTCACCCAGAGCACGTAGAAATAGGCGAAGTGGACGACCTTGCGGTCGAGATAGGTACGCCAGTCACGATTGATCACCAGTGGCAGAAACAAGCCCGAAATCAGGAAGAAATCGGGCATCCGAAACGGCTTGGCGAAGGCGACGACAGCGTGCATGAAGCCGGTCTCGCCGGCGGCGAGCTCGACGCCGAGCACCGAGTGCATCATCACGACCATGATGATGCAGATACCCTTGGCGTAGTCGACCCAGTCGATACGCGCCTCGGTTCCGGCAGCTGTCGGCGTGCCATTCGCGGTCATGATGTCCCTCTCTGGCGCGGAGCTGCCGCATTATCGAGCAGAGCCGTTAATACTCCTTGCTGTCATCCAAACGTCATGCCGTTTTCTAAATTCCCCTTGGACCGCAAATGGTTTAAGACGCGAAAGTATTAACCACGAAGGATGGATTTCGATGCGAATTGCGATGATCGGCACGGGCTATGTGGGGCTGGTGTCCGGTGCCTGCTTTGCCGATTTCGGCCATCAGGTCACTTGTGTCGACAAGGACGAAAGCAAGATCGCCGCGCTTCATCGCGGAGAAATCCCGATCTTCGAGCCCGGGCTGGATGCGCTGGTCGCGACCAATGTGAAGGCCAAGCGACTCGACTTCACCACCGATCTCAAGCAGCCGGTCGCCGAAGCCGATGCCGTCTTCATCGCCGTCGGCACCCCGTCGCGGCGCGGCGATGGCCATGCCGACCTGTCCTACGTCTATGCTGCCGCCCGCGAGATCGCGGCGTCGCTGACCGGCTTCACCGTGGTCGTGACCAAATCGACGGTGCCGGTCGGCACCGGCGACGAGGTCGAGCGCATCATCCGCGAGACCAATCCGGCGGCCGACGTCGTGGTCGCCTCCAATCCAGAATTCCTGCGCGAGGGTGCTGCGATCCGCGACTTCAAATGGCCGGACCGCATCGTCGTCGGCACGGGGGATGAGCGCGGCCGCAAGGCGCTCGGCGACATCTACCGTCCGCTGTCGCTGAACCAGGCGCCGATCATGTACACGGAGCGGCGCACCGCCGAGCTGATCAAGTACGCCGCCAACGCGTTCCTCGCGACCAAGATCACCTTCATCAACGAGGTCGCCGATCTCGCCGAGAAGGTCGGCGCCGACGTTCAGGAAGTGGCGCGCGGCATCGGTCTCGACAACCGCATCGGCTCGAAGTTCCTGCACGCGGGCCCTGGCTTCGGCGGCTCGTGCTTCCCGAAGGATACGCGCGCGCTGATCAAGATCGCGCAGGACTACGACACGCAATTGCGCATCGTCGAATCCGTGCTGGCCGTCAACGACAACCGCAAGCGCGCGATGGCGCGCAAGGTCGCGCATGCCGTCGGCGGCAATCTGCGCGGCAAGACGGTCGCGGTGCTCGGCCTGACCTTCAAGCCGGAGACCGACGACATGCGCGAGGCGCCGTCGATCCCGCTGGTGACGGGTCTGCTCGACATGGGCGCTAAGGTGCGCGCGCATGATCCTGTCGGCATCGAGCAGGCCAAGAAGGAGCTGCCCGAGATCGCCTATTACGACGATCCCTATGATTGCGCGACGGGTGCCGACGCCATCGTGCTGGTCACCGAATGGGTGCAGTACCGGGCCATGGACCTCGATCGCCTCAAGGAGGTGATGGCCACTCCCGTCGTGGTCGACCTGCGCAACGTCTACCGACCCGACGAGATGGCCGCCCACGGCTTCGTCTACGAAAGTGTCGGCAGGCCGTCGGTGAAGGGAAATTAGTTTTACGACGTTTCGTTCTTTGTTGGTTGAGATGACGAGATACTTCATCCAGATCTCGGTGCACCCTCTCCCCTTGTGGGAGAGGGTGGATCGCTGGCGCGGAAGCGCCGGCGAGCCGGGTGAGGGGTCTGTCTCCGCGGAAAGAACCCCTCACCCGGCGGCCATTTCGCTGCGCTCATGTCCGCCACCCTCTCCCACAGGGGGAGAGGGTGCATCGAATTCGCGGCAGGCATCTCATCATCTCACCACGGTATCTAGATTGGCCCGTCCCGGAAGACGGGTCGCATAGTCCACGGCCCCATCAGTGCCCCTCCGCTTCGACACGCCGCTGCCCATCGATGCCGTGCTGGACGAATTGTCCGGCACGCTTGCGCGCAGCAACACGGCCGTGCTGGT
Source organism: Bradyrhizobium sp. HKCCYLS20291 (assembly GCF_051167715.1). NCBI lineage: Bacteria > Pseudomonadati > Pseudomonadota > Alphaproteobacteria > Hyphomicrobiales > Nitrobacteraceae > Bradyrhizobium > Bradyrhizobium sp. HKCCYLS20291. The sequence continues at coordinate 258,299 of NZ_JBNPTO010000009.1, read as the reverse complement.
GGCGCCCCCCGGCGCCGGCAAGACCACGCGCGTGCCGCTGGCGCTGCGCGATGCGCCATGGGTCGGGGATAACAAGATCATCGTGCTTGAGCCGCGACGCATCGCGGCCCGCGCCAGCGCCGAGCGCATGGCGAAGTCGCTCGGTGGGCGCGCCGGCGACACCGTCGGCTATCGCGTCCGGTTCGGCTCGAAGGTGTCGCGCGCGACCCGCATCGAGGTCGTGACCGAAGGCATCTTCACGAGGCAGATCCTCGACGATCCCGAACTCACCGGCGTCGCCGCCGTGCTGTTCGACGAATTCCACGAGCGCTCGCTCGATGCCGATCTGGGCCTCGCGCTGGCGCGCGATGCGCAGCAGGGCCTGCGCGAGGATCTCCGCATTCTCGTGATGTCGGCGACGCTGGATGGCGCCCGCGTCGCGAGCCTGCTCGGCGATGCGCCGGTGGTCGAGAGCGAGGGTCGCGCCTATCCGGTCGAGACCCGTCATGTTGGCCGCAAGCCGGATGCGCCGATCGAGCGCCAGATGGCCGAGACGATCGCGAGCGCGTTGCGGGCCGATGCCGGCTCGGTGCTGGCGTTCCTGCCCGGGGCCGCCGAGATCCGGCGGACGCAAACCATGCTCGCCGAGCGCGTCCATGACGCTGCGATCGAGATCGTGCCGCTGTTCGGCGCGCTCGACGCCGCGGTCCAGGATCGCGCCATCTCGCCGGCGCCCAAGGGGCAGCGCAAGGTCGTCCTGGCAACCTCGATCGCGGAGACCTCGCTGACCATCGAAGGCGTCCGCATCGTGGTCGATTCCGGCCTCGCCCGGGTACCACGCTACGAACCGGACATCGGCCTGACCCGGTTGGAGACGGTGCGGGCCTCGCGCGCCGCCGTCGACCAGCGCCGCGGCCGCGCCGGCCGCACCGAGCCTGGGGTCTGCTACCGGCTGTGGGACGAGCCGCAGACCGCCTCGCTCGCGGCCTACACCCAGCCGGAAATCCTGAGCGCCGACCTGTCCTCGCTGGTGCTCGACCTCGCCCAATGGGGCGTCAGTGATCCCGCGACGCTGAGCTTCCTCGATCCGCCGCCACAGCCCGCCTGGAAGGAGGCCCGCGACCTCCTGAACGAGCTCGGCGCCCTCGATGGCGACGGCCGCCTGACTGACGAGGGCCGGCGACTCCGGGCGCTGGCGCTGCCGCCGCGGCTGGCGCGGATGATCATCGACTCCGAATATTATTCGATGACCGAGGAGGCGGCCGAGATCGCCGCCATCCTGACCGAACGCGGGCTTGGCGGCGATAGCATCGACCTCGAGGTCCGGATCGATCAGTTCCGTCGCGATCGTTCCCAGCGAGCCCAGAGCGCTCGCGACTTGGCGCGGCGTTGGGTCCAGCAGGTGGGGTCGTCGCCAGCTTCCTCCGACGTGGTGAGCGACTTGAGCACCGGAGTCATGCTCGCTCTCGCCTTCCCCGACCGCGTCGCGCGCAATCGCGGCAATGGCAGCTTCGTGCTCGCCAACGGCCGCGGCGCGGCCGTCGAGCAGACCTCGTCGCTGGCCCGCGTGCCCTATATTGCCGTCGGCGAACTCACCGGCACGGCGGCGAACGGCCGCATCCTGCTGGCGGCGCCGCTCGCGATCGAGGACATCGAGCGCCATTTCGCTGCTCACATCGAAGCCAGGGACGAGGTCAGCTTCGACCGAGATGCGTTGGCACTGCGGGCGCGGCGCCGGCGCAGGCTGCACGCCATCGTCATGGCCGATGCGCCGGTGGCGCTCACGCCCTCGGAAGACACCGCGCGCATCTTTGCAGACGGCATCTGCGCGGCCGGGCTCGACCGGCTGCCATGGTCGAAGGCCGCCAAGCAATGGCGCGACCGCGTAACCTTCCTGCGTAAGGCGGAAGGCGACAGCTGGCCGGACCTGTCGGATGCGGGCCTGATCGCGCGGCGTGAGGATTGGCTGGTGCCGCTGCTCGCCGACAAGACCTCGCTCAAGGAGGTCTCGCCCGGCGACGTCTCCGATGCCGTGATGGCACTGCTGCCCTGGGACCTCCGCGCCCGGCTCGACAAGGAGGCGCCGACGCATTTCGAGGCGCCGACCGGCACCATGCTGGCGATCGACTACGAGGCCGAGCAGGGACCGACCATTGCCGTGCGGCTGCAGGAGCTCTTCGGGCTCAATATCCACCCCTCGATCGCCCGGGGCGCGGTGCCGCTGGTGCTGGAGCTGCTGTCGCCGGCGCAGCGGCCGGTGCAGGTGACGCGCGATCTGCCGGGCTTCTGGCGCGGCTCCTACGCCGCCGTGCGCACCGATTTGCGCGGCCGCTATCCCCGCCATCCCTGGCCCGACGATCCGGCCAACGCGCAGCCGACCCGGCGAGCGAAGCCGCGCGGGACGTAGCTCGTGCAAATTATACCGTCCGCATCGCCATCGTTAACGCTTCGCTCATCGTTTTCGCCAAAATGACAGCGGCAGCCGCTCCGCTTCAGTCGCCCGTCAGCGGCTTTCATGGTCAAGTCGGTTGCGGGGTAAAGTCGGGCGTTGTGTAATGCGTAGCATAATGATCTTCGCGGCCGTTCTCGTCGGCCTCGGCACCTTCATGGCACAGCTGGCCGATCGCCTGACGCCCGCGCCGGCGTCCGCCACGCCCGCGGCACGCGCCGCCACCTTGGACACGGCTTCAGCTCAGCGCAGCATCAGCATTTCGACCGACCGGCGCGGCCATTTCCGGGCCGACGGCCGCATCGACGGCCAGCGCATCAGCTTCATGGTCGATACCGGCGCCTCGATGGTCGCGCTCAACGAAAGCTCCGCCGCCCGCTTTGGCCTGCGCCCCGCCCGCAGCGACTACACCGCCAACGTGACGACGGCGAACGGCACCGTGAAGGCCGCGCGCGCCCGGCTCGCGATGGTCGAGCTCGGCGAGCTCACCGTGCGCGACGTCGATGCGCTGGTGCTGCCGGATACCGCGCTGTCGGAGAACCTGCTCGGACTGTCGTTCCTGTCCAAGCTGAAGCGCTTCGCCTACGCCAACGGCCAGATGGTGCTGGAGCAGTAATCACCATCGCCCGCATCTTGGCTGATGCGCTGACTGTCCCCATATACCGGCAGGCCAGATGGTTCCGAGGACGGGGCCACGCTGCCTGATTGTTGCCTGCATTCATCTGCCTTTGTTGTATGACGTCGTGCAAGGCACGACCCCATTCTTCCATTGATGTGATTTTTCGAGGCCCCTGCTGATGTTTCCCAAGCCGAAAGCCGTCCTGGTTCCCAACACCTATGCCTTTGAATCCGAGCCGATGGTGAAGCCGACGGGCTTCCGCGAATATGACGCGCGCTGGCTGTTCAACAAAGAAATCAACCTGATGGGTGTTCAGGCGCTCGGCATGGGGCTGGGCGCGCTGATCGCGGAACGCGGCGTCAGCCGAGAGATCGTCACCGGCCACGACTTCCGCGGCTACTCCGCCTCGATCAAATACGCGCTGATCTCGGGCCTGATGGCTGCCGGCTGCAAGGTGCACGACATTGGCCTCGCGGTGACGCCGATGGCGTATTTCGCGCAGTTCGATCTCGACGTGCCCTGCGTCGCCATGGTCACCGCCTCGCACAACGACAATGGCTGGACCGGAGTGAAGATGGGCGCCAACCGGCCGCTCACCTTCGGCCCCGAGGAGATGACCCGGCTGAAGGAGATCGTGCTCAACGCCGAGTTCAAGAACGCCGGCGGCGGCTCCTATCAGTTCCACGAAAATTATCCCGCGCGCTACATCGCCGATCTCACCAACCGTCCCAAGCTGAAGCGCAAGTTGAAAGTCGTTGCCGCCTGCGGCAACGGCACGGCGGGCGCGTTCGCGCCGCAAGTGCTGGAGGCGATCGGCTGCGAAGTGATCCCGCTCGACACCGAGCTCGACCACACCTTCCCGAAGTACAATCCGAATCCCGAAGACATGGAGATGCTGCACGCCATCCGTGACGCCGTGCTGGCGCACAAGGCCGATGTCGGCCTCGGCTTCGATGGCGACGGCGACCGCTGCGGCGTGGTCGACAACACCGGCGAGGAGATCTTCGCCGACAAGGTCGGCGTGATGCTGGCGCGCGACATGTCGGCGATTCACAAGGACGCGCAGTTCGTCGTCGACGTGAAATCGACGGGACTGTTCATGACGGATCCCGTGCTGCAGGCGCAGGGCGCCAAGACCGCCTATTGGAAGACCGGCCATTCCTACATGAAGCGCCGCACCAACGAGCTCGGTGCGCTCGCCGGCTTCGAGAAGTCCGGCCACTTCTTCTTCAACCGCCCGTTCGGCCGCGGCTATGACGATGGCCTGGTCTCGGCGATCGCGATCTGCGAGATGCTCGATCGCGCGCCGGGCAAGTCGATGGCGGACCTCAAGGAGGCGCTGCCGAAGACGTGGTCGTCGCCGACCATGTCGCCGCATTGTGGTGACGAGGTCAAATACGGTGTCGTCGACGCCGTGGTGAAGCATTTCCAGGCGCTGCAGCAGCAGGGCGGCAAGGTCGCGGGGCAGCCGATCCGCGATCTCGTCACCGTCAACGGCGTGCGCGTCACCGTCGCGGACGGCAGCTGGGGCCTGGTGCGGGCGTCATCCAACAAGCCGGAACTCGTCGTCGTGGTGGAGAGCCCGGTCTCCGACCGGCGCATGCACGACATGTTCGAGGCCGTCAACGAGGTGCTGCGGACGCACCCCGAGGTCGGTGCCTACAACCAGACGATCTGAGAGCGCTCGATCGTCATCACGCCGCGCTGAGCGAGCGCAAGAACTGGTCGACCTCCGATTTCAGCCGGTCGGACTGCGAGGTCAGTCCGTTGGCGGCGCCAAGCAGCTTCGTCGCCGCGGTGCCGGTCTCGTCGGAGGCATGCGCCACGTTCTGGATGTTGAGGTGCGCTTCGCGCGTGCCGTCAGCGGCCTGGTGCACGTTGCCCGAGATGGCGCGCGTGGCCTCGCCCTGCTGCTCCACGGCGCTCGCGATGCCCTTGGAGATTCCGTCGATCTCGGCGATCGTTCCGCCGATGAGCTGAATGGCGCTGACCGCATCCGCCGTGGCGTTCTGGATCGACTGGACCTGGCTGGAAATTTCCTCCGTCGCCTTGGCCGTCTGATTGGCGAGCGCCTTGACCTCGCTTGCCACGACCGCGAAACCCTTGCCATGCTCGCCGGCGCGAGCGGCTTCGATGGTGGCGTTGAGCGCGAGCAGATTGGTCTGGCTGGCGATCGTCTGGATCAGCGTCACGACCTCGCCGATCTTCTGCGTGCCGGAGGCGAGCCCCTCCACCACCGTGTTGGTGCGGCGGGCCTCGTCGGCCGCTTTCGCGGCGATTTCGGCGGAGCGGGTGACCTGCTGGGAAATGGCATTGATGGACGCCGACAGCTCTTCGGCCGCGGCAGCAACCGTTCCGACATTGCTCGAGGCCTGCTGCGAGGCGTGGGCCGCGGCCGTGGTCTGCCGCGCAGCTTCCGAACTGCTGCGGCTCATCGAGGTCGACAGGCCCTGCATCTCGTTTGCGGCGACCGCAACCGCCTCGACGATGCCTCCGATCCTGCGCTCGAAGCCGGTCGCAAGCTCGCGCCGTGCCGCATCGCCCTCCAGCTTCCTGCGTCGTTCGATTTCAGCGTGCTCGGCATTGGCGCGCGCCTCGGCCGCACCGGCGGCCGCCGCCTCCGCCGTCTTGCGGGCGGTGGTCTCGAACAGCTGCGACAGCTTGTGGCCGAGCGCGATCAGGACCCCGGCCTCGATCAGCAGGATCACCGCATGCAGCACGACGCGGGCGAAGTCGCTGCCGCCCGGATAGACCGCCGCCGGCAGCATGAAATTGAGCACCAGATGATGCAGCGCGACCGTGATCGTGCCGATGAGGATCGGCCTGAAATCGCAATAGGCCATGAGGCAGGCCAGCATCGCGAAGAAGTACATGTGCATGTCGGTCTGCCACGCATGGCCCGACATCTGGTAGACGAGCACGGACACCGTGACCATCAGCGCGACGGCGACGGTGAGACGGGTGGACAATTCGCTCCCGGTCGCCCGCCAGGAGATCGTCGCGATCGCGGCCAGCACTGCGATGGTCAGCGTCGGCAGCAGCCACTCGCCCCCGCGTGCGAGGCCGACGATGAGAACGATCGGAACATGGAGCCAAAGCAGCGTGATCAGAGCCTTGCTGGTGATCTCGCGAAGCTCGGCAAGATCTGCGTTCGTGTCCGTCATTTCCGTTCCCCCTGCGTCCCGATCGATTCCGTGAGACAGGCGGCAACCGCCTGTGGATCAATGGCAAACCAAGCTCCTGCTGCGCGCAGCCGCGTCCAGCCCGCAACGGGGCCGGGACGCAACACCAGGAGTGTCGGAAGATACGTCGTGCGTACGATGGCCGCATCGGCGGATGCTGCGGCGTTCATCGCATCCTCCGCGCTCCACCATGGCGGAAATGCCACGGCGACGATCTCATTGCCTGGACGTGCCTGCAGCGTCAGCCAGGCGACCGCGACGAAGCTCCCAAGCAGCAGGACGATGGCGTTCAGCCATGCGAAACGAGCCGAGGGAGCGGGTGAACGCGGCGCCATCGGAGGTATGATAGGCGGCGCCGCCTAAGTTATGGTAAACAGTCCCCGGAAGTTTGTTGCGGCCGTCGAGATCATTCGCCGCCTGCGGTCCTGTGCCGACGAACCGCGATCATGGCGGCCGATGAGGCGAGCGGGGGGCGCGATCACGGGGCGATCAGACCGGCGGCACCGGCAGCACGGTGATCGACTTGATCTTCTCCATCGCGAAGCGGGAGGTGACGTTCTTCAACGGCACCGCGCTGATCAGCTTCTTGTAGAACACGTCATAGCTCTGCATGTCCGCAACCACAACGCGCAGCATGTAGTCGACGTCGCCGGCCATGCGATAGAACTCCATCACCTCCGGCATCGAGCTGACGGCCTCGGCGAATTTCCTCAGCCAGGCCTCGGAATGGTCGGCGCTCTCCACCGAGACGAACACGGAGATGCCGAGCCCGATCTTGTTCTGATCGACCAGCGCGACCCGGCGCAGGATCACGCCATCGGCCTCCAGCCGCTGGATGCGCTTCCAGCACGGCGTCGACGACAGCCCCACCCGGTCGCCGATCTCGGCGACGGACAGGGATGCATCCTCCTGCAGGACCATCAGGATCTTGCGGTCAATGGCGTCGAGCCGGCGGTTGGCTTCGGGGCCCTGGGCGGAGACGTCGGTCATGGAGAAATTTGTTCCATATGAAGGTCGATAAACCCTCATATAGAGAAAAACGTTCCATGGCAAGAATCGGCCGTTCAGGACGGCCGAGGCGCCAAGTACCGCCTCGCCCGCCGGGTACGGAGGTCTTGAATTACCTTTAGGCCTCGTCCTTCAGCCAACGCCCGACCAGATGATGGGCAATGGCGAACGGGTGCGGGCCTGCCAGCCCATCCGGGTGCTGCCGCTGGAGCATCAGCCGGGCCTCGTCGCGGCTGAACCAGCGGACGTCCTCGAGCTCGGCGCGGTCAATGACGATGTACTCGTTCAGCGCCCGGGCGCTGCAGCCGATCATTAGCGACGACGGATACGGCCACGGCTGGGTCATGTAGTAGGCGACGTCGGTGCAGCGGATGCCGGATTCCTCGAACACCTCGCGGCGGACCGCGTCCTCGATCGTCTCGGCCGCCTCGACGAAGCCGGCGAGGCAGGAATACATGCCGGCCGGAAACTGCTTTTGTCGGCCGAGCAGGCACTTGTCGCCCGAGGCGACCAGCGAGATCACGACCGGGTCGGTGCGCGGGAAATGCTCGGTCTTGCAGCTCGGGCATTCGCGCTTCCAGCCGCCCTCGCGCATCGCGGTCTTGGTGCCGCAATTGGCGCAGAAGCCGTGGCGCTGATGCCAGGAGACCATCGACTTGGCCATCGCGATCGTCGCCAGCTGGTCGACCGGGATCGCGCCCTGCATCGCGATGCCACGCAGCTCGGTGACCGACACGTCCTCGCGCCCCGCGAGCTTCTCGACCGCGGCCGGCGAAATGCCCATGCCGAACACCGCCGCACCGTCCTGCAGCCCGAGGAAGATCGTGCCCGGATTGGCGCCGAAACCGAGCGCCTCGTCGATCGAGAGCAGCGGGCGCAACTGGTCGCCGTCCCGCTTCAGCACCAGCGAATCGCGATGCACGACATAGGCCCGGGTCGACGGCTTGCTCTCGAAGGCGAGCAGCTTGTCGTCATGAAAGCGCAAATGCGCGGCGCGCTCGATCGGATGGCCGACGAAGGCCGGCTTGCCCAGCGGAAACAAGTCGAATGGCGACATCTCTCACCCTAGCCAGATCTTGCGCCGGATGGCGCTGATGAATTGCTGCACCTCCTGCGCATCGTGCGGCACAGGTGGTGCGACGCCCCAGACCGGGCGCGGCCACGCCACATCAGTGGTGCGGCGGGCGATGACATGGACATGCAGCTGCGGCACCATGTTGCCAAGTGCCGCGACATTGAGCTTGTCGCATTTGGTGATTTCCTTGAGGGCACGCGACACCCGCGTGATCTCGGTCATCAGCTGCGCCTGTGCGACCTCGTCGAGATCGATGATCTCGACCGCGCCCTCGCGCCGCGGCACCAGCAGCAGCCAGGGGAAATTGCCGTCCTTGATCACCAGCACGCGCGACAGCGGCAGGTCGCCAATATCGATCGTATCCTTCGCAAGTTGCGGATGCAGCGACCAGGCTGATTCGGGCATGCGGCGGGGTTCCTGGCAGGGGCGGTCATGCGGGGAGCTGGACGGCACCTAAAGCCTTTCCCAGCTGTGGCACAAGCCCGCAGGGCGGGGGAGCGGACCGGCGAAGCTCGCGCTTGCTTTCCGGTCCGTTTGGCCCCAAATAGGCAGCGGGAGATTGGCGGTGGACGAGCCACTCGCCAACCGGGTCAGGTCCGGAAGGAAGCAGCCCTAACGAGGTCCGGATCGGGTCGCTCGTCAGTCTCCTACCTGTTTTCTCGAGCGAATCGCGCACAGATGGCGGGGACCCCGCGCAAGGCGGGCGCTCGACCGCGCTCCGGTGGATCGCGTCGAGGCTGATTGCGTCGACGACCGCGATCGATGCCGGCCTGAAATGTTTCACTTGCGGATCGCTCGATGACTGACGCCGGCGCCCCATCCGTTCCGCCCGACAGCGCCGCCGCTCCCGCCAAGCCCTACCGGGTGCTGGCGCGCAAATACCGCCCCTCCAGCTTCGCGGATCTGATTGGCCAGGAAGCCGTCGTGCGCACGGTCTCGAACGCGTTCGAGACCGGCCGCATTCCGCAGGCCTGGATTCTCACCGGCGTCCGCGGCGTCGGCAAGACGACCACCGCCCGCATCCTTGCCCGCGCCCTGAATTACGAGCTGCCCGACGGCTCGGTGAAGGGGCCGACCATCCACATGCCGGTGCTCGGCACCCATTGCCAGGCGATCATGGAAAGCCGGCACATGGACATCCTGGAGATGGACGCGGCGTCGCACACCGGCGTCGACGACGTCCGCCAGATTAATGACAGCGTGCGCTATGCGCCGGCCAGCGCGCGCTACAAGGTCTACATCATCGACGAAGTCCACATGCTGTCGACGGCGGCGTTCAACGCCTTCCTGAAGACCTTGGAGGAGCCGCCGGAACACGCCAAGTTCGTGTTCGCGACCACCGAGATCAGGAAAGTGCCGGTGACGGTGCTGTCGCGCTGCCAGCGCTTCGACCTGCGCCGGGTCGAGGCCGACGTGCTGATGAAGCATCTCCAGGGCATCGCGACCAAGGAGGGCGTGACGATCGAGTCCGAGGCGCTCGGCATCATCGCGCGCGCCGCCGAAGGCTCGGTGCGCGATTCGCTGTCGCTGCTCGACCAGGCGATCGCGCACAGTGCCGGCGAGGTGCGCGCCGACGACGTCCGGCAGATGCTGGGGCTTGCCGACCGCACCCGCGTCATCGACCTGTTTCATCATCTTGCCAGCGGCGACATCGCCGCCGCGTTCAAGGAGTTTCGCGAGCAATACGATGTCGGCGCCGATCCCGTGGTCGTGCTGTCGGACCTCGCCGAGTTCGTGAACTTCGTCACCCGCGTGAAGGCGGTGCCAGTGACAGCCGACAACGTCGCGTTCAGCGAGACAGAGCGGCTGCGCGCGCGGGATTTCGCGACCAAGCTGTCGATGCGCGTGCTGTCGCGGATGTGGCAGATGCTGCTGAAGGGCATTGCGGAGACGCAGGGCGCGACGCGTCCGGCGGCCGCGGCCGAGATGGTGCTGGTGCGCATCGCCTACGCAGCCGATCTGCCGACGCCCGACGAAGCCATTCGCATGATCGATCAGAATGGCGGCGGGTCGCCGGTTGTCACGAATGGCGGCGGAGCGCCGCGTCCTGCAACCAGCATGAGTGCCGGAGCGCCGCCGGTGCAGGCGTCGCGTCCGCAAGGCCCGACGCTCGCCGCGGTCGGCGGCGGGATGCGCCCTCAGGCGATGTCATCGCAGCCGTCACCGTCACAGCAGGATCAGCCTGCGCTGCGGATCGCGAGCTTCCAGGAGCTCGTCGCTCTTGCTGGCAAGAATCGCGACCTGATCACCAAGAGCGCGCTCGAGATGGACGTTCGGCTCGTCCGCTTCGAGGAGGGGCGTCTGGAGATTGCGCTGGAACGCACGGCGCAGCGATCGCTTGTCTCCGACCTCGGCCGCAAGCTGGAGGACTGGACGGGGCGGCGCTGGACCGTGATCGTCTCAAACGAGCAGGGCCAAGCGACCCTGCGCGAGCAGAACCTGCGCGCCAAGAGCGAGCGCGAGGCGGCGGCGGAGGCTGACCCGCGCGTGCAGGAGATCCTGGCACGGTTCCCGGGTACCAAGGTGATCGAAGTGCGCCGGCTCGCCCCCGAGCCGCCCGAATCCGACGCCAGTGCTGTCGAGCCGCCGGACGAATCGGACGATGATGATTTCTAGAGCTTGATCCGGAAAAGTAAGAACCGGTTTTCCGAAAGATCATGCTCAATAAAAAAGACAGATGATGAGGTGCTCCGATGGCTGATTTTCTCGGCATGATGAAACAGGCGGCCCAGCTGCAAACGAAGATGCAGGAGATGCAGGCGGAGCTCGGCAATATCGAGGTCGAGGGCATCTCCGGCGGCGGCCTCGTCGCCGTGCGCATGACCGCCAAGATGGACGTGAAGTCCATCAAGATCGATCCGTCGCTGTTGAATCCGGAGGAGGCCGAGATCCTCGAGGATCTCCTGGTCACCGCACATGGCGACGCGCGCCGCAAGGCGGAAGCCGCGATGCAGGAGAAGATGCAGGCCATCACCGGCAAGCTCGGCCTGCCGCCGGGCTTCGGTTTTGGTTAGTTCATGATCGTCGTGATCTGATGGCCGTCGCCGGTCCTGAAATCGAGCGCCTGATCCAGCTGCTCGCGCGCCTGCCCGGCCTCGGGCCGCGCTCGGCGCGGCGTGCCGCGCTGCATCTGATCAAGAAGCGCGAGGCGCTGATGGTGCCGCTGGCCTCGGCGATGCAGGTCGCGATCGAGCGCATCCAGGTGTGCAAGACCTGCGGCAATATCGACACGCAGAGCCCCTGCACGGTGTGCACCGATCCGCGGCGCGATCCCGCGATGATTGTGGTCGTCGCCGATGTCGCCGACCTCTGGGCGCTGGAGCGCGCAAAAGCCTCAAACGGTCGCTATCACGTACTCGGCGGCACCTTGTCGCCGCTCGACGGCGTCGGCCCGCAGGACCTCACCATCGATGCGCTGGTGCAGCGTGCGCATGCGCCCGAGGTGCAGGAGATCATCCTGGCCTTGAACGCGACGGTCGATGGTCAGACCACCGCGCACTACATCACCGACCTCCTGCAGGAGGCGAACGTCAAGGTCACGCGGCTGGCGCATGGCGTGCCGGTCGGCGGCGAACTCGACTATCTCGACGAAGGCACGCTCTCGGCCGCGATGCGGCAGCGGACCTTGTTCTAAGCACAGACGGAAGTGAGATGATGACGAAGCGTGGATTCGGCAAACGGCTGGCTTTGGGCGCGATTCTTGTGGCGCTCGCGGCGCCATCCGTCCTGGCGCAGCAGGGCGAGACGTCGCTGAAGGCGGGCAAGCCGCTCAACGCCGGCGACGTGCTGTCGGGTGAGCTGAGCGCGCTGAAGGTCAAGGGCGCCAAGCCCGGCCAGCCGTCATCGGCCTATCAGATCACCAGCGAGCCCCGCCGCCTGCCGCCACCGGGCGGGCTGTGCAATCTCGAGACCGGCCCGGAGACGTTCCAGCTGATCACCGCGAGCCCCGCGCAGGCCTCGCAGTTGAAAGGGTTCCTGGGTAAGCAGATCGCCGTGAAGGTCGACGAGATCGCCTGCGCCCAGGATGCGGGGCAGATCAGCGAGGCGGTCGTGACCAAGTGGAGCCTGGTGAAGCGCTGAGAGCCGCTATCGGTGTTCACGCGAATGCAGCGTCATGATTTCCGCTGTCATCGCCCGGCTCGCGGGTGATGACGGCCTTATACGAGGTGAGAAGCTATACCTTTACGGGCCCCAGTGCCGCGAAATGCCCGCGCCGCTGCAGCCAGGCGAGCAGCACGAGGCTCGGGATCGCGACCAGCACGCAGATGACGAAGAATGCCGGCCAGCCGGTCGCCTTCGCCACGTAGCCTGCGCCTGACGACAGATAGGTGCGGCCGACGGCGGCGAGCGCCGTCAGCAGCGCGTATTGGGTCGCGGTGTGCAGCGGGTTCTGGCACAGCGCGGAGAGATAGGCGACGAAGATCACGGTGCCGATCGCGCTGGTGAAGTTTTCCGCCGAGATCGCCAACGCCAGCGCCCATTGATTGACGCCGACGACTGCAAGCCACGAGAACGACAGGTTGGCCAGCGCCTGTACGACACCGCCGATCCACAGGCTCGTGGCGAGCGAATAGCGCCGCGCGACGAAGCCGCCGGCAAAGCCGCCGGCGAGCGTGGCGGCGAGGCCGACGCCCTTCACGATCGCGGCGTAGTCGACCTTGGTGAAGCCGAGATCGATCACGAAGGGCGCGGTCATGGTGCCGGAGAAGGCGTCGGTGAACTTGAACAGAACGACGAAGGCGAGCGCGGCCAGCGCATCGCGCCGTCCCAGGAATTCGAGGAACGCGCCGCTGGCCGCATGCATCACACGGGTGAGCGCGGTGTCGGCGCTCATCTCGGCTTCGGCCTGCTTCGACTGCGCCGGCTCGGTTGCGGCGAGTGCCGTGATCGTGCCGATCAGCACCAGGGCGGCCATGACGACGTAGCCCCACATCCAGGACGACGGCCGCGTCAGCCCCGAGTTCTCGAACGCGCTGACCACGACGAGCGCGCCGGCCGTGGAGACCAGCATGCCGATGCGGTAGGCCGCGACATAGGACGCCATGCCGGCGGCCTGCTCGCTTTCCGGCAGGCTCTCGACGCGGAAGGCGTCGACCACGATGTCCTGGGTCGACGACGTCGCGGCGACCAGCAGCGCGGCCAGCGCCACCATGAACGGCGCATGCGCCGGGTCGGTTGACCCCAGCAGCAGAATGGCCGCGATCAGCAGCATCTGCGCGAACACCAGCCAGCCACGCCGCCGTCCGAACGCGCGGGTGAGCAGCGGCACGTGCAGCGCATCGACCAGCGGCGCCCACAGGAACTTCAGCGTGTAGGGCGTGCCGACGAGCGCGAACAGCCCGATGGTGCCGAGATCGACGCCGAGCTCGCGCATCCAGATCTGCAAGGTCGAGCCGGACAGCGCCAGCGGCAGGCCCGAAGAGAAACCGAGGAACAGCACGATCAACACGCGTGGCTGCAGGTACACGGCCATGCTCTCGCGCCAGGTCGGGGCGGGCTTGGGCGCTTCGGGGTTTGCGGCGGGCGCTGCGAGGTCGGATGTCGCGTCGGGTGCAGTCATGACCGGGTGGTAGCAGATTTGGACGGCTGTCGCGACGCCACCCTCACTCTCCCGCCTGCATCCCGCCGGCCAACGGAAACAGGTCCGGCGTCGTGCTTGTGCCCGGCACGATCCGGGGCGAGTCCACCGGCGCGTCCTGCTTGCTGAAATCCAGCTCCTCGATGCGGGCGGCGCGCTTCTCGATCTTGTCGGCGGAGATCAGGATCTGGCGGATGTCCTCGCTGACGTCGCCGAAATGCTTCTGCAGCTTGAGCACGCGCTCGCGCAGGCGGCCGAGGTCGTCGCCGAGATGGATCACCTCGTTGCGGATCTGGTCGGCGGCGTCACGGATGCGGGCGTCCTTCATGATCTGCTGCATGACCTGGATGGCGAGCATCAGGAGCGACGGCGATACCAGCACGACCCGCGCGCGATAGGCCTTCTGGATGACGTCGTCGAAGCCGTCGTGGATTTCGGCATAGACCGACTCCGACGGCACGAACATCAGGGCCGTATCCTGAGTCTCGCCGACGACCAGATATTTCTCGGCGATGTCGTTGACGTGGCGCAGCACGTCGGTGCGCAGGCGCTGCGCAGCGACGCGCTTCTCCTCCTCGGTCTCGGCGTCATGCAGCGCGGTGACCGCCTCCAGCGGAAACTTGGCGTCGATGCACAGTGGCCTGGTGTCGGGCAGGAACACGACGCAGTCTGGCCGCTTGCCGCCGGCGAGCGTGTACTGGAACGCGTAGCTGCCCTTCGGCAGCCCATCCTGGACGATCGCCTCCATCCGCGCCTGGCCGAAGGCGCCGCGTGACTGCTTGTTGGCAAGCACGTCGCGCAGGGTCGTCACCTGCGTGGTCAGTTCGCTGAGATCACGGTGCGCATTGTCGATGATGCCGAGCCGCTCGTGCAGCACGCGCAGCGAATCCATGGTGTGGCGCGTGCTCTGCTCCATCGACTGGCCGACGCGGTGAGTGACGGCATCGAGCCGCTCGTTGACGCTGCGGGCCAGGTCCACCTGGCGCCCGGCCAGCAGCTGCGCCATCGCGTCGACCCGGCCGGAGGCCTCGCTCTGGACGCGGATCATCTCGCCGAACCGTTGTTCAAGCTCGTCGGCACGAATCGCCTGCAGGGCAGCAAGCTCGGTCCCGCGCCGGCCGGAGCGGGCGACCGCCGCCACGATCATCACGAGCAGCAGCAGCACCAGCACGCCGAATCCGATCAGCGCATCGCTGGCCCGGATCGGCAGGTCGCCGATCATGACGACGACAGGATTGAGGCTTTGGCTGGCGGTCATCACCCCCGTCTATCCGATTCGCGCAAGCTCGCGAACGAAGAGAGAACATTTATGGTTAAGGCCGGGTTAAGAAGCATGGTTAACGGATCGTTGAAATTCATGGTTAGCGATGTCTTAACCGCACGCCATTAGATTGACCCGGTCAGTTCCGCGGCTTAAATCGCGCGCCATGTCCCTAAAAGAAATCATCATCCTGCCGGATCGGCAGCTGCGGCTGGTCTCCAGGCCTGTCGAGAAGGTCACGCCGGAGATCCGGCAGCTGGTCGACGACATGTTCCAGACCATGTACGACGCGCCCGGCATCGGGCTCGCGGCGATCCAGGTCGCGCAGCCCTTGCGCCTCATCACCATGGATCTGGCGAAGCCGGATTCCGGCGGCGAGACCAAGCGCGAGCCGCGGGTCTTCATCAACCCGGAGATCGTCGCCAAGTCGGATGAGCTGTCGATCTACGAGGAAGGCTGCCTGTCGATCCCCGAATATTATGAGGAGGTCGAACGGCCGGCGCGCGTCCGCGTCCGCTTCACCGATATCGACGGCGTGGTCCGCGAGGAGGATGCCGAGGGGCTCTACGCCACCTGCATCCAGCATGAGATCGACCATCTCAACGGCGTGCTGTTCATCGACTATCTGTCGAAGCTCAAGCGCGACCGCGTGATGAAGAAGTTCACCAAGGCCGCCAAGCGCGCGGGCGAGTAACAAACAACTCTCTCCTCCGTCATGCCCGGGCTCGACCCGGGCATCCACGTCGTGCCGCTCGCATTGGCATCGCGACGTGGATGGCCGGGACAAGCCCAGCCGTGACGCGGAGGATTCGGCCATGCAGGATCGCCCACCAGATGCCGCTTCGCCTGATCTTCATGGGTACGCCGGACTTCGCCGTGCCGACCCTGCTCGAGCTCGCCGGCCATGGCCACGAGATCGCAGCCGTCTACACCCGCGCGCCGAAGCCCGGCGGCCGCCGTGGCCTGGCGCTGGTGCCGACGCCGATCGAGACCGAGGCGCGCCGGCTCGGCATTCCCGTGCTCACGCCGAAGACGTTGAAGACCGAGGAGGCGCTGGCCGGGTTCCGCGCGCATGAGGCCGATGCCGCCGTCGTCGTCGCCTATGGCATGATCCTGCCGCAGTCGATTCTCGATACGCCCAGGCTCGGCTGCTACAATCTTCACGCTTCGCTACTGCCGCGCTGGCGCGGCGCCGCGCCGATCAACCGCGCCATCATGGCGGGTGATGCCGAAAGCGGTGTGATGGTCATGAAGATGGACGTCGGTCTCGACACCGGCGACGTCGCGATAGCCGAGCGCATTGGTATCACCGACGCCATGACGGCGTCCGATCTGCATGATCGCCTGTCGCGGATCGGCGCCGACCTGATGGTGCGCGCGATGGCTGCGCTGGAGCGCGGCGGGTTGACGCTGACGAAGCAGGCCGAGGACGGCGTCACCTACGCCGCCAAGATCGAGAAGGCCGAAGCTCGAATCGGCTGGAGCAGGCCGGCGCATGCCGTGCTGCGCCACATCCATGGTCTGTCGCCGTTCCCTGGTGCCTGGAGCGAGATCGGGCTCGATGGCGAGGCGGTGCGCCTGAAGATCCTGCGCTGTGCGCTAACCGCTGGCGTGGGTGAGCCGGGTACCGTGCTCGACGAGCAGCTCACCATCGCCTGTGTCGACGGCGCCATCCGCATCACCGAACTGCAGCGCGCCGGCAAGGGCCCGATGAAGGCCGCGGATTTCCTGCGCGGCACGCCATTGAAGTGTGGTGCCCGCTTTTCGTAACGCTGTCATACCCCGCGAAAGCGGGGTATCCAGTACGCCGAGACGGCCATTGTCGAGCCGAGACGTCGGCGATGACTGGATCGCCCGCCTGCGCGGGCGATGACGGCAGCAATAAACCGGATGCCCCGCTACAAGCTCACCATCGAATATGACGGCACCCCGTTCTGCGGCTGGCAGCTGCAGGAGACGCTGCCGTCGGTGCAGGGCGCGCTGGAAACGGCGGTGCAGGCGACCTGCGGCGTGCCGACCCGCGTGCACGGCTCCGGCCGCACCGATGCGGGCGTTCACGCCACCGGGCAGGTCGCGCATTGCGACATCGAGAAGGCGTTCCGCCCCGACAAGCTGCGTGATGCGCTCAACGCGCATCTGCGCCCGAACCCGGTCGCCGTGCTCGACGCGGAGATCGTGCCGGAGACGTTCGAAGCGCGCTTCTCCGCGCGCAAGCGGCACTATCGCTATCGCATCGTCAATCGTCGCTCCAATCTGGCGCTGGAGGTCGGCCGCGTCTGGCGCGTGCCGCAGCGGCTCGATTCGGATGCGATGCACGTCGCTGCGCAACGCCTGATCGGCAAGCACGACTTCACCACGTTCCGCGACACCGAGTGCCAGGCAAAATCACCGGAGAAGACGCTCGATCAGCTCGACGTCGTCAGGGACGGTGACGCCATCACCGTCATCACCTCGGCACGCTCCTATCTGCACAGCCAGGTGCGCTCGATGGTCGGCTCGCTGGTGTGGGTCGGGCAGGGCCGCTGGAGCGCCGATGATCTGGCGGCCGCGCTCGCCGCGCGCAGCCGCGCCGCCTGCGGCGTCGTCGCGCCGCCCGAAGGGCTGTATCTCGTGAAGGTCGACTACTGATCAGGCGGCGGCGACTGCTTCGATTTCGAGTAGCCAGGCGCTGTCAAAGATTTCGGCAATGATCACCGTCAATGCAGGCGCCAGGTCGCCCAGGACTTCGTTGCGAACGTCGCGGTTTTCGACGCCGTACTTTCGATCCGACAAATAGGTCGTGACCTTGACGATGTTGCCGAGTGTCATGTCGGCCGCCCGAAGCTGCGCTTCTACATTGCGCCACACGAGACGGGCTTGGCTCGTGAAATCGGCGGGCACCGCGCCATCTGCATCTTGCGGAATCTGACCGCTCACGAATGCCCATCGCGTCGGGTGCGAGACCTCGCAGACTTGGCTGTAGCAGCCCGAGGGCTGCGGCGCGTCCTTGGCGCTCAGAGCTCGTCGGTCCATCCGCGCCACCCCTTGCAGCTCAGGCGAAATATCTGTCGAGGATGCCGCGATAGATCTTCGTCAGCGTCGCGATATCGGCGACAGAGGCGCGCTCGTCGATCTGGTGCATGGTCTGGCCGACCAGGCCGAACTCGATCACCGGGCAGTAGCTCGAGATGAAGCGCGCATCCGACGTGCCGCCGGTGGTCGACAAATCAGGCCTGCGGCCGGTGACCTCTTCGATCGCCGCGACCGCGAGGTCGGTGAACGGACCCGGCTTGGTCAGGAACACGTTGGAGTTCGACGGCAGCCAGTCGATGTGGGCGCGGATGCGGTTGCCGCAGGCTGTTGCCAGCCGCTTCTCGACCAGCGCGCGCAGCGACTCCTGCGTATGGCAGTCATTGTAGCGGATGTTGAACTTCGCTCGTGCGATCCCTGCGATGACGTTGGTCGCGGTGTTGCCGACATCCACGGTGGTGAATTCGAGGTTCGACGGCTGGAATTGCGCGCTGCCGTGATCGAGCGGCTCGTCGGAAAGTGCCACGATCAGGCGCGAGATGTCAGGCACCGGGTTGGAGGCGCGGTGCGGATAGGCGACGTGGCCCTGCTTGCCTTCGACGATCAGGGTGCCGGACTGTGAGCCGCGGCGGCCGATCTTGATGCAGTCGCCCATGACTTCCTGAT
This sequence comes from Bradyrhizobium sp. HKCCYLS20291, assembly GCF_051167715.1. Classification (NCBI taxonomy): domain Bacteria; kingdom Pseudomonadati; phylum Pseudomonadota; class Alphaproteobacteria; order Hyphomicrobiales; family Nitrobacteraceae; genus Bradyrhizobium; species Bradyrhizobium sp. HKCCYLS20291. Next base: position 239,473 of record NZ_JBNPTO010000009.1, on the reverse strand, counting down.
TGGACGGCTCGCCAAGCACGCAATGATCGAAGCGCTCGCCGCGCTCGGCCGCCCACTGCAACAGCTTGATGGTGCCGTTGATCGAGACGTCCTCCTCGTCGCCGGTGATCAGGAACGAGATCGAGCCCTTGGGCTGGCCACCGTGCTCGCGCAGATAGTCGAGCGCCGCCGCGACGCTGCAGGCGATGCCGCCCTTCATGTCGACCGCGCCGCGGCCGTAGATGTAGCCGTCCTTCACCTCGCCGGAGAATGCGCCGAGGCTCCAGGCCTTTTCGTCGCCAGGCGGCACCACGTCGGTGTGGCCGGCGAAGGTGATGTGCGGTCCCTCGCTGCCGATGCGAGCGTAGAGGTTATCGATGTCGGCGGTGCCTGCCTCGGAGAACGTCACGCGATGCGTCGTGAAGCCCGCTTGCGCCAGCAGGGCTTCGAGCACACCGAGCGCGCCGGCATCGGCCGGCGTGACGGAAGGGCAGCGGATCAGGTCGCGGGTGATGTCGAGGGCGTCGGTCATGCCCTCGGCTTATCATGCTAGTTTGGCGGCCGGCTAGTGCTGCCGATTGCCGCTCCGCTGAGCGGTGGGCTCGCGACGTGCGGCGTGAATTCCAGCTCCTTTTGCTGGTTCCAGGCCGGCGGATGGCTGGTCTGCCGGCCGCCGTATTCGGCCGATGCGACCTGCGGCAGCGGGCTGGGTCCGAAGCGATTGCTCCCGGGATCGCCGGCCAGGCAGTACAGCTCGATGAAGCCCCAGACCGAGAACACGGCGCCGAGACCTCCGAGGATCGTGGGAAGCAGCGTGCCGGGCAGCAGGTCGACGTATTGGTTGATGAGTCCCGGCACGGCGAAGAACGGAACCGTCCACCAGCCGCTCTTGCCGCGGTCGTGCAGCCGCTTGACGGCGCCCGCGGCGAACACCCAGGCGAACAACGGGGTGACGACGATGTGGATCGCCGCGGACAGGAGATCGGCCCGCGTCAGGCTGCGAAAGGTGTCGGGGTCGAAGACCACGAAAATATCGGTGAGACGGAAGCTCGCGGCCGCCGGGCCGCCGAGCAGCTTGCTGAAGCCGGCCGTCAGAGCAGCGGCGGCCACCATCCAGCCAAAGATCACCAGCAGCGACAGCCACAGCTTGGCGCGATTGATGCGGCCGTGGAAGCGGAGCAGAAACCAGATCCAGTCCATGGGCGATCTCCGGACGAGCGGTAGGGCCGGTCCGGAGATTCGTCGCTGCCGCCGCAGCGGCGGTTCGATCAGTCGCGCAGCAGCTCGTTGATCGAGGTCTTGGAGCGGGTTCGCTCGTCGACGCGCTTGACGATGACGGCGCAAGCCGTGGACGGTCCCATCTGGCCGTTCTTCATCGGCTTGCCCGGCAGCGCGCCCGGCACGACGACCGAGTATTCCGGCACCTCGCCGATGAAGGTCTCGCCGGTCTCGCGGTCGACGATCTTGGTCGAGGCGCTCAGGAACACGCCCATCGCCAGCACCGCGCCCTTGCGCACGATCACGCCTTCGGCGACCTCCGAGCGTGCACCGATGAAGCAGTCATCCTCGATGATGACCGGGCCAGCCTGCAGCGGCTCCAGCACGCCGCCGATGCCGACGCCGCCGGAGATGTGCACGCGCTTGCCGATCTGGGCGCAGGAGCCGACCGTCGACCAGGTGTCGACCATCGTGGCCTCGTCGACATAGGCCCCGAGATTGACGAAGGACGGCATCAGCACGACGTTCTTAGCGATGAACGCCGAGCGGCGCACGATCGCGCCGGGCACGGCGCGGAAGCCGGCATCGCGAAACCGGTTCTCGCCCCAGCCCTCGAACTTCGACGGCACCTTGTCCCACCACGACGCCTGGCCGGGGCCGCCGGGGATCACGCTCATGTCGTTGAGCCGGAACGACAGCAGCACGGCCTTCTTCAGCCACTGGTTGACGCTCCACTTGCCGTCGGCGCCGCGCTCGGCGACGCGGGTCTCGCCCTTGTCGAGCAGCTCCAGCGCGCTCTCCACGGCGTCCCGGACCTCGCCCTTGGTCGAGGTCGAGACGCCGTCACGGGCATCGAAGGCGCTGTTGATGGTGGATTCCAGGGCGGACAGTGACATCGGTCGATCCTCGCTTGGTCCCGGGCGCGCCGCCTGGGATCGGTCATGTACGAGCTTGATGGGCAGGGCGGCTTTTTCGGAGTTTGAGGCAGGGGAGTCAAGGCACCCACAGTGGTCGTCCCGGACAAGCGGAGCGCCCGGCTGCCGCTATTGAGACGGCTCTATCGCGCGAGCGCGATCCGGGACCCAATAACCACAGGGCGACGTATTGGGCACATCCTGAGCCGCTTGCGTGCCCAACACATCTCCCTGTGGTTATGGGTCCCGGGTCGGCGCCCGCTGACGCTGCGCGTCAACGGGCTTGCCCGGGACGACACTGAGATTGTCGGGCGGCCATCTGATCCCAGTGCACGCCGGGCACTCCGCTTGTCCGGGACGACAGAGAGTCTTAGGCAGCCACCAGCCGCTGCAAGAACCCCGTCAGGTCATCCGTGACATGATCGACATGCGGATCGTCCCGGCCCGACAGCTCCCAATCCTCGCGCACCACCTCCTTGGTGCCGTCGGGCACCACCAGCACGGTGGTCATGCCGAGGTCGTGCGGCACGGCGAGGTTGCGGGCGAGGTCCTCGAACATGGCCGAGCGGGTCGGATCGACGTCGTGCAGCTTGAGGAACTTGTCGTAGGTCTCGCGCGCCGGCTTCGGCGTCAGTTCGGCGGCGATGATGTCGAACACGCCGTGGAAATGCCCGGCAATGCCGAGCCGCGCCAGCACGGCGTCGACATGGTCGACCGAGCCGTTGGTCAGGATCAGCTTGCGCCCCGGCAACTGCTCGATCGCCGCGCCCATCGCCGGGTTCGGCTCCAGCGGCGAGTGGTCGATCTTGTGCACGTAGGCGAGGAAGTCGTCGGCATGCACGCCATGCTCGGTCATCATGCCGCGCATCGTCGTGCCGTAGCGCCGGTAGTAGTCCTTCTGGATGCGCCGCGCCTCGTCGGCGTCGACCTTGAGCCAGTTGGAGACGAACTCGCCGATCCGCGCATCCACCTGCTGCCACAGATTGACGTGATGCGGATACAGCGTGTTGTCGAGATCGAACACCCAGGTGTCGACGTGACCGAAGCTGCGGGGGGATTTTGTCATGGGTGCCTGGGTCCTGAGTGATCATGCCCAGCTGGCACGGCATATTCCGCCGTCGTCCCGGCGAACGCCGGGACCCATACCGCGTGATCTGTCTTGAGGCAGAATGGCTGATGCCGGTGGCCCACACGACGGCTGGTGGCTATGGATCCCGGCGTTCGCCGGGATGACGGCGGAATTTGTTGCGGCATCACGGCTCTCATCGACACGCTCATCACGGCAGCGCAAATCGCAGCGTCTTGCCGCCGCGGGTGATGTCGACGGCGGTGAAGCCGGTCGCGGTGAAGCCGCGGCTCGGGCAGTCGCCCTGCTCCGTCGTCTCGAACTTGTTTTCGCGGGTGCAGAGCTGCACCAGGCCGCCCCAATTCAGCGGCTTGTCCTTCAGCTTGATGGTGCGGTTGTCGGCATCGACCGCCTCGGCGAAGCTGTAGACCTTCTTCGGCTGTCCGGTGATGTCCGGATGCAGGCACTTGCCGGCATCGATGCGGTACCAGCCGCGGCTGACCACGGTGCGGCCGTCGTCGGTGCCGACCGCCGCCATCACCTTGTGCGGGGTGTCGTTGCACCAGGTGAGCCCGGTCGGCGACGGCGTCTGTACCGCGTCCACCATGGTGGCGAAGAAGGTCGGCTGCGAGACGATGTCGGAAGCAAGCCCACGGCTCTTCAGGAAGGCGGCGAGCGCGGCTTGCGTCTTTGGCCCGTCGACACCGTCGATCGGCGAGGCGTCGTAGCCGGCGATGCCGAGCAGCCGCTGAATCCCCGCGAGCCGCGCCTGCTCGTCGTCATATTCGGCGCTCTCGGCGAGATACGCGGTCAGCGTGCCATCGTCGGATTTGGCCGGCGTCACCTGTGTGAACGGCGCCGGCGTCTGTCCGGTGCGGCACTGGCGCGCGGCGGCGATGACGAAATTGTCGGACGCAGCCACGCACAGCTGGTCATTGCCGTTGTCGGCGATCGGCGAGGCGCCGTACAGGCTGAGCGCGCGGGCATGCAGCAGGATGCGGTCGGCGGTCATCGCCCCCTGCAGCACGACGCGGCAGGCCGCCGGATCGAGCCGGAACCAGCCGCGCGTTGCGGTGGCCGCCTTCTCGTCGACGCCGATGGCGGCCTCGACGACGTAGCTCATGCGATTGCAGAGCTTGAGATCGGCGTGGGCAGGGGTGGTGGCGGCGAGAAGCGGAAGAAGAATGGCCGTCAGAGTGAGCACCACCCGAGCTGAGACCAGCCTCCTTCGTCCGAAACTCTCTCCGCCGTCATGGCCGGGCTTGACCCGGCCATCCACGTCTTTGCAACCACCGGAAAGGAAGTCGTGGATGCCCGGGTCAAGCCCGGGCATGACGAGTCCTGACTGTGTGGCGACGGTGCCCATCACTTGTGGATCAGCGTGCCCGTGCCCTGGTTGGTGAACAGCTCGAGCAGCACGGCGTGCTGCACCTTGCCATCCAGGATCACGACGCCCTGCACGCCCTGCTCGAGCGCGTAGATGCAGGTCTCGACCTTCGGGATCATGCCGCCGGAGATGGTGCCGTCGGCGATCAGCTTGCGCGCGTCCTTGATGGAGATTTCCGGAATCAGCTTCTTCGACTTGTCGAGCACGCCGGGCACGTCGGTCAGCAGCAAGAGCCGCTTGGCCTTCAGCGCGCCGGCGACGGCGCCGGCGAAAGTGTCGGCGTTGACGTTGAAGGTCTGGCCCTCCTTGGAGGTCGCGAGTGGCGCCAGCACCGGGATCAGCTCGTAGCCGATCAGCTGGTTCAGCAGCGTGAGATCGACCTTGTCCGGCTCGCCGACGAAGCCGAGATCGACCACCTTCTCGATGTGGCTGTCGGGATCGACCATCGTGCGGGTCGCCTTGACGGCGCGCACCATGTTGCCGTCCTTGCCGCACAGCCCGACGGCCTTGCCGCCGGCCTCGTTGATGTAGCCGACCAGCTGCTTGTTGATCGAGCCGGCCAGCACCATCTCGACGATCTCGATCGTCGCCGCGTCGGTGATACGCAGGCCTGCGGCGAATTCGGAGACGATGCCGAGGCGCTTGAGCATGGTCGCGATCTGCGGCCCGCCGCCATGCACGACCACCGGGTTGATGGCGGTCTGCTCGAGCAGCACGATGTCGCGCGCGAATGCCTTGGCGGTGTCCTCGTCGCCCATGGCGTGGCCGCCATATTTGATGACGATGGTTTCGTCGTCATACTCCTGCATGTGCGGGAGCGCTTCGGACAGGATGCGGGCCTGATCGAGCGGGCTGATGGTGGTCGCGTCGGTCATGTCTGGGTGATCTCGGCTGTCGGAACGTCGCGCGCGGTTCTATCCGATTGCCGGGGCGGCGCAAAGCGCCGGATCACGCTCGCCGTGGCCACAGCGCGCACACCGCGAGCGCCAGCCAGCTGGCGATCTGCAGGCTGCCGCCGATCGGCGCCGCAAACGGAAACAGCCGGTCGCCGGTGAATTGCCGCATCAAGAGGTCGCCGGCGAACAGCGCCGGGCCGAGCACGAACCCGATCGCCGCGACCAGGCCGATGCGCCGGGCGACGACGCCGCGCTCGGCCAGCGCGACGGTGCCAAGCAGGGCGCAGGCGTGGAACAGCAGCATGGTGGACGCAGTCGCGAGCCGCGACGCGTCGGGATCGTGCGCGGCCTTCGCCGCCAGCGCCACGCCGGCGGCCCCCATCAGGCCCGCCAGGGCGACGAGAATTCGCCAGGCCTTGATCATGCGCCGCGCTCCTCGAGCAGGCGCACCATCGCGGCGCGCAGCTCCGGCATGCCGGTGCCGGAGCGTGACGACGTCGCCAGCACCTGCGGAAACGCTGCGGGATGCTTGGCGAGCGCGGTTTCGGTCTCGGCGATGCGGGCCGCGAGTTCCGCCGGCTTGATCTGATCGGCCTTGGTCAGAACCAGCTGATAGCTGACGGCCGACCGATCGAGCGTCTTGAGGATCTCCTGATCGACCTCCTTCAGCCCGTGGCGGGCGTCGATCAGCACATAGACGCGGGCGAGCGAGGAGCGTCCGAGCAGGAATTTGTGGATCAGCTCGGTCCAGGACGCGACCTTGGTCTTGGCTGCCGCGGCGTAGCCATAGCCGGGCATGTCGACCAGCCGCAGCGGCGCGTATTCGGGGGCCTCGAAGAAGATCAGCTCCTGGGTCCGGCCGGGCGTATGCGAGGTTCGCGCCAGTGCGTTCTGGCCGGTCAGCGCATTGATCAGGCTCGACTTGCCGACATTGGAGCGGCCGGCGAAGGCGACCTCGATGGCCCCCATCGGCGGCAGGCTCTCGATCGACGGCGAGGCATGGGTGAAGCGCCAAGATTGCGCAAACAGCTTGCGGCCCTTCTCGATCAGGCGCTCGTCGACGTCGCTGCTCGTTGTCATGACAGGCTCATGCCTCCGTCATGCCCGGGCTTGACCCGGGCATCCACGCCGCTGTGCGTGGGTCTCAAGACGTGGATGGCCGGGACGAGCCCGGCCATGACGCAATCTTTTATCGTCTCAGCGCGTGAACTCTCACGCCGCCTTACTCGTCGTCACGCCGTTTTTTTTTTGAACGTGCCGCGGATGTTGTCGAACAGCTCCACCTTCACGCCGTTGCGGCGCATGATGAAGCCCTGCTGCAGCACCGACAGCGTGTTGTTCCAGGCCCAGTAGATCACGAGACCGGCCGGGAAGCCCGCGAGCATGAAGGTGAAGATCAGCGGCATCCAGTTGAAGATCATCGCCTGGGTCGGATCCGGCGGCGTCGGGTTCAGCTTCATCTGGAACCACATCGTGATGCCCATGATGATCGGCCAGATGCCGAGCGCCAGGTAATGGCCGAACAGCGGCAGCTGGGTCGGATCGAACGGGATCAGGCCGAACAGCGTGAACAGGTTGGTCGGATCCGGCGCCGAGAGGTCCTTGATCCAGCCAATGAACGGCGCATGCCGCATCTCGATGGTGACGAACAGCACCTTGTACAGCGAGAAGAACACCGGGATTTGCAGCGCGACAGGGAGACAGCCGGCGACGGGGTTGATCTTCTCCTTCTTGTAGATCTCCATCATCTCCTGCTGCTGCTTCATCCGGTCGTCCGGATAGCGCTCCTTCAGCGCCTGCAGCTGCGGCTGGATTGCCTTCATCTTGGCCATCGAGGCGTAGGACTTGTTGGCCAGCGGGAAGAACAGCAGCTTCACCAGCACCGTCACCAGCAGGATCGAGACGCCGAAATTGCCGAAGAAGCGGAAGAAGAAGTCGAGCGCCAGGAACATCGGCTTGGTCAGGAAGTAGAACCAGCCCCAGTCGATCAGCAGGTCGAAATGGTTCAGCCCGAGCTTCTGATTGTAGCCGTCAAGGCCGCCGATCGGGAAGTTGATGCCGACGACGCCGGCCTCCTTGGCGCCGGCGAACAGCCGGGTGGAGACGGTGGCCGAGCCGCCGGCCGCAACGGTCTGCGGGTTCTCGACATAGTCGGTCTGGTAGCGGTGCTGGTTGTCGACCAGCTTCGACGAGTAGTTCGCCTGCAAATGGGCGTCGGTCATCGGCAGCAGCGCAGTCGCCCAGTACTTGTCGGTGATGCCGAGCCAGCCATTGGTGATGTCGAACTTGGCGGCCTTCTCGTCGTCCATCTTCTTGTAGGTGAATTCCTGCAGGCCCTTCTCGCCGAGATAGCCGATCAGGCCTTCATGCAGGATGTAGTAGCCCGAGACATGCGGCGTGCCGTGGCGCGAGATCAGGCCATAGGGATACAGCGTCACCGGGGCATTGCCGGCGTTGGTGACGTCGTCCTTGATGGTGAAGAGATAGTGATCGTCGACGGCGATGGTGCGCTGGAAGGTCAGGCCGTCGCCATTGGTATAGGTCAGCTTCACCGGCGTGGTCGGCGTCAGCGCATTGGAGCCGTCCTGCTGCCACATCGTGCTCTGGTCCGGCACCTGCACCTTGGCGCCGGCGGCATTGACCCAGCCGAATTCCGCATAATACGGCTCAGCGGTGTTCGACGGCGAGAACAGCACGATGGCCGGAGACGTCGGATCGACCGTGTCGCGATACTTTACAAAGGCCAAGTCGTCGAGGCGGGCGCCCTTCAGCGAGATGCTGCCGGTCAGCCGCGGGGTGTCGATCTTGACGCGCGGGTTGGCCGCGATCGCGGTCTCGCGCGGCATCACGCCGGCGGCCGTGGCCGCGGCGCCGCCGGGCGCGCTCGGGCTGCCGGAGGCGGCCGCATTCGGCTGCGTGGCGGAGGGCGTCGCGCCGGGCTGCCCGGCCGGCGCCTGCTGCTTGGCGAGCTCGGCCTGCATCTGGGCCTGGGCGCGCTGCTTCTCCATCTGCGGCCCGTTGTAGAAGACCTGCCACAGGATCAGCACGAGGCCGGACAGAATGACGGCGAGGATGGTGTTGCGATTGTCGGTCATCGTTTTCTTATGATCTCGTCGTTCAATCCGGTTTGCGGAACTGCGCGGCCGGTGCGGGAGCATTCTGCCTGTCCGCATGCGACGGCCTGCGCGGCTGCGGCCTGGCCTGTTGCCGGTCGAGGCGGCGGAGCGTCGCCTGGAGGTCCTCGAGCATGGCCAGGAAGTCGCGCGACAGCGCATCGCGGCGACCGATCAGCACATAGTCGCTGTGCGGCCGCATCGACAGGGGATCGAGCCGTTTCACAAGCTCGCGCAACCGCCGACGGATGCGATTGCGCTCCGTGGCGGTGCCATTCTTCTTGGTGACGGTAAAGCCGATCCGGACCGGGCCCTGGTCGGCGCGCTCACGGCGCTGGACCACGAAGGCAGGGCCGTTGGCCCGCGCGCCATCGGCAACGGCGAGAAAGTCCGCCCGCTGCCGTAGCCGATCCATGATCGAAATCTCCGGGACGGACGCCCTGGCTTCAGGCGCTCAGACGCTTGCGGCCACGTGCACGACGGGCAGCAAGAACCTTGCGGCCGCCAGTGGTGGCGAGGCGCGCGCGGAAGCCGTGACGGCGCTTGCGCACCAGTTTGCTGGGTTGATAAGTCCGCTTCACGGTCGTTCTCCGCTGACGGGCAATTTGCCAGTTGACAACTTGCCTGCTTGAAATGTCGATTGATGTCCAGAGATGGTTTCGGGCCCAAAGTGGACCGCTTCCGGCCCTGAAATCGAGCCGCTCCCGGACAGGCCGGGTCATCGCGGACGGTTGGCGCGGCTTATAAGGGAGCGTCCCGACTTCGTCAATCGGGCCAACGGCTGCAGGATGCGGCTTGGTACGTGGGCTCGATCGTTGTAGGTGCCCCCAAGGGCAGCGTCAAAATGGCGCGAGATTGGCGCCCGCACGACAGCGGGGCATCGATCGGGCCGCGCAGCTTCGGGTTCCATTATGAACGATGGAAACCGGAACATGAGCGATCCGTAATTTGACCGGACTCCGGTGCAGTCCCATCTTGCGCACCCGTAAGGGTAGGGGTGTCTCTTACAAGGGCTCTACGTGCCAGACAGCGACAACCAGCCGATCCTGGAGCGTCTGCGACCGAAACGGTCGCGCCGGCTCGGCTTGTCCGGCAAGCTGCTTCTGTTAACCATTCCGCTCGTGATGATCGCGGCGGTGCTGGTGTATGTGCCCGCGATCGCGAACTTCTGGACCAACCGTCTCAACGACCGCCTCGCCGCAGCCAATACCGCCGCGCTGGTGCTCGATGCCGCACCCTCCGGCATGGTGCCGGACTCGCTGGCGCGACAGATCCTGACCTCGATCAATGCCAGGGGCGTCGCCATCAAGATGGGGCAACAGCGTCGTCTGCTCGCCAGCGCCGACCTTCCGGCGTCGATCGATCATGACTTCGACATGCGCGACATGACCGTATGGTCGTCGATCGTGAACTCGCTGAAGATGATGACCGAGACCGGCGATCACACCATGCGTGTCGTCGGGCCGGCACAGGGACGCGCACAATTCATCGAGGTCGTCACCGACGAGAAGCCGCTGCGGAAGGCGATGTACCGCTTCTCGCGCAACCTGCTCGGCGTGTCGCTGCTGCTTGCCGTCCTGACCGCGGCACTGGTGTATTTCGCACTTCATTTCCTGTTCGTGCGGCCGATGCGGCGGCTGACCGCGAGCCTCGTCGGGTTCCACGAGAATCCGGAAAGCGTGGCGCGCATCATCGTGCCGAGCCAGCGCTCGGACGAGATCGGCGTCGCCGAGCGAGAACTCGCCGACATGCAGCGCGACCTGGTCTCGATGCTGAATCAGAAGAGCCGGCTCGCCGCGCTCGGCCTCGCGGTATCCAAGATCAATCATGATCTGCGCAACCTGCTGGCATCGTCGCAGCTGTTGTCGGACCAGCTCGCCAGCGTGCCCGATCCGCGGGTGCAGCGCTTTGCGCCGAAGCTGATGCGCTCGCTGGAGCGTGCCATCGCGTTCTGCCAATCGACGCTGTCCTACGGCAAGGTGCAGGAGCCGGCGCCGGACCGGCGCTTGGTGGCTGTCGAGCCGGTCGTGTCCGAGGTGAGGGAGACCGCCGGGTTGTCGCCTGACGTCTCGATCACCTGGATCGCGGCGATCGAGCGCGGGCTGAGGATCGACGCCGATCCCGACCAGCTGTTCCGCGTGCTGCTCAACCTCGTCCGCAACGCCGCCCAGGCGCTGGAGAGCCTCGCCGGCGATGCCGGCGTGCGCCAGATCCGCATCACCGGCCGTCGCGAGGGCGCCGTGACGATCCTGGAAGTGTCCGATACCGGTCCGGGCGTGCCGGCGAAGGTGCGTGAGCACCTGTTCGAGGCCTTCCGCGGCGCCGGCCGGCCCGGCGGCTCGGGCCTCGGTCTGGCCATCGCGGCCGAGCTGGTGCGGGCCCATGATGGCGACATCCAGCTGGTCGAGGGCACGCTCGGCGCGACCTTCCGAATCACGATTCCCGACCGGCCGGTCGAGCTGCAGACCTTCTGGACCGAGCGCGCCAGCGCCTGAGCGGGCGCGAATCGTGCATCTGCCATCTTCCTCCGGGGACGACGCCGGGCCGCCGAAACCGGACTTGCGGGTTGTCGGGAGTGGCAGGCATGCCCGGCCGCGCGGTGCCATGCGGAAAAATGGTCGCAAAATGTCCCGCTCCAGCCTTGCCAAGCGGCCTTCGAGCCGTTAGTCAGAGGCCCTTCGCGAGGCCCGCCGGCATTGCCGCTCGAGCCTTCCGGGATCCGGCCACGGCTTGTATCCCGCCACGCGAAAGACGCGCCCGTAGCTCAGCTGGATAGAGCATCAGACTACGAATCTGAGGGTCGGACGTTCGAATCGTTCCGGGCGCGCCATTTTCCGCTACAACGTCGCACGATGAATTTGCGCCTTCACCGCATCCGCTCGATGTCCGGCGGGCGCGTTGCTTGTCTGCAGGGAGATGATCTTGAGCCGGTTCTGGTCAGAGTTGACGCATGGGCTGTCGCCCTATGTGCCCGGCGAGCAGCCGCAGATTCCGGGCCTCGTCAAGCTCAACACCAATGAGAGCCCATTCGGGCCGTCGCCGAAGGCCATCGCCGCGATCCAGGCGGCTGCTGGCGAGACGCTGCGGCTCTATCCCGATCCGCAGGCGACGCGCCTGCGCGAGGTGCTGGCCGCCCATCACAAGGTTGCGCCCGAGCAGGTGTTCGTCGGCAACGGCTCCGACGAGGTGCTGGCGCATGCGTTCGCCGCGCTGCTCAAGCAGCCGGCGCCGCTGCTGTTTCCGGACGTCACCTACAGCTTCTATCCGGTCTATTGCCGGCTGCTCGGCATCGACTTCACCACCATTCCGCTCGATGCGGAGATGCGCGTGCACGTCGACGACTATCTCGATCGCAAGGGGCCGGTGATCATCGCCAATCCGAACGCGCCGACGGGCATCGCGCTGCCGTTTGCGGAGATCGCGCGGCTGGTGTCGGCGCGCAGCGACGCGGCCGTCGTGATCGACGAGGCCTATGTCGATTTCGGCGCCGAGACGGCGATCCCCCTGGTCGCCGAGCATCCCAATCTGCTGGTGGTGCACACCATGTCGAAGTCGCGCGCCCTGGCCGGGCTGCGCGTGGGCTATGCGATCGGCGATGCCGGGCTGATCGAGGGGCTGACTCGGGTCAAGGACAGCTTCAACTCCTATCCGCTCGGCCGTCCGGCGCAGGCGGGCGCGATCGCCTCGATCGAGGACGACGCGCATTTCCAAGAGGCGCGCGCGGCCATCATGGAGAACCGCGCCGAGCTCACGGCGGCGCTGGTGCGGCTCGGCTTCGATGTGCTGCCCTCGAGCGCGAACTTCGTCTTCGCCCGGCATCCGGACCGGTCGGGCCAGACGCTGGCGAGCGCCTTGCGCGAGCGCGCCGTGCTCGTCCGCCATTTCACCGCGCCGCGGATCAAGGATTATCTGCGCATCACGATCGGCTCCAAAGCCGAGCTGTCGCGGTTGACCGACGCGTTGCGCGAGGTGCTGGCGCAGAACGGTTGAGAGCTCCCGTGGCGCATGACCCGCGCTCGTCTCGGCGCGCGGCCATCGGCAAGGCCTGTCCAGCAGCTGCTCGATCAGCTGCAGCAGGGTGCTCTCCAATTCGTCCGGCGAACTGATCGTGATGCCCTGCTGGTAGAACGGCGCGGTTGCGTGGCCGATACCGATCGCCAGCAGCCGGATGTCGCCGGCCTGCTCGATCTCGCCGGCGATGGTGCGCAAGTGACGGCTGAGATAGTCGTCGCCGTTCTCGAGCAGCGTGGAGTCGTCGACCGGGACGCCGTCGGACAGCACGATCAGGATCTTTCGCTGCTCCTTGCAGCGGCGCAACCGCGCCGCAGCCCATGCCAGCGCTTCGCCGTCGATATTCTCCTTGATCAGCCCTGGTCGCAGCATCACGGCGCTATCCTGCGCGCTCAACGTCTTGCCGCCGCTGCAGTAGACGATGTGCAGCAGGTCGTTCAGCCGTCCCGGATAAGCGGGCCTGCCATCGCTGAGCCATTGCTGCCGACTCAGGCCGCCTTTCCAGCGTGCGGTCGTGAACCCGAGCACTTCATGCGTTGCACCGAAGGAGTGCAACAGGTCGGAGGCGGCCAACGCGGCCTTGGCCGCCGACAACATCGGCTGTCCGCGCATCGAACCGGAATGGTCGATCAGCAGGGCGACAACGGTGTTGTCGGCATCGGTTCGGACCGGCTTGCCCAATGCTCGCTTTGCGGTGAGCTCCCGATCAAGCGCGACCAGCGGTGCAGGGTCGGTCGGCGGAAAGCGCTCGGCCCAGCGCTTCTCGGTCTCTGACAGGCCCGCGAGGAACGAGTCCACCTCGTGTGCGTCGATCTCCACGTCGAAGTCCCGCGTGTAGATCCGATAGGGTCGGTCCGGATCGCCTTTCACCGGCTTGCGCAGGGCCTTGCGGATCGCAGGCAGAAAGCTCAACGCCATCAGCCCAATCAGCGCTGTCAAGAAAACGTCGCGCCAGAACAACTCGTCCCCCAGACCTCAGAACCTCGCCCTGCTCCTGAGATATCACGGGGCCGGAAAGATTTGCAGAAGATTACGATAGGCGGCGCGCGCGCTCCGCGACATCGCGCGGGCTCATGCGGATGTCTGCCTACACGTGAACGTCTGCCTACACATAGTTGACGCTCACGCGATAATCGCCGCCGATCACGAGGTATTCGCCCTCGCCCTTGAGCGCGTGCGACGACAGCAGGTCGTTGAAGAACACGATCTTGCTGACGGGAATGCGCGCCGTGAGGATCATGTCACCGAAGCAGCCGGCGGCGTCGCGGTCGGACGAGAACGAGACGAGGTTGTTGAGCCGGATCACCGCCTCACGCCGTGTGGTCCGCTCCAGGATCCAATGCTCGTCAAAGGAATTGATGCCGCGATGGAGCGTCAGGTGCGTCTCGCCCGGAAAGGCAAACCGGCGGATCGCCCATTGGCAGAATTCGAACAACAGGTCGAGCTGCACCCAGATCGCGTTGGTGTGGAAGCGGCTCGACATCTTCTCTTCGACATAGGTCGTCCAGGCCCGGCTCGCCACGCGTTCGATGATCTCCTTGTGGTAGGAGGGGCCGAAGCCGAACCGGCTCTCGACCCAGCCTTTCAGCACCGCGCCTTCCGGCCCGTTGCTGTCGAACCCCCAGCCCTGGATCAGGCGCAGGAACGACGCGCGAAACCGACGCTCGCCGCGAGCTGGCGCCGCGCGCTGTTCGGGATCGAGGCCGAACATCGCCATCATGTAGGTCGAGAACGCCTGTCCGGCTTCACCGAGATGCTCGGCCTGGTCGAGCATCGTGAACAGGCTGGGGTTCATCTCGGTGACGCCCCAGATGTGCAGCGGCACGCTCGTCTCGTTGAACGCGCAACTCGCCAGCCACTCCGACGGGCGCCCCACCAGATTGGTCGAATGGCCGATGCCGCGCCGTACGAGTTGTGCTGCGTCGCTCATGGCGGCCATGATGCCGCGTCGCGCAGTCCGAGGAAAGGCTTCGCTATCGATGACGGCTGAGAGCAACTGACTGTCAGCTGCAACCGCCGCAGCCGCCGCCACCACCCCCGCATCCCCCACCGCTGCAGCCGCTGCCGCTACTCGACGTCTTCGAGGCCGCCAGCACGGAGGCATAGGCTGTGCCGGACAGCACCATCGCGCCGGACAGCGCGACCGCCATCAGCAACTCGTGCTCACGCGGCGCGCGGGCGATGCGCGCGTGAGATGTTTCGTAGTGCCGGAGTGCGTCGCTGCCCGCACGTGTCCGCGTCGGCGTTCTGGTTGAGATGTAGGCGACGAAGCAAGTTGCCGCGAGCAGAATGAGCAGGAATTCCACCGAGTGATGCCGCGCAGCGCCAACGACGACCTTGATGACGCCAAACAGCAGGAGTGCGCCGACGAAGGGCAACAGCGAGCTGCGGAACGCCGTCATCTGCGGCCCTGTCGGAGCGTAGCCGATCGCCCGCAGCCGGTCTTCGACGCGCATCGTGAGCGGCACCAAGGCGCGCTGGAATTCATGCCGCGACATCTCCGCGCCGAACTTGATCTGTGGTGGCCGGTCGATCAACGCGGCGAGCGGTGCCTTGTCGGACACCGTGATCTTGTGATCGCGCGGCGTCAGCGTCGCGGCCTTTTGAGCCGCCAGGCCGAGCAGCACGACATCGCCGAGGCGGTGCGGTCCGCCGGCTAGATAGGCCAGGTCCAGCTCGGTCAATGGATGGATCGTGGTTGCGGCTGGACCGATCATGTGACGCGCCTGGAAGGCGATGAAGAACAGGACGCCTGCGCAGGCGACATAGAACAGCAGGAATGGGCCGGCCGTCCAGTCGAACGGATTGAGCGCCATAGTCATCTCCTGAAAAGCCGCCGCAGCCATGCGCGCGGCCGTGGCAGGATGAGCCAGTGATTGCGGTCGGTGACGTGATAGCGCGGCCCGGCGAAACGGATGTGTGTCGCAGGCCACAGATCGGGGCTGGGCGGCCCGAAGAAGCGTTCGTGCAGCGCCAGCGTCTCGGCATATTGGCGGCGGTAGGTCTTCTGCGCCTCCGGACCGCCAGGCGTCGGATCGTGATGCAGCGCGGCCTGCAGCCGTTCGCCGCACCAGATCGTCCAATAGTCGCGTGAGTAGATCAGGTGCTGGTGCCAGACCTCGTCGACCACCTCGCTCGGCGTCACCGGCGTCGGTGACACCATCGCCAGGAAGCAGAAGCGGCGATAGGCCTCGATCGCGGCCCGGGCCTCATCGAGGCTCCAGCCATGGTCGCGGGCCAGCCGCTGGGTGAAGTTGAACGGCGTGTCGGGCTCGAAATCATGCGCGGCGATGCGCCGCCATAAATCCTGTCGCGCGGCTGTCCAGTCCGGCTCGTCGGCCTGGATGTCGACCTTGAGCAGCGCGCGCTGTACCGAAGGGTTTCGGAGATCGTGCACGAGGGCCTTATAGCACAGGCTCGCGCCGGGTTCCACTGGGGCCCGCCCCCAGCGGGGCGCCCCAACGTCATCCGCCGACCCGAAGCCACCTTTCGGCCGTCTTGCGCCATTCTGTATCGAGTTTCGCTGCCAAGTCCCGTACCGCGTCTGGCGAGAGCATCTGGCTGATGGCCGGAGCGCCGATCGGATCGACGGCGGGGATGGTCGCATAGCCGAGATTGGCGAGACTGGCTACGAGCGGCGGGTGAGTCGTATCGGCGTCCTGCAGCTCCTCCGCCATGATCCTGGCGGCTGCGGCGCCAAGCTCATCATGGTCGCGAACCTCGGCGAGCCGCACCGATATCCGTTGCAGAGGGGAGGCTGGCAGGCTGATCGCGCCGAGCATCTCGGTCTGCAGCGGAGAGAACACCAGATCGCGCAGTCGCCGTGTACCCCCGGCAATCAGAACCAGCGACCGTGCCATCTCGGATCGCCCCATCAACTCGGCCGCGCGCCGGTCGGCGGCCAATTCGTTCAAACGTGAGAGAACGCGGAATTCCTGGCCGACCCATTCCAGGACGCCGCGCAGCAGGAGCGCCGCGATGCGGCCGGTAACGGTGCGGTCCGGATCCGCGTAGTGGAGAACGTTCTCGCAGGCGCCGAGGAAGTCGAACAGATTGGCCGCCCCGCTGGTGTGCCGCAGTTCGGCATGGGCGACCTCGTGGGCGATGGTGGCACGGATCGCCCGGTCGTCGAGGACCATCAGCAGCGGCAGGCCGACGGTCATCGTGACGTGCCGCCCGAAAAGCCCGGCAAAGCCGCGCGCCTCGCTGATCGACGCGTTGAACTCCGCATCGATCCGCAGCGTACGCCTGCGCTTGACGAACGACGAGTCGAGCTCCTGCCAGTTTCGCCAGAGGGCAGCCGCGGAAGCCTCGTCCAGGGCATTGCTTTGCTCGCGTTGCGCCGGCACGAACAGAATCCCGAGCGCCAGCGCCACGGCAGCCGCCACCACGCAGAACATGACGGGCGCTGCGATCAAGGCGGCCCGCGTATAATCGTCCAGCAACATCAGCCAGACGAACAGCAATCCGCCCGCCACGGCAACCAGCGGCAGTACCGCGTAACGACCGAGTTGCAGGATGGAAGTTAGAACGAGACGCTTCATCGCTGCTTCGCGCTGCCATACCGTTGATGTCTTGCGCTTCCCATGTCCGAGCGCCCTTGCGCCATTCTGCTGCGAGTCGAGCCCAGGCCTTGCAGAGATGTGGCGCGCGGGCCGGCAGATTACCGTTTCAGCCGATCCCGCCAATAGTCCGGTCGGCAATGCGTTGTCCAGCCCAGGTGCCTGCGCTCTGTACAAGTGGATCGCCTGATCGAGTTCGATCTCGGCAATCTCGAGAAACCGGACTGTCACGGCCGGTACTTGGCGATGATGTCGCTCAGATCTCTGGCTGCGAGCTCGCCGCGCCGGTAAGCCGCCAATCGATCGCTCGCCTCATGTGCCCAGAGCTGCTCAATCTCCGGGTCGGCGCGATCAAGGCTATCGAGTACATCCTCGACCAGTGCGATGCGGTCCTGAGGGGGCAGAGCACGCGCCTGTTCGGTCCGCGTTTTGGCCTTGTTGCTCATCTTCGCGCCTTGCCACTCGATCTCCAGAATAGCGACGCCGCGTCAACTGCTCAAGCCGTTGGCGGCGGAAACACGATCGGTTGCTCCTACCCGAGGTGCAGGACGCATGTCGGCAGATGGCGCTTTATCGTCCGCTTCGCGCTGTCGAAGCCGTTGATGTCCCCGTGCCTCACGCTTCCTTCTCGATGGCCTCGATCCGAAAGTCGTCCTGCGCGCGGAGCAGCCGCTCGACGGTGGCGGACAGCTCGTCGTCGGCCAACATCTTATTGCGGCCGAAGAGTCGGTCGCGCAAGCTGCGACGTCCGGTGATCGCGATGATCCAGTGAAAATGCTTGCCCGATTCCGGTTCTCCGCTGGCGCCCAGCATGTAGGACATCGGTCCGCTCTTCGTGTAGGCATACCAGCCCCAGTCTTCAGCGCCGGTGTCGGTCGTGTCGTAGCCCAACGCCTGGAGTTCGCAGCACAGCCACGCCAGGACGGAATGTCCCGGAATCGGGTTGATCGGATTGGGTGGCTCGGTGGCAGGATCGAAACGGTCCGTCGTGAAATGGATCACATGCGCCATGCTGTCCCGCTCGCCTGGTTCCCGTCAGTGCCCGGCACGTCGAACTAATCGCCGCCGTCCTCGGGCCGCACCAGCTTGATGTCCTGCGCGGCCACCCAGGACCAGATGTCCTGGCGCTTCAGCGCGGTCGCCATCAGTTCCGGAAACTGGTGCGGCGTGCAGGCGAACACCGGGCAGCCGAGCGAGGCGAGGATCGCGGCATGCTTGGCGTCATAGGCCGGACGGCCGTCGTCGTTGAGCGCCAGCAGCACGATCAGGTTGACGCCGGATGACACCAGCGCCTTGGCGCGCGCCAGCATCTGCTCGGCGATGCCGCCCTCGATGAGATCGCTGATCAGCACCATGTGCGTGCGTGAAGGCTCGCGTACCAGGCGCTCGCAATAGGCCAGCGCCTGGTTGATGTCGGTGCCGCCGCCGAGCTGGACCGAGAACAGCACCTCGACCGGATCGGCGAGCTCCTCGGTGAGATCGATGATGTTGGTGTCGAACACCACGAGCTTCATCGCGATCGCCGGGATCGAGGCCAGCACGGCGGCGAAGATCGAGGAGTACACGACGGAGGTGCCCATCGAGCCCGACTGGTCGACGCAGAGGATGACCTCCTCGAGATTGGTTCGCCGCGCCGCGCGGGCGTGACCGATCAGGGTCTCCGGCACGATGGTGCGATGCTCGGCCTGCCAATGGCGCAGATTCTTACCGATGGTGCGCGGCCAGTCGATGTCGCCGGGACGCGGGCGCCGTGTCCGACGGCGGCGGTCGACCGCGCCGCGGATCGTCTCGGTGGTGCTGGCGTCGAGCTTCTCCATCAGCTCCTTCACCACCTTCGCCACCACCTCGCGCGCCGTCGCCTTGGTCTTCTCCGGCATCACCGAGCGCAGCGCCATCAGGTCGGCGACGAGATGCACGTCGGCCTCAAGGGCGGCGAGAAACTCCGGCTGCAGCAGCATCTCCTTGAGGCCGAGCCGCTCGAACGCATCCTTCTGGATCACCTGCACGACGGGCGCGGGGAAGAACTCCCTGATGTCGCCGAGCCAGCTTGCCACTCGCGGTGCCGAGCCGCCGAGACCGCCGCGCCGTCCGCCGCCGCGCTTGCTGCCGCCGCCGGCGTCATAGAGCCCGGCGAGCGCTGCATCGAGCCGGCGGTCGCGATCGGAGAGACCGGCCTGGTCGTCGCCACCGAGCACGAGGCGCCAGCGGCGATTGCGTTCGGCATCAGCATCGTCGCTCATGGGGTGGCGTCCTTCATCGGCCGGTCGACGCCCAGGATGGTCAGCAGCAGCGGCAGGGCGGCATCGAAGCCGGCAGCGCCGGCCGGCAGCGGCGCTAGCGGCTGCAACGGCGTGGCGTCGGCGGTCGTCGACATCACGAGCGGCCGCTGTCGGGCCAACTCGTCGAGCAGGCGCCGCCGCTCGCTGCGGTCGAAGCTCGCAAAGGCGCGGCGCAGCACCGGCAGCAGATTGTTGAACGCCTCGCCGTCGATCGCGGCCAGCCAGCCGTCAATGATCCGGCGCAGCGCGTGGTCGTGCAGCAGGACCTGGCCGCTCTGGCCGAGGAAGCCGTCGAGCCAGTCGCCGGCCTCGAGCGTCGGCACGCTGTGTGACAGCGCCCGCGACAGCACCAATGCGGTCTGCTCGGGCGGCACGTTGCCCTGATCGTACAGCGCGCGGCTCGCCAGTCCCTTCAGCAGCGGGTGCGCCGAAGCATCGGTGGCGAGCGAGGCGAGCGCACGGCGCCAGCCGTCGCGCAGGCCGCTGTCCTCGATCAGTCCTATCGCAACGTCGAGCCGAGCCAGTCTGCCGCGCAGCTCGGCCGCGACGTCGGCCTGCAAATTGCGGCAGGCGTAGACCAGGCCCGCGCAGATCGCCTCGACGAGGCTGATCACCAGCAGGCGCAGCGCCTCGGTCGGCAGCTCGCGCGCGGTGCCGTAGCGCAGGATCTCGGCCAGCGGCGGCACGGCCTCGGTGAGATCGGCAACGTCGCTGGTCGCGGCCGAGCGCTGCTGCAGCAGTGCGATCGTCGTCTCGGCCGCCTGCGTCAGGCCGGCTTCGAGACAGCCGCGCACGATGGCGGCGACCGTGTTCAGCGACGTCGCGGTCTGCGCGTTGATGACCGCGGCATTGCCGGCGGCCTGCGCGACCGTGGTGCCATGCACCAGCGCCTCGACGAGACGCACCGAGAACTCCGGCTCCCAGCGCAGCCGCCAGTTCTCGCGGAAGGTGCCGCGGCTCTGTCCCGAGCCCTGCAGCCGTCCCCACGGCACCTGGATCAGCGCGAGACGATGCAGCAGTTGCGACTTGGCAAGGCCTGCCTCGCTGCGCAGGTCGAGCGCGATGTCGCTGTCGAGCGCCTCGGGCTTGAGCTTCAGCTTGCGCTGCCAGCGCGCGAGGTCGGCGGCGAGCGGCATCTGCGGCACGCTGTCGTCGATCTCGCCGACGCGTTGGCCGATGATCAGCTGCTGCTCGATCAGCCGGAACGGTGCGATCTCGCCCTCGCAGAGCGTGGCCAGGCTCGCCTCGCGCATCTCGGCCAACCCCGGCAGCGCCACGTCGCGCAAGGCGGCGAGCGTGATCGCCAGCCGCGACGCTTCGATGACGGAGGCCGTCGACGCCGGCCGGCCGTTTCGCCGCAACAGATCCGCGACCAGCGCCTGCCAGCGTGTCGTGAAGCCGGTGGCGTCGAGCGCGGCAGCCTCATCGTGCTGGCCCTGCCAGAGATGCGCATACCAGCCGGGCGAGATCACGCCGGCCCCGTAACCCGAGCCGGCCGCGAGACGCGTCTCGGTCCAGGGCACCCAGGTCGCGGTCACCTTGATCTGCGGCAGCCCCTTTAGCAGCGCGCGGTCATCCTTCAGCGGCACCTTCCGGCGCAGCGCCGGCACGTGCCACGCGCCGCAGACGACGGCGACAGGGCCGCCCTGCTCGGCGAGCGCGGCTGCGATGGCGAGCCGCATATGCGCCTCGCGGCGCAGTTCCCGCTGCGCTTCGTCCGCAGGCTGATAGGGCAGGGGATCGATCGTCTCGCGCAGCGCGCCGATGGCGGCTTCCAGCGCCGCGAAGATTTCCGGTCCATGCGTGCCCTGCTCGACGATTGCATTCCACCAGGCTTCGCTGTCGTCATAGCCGGCGAGCGTGGACAGATAGGCGAGCGGATCGCGCCGGATCTTCGCCAATTCGGGATTGATGATCTCGGGCTCGGCCTGCGCTAGTGCGCCGGCATTCTCCGGCGCCGCTTCGCTGTCGCCGTGCTCGGCCTGCTTTGGCTTCGCCCGTTCGGCGAGGCGATGCGACGCGGGCAGATCGATGAAGCGGACGGGCCGCTGCTTCCTGAGCGCCCAGCGGATCGCCTGCCATTCCGGGGAGAACGCCGCAAACGGGAAAAAGCTGGCGTTGGCCGGGTCGTCCTGCGCGTGCACCAGCAGCGCGATCGGCGGCACCATCGCCGGAGAGGCGGCGAACGCCATCAGCTCATCGGCATCGGGCGGGCCTTCGATCAGCACCACCGCGGGATCGGCGGCGTCCAGCGCTGACAGCACCGCGCGCGCCGAGCCCGGGCCGTGATGCCGGATACCCAGCAGATGCAGGCGATCGGGCGTTGCCGCGGCCATGTCACATCACGTCGCGGATGGCGCCGTAGAGATCGGCCCAGGGCTTGCGCTCGCGCACCACGGTCTCGAGATATTCCTGCAGCACGACCTTGTCCTGCACCGGATCCTTGACGATCGCGCCGACCAGGTTGGCCGCCATGCTCTGCGCATCGATCACGCCCGAGCCGAAATGGCCGGCCTCCGCCCAGGCGCCGATTGTCACCGCGATCGCCTCCGCCGTCGACAGCGAGCCGGACGGCGATTTCAGCTTCAAGCGGCCGTCGAGCGTCTGGCCGTCACGTAGCTCGCGAAAAACCGTGACGATGCGCATGATCTCCTGGTCGGCCGGCGCGATTGTCGGCAATTCGAGGCCGCCGCCGATCTCGCCGACGCGCTTGGTGACGATCTTCACCTCTTCATCGAGATCGGCCGGCAGCGGCAGCACCACAACGTTGAAGCGGCGTTTCAAGGCCGATGACAATTCGTTGACGCCCTTGTCGCGCGCGTTCGCTGTCGCGATCATGTTGAAGCCGCGCGTGGCGTGAATGGAATCGTTGATCTCCGGGATCGGCATCAGCTTTTCCGACAGCACGGTGATCAGCGTGTCCTGCACGTCCGAGGGCATGCGGGTCAGCTCCTCGAAGCGCACGATGCGGCCGGCCTCCATCGCCCGCATCAGCGGCGTCGCCACCATCGCCTCGCGCGACGGGCCCTTCGCCAGCAGCAGCGCGTAGTTCCAGCCATAGCGGATCTGGTTCTCGTCGGTGCCGGCCGTGCATTGCACGATCATCTCCGACGAGCCGGAGATCGCCGCGGCGAGATGCTCCGACACCCACGACTTGGCGGTGCCGGGCACGCCGAGGATGAGCAGCGCGCGGTCGGTGGCGAGCGTCGCCACCGCGGTTTCGATCAGCCGGCGGTTGCCGATATATTTCGGCGAGATCTCGACGCCGGACTTGGTGCGGCCGCCCATCAGGTAGGTCACGACCGCCTGCGGCGAGAGCCGCCATTGCGCCGGGCGCGCCCGCGTATCCTCCTGCGCCAGGGCATCGAGCTCGTGGGCGTGGAGCGCCTCGGCGGAGCGGCGCAGCTGGGCGTCTTTCGGGCTCGCATCGGCAGTGGTACCGGCAGTGGTCATCGGCATGCTCCGGGCATTTGCGTCGCGCGCTACGTCGGCAACGCGAGAACGAGATCGGTGAAATCCTTCGCCGCCCGCGTGGTCGAAAGCGGGAGCGCGGCGAGCGAGGCCATGAAGGCTGATATCGTCGCTGACGGCATCAGCGCGGCCATCAGCACCAGACGGCCGTCATCCTTCTGCGCCGCAGGTGTCGTCGCCTCGGCGAGGTCCTGCACCGCCTTGGTCCAGCCCGACGATGCGATCACGCGCTCGGCGTCGGCCGGCGCGAGCGGCTGCCGCGCCTTCGCTGCGAGAGCCATCAGCGTATATCCGCTCAACGCCTCGGTGGTCTCGAGGCGCGCGCCGATGATGCGCAGCACGGCATCGTCGTCGCCTTCGGCTGCGGCGGCATCCAGCAGCAGCGTGAGCACGCGATGCTCGGACAGCGGCAGCGCCGCGATCAGCAACTCAGGCGGCGCGCCAACGGCGGTGGCAAGTGCGCCGAGCTGCAGGCCGCCGAACAGCCGCTCACGCAGCGCCTCGGTCTCCTGCCAGTTCAGGCCGTCGCTCGACAGCTTGAAGGTGAGCGTCGTCGCCGCGGCCAGGCCGATCTTGGCGAGCAGCGACCCGGCGCGCTTGAAGCATTGCGCGGCCTCTGTGAGCCGCGTGCCGTGCGCGCCGCGGTCAGCAATCCGCGCAAGCAGCTGTGCCGCGATCTGCTTGACGCTGTCGGCGCGATCGGCGCCGAGACTCTCCAGGAACGCCTGATCGTCGGGACCGAGGCCGACCGCGAGCGCATCGAGCAGCGCGGCGCGCACCGGCGCCGGCTCGCTCTTCCAGACCGACTCGATCAGCGCGCGCCCGGCGGCCGGATCGTCGCGGCGCAGCCCGGCGACGAACGCGCGCCGCTGCGCTTTCGGGAAGGTGGTCCAGTTCTCAGCGGTGATCCGTTCGAAGAACAACCCCTTTGCCGCATCGTCATCGGCATCGGCGGCGACCAGTGCGAGGAAGGCGCGCTCGGCGAGGCCGAGGTCCTCCGCATTCGCTTTCACATGCGGCAGGAAGGCCGGCAGATCGAACGGATGCAGCCGGCAACCGGCAGCCTGGATCCGGCGCAGCGCCAACGGCAGGACGTTCGACGCCAGCGACTTCTCGACGCTGCGCGCCAAGGCCTTGAGCGCGCGCCGCGCCGGCTCGGGCAGGATCGGCCGCGCGTCCTGATGCAGCCGCCGCGCCGCGTCCGGCACCGTATCGGCAACGGGAGCCGGCGCGCCGGCAAAGCGCTGCCATTGCGCGGCGAGCGCCAGCAGCGGCAACGCGGGCTCGCGCCCTTGCGGCAACAGCGCAGCGAGCGCAGGCGGCACCGCCAGCGGCTGTCGCGCGAGGCCGAGAAGGAACGACTGGCGCAGCCGGGCGTGGGTTGGCGGATCGATCGGGCTCGCCATCCTCACTCCTCGTGATGCCAGCGGCCGAGCGGCGTCTCGGCGGCCAGCACCTGGGCAATGCGGCCATCCCACAGACACAGCAGGCAGAGATCCAGACCGAGCAGCGGCATGATCTGCTCGACCTGGCTGCGTTCGACCGCGACAGCAACGCCGCTGGCGTCGGTGATCGCGAGCGCGCTCTTCCCGGCAGGGCGCAGCTCGACGCCGGCAAGCAGCAGCGGCCAGCGATCGAGCCACGGAAGTGCGGCGAGCGTCGTCGCGTAGTCCTGCAGCGCCGGCGCAAGTCCAGGCAGCGGCCGCGGCCAGGATGCAGCGGCGGCCGTCCTGCGGCTCGCCAGCAGCCCACGCAGCGGCGCGGCCGACGGATAGAACACGACCTCGCCCGCGATGACCTCGCCGGGCGCGAACGGAAATCCGGCGCCGCCGCCGGAGACCGGCACGAAATCGATCAGCACCGCCGCACGCGGCTGGCTGCCGTCGTCGCGCGTGTTGACGAGCCAGGTCTCGAGACGGCGCAGCTTGTCCGGCTGCACCTCGGACAGGTTGGCGGCGACGATCCACACGCTGCTGGCGCGCGGCGCGTTGGCGTCGGCGAGCAGTTCTTCGCGGCGCACCGACCAGCCGACTGCGCGGCGGACATCCTCGCGCAGTGGCGCCGGAAGGCGGTCCTGGTGCCGATAGGCGGATGCGATCAGCGTCAGCGCACCGAGCCGCTCGGCGGCGACATCGGCGCGGCGCTCGTCACTGATGCGAAACAGCTCGGTGCCGAGCTGATCGAGCCGCGCGGCGAGGCCTCCCGCCTTGGCGTCGACGAGGCGTGTCGACAGCGTGCGCGTGGCGGCTGCGGCGCGCGTAGCGAAGTCGGCGAGGCCCTGGTTGAGCTGGTCGCTCATCCAGCGTTCGAGCTCGTCGAGCCCGGCAAGGATCGCCGCCTCGCGCTCGGCCTTGATGCGCTCGCGCTGCGCTTCCGCACGCGCGGCCGATTTGGGATCGGCGGGCGCCACGGCGGCGGCTTCGCTCAGCGCCGCATCGAGCGACGGTGTCGCGGCGGCCTCATCGGCGTCCGCCTTTGGCTTCCCCGGCGGGCGGCCGCTGCTGCCGCGCCGGCGCGCACTCCAGTCCTCGACCCATTGCGGCGGGCTCGCGCTCTCGAACCGTTCCGGCTTGTCGACGCGCAGCCAAAGCACGGCGAGCACGTGCTTGCAGGGAAACTTGCGGCTCGGGCAGGTGCATTTGTAGCCGCCACCGTCGACGGCCGTGACGACGCGATAGGGCGTTGCGCCGGAGCCCTGGCATTCGCCCCACAGCATTTCGGCATCGGGACTCGCGGCCAGGACCGGCCAGTTCGCGGGCTTCACCAGCTTCAACGCCGCGGCGAGTGAAGCCTGGTCGGGCGCCAGTCCCTCGATGCGTTCGCGTGTCAGAGACACTCACTCTCCCAGCCAGCCCAGCGCGATGCGCAAGACCTAGCAGATAGCAAGAGAGCCGCACAACAATTCAAGCGCGACGTCGGATGTTTTCGCGGTCGCGCGCAGCGGCGATGTGCCTCAGCGCTGGTCCTTGCTCCGCTGCCACTTCAGGAAGTCGCTGTAGAGCTTCGCCGCCTCGCCCGACGACATCCGCGCCTGCGCCTTGCGCTCATCGAGAAACTTGCGGAATTCGGCGGGGTTGGCGTTCTGTGCCGGCGATTGGCCGGCGCCGTCGAGCCAGTCCTGCGCCGCCTTGAAGCGGATCAGCCCCTGCACCGGCGCCGACAGCACGGTGTCGCGCCATTTCGGATGCCGCGGCGGCGACTGCAGGATCTGGATCTTGCCGAACAAGGCATCGACGAACCGCGCGGTGCGGCGATAGCGCTCGGTGTTCTCGGGCCAGTTGTAGACCATCAGCACGGTCGGCGCCGCGACCGCGTCGACCCTGACGCCGGGCGGCACCAGGTTCGGATACTCCTCCGACGAGAACGTCGTCGGCAGGTAGACGTCCTGCAGCACGCGGTCATACGGCACGGACAAGAGATGCAGCCGGCCACCTTCGTTCTTGATGCCCTTGATGACCGGCGCGTCTTTCGACACCGACGCGATCCAGGCATCGCCCTGGCCGTCGATCAGCTTCTGCAGGCCGCCGGTCGGATCGGTCTGCGAGTCGATCTCGGCCTGGATGCCGAGCTTGCGGAAGATCGTCCGCGCCGCGGGCAGCCCGATCGATCGCTCTGCGAACACGCGGCGGCCGTTGAGATCCTGAAGCGAGCGGATCTCGCGCCGCGCGACGATATGGACGTCGTTGTGAAACAGCTGCGCGATGTAGCGCACGCGCTGGGCGATGTCGGGAATGTTATATTCCGTCTTGACGAATTCCATCGCATCGGTCGCGACGAATCCCATGTCGATATTCTTCAACATGATGATGTCGACGAGGTTCTGCGCCGAGCCCTTGCCGAGGATCGGCAGCACGCGCAGGCTCTCGCCTTCGTCGAGCACCGCGGCCATGTCGGAGCCCATCACCGACATCGGGCCACCGATCGGCGCGGTGATCACCGTGACCGTTCCGGAGTTCAGCGATTCACGGTCTGGCAGCGTGCCGATCGTAGCTGCGCCGGCCGCCGGACGCGGCGGCGTCTGCTGCGCCTGTGCATGGCAACCTTGTGCAGTGGCTGCCGCCACGACGATCGCCGAAATGATTGCGCTAACACGACCACGCACCACAGCTGCCCCCCCGGACGTAGTTTTCGAACCGTTCCAATCTGGCAGTGCACTCAACAGTTCGATCTCGGCCGAATTTTGTCATCGGCGTGATGATGCACAAGAAGCTACAAATCGGCCAAACCTGCTCCAAAGCTGTGCTGGAAGCGCGATGCGCGCGCGCCGAAATTGTCGCGCGCGCATGCCGCATCCTTCACGATCATATGCGACCGTTCGCCGCGCGAACGCGCGTCGCAAGACAGCCGTGCGACGTTCGAAGGTTCACGCGCTGGCGGCGTCGAGCCGCGCGACCTGGTCTTTCGTTAGCGTCAGCTGCGTCGCGGCGACGAGCGAGTCGACATGCTCCGGCTTGGTGGCGCTCGCGATCGGCGCGGTCACCGACGGCTTGGCCAGCAGCCACGCCAGCGCGACCGATGCCTGCTGGGCGCCGGTCTCCTGCGTCACCGCGTCGAGCGCGGCGAGAATGCGCATGCCGCGCTCGTTCATGTATTTCGGAATGCCGCGCTGTCCGCGCGGGCTCTTGCCGTAGTCGGCCTCCGAGCGATACTTGCCGGTGAGGAAGCCCGCGGCGAGCGAGAAGAAGGTGATGACGCCGACCTCGTTCTGCTCGCACACCTGCTGTAGCGTGCCTTCGTAGGACGCGCGTTCGGCCAGGCTGTATTCCGGCTGCAGGCTCTCATAGCGCGGCAGGTTGTTGGCCTTGGCGATGTCGAGCGCCGCCTGCAGCCGTTCGGCGGAGAAGTTCGAGGCGCCGATGACGCGCACCTTGCCGGCTTTGATCAGCTTGTCATAGGCCGCGAGCGTCTCCTCCTGCGGTGTCGCTTCATCGTCCTTGTGCGACTGATAGAGGTCGATGACATCGGTCTGCAGCCGGCGCAGGCTGTCCTCCACCGCGCGCGCGATGTAGTCGGCCTTCAGCCCGACCTTGCCGTCGCCCATGTCCATGCCGACCTTGGTGGCGAGGATGATCTTGTCACGGTTGCCGCGCAGCTTCATCCATTTGCCGATGATGCTCTCCGACTCGCCGCCGGTGTGCCCGGGCACCCAGCGCGAATAGACGTCCGCGGTATCGAGGAAGACGAGGCCGGCATCCTGCACCTTGTCGAGCAGGCGGAACGAGGCCGCTTCGTCGACCGTCCAGCCGAACACGTTGCAGCCGAAGCAGAGGGGTGGAACGACGAGGCCGGAACGGCCGAGCTGACGCATCTTCATGGGAGGCTCTCGATGTGATGGGGTTGGTTCGATCTGCGGCGGGCGCTGCGACAGATTGCCTCGATCCGGTGCGACTGACCACCGCAATCGCCGCATAACGGGCCAGCGGCGCGGCAATCGACGGCGAAATCGGCGTCGTTCCAAACCATGACGCGATTGCCCAGAAGTGGTTCCGGCTGCGTCAGACTTTGCACTCACTTGCCGACGAACGTCCGGGCCTGCAAGTGGCTCGCAGCTGGCGATCCCAGCACGTCGGGAGGAGTCCGTACAATGAACACGCTGACCTATGACCAGCTCGGATTGAGCAATGACGCGCTCAAGGCGCTGGATCCGGCAGCGGCGGCGACCCCGAACGCAATGGCCGGGGCAGCGACGCCGGCGGCCGCGGCTCTGCCGCCGGGCGCGGTCTCGGCTCCCGTGTTCAACGCCGACGGTTCGGAGACGGTGTCGGTGCACACCGGCGGCCTCACCTTCAATCTCACCTTCGATGCCGCCGCCGCGGCGGCGCCGGAGAGCTTTCGCGCCGGAATCGAGCAGGCCGCGGCGATCCTGTCGTCGGCGATCACCGACCAGGCCACGGTCAACCTCGCGATCGATTTCGCCGGCACCGGTGGCGGCGCCGGCGCCAATGTCAGCAACGGCGTGCTGGCCAGCTACACGCAGGTCAGAAACGAACTGCAGACCCACGCCGCCGCCGGCGACACGGTGTTCGACAATCTGCCGACCACCGCCGGGATCCAGGGCCACTCCCAGGTGTTCGTCGCCAACGCCCAGGCCAAGGTGCTCGGCCTGATCGATCCGAACAGCACCACGACGGAGGACGGCTTCGCCATCTTCAACACCGACATTCCGACCCAGTCGCTGGTCGGCGTCGCGTTGCACGAGCTGTCGCATGCGCTCGGGCGCGTGCCTTCGCCCGGCAATCTCGACATCTTCGATCTGTCCGACTTCACCCGGCCAGGCCACAATCTAATCAACAACAACATCGCTTCCGGCCCTGCCGCCTATTTCTCGCTCGACGGCGGGGTCACCAAGATCGCCGATTATGGCCAGATGTCGGATCCGGCCGACTTCCTCAATACCGGCATCCAGGGCGCCAACGATCCGCTGAACGAGTTCTACAATCCGACCACGTCGCAGACGCTGTCGCCGATCGACCTCGTCGTGCTGGAGGCGCTCGGCTACAACATCTCGACGCCCGACACCCAGGCGCTGCTGGCGCAGATCCCGCATGCGGCCGGCGTCGCCGCGCCGATGCAGACCGCGCAGCAGGCCGCCGCGATCAATGCCGCCGTTGCCGCCGAAACCGCCGCCAGCCTGACCAAGCTCGGCGATGCCGCCGGCGCCGCGCAGGTGCTGGCGAATGCGCAGGCCGACGTCGCTGCGGCCAACGGCGCCGATGCCCACGTCACCGGCGCCCATGACTACACGTCGGCCTACGCCTCGCAGGCCGCCGAGCCGCACCATGATTCGATGATGCTCGCGATGCATCTGCAGGCCATCAGTACGCATTGAAGCGGGGCGCGGGCAGGCGATCCCCGGCAGCGCAGCCTTTCGTTGCCGTGCTGTCGCACGGTCAATGATATGAAATGCCGATGTCGCCCACGCGCTTGTCCTGTCGATACACGACGGCGTCGCCGGGAAGATCGACCTCCACCTCGGTGTCCGACCGCCATGCCACGGTGATGGACGACGCGCGCGTGACCAGAAACGGCGGGCTCGTCTCCGGCGAGAACCGCCCCTCGACCGGACTGACGCTGAGCTGGGTATTGAGCGGCACGGTCGCATTGCAGGCGCGGCCGAACACCACGATCCTGGTCCGGCCGTCGGGCGATGGGATCGACCGCTCCTCGACGGTCGTGCATGCGCCGAAATCGTCCACGATGGACCATAGGCCGTAGCCAAGTCCGCCGAGGCCGATCGCGATGACTGCGGCGGCAACGGTGAGCGGATGCAGGGCAGTGACTTTCACGCGCGGAACCTCGCTGACCTAACGTCGCGGTCATGGCGGCCGCTCGGATCGCCTTCGAGCCGCATGCACTGCGGATGATAGCAGCGCCATGTCTGCACGTGTCAGCAGCTTTCGTGCAGGCCATCGCCGCTCAGGACGCTTGCGACACCCAGCGACCGTAGGCGGCGATCAGGCGAGCCATGGCTTGACGAGCTCCTCGCTTCGCTCCCACAGCCGGCGCGCTGCCGTTCCATCATCCCGATAGGCGACGGTCATCGGGCGCCGGCCCGCATAGCAGGCGCCGAGCTCCCAATCGGTCCCCGGCGCACCCTCCGCCAGCCAGATGAGGCGCTGGGCGCTGCGCGCCGGGCTGAGGGGCAGCAGATATTTCAGCGGCGAGTGATAGACGAGGCGCATCATCGGGGTCGTTTCGCTGGCGAAGTTGCTGCGCACCACGCCCGGATGGAACGAGACCGCCGCGATGCCGTCGGCGCGGTGCCGCCGGTCGAGCTCGCGGGTGAACAGGATGTTCTCCAGCTTGCTGCGGCCATAGGCGCCGAGCGGCGTATAGTTGCGCTCATTGTTGAGGTCGGCGGCATCGAAGGTCCTGCCGAACATGTTGGCCGCGGCGCTCGCCGTCTGGATCACCCGGGCGCGGCTCGCGACCAGGCGCGGCAGCAGCAGGCGGGTCAACAGGAACGCGGCGAGGTGGTTGACCTGGAAGGTCTTCTCGAAGCCGTCAGCGGTGAGCTCGCGCGGACCCATGATGCCGCCGGCATTGTTGACCAGCACGTCGATCCGAGCATGCTCGCCGAGCGCGGCCGCGAGCCGCTTGACGTCGGACAGCTGCGTGTAATCAGCGGTGTGGAACGGCGCATTCAGCTCGCGTGCGAGCGCCGCGGTCTTCGCCTCGTTGCGGCCCACCAGCACGACCTCGTGGCCGCGCGCCTTCAGCTGCCGCGCGCCGGCTGCGCCGATGCCGTCGCTGGCGCCGGTGATGACGATGGTTGGCATGATCGCTCTCTCCAGTCTCAGGGCGATCGCCGATGAGGATATCAGGCTCCCGCGACGCGCAACCCTGCGATGGGTCAATCCGTCGTGTCCGGGCTCGGCCCGTCTGCGCAATCGAAGCCGCTTCGGCGCGGCGAAGCGCGGGCGTCCACGACGTTGCCTTGAGGAGGCCGAGCGACGTGGATGGCCGGCACAAGCCCGGCCAAGACAGTGTCGAGACGAACGAGGCCAAATTCCGATCTCGGCTTTCCCGCCCCGCCTAAGCTAGCGGCACTCGTCGATCGAATATTGCTGGGCGCTGCCCGCACCTTCGAAGACGTCGACGAACACCTTGACCCCGGTCTTGCAGCGCGCAATGCAGGCGTTGGTCTCGGCGCTGCACCGGTTGGCGTATCGGTCGTAGTATTGCGCCGCAACCTTGCTCCTCGCCCAGGACCGGCATTCGTCGCCCTGCTGCGAGCACGACCTGGCCTCGGCAGCGCGCGGCAGCATGGCCGCCGCCATCGTGACGGCCATCGTCAGGACTGCGGATGCGAGCCGCGGCGACCGTGCCGATGTCAACCAGTTGGTAACAGATTTCACCTGCGAGCCCTCCGCCTCATGACGCCATCATCAAAGCGAAGGGTGTCTTAAAATTATCTCAACCGCGGCGTGTCGTGGTGCTGCAATATCGCGAGGTCGCGCCCCCGGGTTCGGCGACCTTCCCATCGCCCGTCACAAGCCGATCGAGCGGATCGCTCGTCATCGGGCCCTGAACTCAACCTCGACGATGATCACGGGCAGCGTGCCCGCGTGTTGCCGTCTGGCTCTTGTCCGGCACGAGCGAACCGACGTATGTGAATCCGGTGGCCCGGTGATCGCTCGGGGGGCGATGCGGTCGATGGCGCAGGGGGATGGACGATGGGTATCAAGGCAGCTCTGCCTGCGGCGGCGATCGCCGTGCTGGTGGTCGGTGGATGTTCGATGTCGCCGGAGGGATTGAATTCGCGCGACGTGGCCGACAGCCGGAGCTTTTCCGAGAGCTACGAGGAGATCTTCCGGCGCCTGAACGAGACCGGCAAGCGCTGCTATCCGCCCGGCCAGCACGTGTCCAATCCGACCCATGGACAGATCGAGTCCGAAGGCGAGCTGCACCGCGACCGCGGCTTCGCGGAGTTTCGCCTGGTCGCCGGCAGCTATGGGATCAAGATGAACTACTTCGTCGCGGCGCGCATCGAAAAATCCGGCTCCGGATCGCGCGTGACCATCAGGGTCGCCAACCCCATGGGCGGCCCCGCTGAGCAGCCACATCTACCGCTGGGCCGGAGGAGATACGAGCTGCTAGTTTGGCTCGGTAGTGCCGGACTTGCTTCGTCCGGCCGGCCGATATGATGACCGTGGACGACCGTCGGAAGGCGACGCAATGACGAAGAAGCTGAAGCCGATGCATCCTGGTGAGGTCCTCCGTGAGGAGTTCCTGGTCCCGCTCGGAATGTCCGCGGGCGCGCTGGCTAAGGTCTGCGCTTTGCCGCGGACCCGGATCGAGCGTATTGCCAGCGAGCAGACCGGTATCACAGCCGACACTGCGCTCCGGCTCGCCAAGGCGCTCGACACCACGCCGGAGATCTGGCTCAATCTGCAGACCAACTACGATTTCCAGATCGCGAAGCGCGAGCTAGGCAGGACCCTCGATCGCATTTGAGGAGGCTGGCCACCACGGCCAGATTGACAAGCCGATAGAGAAGCGGTCGAGGCTAGGGCGGTCGAAGCGGTTGCGGAGCAGCTGATTATGTCGCTAATTCGCGTATTTCAAATAGGCCCTATTTGTTGAGCGCGCGATGTAGCAAAATGAAGTCAGCTTCGATCCTAACCAAAAATTGAAGAATCGATCTGTCGTGCCCGATTGATGAGTGGACCAATCATCGCTCCTTCCAGTTATGGGTGTATTGGGAATGCAGATCGACCTAACCACAGCAGTTGTTGCGGTCATTACCGCACTTGCTACATGGGTCCTAAAGCCAATAGCTGAGCGCTATATTGAAGCATTCTTCAAACGGAAGCCCGCTTTTGCAGTTCATCCATATGTATTGCGCGACAATTGGCTGATCCGAATTGAGCCTGTGAACAGTCCGGCCAGGCGAACAAAGCCTTTGCACGTATCGTTTCATGGCACCTTGACAATGGGGGCAGGTGTTGTGAACCACGAGACTGGTGCACTCGGGTGGACCTTAGACGTCTCAACTGTGGAGGTCCTTCGCGATGAATTGCTGAAGGCAACGTTTGTCGACTTCCAGCTTTTTTTCGATGCAAGCCAAATGTCAGAGCCGGTCCGTCTGATTCACAAGCCCGTGGACGTTGTTGAGCCGACACAGCAACTGCCGCCAGTCTCGGTTAATACAGTTCGAGACTTACTGCAGACTGTTTCATCTCACCGGAGAGTCCGCATAAATAATGCCGAACTTCTAATCAATGATGGCTTCCCGCTTTCTACCGAAAGTGTGAAGTGGAATAGCGTTTTTGATGGCAAAGAGCTCATTATTGTGGGGGCTCAAAATCTTGAGATTGAAGGTGATGGTGCTGCGCTCTTGGCCGAACCGGAATACTCTTGGGTTATTACTTTCGAGAATTGCAGGAACATCACGATAGCGGGCCTGACGTTAGGGCATGTCAGCGCTGGATACTGCCAGGGTGGTGTTCTGAAGTTTGTGAATTGTCATGAAGTGAAGATTAGAAATTGCGACTTGTACGGGTCGGGGACATATGGCTTTGAGTTTGAAAATTGTGCAGACGTTGATATCGACAATTCGACAGTTCGCGACTGTTCCTACGGAATTCTCAATATTTCAAACAGTAAGAACATTACGTTTACGGGTTGCGTGTTCGCCAATAATCGTGAGTTTGATTTGTGCAGCTTTTTTGGTGATGTGGAGCACATAATGTTTCGTAAGTGCTCATTCAATCGCAATCAATCAAGTGGGTCGATGTTCAGAATGGATCGGGTCACGAGCGCTGGTGTCTACGTTTGGCAGTGCAGTTTTAGTCATAATGTGTGTCGTGGCCTGAACTATGATGGGTGGCTCTTATCTGAGAGTAACAATGAATACGTCGGCAATTCCTGGGACAGCTCTCCGCCAACCAAGTAGATCGTTTCCTATTTGCTTGGCTCCCCCGGACCACCAGCCTCCGCATCCCAGTTATGCGCAAACTGCCCGTCGAGCCAGTTTGTCGCACGCTGCTCAGCTTGCCACGTCGGGCAAATCAGGTCGATGTTCTCGGCCATCCCGTTTGCGATGAAGAGGGACGTTTCGGCCGATCGTCACGGAGCGTAGCAGCGGGGAGCGGTGGACGTGTCGGGCTCGGGGCTTCGCGCAAGCGGGCCGGCGAATGAGCCTGGGACGTACGGTCAAGTCGCGTGGTCCTGGCCTCCCGACGCTGAGGTCAAGCCGGTCGATGATGCCTAACGGCGTCTCGCCGGTGATGGGGGCAAGAAAGCCCGGTCCCCAGGGAGATCGCGAAGCAGCCGTTAAAACCAGCGCGCGGGGAAGGCCGGGTCGTCCGGCTGGACCTGTGGTACCTGCCGCCTGCATTTTTTTCTGCAGGCGGGCCACGGGCCTCAGTCGAGGTCCGGTCTTCCCCGCGCCCTCTCATTGTCGAGGGCGATGTCTGCAGCACGACCCGGGCGCGGATGCGCCGCGGGGCTGCGGTGGGCTGTTTGCAAACATCGTGCAGTGGATGCGAGGCGTGCGGCGTGTCGCGCGCTGTGCTCGTCATGCCTGTGAGTTGGCACGGCCTTCCTACAAATTCGGTGTCGTCCCGGCCTTGAGCCGGGACCCATAACCGCCGGCGTATGTGTGAGGCAGGAAGGTGGATCAGGATGTGCCCAACACGTCTTCCTGTGGTTATGGATCCCGGATCTTCGCGCGCGCTGCGCGCTCGTCCGGGATGACGGCGGAGGGTGTGAGTTGGAACGGTGCTACAACAAACTCGGTGTCGTCCCGGGCTTGAGCCGGGACCCATAACCACCGGCGGACGTGTGAGGCAGGAAGGTGGCTCAGGATATGCCCAACACATCTCCCTGTGGTTATGGGTCCCGGGTCAAGCCCGGGACGACAGCGGAGGGGATGCGAGGGCGTGCCTCCATGACAAGACCGCGCCGTCGGACCTACTTCCTGATCTTCACGCCCTTGGTGGTGAAGCGCTGCGGGCGCGGCTCGGGCCGGACAGGACGGCGCGTGACGGCGGCCTTGCCCGTTCCCGGCGGCTGATGCGCCGGCACCAGTTGATCCGGCCGCGAGCCGATCAGGTCGGCGCGGCCCATGGCGCGCAGCGCGTCGCGCAGCACGGGCCAGTTGTCCGGGTCGTGATAGCGCAGGAACGCCTTGTGCAGGCGGCGCTGCTTCAGGCCCTTGATGGCTTCGACCTTGTCGCTGCCGCCGTGGCGGACGCCGCGCAGCGGGTTGACGCCGGTGTGATACATCGCGGTGGCCGTGGCCATCGGCGACGGCAGGAAGGTCTGGACCTGATCGGCGCGGTAACGGTTCTTCTTCAGCCACAACGCGAGGTTCATCATGTCCTCGTCGCTGGTGCCGGGATGGGCGGCGATGAAATAGGGGATCAAATAGTACTTCTTCCCCGCCTGCGCGGCGGCGGCGTCGAACATCTGCTTGAAGCGATGATAGGTGCCGATGCCCGGCTTCATCATCTTGTCGAGCGGGCCGCGCTCGGTATGCTCCGGCGCGATCTTCAGGTAGCCGCCGACGTGATGGGTGACGAGCTCCTTGATGTAGGCCGGGCTCTCGACCGCGAGATCGTAGCGGACACCGGAGGCGACCATCACGCGCTTGACGCCCTTGACCTCGCGCACCTTGCGATACAGCCGGATCAGATCGTCATGCGAGGTGTTGAGGTTCGGGCAGATCTCGGGGAAGACGCAGGACGGCCGTCGGCACGCGGCCTCGACCTTCGGGTCCTTGCACGCCATCCGGTACATGTTGGCGGTGGGGCCGCCGATGTCGGAGATCACGCCGGTGAAGCCCGGCGTCTTGTCCCGGATGCGCTCGATCTCCTGCAGGATCGAGCCTTCCGAGCGGCTCTGGATGATGCGGCCCTCATGCTCGGTGATCGAGCAGAAGGTGCAGCCGCCGAAGCAGCCGCGCATGATCGTGACCGAGAACTTGATCATGTCCCAGGCCGGGATCTTGGCGTCGCCATAGGATGGATGCGGCGCGCGGGCGTAGGGCAGGTCGTAGACCGCGTCCATCTCCGCCATGGTCAGCGGAATCGGCGGCGGGTTGAGCCAGAGGTCGCGGTCGCCATGGCGCTGCACCAGCGGGCGCGCATTGCCGGGATTGCTCTCCCGGTGCAGCACGCGCGAGGCGCGGGCGTAAGCTTCCTTGTCGGCCTCGACCTGCTCGCAGGACGGCAGCCGAATGACGACATCGCCCTTCTCGCGCGCCGCGCCTTCGTCGGCGGAGTCGAGATCGTCGGCGTGCAGTTCGACGTAGCCTTCGGGGACTTTCCGGAACAGCGCGGTGCCACGCACCGACTCGATGGTCTTCGGCGGCTCGCCGCCGGCGATGCGGTGCGCGACCTCGATCACGGCACGCTCGGCATTACCGTAGATCAGGAGGTCGGCCTTGGCGTCGGCCAGCACCGAGCGGCGCACCTTGTCGGACCAGTAGTCGTAATGCGCGATCCGGCGCAGCGAGGCCTCGATGCCGCCGAGCACGACCGGCACGTCCTTGAATGCCTCGCGGCAGCGCTGCGCATAGACCAGCGTGCAGCGGTCCGGTCGCCTGCCGCCTTCGCCCTTCGGCGTGTAGGCGTCGTCGCTGCGGATGCGGCGGTCCGCCGTGTAGCGGTTGACCATGGAGTCCATGTTGCCGCCGGTGACGCCGAAGAACACGCGCGGGCGTCCGAGCGCCTTGAACGGCTCGGCCGAGTGCCAGTCCGGCTGCGAGATGATGCCGACGCGAAAGCCCTGGGCCTCGAGCAGCCGGCCGATGATCGCCATGCCGAACGAGGGATGGTCGACATAGGCGTCGCCGGTGACCAGCACGATGTCGCAGACGTCCCAGCCGAGCTGGTCCATCTCCTTCCGGCTCATGGGCAGGAACGGCGCGGGTCGGAGATCGGCGCGATGGCGCGGCCAGGAACTCAGCGGCTTGGCGGTGAGGGCGATGTTCATCGCTCACGCATAGAGCCAGGGGCTGGCGAGTTCAACCGAGCGCCGCCCGGCGAGGGGCGGCCTGGAATCACTTTCTGGATCACTTTGTCCGGAATGGTTCCCGGCAGGTATTGCCGGACGGCGGGGCCGTCCGGCAAGGGCCCGTCAATTGATGTCGTCGAACGCCTCTTTGCGCCGCTTCAGCCAGCCATAGCCGAAATACGCCAGCAGCGCCCCGGTGGCGAGCATGATCCAGCCCGACGGCAGCCGCGAGCGGGTGCTGCCGGAGGCCTCGCCGACCGTCCGCGGTTCCTGGGCCATGCCGGTCATACCCGTGTCGGTCATGGACACCAGCCGCATGTCGGGGCCTTGGGCGGTGGTGCCGCGCAAGCCTGCGATTGCGGGCGTCGGCGCCTCGGCCGCGAGCATGCGCCCCATCTGCGCGCCGGCATAGGCCGCCGAGCCGTCGTCGCCGGACGACCGGTCCATCGTCGCCGCCGCGGCATGGCTGCCGGCGGGAAACTGCGCGTACGAGTTCAGGTTGGCGGGCCGACGCGGCTTCGTCTGAGGCTGCATCATCGGGTCCATCTTCTCGGCCCTGTCCATCGTCCGCTGCGGCATGGACGGTTCCATCGCGCGCTGCGGCATGGACGGCTCCATCGCCCGCTGCGGCATGGACTGCGGCAGCGCGACCCGCACCTGCGGCCGCGTGTAGGACTGGGTGACCGCCAGCATGCGATTGGACCAGGACAGGTAGGCCTTGCACCAGGAGTTGCAGTATTTCCCGTTGACCATGTCGTCGGACGCGGCCTGCGCCGTTGCGGAGCCTGCGAAGATCATCGTCGAAAGCAGCGCCGCAGAGGCGGCGAGCTTCGCTATCGAACCCAACCTGGACGTCGCTTTCAAATGGCCGATCATCGCAATTTCCCCCGTCGCGGTTTCACGCCGTTTCAGAGATAACGACACTGGCTGTGGTCGAGAGTTGGATCAGATCGCGTCAACATCCGGATGAGTTTGAGGTCAATTTGCTGATGCGAGGCGTTCTTAACAGACAGCAGGCGCTGCTGTTCGACATCGATGGCACGCTCGCCGACACGGATGCGCTGCATCTGGAGGCGTTCAACGCGGTGTTTGGTCCTTATGGTCACGTGTTCGATCGCGCACGTGCGGCACGCGAACTGCTCGGACGCTCCAATGCGTCGATCGGTGCCGAATTTCTGCCCAACGAGCCGCCGGAGCGGCGCGCCGCAATCATGGCTGAGAAGGAGGCGGTGTTTCGCAGCCTCGCGGCCGGCGCGG
Source organism: Bradyrhizobium sp. HKCCYLS20291 (assembly GCF_051167715.1). Taxonomy (NCBI): domain Bacteria; kingdom Pseudomonadati; phylum Pseudomonadota; class Alphaproteobacteria; order Hyphomicrobiales; family Nitrobacteraceae; genus Bradyrhizobium; species Bradyrhizobium sp. HKCCYLS20291. The sequence continues at coordinate 200,857 of NZ_JBNPTO010000009.1, read as the reverse complement.
TGCAGCCGCTGCCGGGCCTGATGGCGCTGCTCGATCGGGCCGCAGCCGCGTCGATCCCGGTGGTGGCGGTGACCAATGCGCCGCGCGCCAATGCCGAGCTGATCCTGGAGGGATTGCGCATCACCGGCCGCTTCAGTGCCGTCATCATCGGCGACGAGCTGCCGCACGGCAAGCCGCACCCGCTGCCTTACCTGGAAGGCCTGCGCGCTGCGGGCGCTGTGCCCGATCGCGCGATCGCCTTCGAGGATTCGCGTGCGGGCATCACGGCCGCAACCGCCGCGGGTCTCGTCACCGTGGGCATGCGCACCAATCTGGCCCACGACGCGCTGATCGCCGCGGGCGCGTCGCTGACGGCCGCCGCGTTCGATGAGCCGGAGGTGCTGGCGCTGGTCGCCGCCACATTGGAGGGGGACTGAGTCGCCGGATCGGTGCGAAGGTTCACGTGAGGGAGACGAAATATTTCGGCTGCAACGGCCTTTGAAATTTCCGGGAGAAGCCTAACTTCCCGCCCGCCGACATCGATCGGCATGATCGCGCGCGGTGACAGCGCGGCGGCAACAGCCGCCCCGGCCATGCGCGACTTGGAGACCCCTCATGGACATCACCACTCTGATCCAGCCGGCCCTCGCGGCCGGGGCGGTCATTGCGCTGCTTGCATTGCTGAAGCTTTCCAACGTCATCCGCTACATCCCCAACAACCAGGTCGGCATCGTCGAGAAGCTCTGGAGCATCCGCGGCTCCGTGGCCGATGGTTTCATCGCGCTGAACGGCGAAGCCGGCTTCGAGCCGGAGGTGCTGCGCGGCGGCCTGCACCTGCTCTTCCCCTTCATGTACCGCATCCACACCTCCGATCTCGTGACGGTCGGCCAGGGCAAGATCGCCTACGTCTTTGCCCGCGACGGCGCGCCGCTCGGCGCCTCGCAGGTGCTCGGCGCCAACGACAGCGACGACAGGAGCGACTTCCAGGACGCGCGCCGCTTTCTCTTGGCCGGCGGCCAGAAGGGCCCGCAGCGCAAGCTCCTGCGCGAGGGCACCTATGCGATTAACACGACGCAGTTCGCCATCATCACCGACGAGCGCGTCTATGGCCACGCGCTGAGCGATCAGGAGCGCATCGTGCTCGACGCCATGCAGCTGACGATCGCCGAGCGCTGGGGCTTCACGCCCGTCATCCTGGCGGCCGATCATGACCTGGTCGGCATCGTCACCGTGCATGACGGCCCGTCGCTGCCTCCCGGCGAGATCATCGCGCCCGAGGTCGGCACCGAGCTGCGGGACGCCGCGACCTTCCACAACAACTTTCAGGAGCCGGAGAAATTCCTCGCCGCCGGCGGCCATCGCGGCCGTCAGCTGCAGGTCATCGTCGAGGGCACCTGGTACATCAACCGCCTGTTCGCCACCGTCGAGAACGTGCCGAAGACCATCATCCCGGTCGGCAATGTCGGCGTCGTCATCTTCTACACCGGCCCGCGCATGGCCGACGTGTCCGGCGAGACCTATCGCCATGGCGAGCTGGTCTCCAATGGCGGCCGCGGCGTCTGGAAGGATCCGCTGCTGCCGGGCAAATACGCGTTCAACACCTATGCCGGCAAGATCGAGATCATCCCGACCGTCAACTTCATCCTCAAATGGGTGCGTGGCGAGGTCGGAGCGATGAAGCTCGACGAGAACCTGTCGGAGATCTCGCTGATCACCAAGGACGCGTTCGAGCCGACATTGCCGCTCTCGGTGGTGATGCACATCGACTACAAGAAGGCGCCGATGATCATCCAGCGCTTCGGCGACGTGAAGAAGCTGGTCGAGCAGACGCTCGACCCGATGGTCTCGGCGTTCTTCAAGAACGTCGCGCAGAAGATGACCCTGATCGAGCTGCTGCAGAACCGCGCCGCCATCCAGGAGGAGTCGGCGGCGCAGATGAAGGTGAAGTTCGAGGGCTATTCGCTGGAACTGCAGGAGGTGCTGATCGGCACGCCGCGCGCGGCACCCGGCGACCAGACCATCGAGAACATCCTGATCCAGCTGCGCATGCGCCAAGTCGCGCGTGAGCAGGTCGAGACCTTCCAGGAGCAGGAGAAGGCCGCGATCCAGGAGCGCACGCTCAACGAGGCCAAGGCGACCGCTGCCGCGCAAGCTGCGCTGACGCAATCGCTGATCCAGATCCAGGTTAATGAGAACGAGGGTGCCGCCGCGCTCGCCCGCGCGCAGAAGGATGCCGAAACCCGCAAGGTGACGGCCGCCGCGGTCGGCGAGCAGTCGCGGCTGGAAGGCCAGGGCGAAGCCGATCGTGCGCTGGCGGTCGGTGCGGCCAATGCGCAGGCCACAAAGCTCGCGGTCGATGCCTATGGCGGGCCCGAGTTCAGGCTGGCCGAGCAGAACTTCGCCAAGTTCGCCGACGCGCTGACCAAGATCAACCAGCCGCTGGTGCCGCAATTCCTGATGTCCGGCGGGCCGGGGCAGGAGAGCGGCAACTCGGGATTGATCCCGACGGCGATGCTGAGCTCGATGTTCGGCCGCATGATGCCCGAGGCGCTCGAGCAGCTGAAGCGCGAAGCCCCGCGCGCCGCGCGGCAGTAGGAGGGAACCAGGTGGGACGGCGAGCTGACATGTCGCTGACATCCGGCAACAGCTTGCCGTCACCGCTCCTGCGCGATGGTCGCGGCGAATTCAGCCGCTGCGTCGGCTGTTCCGAGATCAAGGTGAGACCCATGCGCAACTTGTTGATTACGGCCGGTCCGGCAGAAGATTCGTTTCGAGTGATGCTTCCTTCCAAGGACGGGACGTCGGCCGGCGACCAGCGCGCCCGCCGCTCGCGCGCGGATGGCCGTGCCGCGCGCAGGCCGCAGCAATTTCGCTGGGGGCGCCCGTCGCGTGCCGTGGTCGTCCTTCTCCGGGGCTTGAGGGCCACGCTGGCCGCCTTGCTGCCGGCAGAGACCGAGAGCGCTCCAGATGTGCGCGTTCATACGTCGGCGGCCGGATCCTCAGCCCGGCCGCGGCTGCGTGTCGTTCGCGATTGCGGCGGGGCGCTCGAAGCGCGGGCTGCGCTGCGCCCGGTCTGGAGCGGCCTCGCGGAGGAGGCGATCACCCCGCGCCATCGCGTCTGGCATTTGCGGGTCCGGGATCGGCGCTGATGATCAACCGGGCCGGCGAAGTCGCCAATCCCGATGGATACCCCGACGCGACTGGCCTAACCTGGAACTGATCTCGCGAGGCTCTTGCGCATGCATCGGTTCGGGTTGACTGCGTCGCTGCTCATCGCTCTGACCACTTGGAAGCAACCTGCCGCGGCCCAGACCATCGATCAGCCGGTCACGTTCAACGCCGCGTCCTACGTTCTCGGCCGGCTGCAACAGCGCAGCGCCTTGGAGCGCGGCGAGATGGTGGTCGCGACGTCCCAGGCGATCTCCGGCTATCTGTCGAAGCCTTCCGGCGACGGCCCGTTCGCAGCGATCGTCTACCTGCACGGATGTGCCGGACTGAGCGAGCTGACGCGCCAACATTTCGCCCGGCTGTTCTCCGGCTGGGGCTACGTGGTGCTTGCGGTCGATAGCTTTGGCCCCCGCGGCCTGGCGCAAGCCTGCACACGTCCGGCGCCCGATCGCCAGGCCGACGCCTGGGGGGCTTTGGCGTATCTCTCGTCGCTCCCGTATGTGGACCGGACGCGGATCGGCGTCGTCGGCTCCTCGCAGGGCGGGATGGCGGCGATGCGCCTTGCCTCGACACACGATGTGAAGATCTACGACGTCCCGGATGATCTCAGCTTCAAGGCCGCCGTCGCATATTATCCCGCCTGCAGCGTCGCTTCGAAATGGCTCGCGGTGCCAACGCTCATTCTGATCGGTGACAAGGACGATTGGACGCCTGCGCAGAACTGCCAGCAGTGGATGTCACTGCGTCCGGACAAAGGCGCTCCGGTCAAGCTCGAGGTCTATCCCGGCGCCTATCACTCCTTCGATAGTCCCCGGCCCGGCCGGTCCCTCTTCGGGCACTGGCTGCAATATGATGCGGATGCCACAGAGCGGTCGACCGCCGAGATGCAAGAATTCCTTGCGGTCCATCTTGGCAGGTAGTGGCCGGTCAAGGATGGCGTCCAACGGGCGGCGAGACTGCATGGGCGTCCTGCGGGCATCGGGGGCCGTTACGCTTGTGCCGGTCTCCATGTCGTGAGATGAACCCCGCGGGTGTGCCCCGTAAGAGGTTGAACTTGGCAATGACGTTGTCCCGGTATGTGCTGGCCGCTGCAGCACTGCTGCTCGCTACGAGCGCCCCTGCGGCCGACAAGCCCGGCGACATCAAGGGCACTGTGCTGGAGCCGTCGCCGGAGAATCTCGCGCTGACCTGGGCGAAGGCCAATCTCGTGCTGCCGGCAACGCTGGCCGGCGGGCGGCGCTGGGAGGGGCATGCCGAGGATGCGCCTGACGTGATCGGCATCGCTCCGCTGGTCGTCGTCATGCACGGGTCGAGCGGCGTGGCGCCGGCCATCAAGGAGTTTCAGGCCTGGCTCGCGGACGAGCTCGGCGCCGCCTCGGTCGCACCCGACAGCCTCGCGATTCCGGATCGGCTGACCTATACCTCGCCGATCGACGTCGCGACCTACGAGCGCGTCCATGACCTGCGGCTCGCCGAACTGCAGAACGCGCTCAAGGCGTCGCGCGACTGGAGCTGGGTCGACCGCTTGCGCGTCGTGCTCGCCGGCACCAGCGAGGGCGCGGTGGCGGTCGGCCGTTACGCCGGCAAGGACGCAGCCGCGCGGCTGATCTATTCCTGGTCGTGCGAGGACAATTATTTCGTCACGTCGCCGCGGCTCGGCATCGGCCCGAAAGAGCCGGTGCTGAACGCGATCTCGGCGCGCGATCCCTACTTCTCGGCAGTCAATCCGTGGAACAAGGATCGCTCCGTCACCGGGTCCTGCACCGCGGCGCTGAAGGACGATCCGAAAGCCGAGGTGATGGTGGTCGACGCCGACGTGCACACCATCCTGAACCGTCCCGATGTGCGCGAGCGGACCGCGCGCTTTCTTCGCGAGGTCCTGAGCCCGTGACTCGCGCTCGTTCGACTTGGAGATTGAGGCGTCGATGAGACTGCTCGTGCTCGAAGGCAACTCGCTGGCTGGTCGCCGCCGCTGGGCCGACGTTGCGGGCAGCACGCCGTCGGACAGCTACGCCGACCTGCTGCGCACCTTGGCGCCGGAGGCGGTGGTCGAGATCTGCACTCCGGCTGACGCGGATGCGCGGTTGCCGCAGCCGATCGAGGCCTATCAGGGCATCGTCATCACCGGCTCGGCTCTCAACATCTATCAGCGGGAGCCGGAGTCGCTGCGTCAGATCGAGCTGGTGCGCGAGATCTTTGCCCAGGGCGTGCCGATGTTCGGCTCGTGCTGGGGGCTGCAGCTCGCATCCGTCGCCGCCGGCGGCGAGGTCTCGCTCAATCCGGCCGGCCGCGAGGTCGGCTTCGCGCGCAAGATCACGCTGACAGAGGTCGGTCAGGGCCATCCTCTGCATGCCGCCCGCAACGCCGTGTTCGATGCGCCGGCCATCCACAGCGACATCGTGACCAAGCTGCCGCCGGATGTGACGGTGACCGCGCGCAACGCCATGAGCGAGGTGCAGGCCGCGGAGATCCGCAGCGGCCGTGGCCGATTCTGGGGCGTGCAATATCACCCCGAGTTCAGTCCCCAGGACATCGCATGGGTCCTGCTGCTCATCGGTCAGCCGCTGGTCAACGAGGGCTTTTTTGCGGATGCGGCTGAGCTCGAGCGCTATGCGTCGGACTTGGCGCTGCTGCAGCATCACCGTCACAGGCGCGATATCCTGTGGCGCCTCGGGCTGGATCAGGACATCGCCGATGACCGTCAGCGCCAGGCCGAGATCATCAACTGGATCGCCTCGCTCGACCGGACCTGAACCTGCGCGACCACGTGGTCTGCCCCGGATGAAGTGCGACGACATGTCCAGCAGGACGATACGCTCGTCATGAAGGAGCGCACGTCGTCGTCCCTGTCGTTTGAGTTCGCGCAGCGGCAAACAGCGGGAACCTGCCGCAGTCTGAGGCGTTCCTCCCTCGCCATGCGCGACATCGGACGCGGGTCGGCTCAATTCATCCGTTTCATCCGTTGGGAGAGGGCAAGCATGTGCCGCTGGATTGCCTATCGCGGAGAGACGACTGCGTTCGAGCACTACGTCACGGAGCCTGAGCACTCGCTGGTGACGCAGAGCATTCGCGCGCTCGAATCGACCGCAGGCACCAATGGCGATGGTTTTGGCCTCGGCTGGTACGGCGATCACTCGGAGCCGGGACTGTATCGCGAAACGCGGCCTGCCTGGTCGGACGAGAATCTGCGCTATCTCTGCCGCCACCTGCATTCGCATCTGTTCTTTGCGCATGTGCGGGCTGCGACGGGCACGGCGGTGACGCGGCAGAACTGTCATCCGTTTGCCTGCGGCCGCTGGCTGTTCATGCACAACGGCTTCGTCGGCAGCTGGAACCGGCTGCGGCGCAAGGTCGAAGGGATGATTCCGGATGCGCTTTATCCGTCGCGACTCGGCACGACCGACTCCGAGGCCGTGTTCCTCGCGATCGTCGGCGCCGGCATCGACCAGGATCCGATCGGAGCAACGCGCAAGGTCCTGCGCTCGCTCTGTGAGCTTGTCAACGAGGATGGCTTGCGCGAGCACCTGCGCTTCACTTCGGCGCTGTCGAATGGCCATGATCTCTACGCGTTCCGTTTCGCTGCCAACGATCGCGCCAACTCGCTCTACTACCGCGAGGACGGCGATCAGGTGATCGCGGTCTCCGAACCCTATGACAAGGAACCGGACTGGATCGAGGTTCCTCCTGATCACGTGCTGGTCGCGCGCGCGTCCGCACCTGCCGAATTCGTTCCGCTTTTTGCCGCAGGCCAGGCCGGCCTCGTCGCGGAACGCAAGCGATCACAGAGGGTTATCGGAGGCATGTAGAAGAACGGAGTTGGATGGTCCGCGATGTGCGGCATTTGTGGTGAAATCAGACATTCCGGTCAGCCCGCGCTCGCGGCGCTCGGCCGGGTCAACGATGCGATGCAGGCGCGTGGTCCGGATGGCGCCGGGCTGTTCGTGCAGGGCGGGATCGCGCTCGGCCATCGGCGCCTCAGCATCCTCGATCTCTCATCCGCCGCGCAGCAGCCGATGATCGATGCAGCGCTCGGGCTCGGCATCGCGTTCAACGGCTGCATCTATAATTTTCGCGAGCTGCGCAGCGAGCTGCAGGCCAAGGGCTATCGCTTCTTCTCTGACGGCGACACCGAGGTGATCCTGAAGGCGTACCACGCGTGGGGCAAAGCCTGCGTGCAGCGCTTCAAGGGCATGTTCGCGTTCGCGGTGTGGGAGCGCGACAGCGGCCGTGTCGTGCTGGCGCGCGACCGGCTCGGCATCAAGCCGCTATACTACACCGAAGGTCCGGGCTTTTTTCGCTTCGCTTCTTCGCTGCCCGCGCTGCTCGCGGGTGGCGACGTCGACACGTCGCTGGATCGAACCGCGCTGCATCACCTCTTCAGCTTCCATGCGGCCGTTCCCGCGCCACGCACCATCCTCAACGGGGTCAAGAAGCTCGAGCCTGCGACCTTGCTGACCATCGAACCCGACGGTACGCAGCGTCGCGAGCGCTACTGGCAGTTAATTGTCGGCGAGCAGCGCCCGACCGACCGCGCCATGAGCAAGGACGAATGGTCCGATGCCGTGCTGGAAGCCATGACCGCCGCCGTCGACCGACGCCGCGTCGCCGACGTTCCGGTCGGCGTGCTGCTGTCCGGCGGCCTTGACTCGTCGCTGCTGGTGGCGCTGCTGTCCAAGCTGGGACATGACGACATCCGGACCTTCTCGATCGGCTTCGATGCGGTCGGCGCGCACAGCGGTGACGAATTCCGCTACTCCGATGTCATCGCGCGCACCTTCGGCACAAGTCACGAGCAGATCAGGATCCGCGGCGATCGCGCACTGGAGGCGTTGCCCCAGGCCATCGCGGCGATGTCGGAGCCGATGGTGAGCCATGACACCGTCGCGTTCCACCTGCTGTCGTCGGAGGTCGCCAAGCGAGTCAAGGTGGTGCAGAGCGGGCAGGGTGCCGACGAGGTGTTCGGCGGCTACAGCTGGTATCCCGGCTTCCTCTCGGCGAATGATCCGGTCGAGCAATATCAGAACGCCTATTTCGACTGGAAGCATGCGGATCTGCAGCAGCTGCTTGCCCCCGATCTGCTCGGCGATGACGTGAGCCTCGAACTGGTTGAGCAATTCTTCGCCAATCATCGTGGTGCCTCAGCCGTCGACAAGGTGTTGCAGATCGACACCGAGATCATGATGGTCGACGACCCCGTGAAGCGGGTCGACAGCATGACGATGGCGTTCGGGCTGGAGGCCCGTGTTCCGTTCCTCGATCACGAGGTCGTCGAACTCGCGGCGCGGATTCCGGTGGAGCTGAAGGTCAAGGATGGCGGCAAGTACATCCTCAAGGAGGCGGCGCGCCGCTGTGTGCCGGCAGAGGTGATCGACCGTCCCAAGGGCTATTTCCCGGTGCCGTCGCTGCGCTATCTGCGCGGACCGTTCCTCGACTACGTGCGCGACGTCATGAGCAACGACAAGGCGCGCACGCGTGGACTCTATCGGCGCGAGTTCATCGACCACATGCTGCAGAATCCGGAAGCCGAGATGAGCCCGAAGGGGCACTCGCGATTGTGGCAGGCGGCGCTCTTGGAAGCCTGGCTGCAGACTCAGGGCATTTGACCGTCTGACAGGATTGATCACATGGGATTGGACCCGAAAATTCTCGAACGGCTCCGGCTGGACTTGAGCGATGACGAGCGGCGGCTCGTGATCCGCTCCGCGACCGGAAGCGAGGACGTCACCGAATACTCCTTCGGCATCGAGGAGGAATATTTCCTTTGCGACGCGCGCACGCTGGACGTCGCGATCCAGACGCCAGACGATTTGTTCGAGGCGGCCAACTGGTCGACCGGTGGGCAGGCCATGCGCGAGATGCTGCAGGCGCAGCTCGAGGTCGCGACCAACGTCCATGTCGATGTGGGCGACGCCCGCGAGGAGTTGAAATTCCTGCGCCGCGAGGTCGCCAGCGTCGCCAGCCAGTATGGTCTCACCATCCTGGCCTGCTCGACGCATCCGACCGCGCTGTGGCGCAGCTCGCAGCCCAGCCCGAAGCCGCGCTACGAGGAAATGCTGGAGGACCTGCGCATCGTCGCCCAGCGCAACATGCTGTGCGGCATGCACGTGCATGTCCAACTGCCCGATCCCGAGCAGCGTTTTGCGGTGATGCGCGCGATGATCCCCTACATCCCGGTGTTCATCGCGCTGTCGGCCTCCTCGCCGTTCTGGAATTCGCGCGAGACCGGCCTGAAAGGCTACCGGCTCGCCGCCTATGACGAATTGCCGCGTACCGGCCTGCCGGAGCTGTTCGCCTCCAAGCAGGAGTACGATCGCTACATCGCGGCGCTGACCACATCGGGAGTGATGCCGGACGAGAGCCATGTCTGGTGGGCGATGCGGCCGTCGCTCCGCCATCCGACGTTGGAGTTGCGCGCGCCCGACGTCTGTACCGCGGTCGATGATGCCGTCGCGGTCGCGTCGCTGTATCGCGCGCTCGCGCGGCATCTGTCTCTCAATCTCCACCTCGCAGACGCCGTCGGCAATGTCGAGCGGGCGATCGCGGTCGAGAACAAATGGCGGGCGCAGCGCTATGGCACCGATTGCCTGTTTGTCAGCGAGGAGGGGCCGGTCACCGGCCAGGAGGTCCTCAACCGGATGATCGCCGATGTCGCGCCGCATGCCGAGGCGCTCGGCTGCCTCGCAGAGGTCGAGCGCTGCCGCACCATCATGCAGTTCGGCAGCTCCGCCGACTACCAGCTGCAGGCCTACCGTGAATCCGGCGGGCAACTCTCTGCCGTGACGCGCTGGATCGAAGCCGCGACCATCTCGCGCGCCGAGCCGCCGCGCGAGTCGGTGCCGGTCGAACCGGCGCAATGATGCAGCCTAGGCGCCTGACCTGAGGACCCGGCCGTCGCGTGCAACGAGGCGGCCATCCTTGTAGACATCGCGTCCCCTGGGCACGGCAACGACCGCCTCCGGCACGTGCTCCGCATGCAGCGTGACGAAGTCGGCTCGGGCGCCGATGTGCAAGCCGTAGTCTGCCAGCCGCAAGGCCTTGGCGCCGGCGTCGGTGACGAGGTCGAAGCCGATACGCAGCTCGTCATCGATGTAGAAGCCCGAGCGGTAGCCGACCATCATCGCCCGGTTCAGCAGATCGCCGTCGCCATAGGGCCACCATGAATCACGAATGTTGTCGTTGCCGCTGAACACGGTGACGCCGGCTTCTCGCAGCAACGCGACCGGAGGGAAGGGCCGCGCGCCCGGGGCGTTGGTCATGATCGCAACGCCTGACGTGGCCAGCACCTCGGCAATTGTCTTCAAGGGATCCGCCGCGAGATCGCCGAGCGCATAGGCATGGCTGACCGCGACATGCCCTTGCATGTCCAGAGCCCGCGTGCGTGCGGCGATCTGCTCCAGCTCGAACAGTCCGAGCATGCCCGGATCGTGCAGATGGATGTCGACGTCGACACCATGCTTGTGAGCCACGCCGAACACGACGTCGAGATGCTTCTCGACGTCGCGGTCGAAGCTCGCCGGATCGAGTCCGCCGACCAGGTTCGCGCCGAGTTTGATCGCCTCGTCGAGCAGCTCCGGTGTGCCCGGGCTCTTGAGGATGCCGCTCTGCGGAAACGCGACCAGCTGGATCTCGATCAGGTCGCGATACTCTTCGCGCACGCGCAGGATTGTCTCAAGGCTTTTGAGACCGACCGAGCCGTCGACCATGACGTGGCTGCGCATTCGCGTGGTGCCGTGGCCGATGCAGAGGTCGAGCTGGTTGCGTGCGCGCACGTCCATCGGCGCGGCCGCGGCCATGTTCTGCGCCTGGAAGGTGACGCGCTCATGCACGTCGAAGCCGTTGGTGCAGGGCTTGTGCGGCTTCCAGGCATCGCCGTAGAAGCTGGTGTCGAGATGGATGTGGCCCTCAACGAAGCCGGGAACGACCAGCGCGCCGCCGAGATCGATCACCTCGCGCGCGTCGGGCCGTTCGGCTTCGGCCAGCAGCCCGCTGATCCGGCCAGCATCGACGGTGATCGCATGTCGCGCGCCGCGGTCGAGCCGCGCATTGATGAACAGCTTGTCGACGGCCATCTCGCCAGATCCTCCCACCTTCCGCCAGCATCGAACCGCACGGGCCGATGCTGGCACCGATGGAAGCATTCTCGATCAGGATCGATCGAAGCCGCAAGCGCAGATGCTGGTCAGGCTGCAATCGCCTGCGGCAGTCCGGCGAGCCAGTCGCGGGCGAGTGCGATGTCCGCCTGCGACAGCTGATGTCCGGCCGGCAGCGTCGTGTGGGTCACGTCGGCGCCGGCGTCGATCAGCTGGGTGCAGAGCTTTGCCGAGTTGCTGGCAGGCACGATCGGATCGGCGAGGCCCGACAGCAGCAGAATTGGCTTGCGCGCCAGCCTGGCGGCCGGCGGCTGCTTGAGCGGGACCATGGCGCGGAACAGCACTGCGCCGGCCAGCGCGTCCGGCTGCAGCAGGAGCAGCGCGGCGGCGATGTTGGCGCCGTTGGAATAGCCGACCGCTACGGGAGCTGCGATGCCGTAGCGCTGACGTGCCTCGCCGATGAAGGCGCCGAGTTGCAGCGCCCGCTGCCGCACATCGTCCTCGTCGAACACGCCTTCCGCCAGACGGCGGAAGAAGCGCGGCATGCCGTGCTCGAGCACCTGCCCGCGCGGCGACAGCAGCGCCGCACCGGGCGACAGCGTGGCGCCGAGCGGCAAGAGATCGTTCTCGTCCCCGCCGGTGCCGTGCAGGAGCAGCAGCGGCGCTGCTCCCGCGTTGCTTCCGGGCTGGAAGCGGTGCGTGAAGGACAGTCTGCCGGTCATGATGCGACCTCCTCGAGGTTGGGCAGCACGCCCTCGATCTGCTTGCGGTGCGTCTCGAGGAAGGCGGGCAGCTTCAGGTTTCGCCCGAGCTCGGCGACCGGCTCGTCGACCGCGAAGCCCGGAATGTCGGTCGCGATCTCGAACAGCACGCCGCCCGGCTCGCGGAAGTAGATCGAGCGGAAGTAGTTGCGGTCCCGCTGCTCGGTCGGGTGCAGCCCGTGGCGATCCACCAGCTGCTGCGCCATCACGCCTTGCGCCGCATCGTCGGCGGCACGGAACGCGATGTGATGCACGGAGCCGGCGCCCTGCGCGCCGCGCAGAAAGCCCTTGGCCTCGTAGATGTCGACCACGCTGCCCTCGGCATCGCCCGGCGCCTTGAAGCGGATCACCGAGCCTTCGCGACCCTGCTCGGCAAAGCCGAACACGTCGGTGAGAACAGCGGCGGTCTTCTCGGCGGAGTCGAGCAGCAGGGTGACGCCATGGAAGCCGCGGATGGCGTGCTCGGCCGGAATGTCGCCGTTGCTGTAGCCGGGCTCGTTCTCCGCGCCGGGGACGCCGACCAGCGCCAGCGCCATGCCGTCGGGATCTGTGAACGGCAGGACGGACTCGCCGAAGCGCTTCTCCAGCGCCTCATAGGCGATGCCTTTCTCGGTGAGGCGCTGCGTCCAGTAGCCCAGCGAACGCTGCGGCACGCGGAACGCGGTCTGATGGGTTTCGCCGACGCCGCGGCGGCCCGGCCGCGCGCCGGCCCAGGGGAAGAAGGTCAGGATGGTGCCGGGACGGCCGGTCTCGTCGCCGTAATAGAAGTGGTAGGTGCCGGGATCGTCGAAATTGACCGTCTTCTTGACGAAGCGCAGGCCGAGGTCGCGGGTGTAGAAGCCGAAATTGCGGATCGCATCGCCGGCGATCGCGGTCACGTGGTGCAGTCCGGGCATGTGGATCTCCTGTCGGGAGGCCCCGAAGGGCCGTTGAACTCTTGGACGCCATATTGGACTGCTTTGATTTGGAGACAATCCGTGCTCTTGTGACGTCTCTGTCTACGATTTGGCGACAATGGCGGTCCGGAGACCATGGACAAGCTCGGCAGCCTCAGGGCCTTCGTGAAGGTGGTCGAGAGCGGCAGCTTTGCCGAGGCTGGTCGTCAGCTGCGGCTGTCGCGCTCGGCGATCTCGAAATATATCGGCGAGCTCGAGCAGAGCCTCGGCGTGCAGCTGATCGTCCGCACCACCCGTCACGCCAGCCCGACCGAGGCCGGGCAGCGCTATTTCGAGCGCGCGGTTGCGATCCTGGCCGATCTCGATGCTGCCGATCAAGCCGTCAGCCAGTCGCAGGCCGCGCCGCGCGGGCTGCTGCGCGTCAACGCACCGATGTCATTCGGCACGATGCGGCTCGGGCCGGTCGTGGCCGACTTCATGGGGCGCTATCCCGAACTGCAGCTGCAGATCGTGCTCAGCGACGATCTGCTCGATCCTGTGCAGGACGGCTTCGACGTGACGCTCAGGATCGCCGAGCTGGAATCATCCAGCCTGGTGGCGCGGCGGATCATGCCGGTGGAGCGCGTGATCTGCGCCGCGCCGTCCTATCTAGCCAAGCACGGCACGCCCGCGAGCCCGGACGCGCTGCGCCGTCACACCTCGCTGACCTATGGCTTCCTGATGATCGGCAACCAGTGGAAGCTCAGCGGCGCCGATGGCGACCACTGGATCCAGCCGGCCTGGACGTTGTGCGTCAACAACGCCGAGGTGCTGCGCGACGTCGCCATCAAGGGGCAGGGCATCGCGCTGATCCCGCGCTTCATCGCGGCCGACGCGCTGGCCAGCGGCGCGCTGACGGCGATCCTGCCCGGCTATACCGCGCCGCCGCTGGCGCTCTATGCGATCTATCCGCCGACCCGGCATCTGTCGGTGAAGGTGCGGCTGTTCATCGATTTCCTGGTCGAGCGTTTCGGCCCGAGCGGGGCGTGACCACGCCTTGGGCCGGTGGTGACCGGCAAAACGGCTCGAAGCTTTAACCCGGCGCTGCTAGGGTCGGGCGGCAGCACAAGGGGAGTACGATGGGGCGGCTGAGCACGCATATTCTGGACACGGTGAGGGGCAAGCCCGCGGCCGACGTCGCGATCGATCTCGACGCGCTGCAGCCGGATGGCTCCTGGCGCCACGTCAAGCAGGTCCGGAGCAATGCCGACGGGCGCACCGACCAGCCGGTGCTGGCCGGCGACGAGCTCACGGCCGGCACCTACATGCTGACCTTCCACATGGGCGCCTATTTCAAGGCGCACGGCCTCGCCGCCGAGGAGCCGCTGTTCCTCGACCTGATCCCGCTCCGCTTCACGGTCGGCGACGCCGCTGCGCACTATCACGTGCCGCTGCTCGCGACGCCCTGGAGCTATCAGACCTATCGCGGGAGCTGAGACGGATGACTGCTGATTCCTATCCGCGCGACATGGTCGGCTACGGCCGGACGCCGCCGCATCCGCGCTGGCCCGGCGATGCCCGCATCGCCGTGCAGTTCGTGATCAACTACGAGGAGGGCGGCGAGAACAACATCCTGCATGGCGACGCCGCCTCCGAGGCGTTCCTCTCCGAGATCGTCGGTGCGGCGGCCTGGCCGGGCCAGCGCCACATGAACATGGAGTCGATCTACGAGTTCGGCTCGCGCGCCGGCTTCTGGCGTCTCTGGCGGATGTTCACCGCGCGCAAGCTGCCCGTCACCGTGTTTGCGATCGCCACCGCGATGGCGCGCAACCCGGAGGCCGTCGCGGCGATGAAGGAGGCCGGCTGGGAGATCGCCTCGCACGGCCTGAAATGGATCGACTATCGCGACTTCTCGGAGGCCGACGAGCGCGCCCATGTCGAGCAGGCGATCCGGCTGCATACCGAGCTGACCGGCGAGCGGCCGCTCGGCTTCTATCAGGGCCGCACGTCGGAGCACACGCTCGACATCGTCCTGAACGAGCAGGGCTTCGTCTACAGCGCCGATTCCTACGCCGACGAGCTGCCGTATTGGATCGAGGGACCGCATGGCCCGCAGCTGATCGTGCCCTACACGCTCGACGCCAACGACATGCGCTTCGCCACCCCGCAGGGCTTCAATGCCGGCGACCAGTTCTTCGCCTATCTGAAGGACAGCTTCGACACGCTCTATGCCGAGGGTGCAGAAGCGCCGCGCATGATGTCGGTCGGGCTGCATTGCCGCCTCGTCGGACGCCCCGGGCGCGCGGCCGCGCTGGCGCGTTTCCTCGACTACATCATGGGCCACGACAAGGTCTGGGTCGCGACCCGGCTCGACATCGCGCGGCATTGGATCCGCACGCATCCGCCGACCGGCGTGTGGCGCCCCTCGCAGATGTCGCGCGTGCTGTTCGTCGAGCGCTATGGCGACATTTTCGAGCATACGCCCGAGATCGCCGCGCGTGCCTACAGCGCCGGGCTCTCCGCGTTCGACGATTCCGCGGACGCGCTGCATTCGACCCTGATGAACGTCGTCCGCGCCATGAGTCAGGACGAGAAGTTGAAGCTGATCCGCGCCCATCCCGAGCTCGCCGGGCGCGAGGCGCTGGCCGGCGAGATGACGCAGGATTCGGTCGGCGAGCAGGGCCGGCTCGGCTTCACCTCGCTGTCGCGCGGCGAGTTCGAGCGCGTCGCCGACATCAACCGCCGCTACCGCGACAAGTTCGGCATGCCGCTGATCGTCGCGCTTGCCCTGCACGCCGACCGCGCCTCGGTCGTCGCCGAAATGGAGCGGCGGATCAGCAACGACCTGGACACCGAAATCGCCAACGCGGTCGACCAGATCGGCCACATCACCCGCGCCAGGCTGGCGAAGAAGTTCGATCAGGGGTGACCGTCAGTCGTTACTGATAAGAACCCGCCTGCAGCCGCACCGGCGGTACGCTCCCTCGCCCCGCTCTTGCGGGGAGAGGGTCGGGGTGAGGGGCAGCCGCACGGGTGGTGCTGCCAAGAGGCGCTGATATATGAGTCCGATGAAGCTATGATGTGGCTTCGTATGTGCCATGCCCCTCACCCGGATTGCTGCGCAATCCGACCTCTCCCCGCAAAGGGCGGGGAGAGGTTGCACCGTCTGCGCCGAGATCGTGGCGCGCAGCACTGTGACGTCCTCGAGCTACCTCACCATCAGTCGTTTGTTGATTGTCGAAGATTTGCCGCTTGTTGCCCGTGGAGTCCGATGTATCGCCCCGCAGACGGTGCGCTCCCTCGCCCCGCTCTTGCGGGGAGAGGGTTGGGGTGAGGGGCAGCCGCACGGGAAGTGCTGCTAATAAGCGCTGACGTATAAGTCCGATGGAGCTGCGATTTGGCTCCGCATGTGCCATGCCCCTCACCCGGATTGCTGCGCAATCCGACCTCTCAGCGCGAGCGAAGCTCGTCGCGCCCCCGCAGAAGAGCGGGGAGAGGTGGATACCGAGCGAGCCGCGAGCGACTTGCTCAAGCGCGATCAGCTAATACCCGCTCCGCCTGCGCCGCCACGTCCAGCAGCCTACGATCGCGGCCGCGGGCGGCGATCAGTTGCAGTCCGAACGGCAGGCCCTGCGCATTGGTGCCGCACGGCATCGAGATTGCCGGCACGCTGGCATGATTGACGAACGGCGTGAACACTGCGTGGCCGCGCGGGCTGGCCGGCTGGCCGCCGATCTCGGACGGGCCGAGCTGCGTGAACGGCCAGGCCACGCACGGCACCGTCGGTGTCAACAGCACGTCGACGTCGAGGAAAAATGCAGCAAGGGCGCGCGCGATCTGCGTGCTTGCCTCGAGCGCGCGCGCGACGTCCGCGCCGCTCAGGCCGAGGCCGCGCTCGATCTGCTTGGCGATATCCGGATCGAACTGATGAGGATCGCTGCGGAAGGCGTCGCTGAACAGCGCGGCAAGTCCGGCATGCTGCAGCGGCATGATCGCATCCTCGGCGAGGCCCGCGGGCCAGACCGGATCCTTGTCGACGACCAAAAACCCGCCGGCACGCAGCCGGCCGACGGCTCGCTGCAGGCCAACGCTCACCTCGCCATCAACGGCGACGTCGAGGCCGAGCCGTGGTGAGAAGGCGATGCGCAGCGGCTGCGCCGGGCCGGCCGCTGCGACATCGATGGCATGCGGATCGCGCGGGTCGGGGCCTGCCATGACTTCGAAAGCGAGCCTAGCGTCGCCGACGTCGGCGGTGAGCGGTCCGACCACCGATATGCCCCAGCCGGCCTCGGCAAAGCCCGGCCCGTAGGGGATGGCGCCATAGGACGGCTTGAAGCCGACGACACCGACGTGGGCCGCAGGCCGACGGATCGACCCACCGGCATCCGTCCCGATCGCGAGCGGCACGAGTCCGGCTGCGACGGCGGTCACCGGCCCACCGGACGATCCGCCCGGCGTGAGAGTGCGATCAAGCGGATGACGCGTGGGGCCATAGAGCAGCGATGTGGTCACGCCCTTGCAGGCGAACTCCGAGGTCGCGCCGATGCCGACCACGACCGCTCCGGCGCGGCGCAGCCGGGCGACGGCAATGGCGTCCTCCGGGGCGATGAAGTCGGCAAACAGCCGCGAGCCCTGCGTGATGCGCCAGCCGCCGACCCAGATATTGTCCTTGACCACGACCGGCACGCCGGCGAGCGGCAGCAGCTCTCCGGCGGCGACGCGCGCGTCGACCGCATCGGCCTCCGCACGGGTGCGCTCGGGATCAACCGTGACGACGGCGTTGAGATCACGCGCGGCGGCGATGCGCGTCAGCGCCTGGTCGGCCATCTCTCTTGCCGATGTCTCGCGCGCTGTGACGGCGCGGACGATGTCAGTTGCGTGCATGAGAACGCTCCATCAGCAGCACGGTTGCACCTGCGGCCGCCGTCACGCCGAGCGCAACGAAGCTGCCGCCAAGCCCGAAACGGGGCGTCAGGGCGGCCACGAGTGGCGGCGCTGCGACGAGCCCGAGAAACGAGATGGTGAGCACGGCGCCGGTGGCTTCCGCGACACGCCCCGGTTTGGCCAGATTGGCGATCTCGGCGATGAACACGCCGTTCCAGCCGCTCGCCGTCAGCCCGAACACCACCGTGAGCAGGATCAGGAGCGACGTGCTCATCACCGCGCCGAACATCCCGAGCAGCAGCGCGCAGACCGCCATGCCGACACCTGCCATCACCAGCACGGCGCGCGCCGAGCGCAGCCGCGTCGCCACCACGCCCCAGCCGAGCCGGCCGATCAGGCCTGCGCCTTGCGCCGAGGCCAGCAGCCAGCCGGCCTCGACATGGCTCAGCCCGAGCTCGACCGTGCCGAAGCTGACGTAGCAGGTGTTGAGGATCACCTGCATGCCGCTGAACGGGATCGAGGCGACGGCGAGCGCCGCCATGCGGCGGTCGGAGCTGACGAGCGCGAGCCGCTCCCGCAGCCCGAGATAAGGCATCGGCTCTGACTTGATCGCATAGGCCGGGCGCAGCCGCTCGAAGCCGACGAAGCCGATGACGGCGCAGGCGATCACGGCGGCATAGGCAGAGTTCGGCGCCAGGCCGACGGCCAACGGCGGCAGCAGCAGCGAGCCGGCCATGGCGCCGATCTGGCTGCCGGTCTGCCGGATCGAGAACACCATCGCGCGCTTGTCGGGCTGCACCAGCCGCCCGAGCAGCGCCGCGCTTGCCGGCGTCTCCGGTCCGGCGGCAAGGCCAAGCACCAGGCCGGCAACCAGCAACGCCCAGGCATAGCCGAATGTCGCCAGCGACATGCCGACGCAGACGATCACCGCGCACAGCGCCGCCACGCGCAGCGAGCCGAGCCGCTGCACCAGTGTGCCGCCCCAGAACGACGACACCAGGCTGATCGCAAACGCCGCGGTCGAGAACAGCGACAGCTGCTCGATGCTGATCCCGGCGCGCGGCGCCACGGTGCCGGGCGCGAACAGCGCCAGCGACACCAGCGCCTGCAGCGCGGTCATCGCCACCAGCGCAGGCCACAGCGGCGGCGCTGGCGCCGCAGCTTGTTTCGCGTCTATCATGCGGCGACAACGTAACAGTGGAGCAACTGATGGCCGGCGGTATCTCGGTTCACGCGGTCGATGTGGCGAACGGGCGCCCGGCGCTCGGCCTTCGTGTCGCGATCTGGCGTGTCGCGCCCGATCGCACGCTGCTTGCCGAGGGACAGCTCGGCGCTGACGGCACGTTGCAGGCGCCGATCGTCAAGGGCGACGGCGTCACCGCCGGCGAGTATGAGGTGCTGTTTCATATCGGCGAGTTCTTCGGGGCAGGCGTCCAGACAAAATTCCTGACCACAGTGCCGTTTAGTTTCGCGATCGACAAGGTCGAGGAGCATTTTCATTTGCCGCTGAAATTCACGCCCTGGGGCTATTCGATCTTCCGCGGGGCTTGATCGCGCTACGCCTCGCGCCGTCGTATGCTGATGGTCGGAAGATCCTGCCTGCCAAAGAAATAGTCGTCATGCCCGGGCTTGTCCCGGGCATCCACGTCCATCCGCGACGCCGGTCGACGTGGATGGCCGGGACAACAAGCCCGGCCATGACGGCGCTGATGGAGACGGGCACGAACGAGCGCTGATGGGACGTGCGCCATTTCAACCCGTCAGCCGCTTCGACAGCCCCGTGGTGCGCTCCATGATGGCCATCAGGGCGACGGTGGCGATGATCAAGACGCTCGACAATGCGGCGATGGTGACGTCGAGCTTGCCTTCGAGGTCCTGCCACATCCGGATCGGCAGCATGTCGGTGGCGGCGTCGCGCAGGAACAGCGATACCGGAACGTTGTCGAACGACGACATGAACGCAATGAACGCGCCCGAGATGATGCCGGGGCGGATCAGCGGCAGCACGATGCGGCGGAACGTATAGAGCCTGGAGGCGCCGAGGATCGCCGAGCTTTCCAGCAAGGTCGGCTCGAGCTGCGCCAGCGCGGCTACCGTGTTGCGGACGACATAGGGCACGCAGACGATGGTGTGGCCGATCACCAGCGTCAGCAGCGACACTGGCAGGCCGATCAGCGAGAAGAACATCAGCGCCGCCAGCCCGAAGGCGAGCGCTGGCAGCACCAGCGGCGACATGAACAGCGAGTCCAAGAGCTTTGCGGTCAGCGTCTTCGAGCGCGAGATCGCCAGCGAGGCCGCGACGCCGAGCACGATCGAGAGCCCGGTCGACCACAGCGCGACCACGACGCTGTTGCGCGCGGCGAATTGCAGCTGCCAGGCGTTCCACAATTCGACGTACCAGCGCGTCGAATAGCCCGGCGGCGGGAATTTCAGCGAGAAGCCGGACGTGAACGACACGATCACCACGACCAGCGATGGCGACACGATCAGGATCAGCGCCAGGATGGCGATGACGGTCATGACGATCTGGAAGCTCAGTGCCTCCCAGTTGGGCTGCCGGCCGCTCATCGCGCGTCTCCATAGCCGCGGGCGCGCCGCCCGAGCGTCGAGAACAGCGCGACGATCGCGAGCACCGCGAACAGGAAGATGATCGAGATGGCGGCGGCGAACGGCCAGTTCTGCAACGTCGAGGCCTGTTGATAGAGATACATCGGCATGAACAGCATCTGCCCGCCGCCGACCAGCGACTGGGTGATGAAGGCGGTGATCGCCGCGGCGTAGGTCAAGGTGCAGCCGGCGATGATGCCGGGCATCGACAGCGGCAGCATCACCTTGAAGAAGGTGCGCCAGCTGCCGGCGCCGAGCGAAGCCGAGGCGTCGGACAGATTGGGGTCAATGCGGCTGATCGCGGTGATCAAGGGCAGCACCATCAGCGGCATCTGCACCTGCGCCAGTGCCGCGATCAGCCCGCCCTGGGTATAGATCATGCGCAGCGGCGTGCCGATCAGGCCGAGCGACTGCAGCACGGAGTTGATGATGCCCTGGCGTCCAAGGATCACGATCCAGGCGAAGGTACGGACGACCACGCTGGTGAGCAGCGGCAGCAGCACGATCATGATGATCAAGGTCTGCAGCCGGCTGCCGGAGCGTTGATACAGCCAGGCGATGGGATAGCCGAGCACGAGGCAGGTGAGCGTGACCTCGGCGCCGAGCAGCAGCGTCGAACCGAGCACGGCGAGGCTGAAGGGGTCGGTCAGGAACTTGATGTACTGGCCGAACCCCCACACCGTCGCCGCGGTGTCGTTGTGGAGCGAGAGATAGAGCAGTTGCGCCAGCGGCAGCACGAAGAAGACCGCGAACACCAACCCCAAGGGCAATGCGAGCCCGAGGCTGAAGCTGGTCACGTCCCCTGGTGCCGTCGTGGCGCTCTTCATGGCGTCAGATCTTGATGTCGCGGTTGAACTTCTCGATCCAGGACGCGCGCTGCTCGTTGATCTTCTTCCAGTCCTGGAAGACGAACTTCTTCTTCAGCTCCGCGGTGTCCTTGGCCAGAACCTTGGCGATCTCGCCCGACATTGCGACCTTGGTGTTGGTCGGAACGATCAGATAGGGCGAGTTCATCAAGGTCGTCTGCACCTCCGGGGACAGAGCCGCTTCGATCAGCTTGAAGGCGAGTTCCTTGTTCGGCGAGTTCTTGACGACATGGATCGTGGTCTTGAACGCGATCGCGCCTTCCTTCGGCGCCACGAACTCGACCGGCACGCCGCGCGCTTTCAGGATCTGGATGGCGTTGAAATTGCCGGGCGAGATGTCGATCTGGCCCTGCTGGAACAAGGTCGCCAGCGCGCCGGGATTGGCAGCGACGGCGGCGAGGTTCGGCTTCAGTTCCTCCAGCGCCTTGAAGCCCTCGTCGACATTGGCTTCCGAGCCGCCGCGCATGCGTGCGATCTCGACCAGCCAGCCGGTGCCGAGCGTGGAGTTCAGATTGGTAATGCCGACCTTGCCCTTGAACTCGGGCTTCCACAGATCGGCCCATGAGGTCGGCGGCGTCTTCACCGTCTCCGGGTTGTAGGTCAAGCCGACGACCTGGAAGAACGGCGCGGGTCCCATGCCGTCCTGCGCCTCCGGAATCAGGTCCTTGAAATAGGTGCTCTTGTCGGCCGGGTAGGGATCGACGAGGTCCTGGCCGATCGCGACCAGCGCAGGACCGGGATCGTGCAGCATCACGTCGATCGGCGGATTGGCCTTGGCGGCGTTGACCTTGGCGATCTGGTCGACCGACAGCATCGGGTCGAGCACGATCGGTGCATCGCCATTGGCCTTGCGGAACGCGGGAACCAGCACGGCCTTGTGCGCCTCTTCCCAGCTGCCGGTGAAGGTCGCGAACACCAGCGGCCGCGCCTGCGCGAAGCTCAAGCCCGGGAAGGCGTGCATGGCGCCCAAGGTCAAGGCGCTCGTCAAGAGTCGGCGGCGATCAAGCATCATGTTTCACTCCGATATGTCCTGTTGATTTTACTGCGGGAAAACGGTGGCGAGCCCCGGCGCGAGCGGTGCGATGCGCACCGGCGAACCGGCGTCGCGCAGTGGCGTGTCGCCGGTGCGGGCCTGCGAGATCTTGATGCTGGATCCATCACCGGCCTTGATCTCGTGGACGACGGTGGCGCCGAGCGGCAGCGCCATGCCGATCTCGCCGGCAAAGCCGGTGACATCGCTGACGAAGGTGAGATGCTCGGGACGCAGGCAGACGATGACCTTGTCTGAGGCACGAACCGGCTTCGGTGCACGCGCGATGATCTCGCCGCCGGCTTCCAGGTCGACCTTCACGTGATCAGCATCGGTCGCGAGCACGGTGCCCTTCATCCTGTTCGCGGTGCCGACGAAGGTGTTCACGAACAAGGTCTGCGGCTGGTCGTAGATCTCGGAGGGCGTGCCGAACTGCTCGAGGTGCCCGTGGCTCAGCACGGCGACGCGGTCGGCCATCGATAGCGCCTCTTCCTGATCGTGGGTCACGATCAGCGTCGTGGTCCCGGCCATGCGCTGCAGCCGCTTGACCTCGATCTGCATGTCCAGCCGCAAATTCTTGTCCAGTGCGGCGAACGGCTCGTCGAGCAGCAGGATCGACGGCTTGATCGCGAGCGCGCGCGCCAGCGCGACGCGCTGCTGCTGGCCGCCTGACAATTGCCGTGGCAGCCGCTCGCCGAATGCGCCGAGCTGCACCATGTCGAGCAGGCGCTGCGCTTCCTTGTTGCGGGTCGACTTGTCGACGCCGCGCGCGGCAAGCCCGTAGCCGACATTCTCTGAGATCGAGAGATGCGGAAACAGCGCGTAGTTCTGGAACACGATGCCGACCGCGCGGCGATTGGGCGGCAGCGCATCGACGACGTCGTTGCCGATGATGACGCGGCCTTCGCTCTGGCCGATGAAGCCGGCGATGATGCGCAGCAACGTGGTCTTGCCGCAACCGGATGGACCGAGCAGGGCGATGATCTCACCGCCCTTGACGTCGAGATTGATGTCGGAGACGGCCATCGTGCCGCTGGCAAAGCGGTGCGTGATCCGATCGAGAACGAGCGACTTGGCTTCCGATACGCTGGCCATAAGGCTTCCTGCTCAACTCAGCTGAAAAAGCAAAAAGCGTGCCGCCTTTTGAGGCAGTCGCGGTGGTTTGTGTACAAACGATGATTTGGCCGGTACCCGAATGCGCTTGGACGAGTCGGTCGACCCCGAGCGCGCAGTTTGCGTTCGCGGCTCACTCTCTCCCGATGTCATTCCGGGGCGCGCGTCAGCGCGAGCCCGGAATCCATACCCACGACTGCATGTGCGGATCCAAGAAAAAGCCACGAGCATCTCGTCGCCAAACCACGGCCTGTGGCTATGGATTCCGGGCTCGCCCTTTGGGCGCCCCGGAATGACGTGCGGAGAGAGGCGGGCTTCCTCACAGTGCCCGACCGTCCGACTATCCATCGCGATGCTCCAGCCGTGCGGCGAGCGCCTCCGGTAGGCCCGTCGTCGGCTTCGCGGCCGGGCGGCGGTAGGTGCCGGCGGTGGCCTTGCGCATGTTCAGCGCCAGCAGCGCCTCGGCCTGCTTCACGGCCGCGATCACCTGATCGACCACCGGCACGGGAATGCGATGCGCGACGCGCGCGGCGAGACCGGACAGCGGCGCGCCGGCGAAGATCAGCACGTCGGCCTCGTTCTCCTCGACCGCGCGCAGCGCCAGCTCGACCAGCAGCTCCTCCTTTTCGTGCTGCACGTCGGAGATCTGCTTGAAGCTGCCGTCGAGCATGCGGATGCCGGCGCAGCGCTCCATCAGGCCGTGCATGCGGACGCATTCCTCGTACCAGGGGCCGAGCGCCTGCGCGAAGGTGACGATGGCAAAGCGCCGCCCGGCCATGCACGCCGTCAGCATCGCCGCCTCCGCCAGTCCGATCACCGGCACGTCGAACAATTCGCGGGCGGCGAACAGGCCGGGGTCGCCGAACGCCGCGATGATCGCCGCATCGAACGTCCCGTGGCGCTCCGCCAGCATCTCCAGCGCGACGGCGCCGCCGATCTGCGCCTCGGCGCGCGTCGCGATGTAGGGCACGCCGCGCGCTGCGGTGCAGGGGATCAGCGTCGTGCCGGGAGCGGCGGCCTCACGGCCGACCTGCAGCATCAGCTCGGTGATGTCGGCGCGGATGTTGGGATTGAGCAGCAGGATGTTCATGACGCCTCGCGCTGGGATGCGCGAGCTTGCCGAGGGATTGCCGGC
Source organism: Bradyrhizobium sp. HKCCYLS20291 (assembly GCF_051167715.1). Taxonomy (NCBI): domain Bacteria; kingdom Pseudomonadati; phylum Pseudomonadota; class Alphaproteobacteria; order Hyphomicrobiales; family Nitrobacteraceae; genus Bradyrhizobium; species Bradyrhizobium sp. HKCCYLS20291. The sequence goes on along the minus strand of NZ_JBNPTO010000009.1, from coordinate 176,349 downwards.
TTGTCCAGAACGACGGTGCTCAGACCGCGCCCTTGACCACGATGCTGATCAGCGTGGCGAGCAGGGCAAGCATGGCGCCGATGCTCAGCAGCCGCCGCAGCTTCAAGAACCAGGCGCGCCGATCGTCGCCGCCGAAGCTGAACTCATCGAACACCAGCGCTGCCAGCAGCACGGCCGCGAGCAGCACCAGAGCGGGCAGCGGCGGCAGCAGCAGCGCAACCCAGCCGAGCAGGGACGGCGTCACGCCCCAGGCCATGCGCGGCCAGCTTGCCAGCGCCGGTGTCTGCACCGCGATGCCCCAATGCAGCGCGCCGAGGAAACTGACGATGACAGCGCCGTAGCCGATCTGCGCGCGCAAGGCCGCAGCCCGGATCGCCTCGTCACCGGCGATCGCCAGCACGGCAAGGCCGATGAAGGGGATCAGGCCCGCCAGGCCGAGGCTTCGCGTCGGTGCGGGGATGCCTGACAACATGATGCTATCGTCCTCGCGGCGTGGCAGCTGGAGCAGCGGCGGTTCGGCCGCGCGCGGATCGGCAGCGGTCCGAGCAGTATTTCACCTCGTCCCAGTCGCGCGCCCATTTGCGCCGCCAGGCGAACGAGCGGCCGCACGCAGCGCAGGTCTTGGTCGGAAGGTCGGCCTTGCGTCGCATCTTCGGCATGCGCGTCACCACGGCACCGGCGCACCGCGCCAGTCATGGAAGCTGCCGGAGTCCTCGGCTTCGAGCCGGTCGATGACGCCGAGCAGGTGCCGCGCGGCCTCGGCCGGCGCAACGCCGGACCCCGCGGCGAACGGCGCCGACAGCCGTGTCGCCACCGTGCCGGGATGCAGCGCAACGCAGATCGCTTCGGGGGCGCGGCGGGCGAGCTCGATCGCCGCGCAATGCACGAGCTGGTTCAGCGCTGCCTTCGACGCGCGATATCCGTACCAGCCGCCGAGCCGGTTGTCGCCGATCGAGCCGACCCGCGCCGACAGCGCCGCTAGCATGGCCTTGCCCTTGCGGGGTAGCCGCGGCAGCACATGCTTCATGATGAGCGCCGGCCCGGTCGCGTTGACGGCGAAGGCGCGGGCGAGCCGGTCTCCATCGAGCTCGCGCCAGCTCTTCTCCGGCAGCGCGTCGCCGTCGTGCAGCATGCCGGTCGCGATGATGACGAGCCGGATCTCGCCGGCGCCGGCAATCAGCTCCGCCGCGCGCGCGATGCTCGACTCATCGGTGAGCTCGAAGCCTGGCGACGTGCTGCGGCCGAGGCCGAGCACGGTGTTGAAGTGAACGCTTTCGCTCAGAGCAGAACTCAGCGCTGCGCCAATGCCGCCGCTAGCGCCGAATACGGCGGCGACGCCGCCGCGAGGAAACGACGCGAGCTTCACGGCATGCCCAGACGGAGCCGGGCGCGGCCCTGCCTCCGACTCCTGCGTCACCGCCGGCTGATCCGTCACGTCGCCCTCGTCATCACCCGGACAGCCGCGCGGCTATCCCCGGGATGCAACGTCTCAACGACGAACTCGGATCAATGTGCCTCTTTCAGCTCAAATGATCGGCTTCCTGGGAGCCGGGCCCTCACGCTTTGGTCACATGCACCGCAGGCGTCGCGCCGGCGTTCCATTTGCCGTCGATCGCGCGCTCGATCTGGGCCGCCAGCTGCAGCAGCAGGCCGTCATCGGCCTGCTTGCCGATCGCCTGGATGCCGAGCGGCAAGCCGTGCTCGTTGCTGGCGAGCGGGAGCGAGATCGCCGGGACGCCACAGAGATTGGCAAGCGGCGTGAAGGCGAAGTTGCGCCAGAGGTTGTCGAACCAGTCCAGCACGGACGGATTGTCGCTGATCGTCAGATATTCCGTGGTGCCGATCTTCGGCGTCGGCAGCGCCGTGATCGGGGTGAGGATGATGTCCCACTGCTCGAAGAACGCGCCGAAGGCGCGCGAGGTGGTGTTGAACACCGCCTGCATCGCCGCGCGCTCGGCGAAGCTGGTGTCCTTGCCGGCTTCCCAGATGCGGATGTTGATCGGCTCGATCAGGTCAGCCGGCGGCTGCGTCAGCTTGCGCTGCGCCAGCAGGTTGTTGATGACGATCGCAAAGTTCGAGATGTAGCAGGTGGTCTGTGCCGCGAATGCCCTGACGTAGTCGACATCGGGCAGCGCGTAGCCGACGTGATGACCGAGGCCCTCGAGGAACTTGCCGACACGCGCCAGCTCGGCCGCGATGTGCGGCGTGGCGCGGTAGTCGCCCCATTGATGCGACAGCGCGATCCGGAGCTTGCCGGGATCGCGCTTGATCAGCTCGACATAGGGTTCTGGCGTAGTCCAGTACGGCATGAACTCGCCGGGCGAGCCGCCGCGGCAATGATCGACGAAGGCCGCGGTGTCGCGCACGCTGCGCGACTGGCAGCCCTGGATCGAGACCAGGCCGGAGAGATCCGACAGATGCGGTGCGATCGAGAACACGCCGCGCGAGACTTTCAGCCCGATATTGCCGTTGACGCCGGCGGGGATGCGGATCGAGCCGCCACCGTCGGTAGCATGCGCGATCGGCACCACGCCGGCCGCGACCATCGCGGCACTTCCCGCCGACGAGCCGCAGGTCGTGTAGTCCGTATTCCACGGATTGCGCGTGACGTAGACGGCCGGATTCTCGGCCGAGCTGCAGACGCCGAACTCCGGCGTCGTCGTGCGCCCCATCAGATTGAGGCCGGCCTTGCGCATCTTCGACGTCAAATGCGTGTCGGCAGCCGCGCGGTTGCCGCGCATGAACAACGAGCCCTGCTCCTGCAGCCGGCCGGCCATGGTCGGCCCGAGATCCTTCATCAGGAACGGCAGCCCGGCAAACGGCCCGTCGGCATTGGCGCCGGCCTTGATCGGATCCTGGACTGCGTCGGCGAACACTTCCACCACGCCCGAGAGCGCGGGATCGACCTTGGCAATGCCTTCCACCGCCTGCTTCGCCAGCTCAACCGCGGTCAGCTCGCCGTTCCGAACATGCTCGGCCAGCGCCATGCCATCATGCCGGGTCCACTCGTCCCAGCTCATCGCCAAAGTCATCGTGATCTGATCCTTCGCGCCCCGATCGTCATTCCTCGCGCGGGGCGGGCCATGATCAGTCGCAGTTCATTGTCCGGCTGCGCGGACCTTAGAGGGCAGGGGTGCCAAGTCAATCAAGCGCCGTGCATGCCGCCAATACGGCCCGCTCATGCGGCATTGCGTACCGCCGATGGCGGCTCGTTAACGAAAGGCTGACGCGCAACTGGTGCCGGAAAGCGGGACTTAAGCTTTTGGCGGTAACAGGGCAGGCGGCGGAGAACGGCACGGGATCACGCATGACGATCGAGGCAGTCGCAGCGGCGGACGCGCGCATGGTGTCGGGCTCGCGCCCGGTGCCGGGTTCGTGGCGTCCGATCGGCGTCGCGCTGTCGGCGTGGGGCGTGCTGTTTGTCATCGAGCTCGTCGTCAGCCTCTGGCTGGCCGGCGGCCGGCTCGTCTTCGCGCTGGACGATGCCTACATCCATCTCGCCGTCGCCGATCAGATCCTCGCCGGCGGCTATGGCGTCAATGCCGGGGAGTTCTCCTCGCCGAGCTCGTCGATCATCTGGCCCTATTTGATGGCGCTCACCGAGGCGATGCATCTCGGCCCATGGGGAGCGCTGCTGGTGAGCGCGACCGCCGCCGCCGCGACGATCGTCACCATCATGGGACTGCTGGAACGGAGCGGCCTGTTCGTCGCCGAGCGTGCGTGGTTCACGGTAGTGATCTCGCTGCTGCTGATCTTCATCGTCAGCGCGGTCGCGTTGCCGATGACCGGGCTCGAGCACAGTCTGCACGTCTGGGCGACCGTGACCACGCTCACCGGCCTCGCCGAGGCCGCGCAGGGGCGGACGCCGAGCCGGCTGCAACTCGCCGCTTTGGTGTTGCTGCCGCTCATCCGCTTCGAGGGGGCGGCGCTCGCCTGCGCCGCGCTCGCGGCGCTGATGCTGCTCGGGCAGCGCCGCGCCGCCGCGGGATGCGCAGCCGTGATCGTCGCCGCGCTGCTGGCCTATGGCGCGCGCATGCACGCGCTCGGGCTGCCGCTGCTGCCGAGCTCGGTGCTGCTGAAGGCGCGCATCGTCGAGGCGGCCTACGATCGGACCACCGCCCTCGGCGCGATCACCGACAATCTCATCATCGCCCTGATCAATCCGTACGGAAGGCGTCTGCTGCTGCTTGGCCTCGCCGTGGCCGTGACGGCCTGGTGGCTGCGCGCCGATCGCCGCGCGCTGATCGTCGCGGGCGCGGTGCTCGCCGCGATCGGCGGCCATGTCGCCTTCGGCCAATATGACTGGTTCCACCGTTACGAGGTGTACGTCATCGCGCTGGCCGCGGTGACCTGGCTGTGGCTGGCCGGCCGGCTCAGGCCTCAGCTCGATCGCAGCATGTCGATGGCGCTCAACGTGCCGATGCTGCTATTGCTGGGCTTCGCCGCGTGGCCCTACATGGACGCGGCCTGGGTGACGCCGACAGCCTCACGCAACATCTACGAGCAGCAATATCAAATGGGCCGGTTCGTGCGCGAGCTCTATCGCCGCCCCGTCGCAGTCAATGATCTCGGGCTGGTCGCCTACCGCAATCCGAACTACGTGCTCGATCTCTGGGGGCTCGGCTCGGAGCAGGTGCGCAAGGCCAGGCTCGCCGGCCAATATGGCCCGGCCGAGATGGCGGATCTCGCAGTAGTGCGCGGCGTCGGCCTGGCCATGATCTACGACCGCTGGTTCCCGCGCGGCGTGCCCGCCAGCTGGACCAAGGTCGCCGTGCTGCACAGTCCGTTCGTCACGGTCGCCGCCGGCGACGTCGCCTTCTATCGCACCCCTGCCGCCGATGCCGCCGAGCTCAGCCGTGCGCTCGACGCCTTCGCCGCAGATCTGCCGGCGAATGTGAGCCTGGAGAGGCTCGCGCGCTGAGCGGCCTTGATCGGGCGGCATGACGTTGATCAACGTCAATGCGGCCGGTTCGCAGGCGTGGTCGACGATCCCGATGGACTTGTCGACCTTCGTGCTCTCGGCCGCCGCGCTGCTCGCCACGCCCGGCCCGACCAACACTTTGCTGGCCACCGCCGGCGCCGGCCGCGGCGTGCGCGCGTCGTTGCCTCTGCTGCTCGCCGAGCTCGCCGGTTATCTGCTGGCGATCGCGGCGCTGCGCCTCGTGCTCGGGTCGGTGCTGGCCGCCGCGCCGCTGTTCGGCCAGGCGCTGCGCTTCGCGGTCGTGCTCTATCTGCTGCAGCTTGCCGTCGCGCTGTGGCGCAATGGCAGCGATCGCGCCGGCGAGGCCATGCCGGTGACGTTTCAGCGCGTGTTCGTCACGACGTCGTTGAACCCGAAGGCCATCATCTTCGCCTTCACCTTGCTGCCGCCGGCGGAACTCGGGGCTGACCTGCGGTCGTTCGTGCTGGCGCTGGCGTGCTCCACGATCGTGATCGGCGGCGGCTGGATCGTGCTCGGCGCGACGCTACGCCGCGGTCTCGCCGCCCACGTCCCGGCCAGGATCGGCTATCGCTGCAGCGCCGCCGCCCTGGCGGTGCTGGCCTGCGTGATCCTCGCGCCCGCGCTTGCCGGGTCGTGACGCGGTTCCACTTGTTACATTGTTGCTGATCGACAGTGCGGCGGAGCGCGTGCTATCGCCTGGGCGAACAGGGGGCGCCGTGCGCATCATTGGTCGACATCATCTCACGAACGGTCCGCGCATGCTGCGCCGGATCGTCGTGCTGTTGATGATGGGGGCCTATCTTCTTGCTGGCGCGCTGCACGGCAGCTGCGATCTCGACGTCGCGCATGCGCCGGCCGGCAAGCCGGAGATCGCCGCGCTGCTCGACAAGGCCGGTCATTCCGATCCGCGCGCGATCTCGGATCATCATTGTCACGGCTGCTTCTCGGTGGCCGTGCCGCAGTTGCAGCTCGCGATCGTTCCGGCCGACATCGTCGCCGCCACCGATTGGCCGGTTCCGGCGCTGCGCGCCGGCGTGCTGTCCGAGTCCGACTCGCCGCCGCCGAAACACCTGATCTGACGCATCGTGCCTGACGGCCTGCGCCGTCGATCATTGCTCGTCCAGACAGGTTCATCTTCATGCCATTCCCGGGAATGGCTGCGCGCGCGATTGGCGCCGCAGCCCTGCTCGCCGCGTCCGTGCACGGCGCGGCGGCGCAGACCTTGACCTTGCGCGAGGCGCTGTCGCGCGCGATCGCCGCCAACCCGCGGCTCTCCGCGGCCGATCGCGACATCGGCATCGCCTCGGGCCAGCGGCTGCAGGCCGGCGCGCTGCTCAATCCCGAACTGTCCTACGAGCAGGACAACTCGTTCGGCTCGGGCCAGTATCGCGGCACGCGCTCGGCCGAGACAACGTTGCAGATCAGCCAGGCGTTCGAATGGTTCGGCAAGCGCGACGCGCGCATCGCCGCCGGCCAGGCCGGCTTGCGGACCGCCGAGATCCAGCGCCAGGCGGTGCGGCTCGAAGTGTTGTCGGAAACGGCGATCGCCTTCGTGACCGTGCTGGCCACCCAGCGCCGCATCCAGATACTCGACGATCAGGTCGCCGCGCTCGATCGGCTGACGCCGTTGTTGCGGCGGCGGGTCGAGGCCGGCGCGTCGTCGCCTGCGGAAACCGGCCGCGCCGAGGTCGCCTCGGCGCTGGTGCGCGCCGACCGCGAGCGCGTCAAGGCGACCTTGGCGAGTGCGCGCCGTGAACTCGCGGTGCTGATCGGCGACAGTTCTACGAAGCTCCCGACCGTGACCGGCCGCTTCGAGGCGACCGCGCAGCCGCCGTCGTTCCAGACGGTGACTGCCGCGATCGACGCCAATCCACAGCTGGTCCGCTGGACCGCGGTCTACGCCCAGCGCAACGCCGAGCTGCTGCTGGCGCGGCTGAAGCCCTATCCTGACGTTCGCATCAGCGCCGGCTGGCGGCACTTCAACGACACCCAGGACGACGCGGTCAGGCTGAGCGTCTCCGTGCCCATTCCGGTGTTCGACCAGAACCAGGGCAACATCCTCTCCGCGCAGGAGAGCGTCGCCAAGACCGAGGCGGAGCGCAAGGCCAACCGCAACGCGCTGCTGGTGATCGCCGGCCGCGCTTACGACTCGCTGCAGGGCTCGCTGCGCGAATTGTCGGTGCTGCGAGAGATCGCGATTCCGCGGGCACAGGAAGCGGCCGAGGAGATCGCGCAGGGCTACAGCGCCGGCCGCTTCTCCCTGCTCGAGGTGCTCGACGCGCAGGCCAGCGTGGCGCAGGCGCGGCTGCGCGAGCAGGAGGCGCTGCAGAACATTCACGTTGCGGTGGCGACCATCGAAGGGTTGGTCGGCCGTCCCTTCACCTTGGCCCGGGAGACCGCACGATGAGAGCATTCACCGTCATCCTCATCGCGATCCTCGCGGCCGCGGCCGGAGCCGGGGCATCGCGGTTTCTCGTCGAGGCGACGCCGCACTCCGAAGCGGCCGCCAGCCATGTCGAAAAGGATCACGCCGACAAGGCGCCGAAGGACCATGTCGAGCAGGACGAGCACGGTGCCGATCGCATCCGCATCAGCGACGTGAAGCTCGCCGCGGCCGGCGTGACCCTGGCCGAAGCGGGCCCGGCGACCTTGTCGGACACGCTGGCCTTCAACGGCGTGCTCCGGGCCAATCAGGAAGCGCTGGTGCAGGTCACGCCGCGTTTTCCCGGCATCGTCCGCGCGATCAAGAAGCGCATCGGCGACAGCGTCGCGAAGGACGAGCAGCTCGCGGCGATCGAGAGCAACCAGAGCCTGACCGCCTACGACCTCAAGGCGCCGATCGGCGGCACCATCATCGACCGCCAGATCTCGCTCGGCGAATACGCCTCCGAGCAGAAGCCGGCCTTCGTCGTCGCCGATCTCTCGACCATCTGGGTCGATCTCTCGATCTATCGCCAGGATCTCCGGCGCGTCCGGCTCGACGACGAGGTGCTGATCGATCCCGATGACGGCCGCGGTCCGATCAAGGGCAACGTCTCCTACATCGCTCCCGTCGGCGCCAGTGAGACCCAGACTGCGCTGGCGCGCGTCGTTCTGGCCAACGCCGACGGCCGCCTGCGGCCCGGCCTGTTTGTCACCGCGCGGCTCGTGCTCGCCAAGCGCAGCGTTGCCGTCGCGGTGCGCGCCAGCGCGATCCAGACGCTGGAGAACAAGACCGTCGTGTTCGTCCGCGAGGAGGGCGACAAGATCGAGGCGCGTCCTGTCGCGCTCGGTGAATCCGATCCGACCTATGTCGAGATCCGCGACGGCCTCTCCCCCGGCGAGCATTACGTCGCCGAGAACAGCTTCGTCGTGAAGGCCGAGATGGGCAAGGGCGAGGCCGAGCATGATTGATGCGATCCTCGCATTCGCCGTGCGCCAGCGCTGGCTGGTGCTGCTGGTCTCGCTCGCCGCAGCCGCCTTCGGCGCCTGGAATTTCACCCGGCTGCCGATCGACGCGGTGCCCGACATCACCAACGTCCAGGTGCAGATCAACACCAAGGCGCCCGGCTACTCGCCGCTCGAGACCGAGCAGCGCATCACCTTCCCGGTCGAGACCGCGATGGGCGGACTGCCGCGCCTCGACACCACGCGCTCGCTGTCGCGCTATGGGCTGAGCCAGGTCACCGTCGTGTTCCAGGACGGCACCGACATCTACTTCGCGCGCCAGCAGGTCAACGAGCGCATCCAACAGATCAAGGATCAGCTCCCGCCGGGCGTCGAGGTCGCGATGGGCCCACTCTCGACCGGTCTAGGCGAGATCTTCATGTATGCGGTCGAGGCCAAGCCCGGCGCCAAGACGCCTGACGGAGCCGGCTATTCGCCGACAGATCTGCGCACCGTGCAGGACTGGATCATCCGCCCACAGCTGCGCGGTGTGCCCGGCGTGATCGAGGTCAACACGATCGGTGGCTTCGAGCGCCAGTTCCACGTGCTGCCGGATCCCGGCCGCCTGATGGCCTACAAGATCAGCTTCCGCGACGTCATCGCCGCGCTCGCCGCCAACAACGCCAATGTCGGCGCCGGCTACATCGAGCGCAATGGTGAGCAATATCTGGTACGCGCGCCCGGCCAGGTCGGCAGCGCCGCCGAGCTCAAGGACATCGTGATCGGCGCCCGCGGCGGCACGCCGGTGCGGATCGGCGACGTCGCCGAGGTCGCGGAGGGACGAGACCTGCGCACGGGAGCTGCGACGCTGAATGGCGAGGAGACGATCCTGGGCACGGCGATGCTGCTGATCGGCGAGAACAGCCGTGCCGTAGCGCGTCGCGTCGCCGCCCGGCTCGACGACATCGCCAAGTCGCTCCCGGAAGGCGTGATCACGCGCACGCTCTACGACCGCACCCATCTCGTCGAGGCGACGATCGCCACCGTCGAGAAGAACCTGCTCGAAGGCGCCGCGCTCGTCGTCGTCGTCCTGTTCCTGTTGCTCGGCAACATCCGCGCCGCGCTCGTCACGGCCTGCATCATCCCGCTGTCGATGGCGATGACGATCACCGGCATGGTCGAGAGCAAGGTCAGCGCCAACCTGATGAGTCTCGGCGCGATCGATTTCGGCATCATCGTCGACGGCGCCGTCATCATCGTCGAGAACTGCCTCCGTCTCCTCGCCCAGGCGCAGCACCGCAAGGGCGGCCTGCTCACGACGTCGGAGCGGCTGCAGACCATCGTTGCCGGCGCGCGCGAGGTGATCGGGCCGAGCCTGTTCGGCACGCTGATCATCGCCGTGGTCTATCTGCCGGTGCTGACCTTGACCGGCGTCGAAGGCAAGATGTTCACGCCGATGGCGCTGACGGTGCTGATGGCGCTCGGCGCCGCCGTGCTGTTCTCGGTCACCTTCGTCCCCGCGGCCGTCGCGATCTTCGTCACCGGCAAGGTCTCCGAGCAGGAGAACCTCATCATGCGCGGCGCGCGAAGGATCTACGCGCCGCTGCTGCGCGGCGTGATCGCCTGGCGCATGACGGTCGCGGCCGTTGCGGTCGTCATCGTCGCCGTGAGCGGCGTGGCTGCGACCCGCATGGGCGGCGAGTTCATCCCGAGTCTCGACGAGGGCGACGTCGCGCTGGCGGCGCTACGCATTCCCGGCACCAGCCTGACGCTGTCGGTCGACCTGCAGAAGGCGCTGGAGGCGCGGCTGCGCAAGATCCCCGAGGTGAAGGACCTGTTCACCCGCATCGGCACCGCCGAGGTCGCGACCGATCCGATGGCGCCGTCGCAGGGCGACGGCTACATCATGCTGAAGCCGCGCAGCGAGTGGCCTGATGCGTCGAAGCCGAAGGCGGAGCTGGTCGCCGAGATCGAGGCCGCGGCCGACGAGATTCCCGGCAGCAACTACGAGATCTCGCAGCCGATCCAGCTGCGCTTCAACGAGCTGATCTCAGGCGTGCGCAGCGATGTCGGCGTCAAGATTTTCGGCGATGATCTCGACATCCTGCAGGGCGCAGCGCGCCAAGTCGAAGCCGCGATCCGCGGCATCGCCGGCGCCACGGACGTCAAGACCGAGCAGGTCGCGGGCCTTCCGATCCTGACGGTGAAGATCGACCGCCAGGCGCTGTCGCGCTACGGCCTCAGCGTCGCCGAGGTGCAGAACGTGGTCGAGATCGCGATCGGCGGCAAGGTCGTGGGCAAGCTGTTCGATGGCGACCGCCGCTTCGACATCGTCGTCCGCCTGCCCGAGCGCCTGCGCGGCAATCTCGACGCGATCCGCGCCATCCCGATCCCACTGCCGGCCGGCGAAGACGTCACGACGCCGCTGCGCACTGCCGTCAATTCTGCGGCACAGCCGCGCTACGTGCCGCTATCATCGGTCGCCGCGGTTGCCTCGGCGCCCGGGCCGAACCAGGTCAGCCGCGAGAACGGCAAGCGCCGCATCGTCGTGTCAGCCAATGTCCGCGCCCGCGATCTCGGTTCGTTCGTCGCGGAAGCCCAAGCCGCTGTCGCCGAGAAAGTGAAGCTGCCGCCGGGCTACTGGATCGGCTGGGGCGGCCAGTTCGAACAGCTGCTCTCGGCCACCAAGCGACTCACCATCGTCGTGCCGATCGCGCTCGCGCTGGTGTTCCTGCTCTTGTTCATGAGCATGGGCTCGCTCGCCGACGCGGCGCTGGTGTTCTCCGGTGTGCCCTTGGCACTGACCGGCGGTATCGCCGCGCTGCTGTTGCGCGGCCTGCCGCTGTCGATCTCGGCCGGCGTCGGCTTCATCGCGCTCTCAGGCGTCGCCGTGCTCAACGGTCTCGTCATCATCGCCTTCATCGAGCGGCTGCGCCAGGAGGGGCACAGCATTCTCGCCGCGGTGGAGGAGGGCGCATTGGCGCGTCTGCGTCCAGTATTGATGACGGCGCTGGTCGCCTCGCTCGGCTTCGTGCCGATGGCACTCGCCACCGGTGCCGGAGCCGAAGTGCAGCGCCCGCTCGCCACTGTCGTGATCGGCGGCATCATCTCCTCGACGGTGCTCACCTTGCTGGTGCTGCCGGCGCTCTATGTGCTGTTCAGGCGGGAGACGGAGGCGGCGTACTGACGCGGGCATGCTGCGCCGCCCAAACATCGGATGTTAAACATCCGATGTTTGCCAAGGCCGTTTGGCCCGTGCTAGCCTTCCCGCAAGCAGACCTCGCCAGACGGGTCGCTCAGGGAAGGAACGCCTCTTGGCCAAAGCGCGGCAGAGCACCGCAGGCCTCGTCAAGCCCGGCCGCATCCGGACCGTGCTGACGACGCTCGGCCGCGAGATCGCCCAGGACCTCATTCCCGTCGGCACCGCGTTGCCGCCCGAACCCGATCTCGAGGCACGGTTCGGCGTCGGACGCGGCGTCATTCGCGAAGCCATCAAGACGCTCGCCGCCAAGGGCCTCGTCAGCGTTCGGCCGCGCCATGGCACGCATGTGCTGCCGCGGCATGATTGGAGCCTGCTCGACCGCGACGTGCTGAGCTGGCTGGTCGGTCAGGACGAACCGAACCGTGATCTCCTGCTGGCGATCCAGGAGGTGCGCTCGATCATCGAGCCCGCGGCGGCGGCGCTGGCCGCCGAGCGGGCGACCAAGAACGACCGTTGGCGCATCAACACGGCGCTCGCGGCGATGGAGACCGCGAAGGACCTCGCAAGCGCAATCGCTGCCGACAAGGCTTTCCATCTGGCGATCCTCGACGCGACCCACAACCCGGTGCTGCAAGGCTTCCGCGGCGCCGTCGACACCATTCTCAGCACCGTCTTCCTGGTCGCGGTCGGCAGCGCCGGCTGGTTCAAGGACAATCTGCCGAACCATGCCGCCGCGGCGCGCGCGATCGATGAGGGTAGTCCGGAAAAGGCGCGCACGGCGATGGAGCGCGTGCTCGGCTACACCAAGTCGCGGCTCGCGACCCGGCGCCCCGCGATCGCCGCAGCCTCGCGCAAGCGCGACGCTGGCAACACTGCCAAGAAGACCGATCGAACAGTGAAGAGGAAGCGCGATGTACCGTGACATGAAGGGATCGACCCACGTCCTGGCGTCACCGGAGATCGCCGTCGTGGCGATGCCGACCGACGAGCGCGTCTGGGTGCCCCAAGCCAAGGACGTCTGGTTCCGGCCGCTGATGCTGAACACGCGGCAGGGCCAGTGGTGCAATCTGCTACGCGTCCGCAAGTCGGGTGTGCTGTCGCGCCATTTGCACCCGAACCCGGTCCACGGCTTCGTGCTGAAGGGCAAATGGTTCTATCGCGAGCACGATTGGGTGGCGACGGAAGGCTCCTACGTGTTCGAGCCGCCAGGCGAGATTCATACGCTGACGGTCCCCGACGACACGCCGGAGATGATCACCTTCTTCAACATCCAGGGCTCGATGATCTATCTCGACGAGCAGAACCGCCACACCGGCTATGAGGACGTCTTCACCAAGATCGACATGTGCCGCGCGCACTATGCTGAATGCGGCCTCGGCGCCGACTATGTCGACCAGTTCGTGCGCTGATGACCGGACCTGATCACACCGTTGCCGACCAATCGGGCGCATGGGCGTCGCAATGGTATGCCGGCCGACGTGTGCTGGTGACCGGCGGCACCTCGGGCATCGGCGCCGGCATCGCGCGCGGCTTCCTCGAGGCGGGCTCCGAGGTCACGGCCGTCGGAGTGAGCGAGGATGAAATCGCGGCGGCCGCCGCCGATCCGCTGCTCGGGCGCGCCAGATTGCAACGCCTCGACGTGCGCGACGACGCGGCGGTGCGTTCGCTCGCCGGTTCGCTCGACACGCTCGACGTCGTCGTCAACTGCGCCGGCATGATCCGCCGCGGCGATGAGTTGCAGCCGGAAGTCTTCGCCGACGTCGTCGATGTCAACCTGACGGGATCGATGCGGGTCTGCTCGGCGATGCGGCCGCTGCTGGCGCGCTCCCGGGGCGCGATCGTCAATCTCGCCTCGATGCTGTCGTTCTTCGGCGGCGGCCTCGTGCCCGGCTACGCCGCCAGCAAGGGCGGCATCGCGCAGCTGACCAAATCGCTCGCGATCGCCTATGCCGCTGATGGCATCCGCGTCAACGCGATCGCGCCGGGTTGGATCGCGACGCCCCTGACATCCGCCCTGCAGGCCGATCCGGCGCGCGCCAGGCCTATCCTCGATCGTACCCCGCTCGGGCGCTGGGGCACCCCGGCCGATCTCCTCGGCGGCGTGCTCTATCTGTGCTCGCCGGTGGCCTCCTTCGTCACCGGCACCGTGCTGATCATCGATGGAGGCTACGCGATCACATGAGTTGAGACGAAGCCGCGACGGACAGACGCGCGGCGTCATGACGGGACGTCGATGACACAACGAGACGACTCAGGGAGGTGACGTAGAGGTGCCGGCCAGCGTGAAAATCAGGTCGCCTTGGCTCATGCGCGGCGCGGCGAGCCTCGCCGGCAGCGCGATGTTCGTCGCGCCGCTGCTGGTGCTGCTCGCGCTCTGGGCCATTGTCGTCCCGCTGTTCGAGGTCAACCCGCGGGTGTTCCCGTCGGTCGGGGCCGTCAGCGGCGCGGCGCTCGACGCGATCCGCGACGGCACGCTGATCGCTCATGTCGGCGCCAGCCTGCTGCGGGTCGGGCTCGGCACGCTGATCGGCGTGGTCACCGCGGTGCCGCTCGGCATCGCGATGGGCGTCAGCCCAACGGTTGCGGCGTTCCTGACGCCGCTGTTCCGGTTCTTCTCGGTGCTGGCCGGCATCGCCTGGATCCCGATCGCGACCTTGTGGTTCGGCTACGGCTTCGGCGCCATCGTGTTCGTCATCTTCAACGCCGTGTTCTTCGTCGTCACCTACAACACCCTGCTCGGCGTCCAGACAATCCCGCACACACTGCGCAATGCCGCCGCCTCGCTCGGCGCCGGGCGCTGGGCGATGCTGACGGAGGTGCTGCTGCCGGGCGCGCTGCCGAACATCGTCACCGGCATCCGCACCGGGCTCGGCTTCGCATGGCGCGGACTGATCGCGGCCGAGATGATCGCGACCAATGTCGGCCTCGGCTACATGCTGTTCGTCGCGCGCGACTTCTACCGCACCGAGGTGATCGTGTTCGGCATGATCGTGATCGGCGTGCTGTGGCTGCTGATCGACCGGCTGGTCCTGGTGCGCATCGAACGCGCCACGATCGAGCGCTGGGGCATGGTGAGGCGGGCATGAACCTGTGGCTGCAGATCTGGGGCGGCTATGCCCGGATGACGCGGCGCTGGCCGGCGCTCGCGGCGATCGTTCCCTTCATCCCGGTGGTCGCGCTGTGGACCATCGTGGCCGAAGCCGGGCTGTTTCCGCGCGCATTCTTTCCAGGCCCCTCAGATGTTGCCCGCTCCTTCGTGACGCTGACCTACAAGGGCATCCTGCCGGACTATCTGCAGGATAGCCTGATCCGCCTGTTCGTCGGCGCCTCCGTCGGCATGGCGATCGGCGTGCCCTTGGGCATCCTGATCGGCACCAGCCGTTGGGCGCATCGGATCTGTTGGCCGGTGCTGTTGTTCTTCCAGGCCATCGGCGACATCGCCTGGCTGCCGATCCTCCTGATCTGGTTCGGCTTCGGGCTGACCACGATGACCTTCGTCATCGTCTACACCGTGCTGTTTCCGGTCGTGCTCAATACCGTGCTCGGCGTCGAATCCGTGCCGCGCGATCTCGGCCGCGCCGCGCTCTGCCTCGGCGCCTCGCGCGCCCGCGTCCTCTGGGAGGTCACGCTGCCGGGCGCGCTGCCCAACATCATCACCGGGCTGCGCAACGGGCTCGGCTATGGCTGGCGCGCGCTGATCGCGGTCGAGATGATCGTCGGTACCTCGGGCATCGGCTTCCTGATGTTCGACGCGCGCCGCGCCGGCTCCACGGTCGAGATCGTGCTCGGCATGATCATTCTGGGTTTGCTCTGGTACGTCGTCGACGCCTGGATCCTCGCGCCGCTGGAGCGCGCGACCGGCCAGCGCTGGGGATTGGTGACATCATGAAGACGCTCTCGCTGCGCAATCTCGGCAAGACCTATTTCGATCCCTATGCCGGCGCCCATGTCACCGCCGTGCACGACGTCTCGCTCGACGTGCAGCAGGGCGAGTTCGTCTCCGTGGTCGGCCCGTCCGGCTGCGGCAAGACCACGATCCTCAACATGATCGCCGGCTTCATCCCGCATTCGAAAGGCGAGATCCTGCTCGACGGCACGCCGGTCAACGGCCCGGGGCCGGAGCGCGGCGTCGTGTTCCAGTCGTTCGCGCTGTTCCCGTGGAAGACCGTGCTCGACAATGTCGGCTTCGGCCCGAAGATGCGCGGCGTGCCCAAGGCCGAGCGCGACCGCATTGCCCGCGACTACCTCGCGCTGGCCGGCCTGTCGCATGCCGCCAACCGCTATCCGAACGAATTGTCCGGCGGCATGCAGCAGCGCGTCGGCGTGGTGCGCGCGCTCGCCAACGAGCCGGCGGTGCTGCTGATGGACGAGCCGTTCGCAGCCGTCGATGCGCAGACGCGGATGACCTTGCAGGAGGAGCTGACGCGGATCTGGCAGGACCGCCGGCCGACCGTGCTGTTCATCACCCATGACGTCGGCGAGGCGGTATTCCTCGCCAACCGCGTGGTCGTGCTGTCCAAGGGCCGCATCCTCGACGAGGTCGCGGTCGACCTGCCGCGGCCGCGGGTATGGGATCAGCTCGTCAATGACGATGAGTTCAAGCGGCTGTCGGCGCAGGTGCTGCAGATGGTGCGCGCGGCATGAGCCTCCTGCTGCAGGCGCTGAACTCGACCCGGGGCCGCGTCGTCATCGGCGTGCTCGCGGCGTATTGCAGCTTCCAGCTTTGGCTGACCCTGGCGGCGCCCGGCAAGATCTCGCCCGAGCTCGCCGGCAACTCGGACAAGCTCAACGTCCAGATCGAGCTGCCGTTCACGCCGGAGCGCTTTCACGTGCTGGCGTTCCAGCAATACGGGCGCGTGTCCGGCACCGACGAGCGCTCGATCGAACTGCGTGGTGTCAAACGAAGGGATCTGACCGCGATCGCCCGGCCCTACTGGGTGACGTCGGTCGGACCGATCAAGGAGGGAGGATAGAATGAGACGGCTATTGGTGGCTGCAACCGCGCTCGCGCTGGCCTGCGTGCCGGCGGCTGCGCAGACCCTGACCAAGCTCAAGGCTGGCATGGTCACGGGCATCGATCAGATCGGCCTGCCGATCGCGCTCGAACGCGGCTTCTTCGAGAAGCACGGCCTGGATGTCGCAATCGCGCGGCCCTACGCCACCGGCGTCGATGCGCTCAACGCGCTGCAGGCCGGCGAGAGCGAGATCGTGCAGGTCGGCGTTCCCATGATCGGCGCTGTCCTGCGCGGCATGGATCTCGTCGCGCTCGGCAACTACAGCGGCAACGCGACCAAGGCCGGCTCGGACGCGACCATCGCCATCGTCGCGCGCGAGGGCTCCGGGATCGTGAAGGGCGATCTCTCGACCCTGAAGGGCAAGAAGATCGCGGCCTCGTTCGGCACCATCAACCATCTCTATATTCTTGCAACGCTGGAGAAGGCCGGGCTCAAGCCCGAGGACGTCACCCTCGTCAACACGCCGCCGCCGGACATGACGGTGGCGTTGCTTGCCAAGGGCATCGATGCGTTCTCCGGCTGGGATCCCTGGCCGATCGTGGCCGGCAAGGACGTGCCGGGCGCATTCGAGCTGGTTCGCGGCGGCGACGTCATCGCCTATCTCGGCTTCAACGTGGCGCTGCGGCCGTGGGTGCAGGCCAATGGCGAGACCATCGAGAAGTTTCTCGCCGCGGTGTCCGAGGCCGACCAGTGGATGCGCAAGAACCCGAAGCAGGCGGCGCAGGTCGCGACGCGCTGGATTCCCGGTCTCAAGCAGGAGGTCGCCGAGGCCGCGATGCAGTTCAACATCCAGCAGGCGGACCGCCGGCTGTCGGCGAACAACTACCGCGCGCTGTACAGCGCCGAGGAGCGGCTGCAGCGCCTCGGCATCCTCAAATCGACGTTCGACGTCAATGCGCACATCGAGCCGAAATTCATCCTGAAGGTGATGAAGGACAAGCCCGAGCTGTTCGCCGACCTGCCGCCGATCCCCGAGGCGGCGGCGATAGGCCCCGGCTACGTGTTCAAGCCCTAGCGCTGGGCCATCATGGTTTCCCGGGGGGCCGCCGACCGCGGCCCCCCGGGAGCTGGCGGGTCACGACGGCTTCGGACGGGCCGAGAAGTCGGCTGGTTGCAGCTTTTCCCTGAGAAAGTGCGGCCCTTTATTCCGTCGCGACGTTTTCCGGTTCCATCCGCCAATTTTGTGTGGCGCAGCGGGCACGGTTAAAGATTAGTTGCCGCAAGAAGGTATCTCATTATTTCCAGATATGTCTGACTATGAATAATAGGGGGCAGAATAACAACATCCATAACGCAGCACGGGCCAATATCGGGGGCACCATGGGCGGCAAGCAATTTTTCAAGAAGTCATATCGCCTGCGCCATTCGGCGTTTCTGTTGGTTCTGTTGGGATCAGTCACGCTGCCCGCGATCGACAATCCGGCGTCCGCGCAATTCGTCTGCGGCGGCAGCGCAACAGGTTCGGCGCCCGTCAGCGGTTCCGGATCGTCTTCAGCCAACCAGCATGACGTAACCTGCGGTATTTCGTCCGTGGCACAGGGCGCTGCGGTCGGCACCTCGGGCGGCGCGACCTCGCTGGGCTTCGGTGCCTTCGCACTCGGCGCCAACTCGACGACGATCGGCAGCTTCGCGGGCGCGTCCACGCCGGCAGCCGGCGTCACCAGCATCGGCGCCAATGCCAACGCGACCGGCGCCGCTGCGGGCACTTACAGCACCGCGATCGGCGCCGGTGCCGATCCCAACACCGGTAACCAGGTCCAGTCGACCGGCAATTACAGCGTCGCGATCGGCGGCGGCGACGGCGTCGGCGCGAACGCGGCCAGATCGCTCGGAAACCTGAGCGTCGCGATCGGCGGCAGCACGGTTGCGAATGCGGCGAACAGCACCGTTGTCGGTTCGAACAGTTCAGTGGCCGTCGGCAGCACCGGCAGTGCCGTGTTCGGCACGGGCAACACCGTGAACGGCACCAACGCCGTCTCGATCGGCACCAACTCCACCGTGACCGGAAACAGCGGCATTGCGATCGGCGACACTGCCCAGGCCACCGGCGTCAGCGCCCTGGCCATCGGCACGGGCGCGACGGCCGGATTCGCCGGCTCGACCGCGATCGGCGCCGGGGCCACGACCACTGCCGTCAACCAGGTCTCGATCGGAACCGCTACCAACACCTACAAGATGGCAGGCCTGACCTCGGCGGCGAGCCTCGCCGCGCAGACCGGCGCAACCTCGTTCGTGACCACCGATGCTGCCGGCAACCTGGCGGCGACCAGCTTCAGCCCGGGCAGCTTCCAGACCCAGATCAACTCGCTGTCGGCGCAGATCACCGACAATCGGCTCGAGGCACGCACCGGCACCGCCATCGCGCTCGCCGCCGGATCGATGCCCGCGCTGCTGCCCGGCCGCAAGTTCGCGCTGTCAGCAGGCTACGGCAACTTCCAGGGGGCCAATGCGTTCGCGATTGGCGGCACCGCGCTGATCTACGAGACGAAGGGCTACGCCATCGTCGGCAATGCGGGCGCGGGCATCGGTCTCGAGCGCAACGTCGCGGGTGGCCGCGGAGCCGTCTCCGTCCAGTGGTAAGTCCAGGCCTCGCAGCGATCGCGCGGCGCGCCGGCGCCGCGCTGCTCTTGCTGATCGTGAGCAGCGCCGTCGTTGTTGCGCAGCCGCAACCAACGCCGAACGCCAAGCCCGCCAACATCGATCGCAACGGCGTGCTGATGCTGATCCGCTCGGCGCTGCTGGCGCTCGACCAGGCCAACAAGACCGGCAACTACACCGTTTTGCGCGACCTCGGCTCGCCTGGCTTCCAGGCGGCCAACACTGCCGCGCGACTGTCGGAAATTTTCGCCTCGCAGCGCAATGACAAGCTCGACCTGTCGGGCACTGCCGTCATCGATCCGCAACTCAGCCTGCTGCCGGAGATCGTGCCAAACGGCATGATGCGCATGGCCGGCTTCTTCCCGTCCGTCCCCTCGCAGGTAAACTTTGAACTTCTCTTTGCACCGGTCGACGGCCAATGGCGATTGTTCGGTCTTGCGGTGAACGTCGCACAATCCGCGCCCGTCGCGCCGGCAGCGCCCGTGCCGCCGGCGGCGCCAGCTGCACCCGCAGCCAAGAATGCAGCTCCGGCCAAGAAGCCGGCCGAGGCGAAGCAACCGGAGGCGAAGCCGCCGACACCACCTCCGGCGACGCCGAAAGAGTAGGCAGCGCGGAGTCGCGCCGAAGGCGGGAACTATGGAATTGCGATGAAAGATGGCCGTAGAGCGCGTGCCTGAGGCAAATGCGCTGCAGCTGGTTGCGCGGCTCGCAGTCGGCCTCCTCGCGGCCGCTTCAGAAGATGCGGGTCGATGCGTGGCGTATTAGGGCTGGTGCCGCCGCGTGATCGCGACCCGCGCGCCCTGGGCATAAAGCCCCGACAACTGGTCGAGCTGCGCCGTGGTCGCCGCGCAGCCGTCGATCCAGCCGGGCAGGCCTTCGAACATCGGCGGCAGGGTCGCCGCGCGCAGCGCTGCGTAGTCCTCGGTGACTTCTAGGCCGCGGGCTGTGGCGCGGTAGCGCGTCTCCTTGCGCGAGGAGCGGCCCTCGGTCTCGATCAGCCCGGCGCGCACCAGCTTGCGCGTGGCATATTGCAGATTGGGCACGTCGACGCGGTTGAGCAATTGCCCGACCTCGGTGAGCCGCTTCGGCTCGTCGCCCATGCGGACGACGTTGAGGACTGCGACGTCGTCACCGGTCAGCGGCACCTCGCAGACGGCGGCGAGGCAGGACGCCTTCCAGCGATAATAGGACTGCGCCAGACGTTCGAGGGCGAACTCGAAATCCGACAGCCTGCGTTCAGCGTCGCTGCGGGCGAGATGCCACGAGCCTTTGCCATCCAATCGGCCGTCGTCCTCGGTGCCGGCGACGTTCTCCGGCTGTAGGGCCGTCCTGCTCTTCGCCGATTTCGCCTTCACGGCCGCGGACTTGCGCGCTGCTGCGGCGTTGGTCGTCCTTTTCAATATCCCGTCTCCCGATGCCGCTTCGCACAACGCGTGTGCAGCGCATGCTCAATCTCTGCTGTTTACATCCGATATTTTTACATTAAAAATTCAATGAAGAAAACACATCAGGTGCGGCGCCACTGTGGACGCCGGCCGAGCGTAACCGGGGAGCATCACGATGGCTGGCAATGGACAGTGGATCGACATCGCCGCCGCCGATGGCGGCACGTTCAAGGGCTACCTGGCGGTGCCCGCGTCCGGCTCTGGCCCCGGCATCGTGCTCCTGCAGGAGATTTTTGGCGTCAACGCCTCGATGCGCGATGTCGCCGACTACTATGCCGAGGAAGGCTATGTGGTGCTGGCGCCGGACCTGTTCTGGCGCTTCGAGCCGGGCATCGAGCTCGGCTATGGCGAGGCCGATTTCGGCAAGGCGTTCGGCTACTACCAGCGCTTCGACGTCAATCTCGCGATCAAGGATACGGCTGATGCGCTGAAGGTGTTGCGCGCGCGTCCCGAGTGCAAGGGCAAGGTCGGCGCGCTCGGCTTCTGCCTCGGCGGCAAGCTGGCCTATCTCACGGCCGCCCGCACCGATGTCGATTGCGCCGTTTGCTATTACGGCGTCGGCATCGAGGCCGATATCGCTGAAGCCAAGGCCATCAAGGGCCCGATCGTCTTCCACTTTGCCGAGCTCGACAAGTTTGCGCCGGCGGAAGCGCGCGAGGCGGTCAAGGCCGGCTTTGCGGGCCGCGACGATGCCGAGTTCTATCTCTATCCCGGCTGCGACCACGCCTTCGCCGCGCCGGAGCGCGCCAGCTTCGACAAGCCCGCGACCCTGATGGCGCATTCGCGCTCGATCGCGCTGTTCCGCAAGGTGCTTGGCCCGCACTACGATCTGTCGTCGCTGTGGGACCGCCACACCGAGCTCGAATTCGTTACCCGCTCGGCGGAGGCGACGATGGGCACGATGGTCGCCGAGCCCTATGTCAACCACATCCCGACCATGACCGGCGGCGTCGGCTACAAGGACCTGTTGCGGTTCTACGCCAATCACTTCATCCCGAAGACGCCGGCCGATACCAAGCTAGTGCCGATCTCGCGCACCATCGGTGCCGACCGCGTCGTCGACGAGATGCTGTTCTGCTTCACCCACGACATCGAGATCGACTGGATGCTGCCGGGCATTCCGCCGACCGGCAAATATGTCGAGATCCCCCTGGTCGCGATCGTGCGCTTCCGCGGCGACAAGCTCTACAACGAGCACATCTATTGGGATCAGGCCTCGGTGCTGGTGCAGATCGGCGTGCTCGATCCGGCCAGGCTGCCGGTCGCGGGTATCGAGACCGCCAAGAAGCTGGTCGATGAATCGCTGCCCTCGAACACGCTGATGAAGCGCTGGGCCGAGAGCGCGCCGCGCTGATCGTCGGGTTCAATGGCGCCGGCAAGGCGCCATGCATTGCTCTGATCCGTTCTTTGCTCGTCCGTCGTTCGCTCATTCCGGAGTTGCATCACCATGCGTGACCATCAGATCTCTCGCCGTACGATGTTGCAGCTCGCGGGCGCGGCTGCTCTGCCACTCGGCACCGGCCTGCCGCTGTCATCAGCCCGCGCTGCCGCGGGCACCCTGACCATCGCCTACAACGTCAACCTGCCGTCGTTCGATCCGACGGTCGGCGTGTCGGCGGTCAATCCGACCATCCAGTCGATCTACCAGGCAGTCTTCGATCCCTTCATCGGCCAGGCCGCTGACCTCTCGTTCACGCCGGGTCTGCTGACCAAGTGGGGCTGGAACGAGGACCGCACCAAGATCACGATGGAGCTGCGCTCCGACGCGACCTGGCACGACGGCTCCAAGGTGACGCCGGAGGACGTGGTCTGGTCGCTGACCCGCGCCGCCGATCCGAAGGGCGGCAACCCGATTCAGTTCGTGTGGTCGAAGATCAACAACTTCAAGATCGACGGCCAGACCATCACGGCCGATGTCGTCGAATTCGAGCCGGTGCTGTTCAAGTGGATGGCGTTCCTCACCGGCTACGTCCTGCCGAAGGCATACTACGAGAAGGTCGGCGCCGAGGGTTTCGAAAAGGCGCCGATCGGCTCGGGTCCGTACAAGGTCGATGCGTTCGAGCGCAACGCGTTCCTGCGGCTGAAGGCGCATCCCGGTTATTGGGGGCCGAAGCCGGCGTTCGAGACCGTCGTGTTCAAGTTCGTCACCGATCCGACCAGCCGCGTCGCCGAGATCGAGTCCGGTGGCTCCGACATCACCTTCGAGATTCCCTACGAGGAGTTCGATCGCCTCAAGGCCAAGCCGAACCTCGCCGGCGTGACGCAGCCGATCTCCGACATCGGCATGATCTTCCTCACCGACATCGAGCCGATGCTCGACCGCAACGTCCGGCTCGCCGCCAACCTCGCCATCGACAAGAAGGCGATCGTCGAGAAGCTCTTGCGTGGCTATGGCGTGCCGATCGACACGCTGGAAGCGCCGGGCTATGCGGCGTTCGATCCGTCGATCAAGACAGCCTATGATCCCGAGCTCGCGAAGAGCCTGCTCGCCAAGAGCGGCTACTCGACGGCGAAGCCGGTCAAGTTCACCATCCAGACCACGCGCGGCTTCAAGCCGAAGGACTACGAGATGGTGCAGGCGATCGCCGGCATGTGGCGCAAGGTCGGCATCGAGGCCAACATCGAGGTCTACGAGATCGCCCAGCATTTCGAGCTGCGCGCGCGCCACGCGCTGGCCCCGGCGGCGTTCTACAATTGGGGCAATGCGATCGGCGATCCCACGACGTCGACCGGCTTTGCGATGTTCGGCCCGTCGCCGCATTCGGCCTGGAAGGGCAAGGACCTGATCGAGCGCATCGGGCCGCTGTGGGGCGAGAAGGACGAAGCCAAGCGCATCGCGGGCTGGAAGGCGGTTGACAAGTACATTGCGGAAGAGGGCGAGGTGATCCCGCTGCTGCAATATGTCCAGCCGATCGTGCACAAGAAGGGGCTGAAGGTGGTGCCGCAGGCCAATGGCATGATCCTGCCGCAGCTCGTGACACAAGGCTGAGAGGGAGCCGGGCGATGCGCTGGAGCGCCATTCTCAAGCGCCTCGCTCTGATCCCGCCGACCCTGTTCGGCGTCGGTGCCATCGTGTTCGTGCTGCTGCGCGTTGTCCCCGGCGATCCCATCGCGATGATGATCCCGCCGGGCGCCTCGCCTGCTGACATCACACGGCTGCGCGCGCTCTACGGACTCGACCAGCCGCTGCTGTCGCAGTTCATCACCTGGCTCGGCCAAGTCTCCACTGGAGACTTCGGCCGCTCGATCAGCCTGCGCCAGCAGGTGTTCGAGCTGGTCGGCGCGCGGCTGCCGGCGACGCTCGAGATTGCCGCGCTCTCCGTGATCATGGCGCTGCTGATGGGCGGAGCGGTGGCGCTGGTCGGCAGCCTGCTGCGCGGCACCCGCGCGGAGTGGCTGCTCGACACCGGCAACGGGGTCTTCCTCGCGATTCCCGATTTCCTGTGGGCGCTGATCCTGCTGCTCGGCTTCGGCGTGCTGCTGCCGCTGTTGCCGATCTCCGGCCGGCTCGATCCGCAGCTCGCGGTCGCCTTCCGCACTCACTTCTATCTGATCGAGAGCCTGCTCACCTTGCGTCTCGACGTCGCTGCCGACCTGCTACGCCACATGCTGCTGCCGTCGCTGGCGCTGGCGCTGCCGTTCGCCGCGCTGGTCGCGCGCCTCCTCAAGGCGCAGCTCGCCGAAGCCGAGGACCAGGACTACGCCCAGATCGCCCGCACTCGCGGCTTCTCGCGCGCCACCATCCTGCAGCGCGAGGTGTTCCCGAACGCGCTGATCCCGACGGTGGCGCTGTCGGGCGTGCAGGTCACCTTGCTGCTTGGCGGCACCGTGCTGGTCGAGCGCATCTTCTCCTATGAGGGCATCGGCAACATGGCGATCGATGCCGTCATCAACCGCGACTTCCCGCTGATCCAGGGGCTGATCCTGACCTTCGCCGTCCTGTTCATCGCGCTCAATCTCGCCGTCGACCTGCTGGTGGCGCTGCTCGATCCGAGACTGCGTCATGGTTGATCTGGCTCTTTCTGGCCCGATCACAACCCAGCCGTCGCGCTGGCGTCGCGCGCTTGCGCGCGGCGGGGCACGGCTGTGGATCGGCGGCGGCCTTGTCGCGCTGCTGTTGCTGATCGCGCTATTCGCGCAGGTCATCGCTCCGCATGATCCAGCCGAGCAGGACCTGATGTCGGCGCAATTGCCGCCGGCCTTCATGCGCGGCGGCGAGACGGCGTTTCCGTTGGGCACCGACAGCCTCGGCCGCTGCGTGCTGTCGCGGCTGATGTATTCCGCGCGCACGGCCGTCTCCGTGGCGCTGATTGCCTCGCTGCTCGCCGCGATCATCGGCATCGCGCTCGGCCTGATCGCCGGCGCCTTCGGTGGCTGGATCGATCAGCTGGTGTCGCGGCTGATCGACGTCTGGATGGCGTTTCCGCCGGTGCTGCTGTCGATCGTGCTCGCCGCCGTGATCGGCGCCGGCCTCACCTCGGTGATCGCAGCGATCGTCGTCGTCGACTGGACGCGCTTTGCCCGCATCATCAGAGCCGAAACCCAGGCCCAGCTCGCGCGCGACTACGCGGCTGCGGCGCGCGTCCTCGGCCTGACCCGTGGGCAGGTGCTGCGGCTGGAGATCGTGCCCAACCTCGTGCCGCTGATCGTCACGCTTCTCGCCGTCGAGATGGGCATCGCGATCCTCGTCGAGGTGATCCTGTCCTTCGTCGGCATCTCCGTCACCGGCGACACCGCGAGCTGGGGCGGCATGATCACCGAGGGGCGGCAGATCGTCTATCAGGCGCCGTGGATCATGGCGCTGCCGATTCTCGCCGTCATCGTCAGCGTCATCGGCTTCAATCTGTTCGGCGACGGTCTGCGCGCCGCGCTCGATCCGGTGCAGCGCCGATGACCGCCGTGCTCGACATCGACAATCTCCACGTCGCGATCGGCGCCGCCAACGTGCTGCGCGGCGTCTCCTTGCGCGTCGAGGCCGGCGAGGTGCGCGGCCTCGTCGGCGAATCCGGCGCCGGCAAGTCGATGGTCGGCCGCACCATCTTCGGCCTGTTGCCGGCGAAGGCCAGGATCACAGCCGGCCGCGTGCAGTTCGAGGGCCGGGACCTGCTGGCGATGCCGGACAAGGCGCGCCGCGATCTGCTCGGCCGTCGAATCGCGCTGATCCCTCAGGATCCGATGACCTCGCTCAATCCGGTCCGGCGCATCGGCACGCAGATGGCGGCGGTGCTGCAGCTGCATCTGAAGCTGTCCAAGCGTGTCGCGCTCGACCGCGCCGCGGAACTGCTCGCCGAGGTCGCGATCCGCGATCCCGCTGGCGTTCTCCATCTCTATCCGCACGAGCTCTCCGGCGGCATGCGTCAGCGCGTGCTGATCGCGATGGCGTTCGCCTGCGATCCGTCGCTGGTGATCGCCGACGAGCCGACGACCGCGCTCGATGTCACCGTGCAGCGGCAGGTGCTGCAGCTCGTCGAGCGGATGCGCCAGCGTCACGGCGCCGCGATCCTGTTCGTGACCCATGATCTCGGCGTCGTCGCCAAGATCTGCCGCAGCATGACCGTGCTGCATGCCGGCCGCGTGCTCGAGGACGGCTTCACGGCGGACGTGCTGGTGAAGCCGCATCATGCTTATACCCGCGCACTGCTGGCGGCGACGCCGCGCGCCGATCGTCCCGCTGATAGCCTGAAGCCAGTGCCGCCGGCGTTGATCGAGAGCCTGTGGACGGAAGCGCATCGGCTCGATCAGCTCGCGGCGGGGAGGCCGGCATGAGCGAGATCCTGTTGCGCGCCGGCCAGCTCGGCTTCGCCTATCCGGCGCGCGCGGCGTCGCTGTTTGGCAAGCCGGTCATGCGCGAAATCATCAAGTCGGTCGATCTCGCCGTGCCGCGTGGCGCCGTGCTCGGCCTCGTCGGTGAATCCGGCTCGGGCAAGACCACGCTCGGGCGGCTGCTCGTGCGATTGCTCGAGCCGACGTCGGGCGGCATCCAGTTCGACGGCGTCGAGATCAGCCATCTCTCCGAGGCCGCGCTGCGTCCGTTGCGCGCGCGTATCCAGATGATCTTCCAGGATCCCCAATCCTCGCTCAATCCGCGGCTGCCGCTCGCGGTCACCTTGACTCGACAGCTTCAAGTGTACGGACAGCTGAAAGGCCGTCGCGATCGCCGCGACAAGGCCGCGGCGCTGCTCGACCTCGTCGGCCTGCCCACATCGTTCGTCGACCGCTATCCGCACGAACTGTCAGGCGGCCAGCGCCAGCGCGCCGGCATCGCGCGCGCTCTGGCGCTGCAGCCAGATTTCATCGTCGCCGACGAGATCGTCTCCGGGCTCGACGTCTCGACCCAGGCGCATATCCTGATGTTGTTGAAGGAGCTCAGGGCGAAGCTCGGGCTCACCGTCGTCTTCATCAGCCACGACCTGTCGGTGATCCGTGTGCTCTGCGACGAGGTCGCGATCCTCAAGGGCGGCGAGGTTGTCGAGCACGGCCCGGTCGGCCGCATCTTCTCCCATCCGCAACATGCTTACACGCGGCAGTTATTGGCCGCCATTCCACTCCCCGATGTCGAGCCGGGCTGGCTCGACGACACCCCGTCCCGTCAGCAACCGCAGCAGCAGGGATCCGCCGCATGAGTGCATCGATCAAGAACTCCGTCGTCGTCATCACCGGCGCCACCGGCGCCATCGCCACGGCGCTCATCGCCGAGTTGCTCGCGCGCGGCGCGGCGAAGGTTTATGCCGCCGCGCGCGACGTCTCGGGGCTTGCGGCCACCGACAAGGTCGTGCCGCTGAAGCTCGACGTCACCAGCGATGCCGATGCGGCCGCCGCCGCTGCAAAAGCGTCCGATGCGACCTTGCTGATCAACAATGCCGGCATCAATCACAACACCGCCTTCATGCTCGCGCCAGATCTCGCCATCGCCACCGAGGAGATCGAGATCAACTACCTCGCGCCGCTGCGGCTGACCCGCGCCTTCGCACCGGTTCTGATCAAGAACCACGGTGCCGTGCTCAACATCCTGACCATCCTGGCGCGGGTGAACCTGCCGCTGATGGGCTCCTATTGCGCCTCCAAGGCTGCGGCGCTGAGCCTCACCCAAGGCCTGCGCGGCGAGCTGACGCCGAAGGGCGTCCGCGTCGCCGGCGCGCTGCCCGGTGCGGTCGACACGCGCATGACGGCCGGACTCCCCATTCCGAAGATGACGCCGGCCGACGCCGCGAAAGAAATCCTCGACGGCTACGAGGCCGGCGAGGAGGACATCTATGTCGGCGACATGGCCCGCGGCCTCGCCGCCGGCCTCGCGCAGGATCACAAGGCGGTGGAGAAACAGCTCGCGTCGGGGTGACGCGCGTGGTGCTTCAACGATCCAGTCGTGAAAATGGATTGCGGCCGCGACGCGCAATTCTGCCTGTTAGTTTCTCCGTCATGCCCGGGCTTGTCCCGCCTGCGCGGCCGAAGCCGCTTCGGCGCGGCGAAGGCCCGGGCATCCACGTCGCACCGAGGATGCCGATCGACGTGGATGGCCGGGACAAGCCCGGCCATGACGACTTGGAGGCGAACGGGCACAATACTCCGATCTTCATATGTGATCGGAGTGGGATAATCTCTCCCCACGATGAGCTTTCCAGGGGCACGGCGGGCCGCCGCCCGTTGAAGAAACTCGCCTCGCTGTAGATTCTGAAAAATAAAAATATCTTGCTATTTTTCGGAATTTGTGGTTCTCTACCGCATCCCGCCTCGTTGCGGAGGGGCGTATCGCGGTCGTCACGACACGCGGGGCGGGGAGCGGTGGGCGTGGTGGATTGCAGCGCGGGGTTGCCCGCGCCGACGAACGATCTGTCACGCACGGTCAAGTCGCGCGGTCCTGACATCCCGACGCTGATGTCAACCCACGGCGGAGCTTCGCTTCGCGTGGGGATGGTGGCCAGAAAGCCCGGCGCACCAGGGAGAACGCGAAGCAGCCGTTAGACCATCGCGCAGGGAAGGCCGGGTGAGTCCGGCTGCACCTGTGGTTCTGCCGCCTGCATTTTTTTCGCAGGCGGGCCGCAGGCGCCAGTCGGCGCCTGGCCTTCCCTGCGCCCTCTCGCAGTTCGAAGAGGGTCTCGTCTCTCATAGCTCGGGCCATCCTGCCGCGAGATCGATCCGTCATGTCGCCATGCCGTTTGCGAGCAGACACGGAAGAGACGCGTGAGGCGGACCTCAGGCCGTTGCTCCGCCCATCACAGCTTCAGCCTCTTGAACAGTGCTTCCGGGATCAGCTTGATGATCGTCATCACCAGCCAGAAGCGGCGGCCGACATAGATCACGTCACGCGGGCGTTCCTCGGCGGCGGCGAAGATGTCGGCGGCGACGCGTGCAGGGCTGACGGTGAGCGGCGCCGGCAGCTTCAGATGCGCGGTCATGCGGGTGCGCACGAAGCCGGGCTTGACGGTGACCACGCGCACCGCGCCGGCGAGCGCCATGCGGTTGCGCAGGCCGGACAGGAATTGCGAGAAGCCGGCCTTGGCCGCGCCATAGACGTAGTTGGAGCCGCGGCCCCTGTCGCCGGCCACCGAGCTGACGCCGACGAGGGTGCCGGAGCCGCGCGCCGCGAAGGCGTTGGCAAACAGCCCGAGCAGCAGGCTCGGCGCCTCGAAATTGGTGCGCATGATCATCGCCGCATGCGCGACGTCGTGCTCGGCGCGGGCCTGGTCGCCGAGTTCTCCGATCATCGAGATCACGGTGTCGGGCAGGGCGGAAAAATCCTCAACGAAGCTCGCGAGCGCCGCGGTGTCCAGGACGTCGAGCGCATGCACGGCGACCTCGGTGCCGGTGCGGGCTTTGATGTCGTCGGCGTTGCGCCGTGCCGCTGCCGTGTCGCGCGCCGCGAGCGCGACCTGCCATCCGCGTTCGGCATAGCGCAGCGCGGTGGCATGGCCGATGTCGGAGCTGCCGCCGATCACGAGCACGGTCTTCGAAGCAGTCATGGCTCAGATCCCCAATCGGGCCGAAAGGTGAGAGACGAGTTTTTCCGTCGCGCCGATGCGGCGGCGGATGTCGCGCAAGGCCTCGATCCCGGCATAGCCGGCGGTGAACGTCGCGCGCGACTGACGCGCGTCCTTGGCGAGATAGATCCGGCCGCCCGCCTTCGCGACGATGCCGTCGAGCTCGTCGAGGAAGCCGAACAGCGAGTCCTGGACCGGAAAGTCCATCGCCAGCGTGTAGCCGCGCAGCGGAAACGACATCAGGCCATGGCTGTCGCCGAGCTGCTTGAGCACGGCGAGAAACGAGGCGCTGCCGCGCCGTGCGACACGATCGAGGATCTCGGCGAGCACGCTGCGCGCCGCATCGGCAGGAATGACGCATTGGTGCTGCAGGAAGCCGCGCGGCCCGTAGATGCGGTTCCAATGCGCGATCGTATCGAGCGGAAAGAAGTAGGGATCCCAGTGCACCAGCTGCGGCGTCGGCTGCTGCGATCCGCGACCGTAGTAGATCGCGTTGAAGGCACGCACCGTCAGCGGGTTGAGCGCGAAGCTGGGCACGAAGGCGGGCATCGTCGGGCCGGATCGGCGCTGCGGCGGGAAGGCGTCGCGGGCCGGCGCAAAGCGGTCCTTGTCGGCAGGGCTGGCGTGGTCGGCGGCGTAGATCAGCGAGCGGCCGAGCGCGGGTCCGCGGGCCAGGCAGTCGATCCAGGCGACCGAATAGGTATGGCCGGCGGTCGCCTCGAGGGCGGCGATGGCGGCGTCGAGATCGGCAGCGACATGGGTCTCCTGCACCAGCCAGCCGGTGGTGATCGGCATCAGGCTGAGAGTCGCCTCGACGATGATTCCGGTCAGACCCATGCCGCCGATCGTGGCATGGAACAGCTCGGCATGGCTGTGGCGCGAGCAGGTGACGATCTCGCCGCTCGGCAGCGCCAATCGCAGCGCGATCAGCTGATCGCCGAAGCCGCCGTCGCGGTGATGGTTCTTGCCGTGCACGTCGGCGGCGATCGCGCCGCCTACGCTGACGAATTTGGTCCCGGGCACCACCTTGAGGAAGTAGCCGCGCGGCACGAAGGCCGTGAGAATGTCGGCGATGGTGACGCCGGCTTCGACGGTGAGCTCGCCGCGCGCCGGATCAAAGCTGCGCATCCGGTTCAGGCCGTTCGACGACATCGTCGCGGCCATGCCGATGGCGGCGTCGCCATAGGCGCGGCCCTGGCCGCGCGCGACGACGCCGGTACGGCCGGCGAGCAGCGGGGCAACGGCGTCGAGGCGCAGCGGCGCCAGTGGCTCGGTTGGAATGCGCGGATAATTGCCCCAGCCGGCGAGGTCGCTCATGGCCGTTTGCTACAGGGCGGCGAACATGATCGCGCCCATGCTGCCGAGGGCGAGCCAGCTGACGCGGTCCTTCAGCGCGAAGATCACGGGATCATCGTCGATCAGGCCGCGCCGGGCGAACAGCATCACGCGCGCGATCCAGTACATGAGGATCGGACAGCAGGCCCACATGAGCTGCGGATGGCTGTACAGCGCGCGCACCGTGTCGGAGGAGATGTAGAGCGTGAAGATCACCACGGCGTTGAAGCCGGCCGCCGCGGCCAGGACGGCGATCATCGCCAAGTCGTCCGGCTGATAGTCGCGCGACATCGGCCTGTCGCCGCTGCTGCGCCGATCGAGCTCGACGTAGCGCTTCACCAGCGCGAGCGCCATGAAGATGAACAGCGAGAAGGCGAACAGCCACTCCGACATCGCAACGCCGATCGCCACGGCGCCGGCGACGACGCGGACGGTGTAGAGCACGGCCAGCGTGACCACGTCGACGAGCGCGATGCGCTTGAGGCGGAACGAGTAGGCGGTGGTGAGCGCGAGATAGCCCGCGAGCACGCCGAGGAACGGCGGCGAGATCGCGGCGGCGGTGGCGACCGCTGCCGTCAGCAGCAGGGCCATTGTCGCAATCGCCTGCACCGGGGCGATCGCGCCGCTCGCGATCGGGCGCTCGCGCTTGGTGGCATGGGCACGGTCGGCGGTGACGTCGAGCAGGTCGTTGAGGATGTAGGCCGCCGAGGCGCCGAGCGAGAAGGCGAGCGCAGCGAACAGCGCCGTCGTCATCGCGCCCAGGCTGAATTGATGCGCGGTCAGCAGCGGCACCAGCACCAGGGCATTCTTGGCCCATTGATGCACGCGCAGCAGCCTGGCCCAGACGCGCCAGCCGACAGCCGGCGCAGTGGCCAGCGTTGCAGCCGCCGCGGACCGGCGTGGAATGGGCGTTGCCCCGTCCGGCAGCACGTCGGACTCCTGGCCGAGATAGTCGAAGCCCTTGCTCCAGGAGTGCAGCAGGCTGAGCGCTTCCGGATCGAGCCGGGCGCCGTTTTCGGTCGCGGACCAGGCGGTGAACACGCCGAGATGCTGGGCGATCGCGCCGACCAGCATTCCGTCATAGTGGTCGGATGCGAGATAGACCGGACGGCCCTCGCCCAGCGCCTTGAGCATGGTGCCCACGGTCTCGGTGTCGTAGGCGAGCCGGGCCGGATCGAAATGCGCCGAGATCACCAGGCGTCGCTTGAATTCGACGGGACCGCGCAGCACTGCGGCGGCGAGCGCAAAAATGGCCGAGGGGTGATGCGCGAGCTCGGACCAGATCGCCTCACTCGACAGGCTGGCGTGCGCAAGCACCGCGTCGACATCGACGATCAGCGGGCGCCCGGCGCGCGGTTGCGCATCACGGCTTGCGCCGGCATGAGCCGGATCGATCGCGTCGGAATAGGGAAGGGGCATGTCTCACCGCTCATGGCGCCGCCGCCATCCTGCGGCGGCCTTCCCTAAGATCGTGTGAACCAAAGGCGATGAGATCGACCACGGAAAGCCGGTGCTAAGGATTTTCGGCCATGGATGCGCAGTCAGCAGCACGAGCGATGAATTCGACCGCCCTTTCAGCCCCAAAACTGCTCCGCATCGTCGGCACGCTGCTTTGCATCGGCATTTCAGCGGCGTTCACGGCGCGTTCGGTTAACGATCCGTTGTGGGCCGACGAGCTGCTGACGGTGCATCTCCTGCAGGCGGCCAGCTTGCGCAAGCTGTGGGACGGCATCGCGCTCGGCATCGACGGCAATCCGCCGCTGTATCTTACGGTAGCCTGGCTGCTCACAAGATGGCTGCCGGCGTCGGTGTCCGCGGTCGCCGTGCTCAAGCTGCTCAATCTGGCGCTCGTCGCCGCGGGCCTCGCGGGGCTGTGGTATCTCGGGCGCCGGGTGGCGTCCGCCGCGGCCTGCTGGGGCGGTGTTCTCATTCTCGTGACGCTGAACGAGAACCTGCTGTTCGCGGCCTTCGAGCTCCGCACCTATGCGGTCTATTTCGCCGCGGCCGCGCTCGCCGCCCTGCTGCAGCAGCGGCTCATGGAGCACGGACGGCCGCGCGACGTGCTCGGCCTCGCGCTCGGGTTTGCCGCGCTGTCGCTGTCGCATACGTTCGGTATCGTCTATGCTGGCTGCATCGCGCTGGCGGGCTGGCTGAGCCGCCCGCGCGACATCGCCACACTACGCAGGACGCTGTCGGCGTTTGCTCCCTCGCTGGTCCTGATGCTGGCCTGGAGCCCGGTGCTGCGTGAGCAGCTGAAGGTCGCGAGCCCCTATGGCTGGATCACGCGGCCGGGCTGGCCGGAGCTTGCCGAGGTGGTGTTCTCCTCTCAGCTGATCATGGTGATCAGCCTGGTTGCGGCACCGTTCGTGGCCGCTATGGCCGTCACTCTGTTGCGGCGGCAGCAATTGCGGCCGGGAACGATCCTGGTCGCCGAACCGTGGCAACCGCTCCGCTATGTCGTGCTCGTCGCCGCCGGCTTCACCGGCTTCGCGCTGTGTAGCTGGCTGGTGTCGCTGATCGCATTCCCGATCGTGGTCACGCGATTCTTTGCGCCGCAACTCGTGGTCTCGTTCCTGGCCGGCGTCGTGCTGAGCGAATGCATGCTCGCCGCGGCAACCCGCCGGCGTGCGGTGGTGCTGTCGATCGGACTCGTGCTCGCCGCGCTGATGCTACGCAACGTCTTGGATCATGCGGCCACGCCTGTCCACGGCAGGCCGGTCTGCGCCGCCGCGAGCGGCGGCTTCTTCGAGCGTGCCCTGGTGACGGGCGACTTGCCGGTGATCACCGACTCGCCGCACGTGTTCCTGCCGCGGATCGCCTACGCGTCACATCGCGACGCCTACCGCTTCGCGCTCGATTGGGACGTGGTCCTGAACTATCCGGACCGGTCGCGCGGCAATGCCGTCGACTATCACATCCTGCACGGCCTGCAGACATGGCTGCCGATGCCCCAGGTGATGACGACGGCGGACATCCTGCGGGACAATCGTCCGTTCCTCGTGCTCGAAACCCCCGCGCGCAGCTGGTTCGCGCAGCTGCGGGCGACGCATCGGGTCGAGGCCGAGATGCTGGCACAGAGCGCCAGCGACGTGCCCGGCGAGATGACCTGCACTTTGTGGAAGGTCACCCGCGCCGAGGCAGCGCGCTGAACGGAGCGGTGAGCGCGATGGTCGCCTTGTTAGTTGAAGGACATCGGCGAGGGGCTCCCCGTCCAGCTCGACGGCACCATGTTGCGGGCAACGCGCCGCAACGCCGGCGCGCGGGCCTGCCGCGTGACGCGGGATGCAGCTCCGACCATGGCCGAGCCACCGTTCGGGTTCACGATCGTGTAGCCCGCGATCGAGCGCGGATGCTCGCGGGTGACGTGGCCGCCGGAATTGCCGTCATGCACGTACCAGACGTTGCCGGCGACCTGCTGCTGCAGGATCATGACGTGGCCAGAGCGAACCGCCGCCATGCCCGGTGCAGGCGCGGCGCGCGGAAAGCGGCGCCAGTTGGAGGCGAGATTGAGCTCGGGAATGACGCGGCCAAACGTATACAGCGATGCCTCGCAGCCGCAGAAGGCGTGCGGACATCCCGACGGCCGGCCACCGACGACGCGGCCTTCGCCCGGAATGGAGGCCATCGCATTCATCACGGAGTGGTGACGGTACGAATAGTGATGGTGATGATGGTGGCGAGGACGGGCCTCGGCTTGAACGGAGAGAGCCAGCAATGCGGCGACGACAACAACTACGCGGTACATTCGGAGGACTCCTGTACACTGTGAAATCCCCCTGCCGCGGGCTAATCAACGGCCAATCGTGTCCTCAACGTGACCGAATCGTCCTTGAGCCATGCAAATACGCGAGCAAGCTGCCCGCTGGAACCGGGTTCCAAACGAACCCAAGTCATTGACTCCTGAATTCAATGGAACGAAGCGCTTACTACCTTGGATGTACTAATGAGAGCTACGACACGTAGTCAGGTTTTGATGGCCGCCGACATCCATCCTGTTAGCTCGTCGAGCATCATCGCGGCCGAAACGAACGCCCCCTTGGAACGGGAGATGGAATGACGATTTTTCGTGGCAGTTGCCTGTGCGGTGAGGTCGCCTTCGCGGTCGACGGACCGCTCGACAGGTTTCTTAATTGTCATTGTTCGCGCTGCCGCAAGGCGAGCGGGACGGCGCATTCATGCGAGGTGATCGTCGACGCCGCCGCGCTGCATTGGATCAAGGGCGAGGACCGCGTGGTCCGCTTCGACCTGCCGCAGGCACGCAGCTTCGCCACGGCATTCTGCGGTAGATGCGGCAGCCCGATGCCGCATCTCACGCGCAGCGGCCGTGAGGCGATCATCCCCGCCGGCGGCTTCGATCAACCGCTCGGCGCGACGCCCGACCGCCATGTCCACTGGGCCTCGCGCGCGGACTGGTACGTTCATGGTGAGGGATTGCTGATGGAGGATTGACGCGAGCGCGTACGGCACGGGCGGACGGCCTTATGCCATTGACGCTCTTCTCGATTGGCTTATCTCTGATGAATCGCAAAGCAACCAAACTGGATACCGCCCTGATGACCGCACATGCCCGCAACTTTGATGCCGCCATCGATCCCGTCAAGCTCGACCGCCTCGCCGAGGTGGCGGTGCGGGTCGGCCTGCAATTGCAACCGGGGCAGGATCTGTTGCTGACGGCGCCCTCGGTCGCGCTGCCGCTGGTGCGGAAGGTGGCGGAGCATGCCTACAAGGCTGGCGCGGGGATCGTGACCTCGTTCTTCTCCGACGAGGAACTGACGCTGGCGCGCTATCGCTTCGGTCATGATTCCAGCTTCGACCGCGCCGCCGACTGGCTCTATCAGGGCATGGCCAAGGCGTTCTCCGAAAACACCGCGCGGCTCGCGATCGTCGGCGACAACCCGATGCTGCTGTCCGGGCAGGACCCGTCCAAGGTGGCGCGCGCCAGCAAGGCCAACTCCAAGGCCT
This sequence comes from Bradyrhizobium sp. HKCCYLS20291, assembly GCF_051167715.1. Classification (NCBI taxonomy): domain Bacteria; kingdom Pseudomonadati; phylum Pseudomonadota; class Alphaproteobacteria; order Hyphomicrobiales; family Nitrobacteraceae; genus Bradyrhizobium; species Bradyrhizobium sp. HKCCYLS20291. The sequence continues at coordinate 140,509 of NZ_JBNPTO010000009.1, read as the reverse complement.
ATCAGCCGGCGCTGGAGAAGATCACCAATTTCGAGACCAACTGGAACATCATCGCCTATCCAAGCGCGTCCTGGGCCAGGCTGGTCTTCCCCGACGTGCCCGAGGAGGTCGCGGTGGCGAAGCTGGCCGATGCGATCTTTGCCGCGTCGCGCGTCGACCGCGAGGATGCGGTGTCCGCCTGGGAGCGTCACAACGCGGTGCTGCGCGAGCGCACCGAATGGCTCAACGGCCAGCGCTTCAGCGCGCTGCACTACACCGGCCCGGGCATGGATCTGACGATCGGTCTCGCCGACGGTCACGAGTGGGAAGGCGGCGCTTCCACCGCGAAGAACGGCATCGTCTGCAACGCCAACATCCCGACCGAGGAGGTGTTCACGACGCCGCACTGCCGCCGCGTGTCCGGCCACGTCGTCAGCTCGAAGCCGTTGTCCTATCAGGGTACGCTGATCGACAACATCCAGGTCAAGTTCGAGGAAGGCCGCATCGTCGAGGCCAAGGCGTCGAAGGGCGAGGAAGTCCTGAACAAGGTGCTCGACACCGACGAGGGCGCGCGCCGGCTCGGCGAGGTGGCGCTGGTGCCGCACTCGTCGCCGATCTCGAAGAGCGGCCTGTTGTTCTACAACACGCTGTTCGACGAGAACGCGGCCTCGCACATCGCGCTCGGCCAGTGCTACTCGAAGTGCTTCGTCAATGGCACCTCGCTGTCGCCGCAGCAGATCGCAGCCCAGGGCGGCAACCAGAGCCTCATCCATATCGACTGGATGATCGGCGCGGCCGAGACCGACATCGACGGTGTCCACGCCGACGGCCGCCGCGTGCCGGTGTTCCGCAAGGGCGAGTGGGCCTGATCTGAGAGTCGGCCGGCGGTCTGTCACTCTCTGAGCCGCCGGCTGCACGATACTGTGCGTAGCGTCGTTTGCCGTTGGATGAAGACCGTAATTCTACTGCACTCAGTGGTTGAATAATTGTTGTCTGCGCGTCTTGATTAGTTCGTCATTAAGCACGATCGATAAGATTGACCCCTGTTGCTCAATTGATTCACAGGGAACAATCATGGGTGCCACGCTTGCCGCCTCGGCACAGGGGCGGATTCGTTTTGGGCTCAAGGGCCAAATTCTTTGCCTTGGCGTCGTCGGCGTGGCGGTCATCGGCTGCCTTTATCTCACGGGCCTGTCGATCGAGCGCCGCAGCCAGCAGATTGCAGATCGCGTCGCGACCTTGGCTGGCTTGAGCGGCGGGATCTGGGAAGGGCTGCTGCAGGCCCGCGGGACCGCGACGGAGTTCCTGCAGAAGCCGTCAGACGCCAAGGTCGCCGCGCATGAGCAGATCGTCACGTCGATCGGGTCGCGGCTGGAGCGTGTGGACGCCGTGCTCGCGGCGGCGCCCGATGACGAAACGGCGCGGCAGACCGCGTCGATGCGCCAGGCCATCACCGGCTATGCGACGCTGTTCGCCAATGTCGTGGCCGCGCAGAAGAGCATCGGCTTCGACGAGAATGACGGGCTGCAAGGCAAGCTGCGCGGCGCCGTTCGTTCGGTCGAGGCGCAGTTGACCAAACATGATCAGCCGCGCCTTGCCGTGCTGATGCTGATGATGCGCCGGCACGAAAAGGATTTCATGCTGCGCGGCGATCCGAAATATGGCGACGACCTGCGCAAGCGCGTCGACGAGTTTGGCGCCGAGCTCGCAAAGTCCGAGCTGCCGGAATCCGTCAAGGCCGAGATCATCAAGCTGATGGATGTCTATCGGGCGAGCTTTCTCGCTTACATGAGCGGCCAGACCAAGCTGCTGGGCGAGGCTGCGGAGCTGACGCGGCACTACGAGAGCGTCAGTCCGACGCTGCAGGCCATCAGGTCGGCGGCGGACCAGCGGCTCGGGATCGTCAAGACCGAGCTGGCCGGCGTGAAGGACACCGTGTTCTGGTCGATCTGCGTCACCGTGCTGATCACGGCGGCGGCGGCGTTCATGTTTGGCCGCTGGCTCGCATCACCGTTGCTGCAGATGGCCCGCGCGATGGAGCGGCTGGCGCAGAACGATCTCGATGTCCGCCTGGAGCCGGTGAAGCGCCGCGACGAGGTCGGCCAGATCTCGCGTGCGCTCGGCATCTTCCACGGCAAGCTGCTGGAGAACCGTCGGCTCACGGAGGAGCAGGCGCGAGCCAAGGAGGTCGCCGAGCGCGAGCGCAAGAAGATGTTCGCGGAGATGTGGGAGTTGCTGGAAACCGACCTGGATTGCGCCGTCGCCGAGGTCATGACCATCAGCGGCGACGCCTCGACCCGCAGTGCGCAGGCGGTCTCGGACGCGAAGACGATCGCAACCGAGGCCGGCATGGTGGCCGATGCGTCCGCGCGCGCCAGCAGCAACGTCACCACGGTCTCGAGCTCGGCTGAAGAATTGTCGGCTACGGGGCGGGAGATCGCGCAGCGGGCCGCCGAAACGGCGCAGCTCGCGAGCCGAGCCGCTGGGGAAGCGCAGCAGGCTCAATCGACAGTCGCCGCGCTGAGCGATGCGGCCGAGCAGATCTCCTCGGTCGTCAGCACCATCGCCGAGGTGGCGGCGCAGACCAACCTGCTGGCGCTCAACGCCACCATCGAGGCGGCGCGGGCGGGCGAGGCCGGCGCCGGGTTCGCGATCGTCGCGCACGAGGTCAAGGCGCTGGCGCGCAAGACCTCCGAAGCCGCCGACGACATCGCCCAGCGCATCGATCGCATCTCCAGCGCGACCACGAATTCCACCGCCGTCATCCGCAAGATCAGCGCGGCGATCGGCAGCATCGACGGCGCCAGTGCGGCGATGGCTGCCGCCGCCGAAGAGCAGGAGGCGACGTTGCGCGAGGTGGCGCGAAGCCTCGCCGAAGCCTCGTCGGGTGTCGCCATGGTCGCCGAGAAGGTCACCCGCATCTCGGGCCGCTCGACCGAGATCGAGCAGCAGACCCAGACGGTGTCGGAGCTCGTGAACGGCACCAATGGCCGGGTCTCCGAGCTGCGCGCCAATCTGATGGTGTCGTTGCGGACGTCGAGCCTCGGCGACCGGCGGTCCTCGGACCTGCGCCGCCCGGTGAGCATCGCCGCGCGCCTGCACGGCAGAGGCGGCCACGTCGACGGCACCCTGCTCGACATCTCCGGCGGCGGCCTGCGCTTCCGCGCCGGGATGGACGTGGTCGGCCTGGCCGAGCAGCAGCAGGTGAAGGTGGAATGCGCGGCGCTCGGCTCGGCCGAATGCGACATCGTGGCGATCGGCAATCGCGACGTCCATCTCAGCTTTCGCGACCTCACCCGGGCACAGCGCGACGCGGTCGATCGGCTGCTTGCCGAGCTCGATCGCGCCGAGCAGGCGCATGTCGACGTTGCGCTGGAGGTCGCCGGCAAGATCACGGCGGCGATCGAGCAGTCGATCGGTTCGGGCGAGAGCTCGGTCGCGCAATGGTTCGATTTCAGCTATCAGCGCATTCCCGGCACCGACCCGGAGCAGTTCGATGCGCCCTTTACGGCGCTCTGCGATCGGCTGCTGCCGCCGTTCCAGGAGGCTGCGCTGGCGGCTGATCCGAATGTCGTGTTCTGCGTGGCGATCGACCGCAACGCCTACATTCCGACCCACAATCGCAAGGTCTCACAGCCGCAACGGCGGGGCGAGCAGGTCTGGAACGTCGCGAACTGCCGCAATCGCCGCTTCTACAAGGACCGCGCCGGGATGGCGGCCGCGCGCACGCTGCACGGTCATCTCGCGCAGCGCTACGAGCGCGACATGGGTGGCGGCGTGACCGTGCCGTTGAAGGAGATCGACGTGCCGATCCGCATCAGGGACCGCCATTGGGGCGGGCTTCGGCTTGCATTCAGGGAGTAGAGGAGCGAGCGATCGGACGATCGGGACGAGGCGATGGCGCAGCCCGCAACAATGCAGGCCGCGCCGGCCCGTCTTTGTTGCGACCTGTTTATTGCGACTTGGCCTGCGTGGTGGGCTCGACCGTGATGGTGATCCGCTCGGACATCACGGGCTTGTTGTGCGGGATATGGCTCCAGTCGCCGAGCACGAGCTGCAGCGTGTGCTTACCCGGCGCGAGGTTGACCGAGGCCTCGGTCTGGCCCTTGCCGAAATGAACGTGGCCGGTGTCGACCGGGATGGCCTCGTTGAGCGCGTCGCCTTCGAGCGCTGGCGCGTCGATCAGCAGGTGGTGATGCCCGGTGTTCGGCGCCTCGGTGCCGGACGGCGCGACGCCCATGCCGGACAGGCCGAAGCGGATCAGGACCGGCGAGGAAACCGTATCGCCGTCCTTGAGGTTGATGAAGTAGGACTTGGCATTGTCGGGCGCAGGCGTTTCGCCGGCCATGACTGCCGAAGTGGTTGCAATGGTGGCGGCGGACAGCGTGAGGGCGATGGCGAGGCTCAGTCGGCGCATCCTGGGAAATCCTTGTCTCTGCGGCGGCGGAAAATCTTTAAAGGTGACGGCACGATGCCAGATGGATCATGCGTCGCTAAGGGCATGACCGCATCTTGCAGTGCGGCCGAACAGTAGATCAGAAGGTTTGGCGAGGCCGCGAACAAAATGCGGCGTTCGCGTGACGTTTATAGCGCTGGCGTGGTTGTGATGCGACGGCACGTCGCGGGTATCAGCTCAAATCTTAATGATCGCGGCAAGCGGCCATTAGGCGCAACCGGCTACGGTCGCAGGCTCATGCCGGCGTCCATCCGGCCTTTTCAGTCCATGTATTCTGCAGTCGAGGTTTGCGATGTCCCCGTCCTTGATCGAAACCGCCAATCTCGCCGTCGACCTGACGCCGGCCCCGATCGAGCCGTCGTGGATCATCGAGGGCAATCCGACCGCGACCTCCTGCACCGTCGCGCGCAGCAGCGACGGCCTGGGCTCGACGATCGTCTGGCACTGCACCGAGGGCAAGTTCAACTGGTACTACGATTTCGACGAGACGATCCTGATCCTGGAAGGCGCCATCGTGCTGGAGAGCGAGGGGATGCCGCCGAAGCGCTACGGGCCGGGCGACGTGATCTTCTTCCGCGATGGCGCGCATGCCAAATGGCACGTCGAGGGCCACGTCAAGAAGCTCGCCTTCTGCCTGAAGACCCAGCCCTACGTGCTCGGCCTCGCGGTGCGCGTGCTCAATAAGCTCAAGCGCATGTTCCTGACGCCCGAAGGCCGCCGCGGCGCCAGCCTCGCCGGAGCCTAGACGCCATCGAGGATGATCACGGTCGGCATCGACGGCAGCAGCTCGCGCGACATCTTCAGGGTCCGCTCGGCGCGGCGGTCGATCTCGAACTGCTGGCCGATCTTGCGCATGAACTCGTCGAGCGGCGTCGCGAAACGGTGCATCGGCAGCACGACTGATGCGCGCAGCCGCTTGGTGATCTCGGAAATGCCGTCGAGCGACATCGTGTAGGTGCCGTCGATCGGCACCATCACCACGTCGAGCCGTCCGATCGCCGCGAAATGCGTTTCGTCGAGCTTGACGTGCAGATGGCCGAGGTGGCCAATGCACAGGCCGGCGACCTCGAAGATGAAGATCGAATTGCCGTCCTTGATCATGTCAGCGCCCATGGAGTCGCTGAAATAGCGGCGGATGTCGGTGGTGATGTTGCGGATCAGCACGTCGCCGATGCGCTCGAACACCTGGGCCGGCTTGCCGTCATCGCCCCAGCCGCGCAGCACGTGCGGGATGCGCGGATCGGGCGCCAGCGTGTAGTGCGTCGAATGCGCCCGGTTCATGGTGATCACGTCGGGTAGGCGTCCGACCTGATAGGCCCCGCTGTAGTCGGTTGCGATGCGGATGCCCATCGGCGTGTCGATGAAGTAGGTCGAGTGGCCGGCATAGGTGATCGTCACCTCGTTGCCGGCTGCGGCCGCCTGCCGCAGGCTGACCGGCATCGCGCGGGGTGGCCCGCCGGCCATCGCCAGGCATTCGCTGGTGCGGGGCCCGGATTGCGCCAGCGCGGGCGATGCGAACGAGACCAGGACGGCAAGCAGCGAGACCAGCGAGCGCAGCATGGCGGTTCCTCTTCAACAACGCCGGTCAGTGTAGCGTCTAAACCGGATCATAACTATCCTCTCTGCGAGGCCCGACGGCGGGTCCGGCCGTTGCGAGCGTGGGAGGATGACATGACCGATCGGGGCGGATCGTCGCAGGCGTTGCAGCCGGTGCGGACAATCGATGCCGGGGTGCTCAGCATTGCCTATGCCGAGCTTGGTCCTGCGGATGGTCCCGTCGTGATCCTGCTGCACGGCTATCCCTACGACATCCACTCCTATGTCGACGTCGCGCCGCGGCTCGCGTCGCAGGGCTGCCGGGTCATCGTCCCCTATGTGCGCGGCTACGGACCGACCCGCTTCCGTGATCCGTCCACGCCGCGCTCGGGCCAGCAGGCGGCCGTCGGGGCCGACCTGATCGCGCTGATGGATGCGCTGGCGATCCCGCGCGCGGTGTTCGCGGGCTATGATTGGGGTGGCCGCGCCGCCTGCATCGGTGCGGCGCTGTGGCCCGAGCGTTGCCTCGGCCTCGTCTCGGTGAACGGCTATCTGATACAGGATATTGCCAGCGCCTTGGAGCCTGCGCCGGTGCCACGCGAATTTGCGTTCTGGTATCAATGGTACTTCCAGACCGAGCGCGGCCGGGCCGGGCTCGCCGCCAACCGCGCCGAGATTGCGCGCCTGCTCTGGCAGCAATGGTCACCGAATTGGCGCTTCGATGACGCGATCTTCGCGCGCTCGGCGGCGGCGTTCGACAATCCCGACCACGTCGACGTCGTGATCAACAGCTACCGCCACCGCTATGGACTGGCAGACGGCGACCCGCTCTATCAGGAGCTCGAGCGCCGGCTGGCGGCGCAACCCATCATCGACGTGCCGACCATCACGATCGATGGCGACAGCGACGGTGTGATCCCGGCGACCGACGGCCGGGCACACGCCGCGAAGTTCAGCAACCGCATTGCCCATCGCGTGATCCCGCGTGCCGGTCACAATCTGCCGCAGGAGGAGCCGGAGGCGTTCGCCGCGGCAGTCATGGAGCTGCTGCGCTGATCGCCGTCACGTCCGCGCCGGGCTGAGCCTCCAGGCGGCAAACAGCAGCGCTGCGGTCATCAGGCCGCAGATCAATGCGGCTTGCGGCAGCGCGAGCGCCAGCGCGGCCGTTGCCGCCCAGCCGATGGAGGAGAACGCCTCGGTGAACGTCGCGAGCCGCGACGAGGTCTGACGGCGGCGGAATTGGCTGCGCCGGGCCTGGATGCGAAACCACAGCTGGATGGCGGTGGACGAGATCGTGGCGACCAGAACGGCGGCTGCGGTTACCAGGGCCTGCCAGGGAGCGATCCAGCCGAGCGCGAGCACCAGCGGCGCGAAGATCACGGCGATCGTGATCAGCACGACCTCGATCTTGGCGCGCACCACGCGCGCGTTCGTCAAGGGTGCGGTGGCGACGAGTTCGGGGGCGTCCTCGCCGGAGATCGTGAGCCAAGCGAGGCCGCCGGCGAGTTGGCCTGCGGCCATCACGATGACCGGCGTGATCAGGATGACGGCCTGCGACGTATCGGAGTAGCTGCGCCACAGCAGCAGGGCCGGCGGCACGAGATACAGCAGCTGCATCAGCGTCTGCGAGATCAGCCAGGGATCGCGCCGCAGCAGCACGAACTCTTTGCGCCGCAGCGCCTGTTGCCGCGAACCGCTGCGAAACGCTCTGATACGGGCCCCCGCGCGGTTGGAGACACCCTGGGCCGCCGCGCTGATCGCGGTGTCGGCGAAGCGCGGCGAGAACACCGTCATGACGAGGCCGAGCAGCAGCAGGCCGCTGGCGAGCAGGATCAGCAGCGCCTGTCCGTCACCGAGCGCCGCGCGGGCCGGCAGCCAGACGAGACTGTCCGGATCCGGCGCGATCGCGGCCGCCGCGTCCGAGGTCAGGATGGCGAAGCGCGACAGCGTGCCGTAGGATACGATCGCGGCAATCTGCAACACGATGACGAATCCGGCGCCGATCACGGCCGCCAGGATCTGAGCGACGAGCCGCGTGCGCGCGGGGCCGATCAGGCGAAACAGGATGATGGTGATCGCGATCGCCAGCGCCGCCGCAGACAGGCCGATGGCCGCGACCACCACGAAGGCAGCCAGCCAGCGTACGCCGCCTTCGATCAGCAGCACGTCGACGAACGGCGTCGCCAGCAGCAGCGCCATGCTGGTGACGGACAGGGCGATGGCCGCGATCCGGACCGAGAAGATCTCCGCGAGGCGCACCGGTGACGACATGATCAGATCGAGATCGGCGCGGGCATAGAATACGCGCGTCACCGATTCGATCGCCTGCGACAGCATCAGCGCCCAGGACAGCATGATCGTCGCGGTGATGACGATGAGCGAGGTCTTGTCGAGCGGCGGCTGCAGGTCGGCGTAGCGGCCGACGACGGCCCAGGCCGGCAGATGCATGACGGCGCCGAACAGAAGCAGGCCGATGATGGCGGCGCGCGTCCGCCGGCGTCTGCCAGCCGTGATCATGCCGAGCCATTCCCGCCAGGCGAGCCGGAACTCATGACGGGCGAACCATGCAAGCGTGGCCGTCCGGGTCATGCCACGGACTCGACGTCGACCAGCGCGATGAACAGCTCTTCCAGGCTGGTGTCGTTCTGTCCGTTCTGCTGACGCAGCTCGGCCAGCGTTCCCTCCGCCACGAGGCGCCCGGCCGCGATGACCCCGATGCGGTCGGCCATGCGCTCGGCAACCTCCAGAATGTGGGTCGTCATGATCACGGTGCCGCCGCGGCGGACCCGTTCGGCCAGCAGTCCCTTGACGTGACGCGCGGACACGGCATCGAGGCCGGTGAGCGGTTCGTCCAGGATGATCAGGAGCGGATCGTGCACCAGCGCGCCGGCCAGCGCCACCTTCTGGCGCATGCCCTTGGAAAATCCTTCGCAGCGTTCGTGCAGATGGCGCTCGAGCCCGAGCGAGATCAGGAGCTCCTGCGCGGTCCGGTTGGATGTCGCGGGATCGATGCCCCAGAGGCCGGCGACGAATTCGAGATATTCGAGCGGGGTGAGCTTGTCGTAGATCATCGGCTCGTCGGAGACCCAGGCCATCACCTGCTTGGCGGCGATCGGCTCGCGCAACGCATCGATGCCGAAGATCTCGACACGACCGGCGTCCGGTCGCAGCAGGCCCGCCACCATGCGCAGCGTCGTCGTCTTGCCGGCGCCGTTCGGGCCGACCAACGCGTAGAACTCACCCGCGCGCACCACGAGGTCGAGTCCATCGACCGCCGGGCGCTCGAAACATTTCGTTAATCCTCGCACGGCGAGGGCAGGGCTGTCCGGGGTCATGGCCGCTCGTTCGGTTCGCGTCTGTAAATTGGACGCAACTCCTTGCGGCGCGGTGAACGGGCCGCCGGCTGCGATCCTTGGGCGCCATCCCTGCCGGCCGTTCCCGCCGAAACCGGCGCGTGCCGCTCGGAGTGGAGTACATCACATCGTAGCGTCGGAATCACGTTCTGGGAGAGGGGGGCCAGCGCGCACTCGTTCAGTTGGACGAGGCAAAGCGCCGGGTCGCCGTCCCGCCGGAGTCCCTCCCGGCGAGGGTCATGTCCGCCGCCAGCGTGGGCTCCTGCAAGCTCGAGATGCTCACTTCGTCGAACACGAACAGCGGCCGGATCTGTCGCGCGTCGCTGTCCTGAACCAGGGCCATGCGCTGATTGTCCAGCATCAGCCAGCGTCCATCGAGGCGGGCGGTCGTCACGGCATGGTCCTCGCCCCGGATAGCATCGCGGAGGATCACGATCCGCAGATCGTCGGCGGCGACACCGGCCAGCCGGAGTGCAACGAACTTGGCGATCGCGTAATCCTCGCAATCACCGGCACGATGCTCGAACGTCTGCAGAGGAGAGCTCCACACGTCCATCTCGCCATATTCGGCAGAGTCGCTGGTGGCGCGAATGGCGAGGTTGATGGCGCGGTTGATCTCGCCAAGCCGGGCGCGACCGTCGCGGGCGCGACCCTGGTCGACGATGGCAAGCAGGCGCAGGGCTGCTGATGATGCGCAGCGCTCGCGATCTCCATCGCACAAAGCGAGCTGGACGCGCTCATCGTCCAGCCGGTTGACGAGTTGCTGCCACTTGCTCCTCAGCGGGCCCGGTCCGAGGTCCAGCCGCAACAGGCCGAACGGCTCTGCGGCGCGCTCGAGGGTCGTTGCCAATCCCAATGGCTGCCCGACCGGCCCGGCGGCAACCGGCCCGGCGGTCCAGGCGGCGGCACTGGTTGCCAGCAGCATAAACCAGCGGATCAACGCGTGACTGTTCATTTTGACGCCCTGCGCCGGGTCTCTGCTCATGCGGTCTGATGCCTGAGGGAACCGGATCGTTGGCCTCAGCATCCGGCGGGGGACCTTGGGGTCCGCTTAATTTCCCGCGCTGGCCGCGCGAATCGGAGCAATCTTGCTGAACGTTGTGTTGCGCCGATGCGACAAACTCTAACGAAAGGGCTGAGTTGGACCCGCCAAAGGTCGCAAGACCGGGAACAATTCACGTCCAAGTTGCGTGCTGCTGACCGCGCAGAGTTGCGGCCGTACGCGTTACAATCTGTCAATTGCTGTTGGCGCGAACACACACCGACACTTGAATTTCGCTGATAACGCCAAGTCGGTGGCGACAGCGTGGTCGCGCCAAGTAAAACGTATATGAGTATTACTTATTTTGACTATCGAAGCGCGATTTTCACTGCTTCAATACTTCATTATTCAGGATTTGAATTTTTAAAGTGAGGCAAAAACTTGTCGAGTTGGCAGCAATCCCATGGAAAGAGGCTCGTCTTGCGGGTTGGAAGCACAAGCTGAAGATGGTTCCGCCAGACACGCCCCAGTGATATGCAGGCATTGAGCACAAATTCTTATGTAATAATTAACCATATGTCGGTGGCCCCGTGAATTACGCTGGCAAATTTGACGCCGCGCTTTTCTCCGATGGCCTTGGCGCGTCCGCGCATACCCATGCGCATGTGCGGCTCGACGCGCCGCCGGCCCACGCGCCGGCTGACGCGATCGTCGTTCCCGACGCCCACTTTCTTTTCAACGCCGAGTTCAAGCGGTCGGGTCTCGACCTGGTCCTGTCGTCCCAAGGCCGCGACATTGTTCTGACGGACTATTTCAAGGGCGAGAAGCGCGCTCCGCTGGCGTCGCCCGACGGCGCGCATCTCACCGGAGATCTCGTCGGAGCGCTCTCGGGCGCCGTGCAGGTCAGCCAGGCGGGAGCCGCGCCGAGCGCCGGCAAGGTGATCGGTCACGTCACCAAGCTTCAGGGCACGGCGACCGCGGTCCGCAACGGCGTCTCGATCATCCTTCACAACGGCGACAACGTCGAAAAGGGTGACGTGGTCCAGTCCGGCACGGACTCGACCCTCGGCATCACCTTCATCGACGGCACGGTGTTCGGCCTGTCCTCGAATGCGAGGATGGTGCTGAACGAGATGGTGTACGACCCGAACGGGTCGAACAATTCGTCGCTGATCAGTCTGGTCGCCGGGACGATTTCCTTCGTGGCCGGTGAGACGGCCAAGCATGGCGACATGAAGGTCGACACGCCGGTCGCGACCATGGGCATTCGCGGCACCGCCGTGCTGGTCGAGATCGACTTCACCGTGCCGGGGCAGGGCGGCCTGCCCGACGCCAAGTTCCAGGTGCTCGTCGAGCCCGATGGCCGCACCGGCTCCTACGTCCTGTTCGACAAGACGACGCTGCAGCCGATCGCCGTGGTCAACCAGGCCGGCCAGCAGATCCAGATCAGCAATGGCGTTGTCAATCAGAGCGCGGTGCCGCTCTCGCCCGACATTCAGAAGCTCATCAACGACGTCTTCTCGCTCAAATTCACCGACAACAACACCAACCCCAAAACGACGACCCATTTCACCGACATCGGCGCGCTGCAGACGCTGACCGGGCTGAAGTTCGCCGACGGCACCAGCACGGTCCCGAAATTCGCGGTCACCGACATCACGATCACGACGACGACCACGACCACGACGACAACCGAGCCGCCGTCGCACATTCCCGGGCCGCCGGAGGTCAGGGTTCTCGACATCGGCGGCCGGCTGACGACGGCCTTCGCGCTGACGGAGCGGGCCGGCCAGACCGGCGTGAGCACCGATCTCGACACCGTTCTCAGCCGCGTTAATTTCGCCGACATCAATCCCGGCGACCAGCCGACCGTCTCGGTGAAATTCAGTTCGTTTGCCTACAAGAGCGCACAACAGACCGATGTCACCGGGACGTTGAACGCGCTGCAGCTGAAGGACGCGCTGGCGACGGCCGTGAAGGTCACGGTGACGGCGGATCCGACCAACAAGAATTACGGCTCGGCGACGCTGACCTACAGCGTCCCCGACAACGCCTTCGACTTCCTCGCGGCCGGCGAGAAGCTGACGCTGACCTACATCGTGCGCGTCGACAACAATTTCGCGCCGTCCAACGAATACACCGAAGTGCCGATCACGATCACGGTGACCGGCACCAATGACCAGCCCGCGATCACGGCGAGCGTTCAGCCCATTGCCTTCGCGGGCGGCACCAGCGTGCCGGGCGGGCCGCTGACGTCGGATGATCCGACCTCGGGTACCCTCACCTTCAAGGATGTCGACCTCACCGACACCCACAGCGTCTCGGCCAAGCTGAGCAGCGCTGTGCTGGAGGGTGGCGGCAACGTTCCGCCGGGGCCGCTGGCGTTGTTCGAGCAGGCGCTCACCGCGTCGCTCGCGGCGGACAGCACCGGCAGCGGCACCGGCAAGATCGACTGGAATCTGGCTGACCTTCCGGTCTATGTCGCCGATTTCATTCCGGCCGGGAAGACGCTGACGCTCACCTACACGGTGACCGTCACGGACTCTCAAGGGGGGACCTCGGCCCAGACGATCGCGGTGAGCATCACCGGCACCGACGATCCTGCCGTGGTCTGGATCGCGACGACGCAGGGGCAGTCCGGCGAAGGCCGCGGCGCCCAGGTTCTGTTGTGGAGCGACGGCGCGAACTGGGCGACCGGTCTCGCACCGACGGCAGCCGACGACGTCATCATCATCACCGATCAGTTGCATGGCCTGACGCCGGCCTTCGCGGTGACGATCGATGCGGACGCCTTCGCCAAGTCGGTCAGCCTGAACGATTTCGGCGGCGGAGCCGTCCCGCAGCTGGACAATCACGGCACGCTATCGATCAGCGGCGCGCTCACCGCCAAGGCCGATGCGCATATCTTTAATTTCGCGAACGCGACCATCACCGTCGACGGCTCGGCGCAGATGCTGGACCAGAGCGTGCTGCACAATGCCGGCACGGTGCTGCTGGCTGGTGGCGGCGAGTTCGGCGCTGCAGCCGGCATCACCAACACGGGGATGATCGAGCTGTCCGGCGGCGTGCTGAGCGTGCTTGGCAGCATCGAGAATGCCGAAGAGGACAGCTCCGGCCTGATCCAGGTCGATCGCGGGGCGAGCTTGACGCTCGATGGCGGCCGCATTGATGGCGGCACCATCGTGATCCAGGGCGCTCCCGTGGTTCATATCTTCGGAACGCTCGGGGAGGGCGAAGAAGCGCCGCCGCAACAGCCCGACGGCCTGCTGGTGTTGAACGATGGCGCTGTCATCAGCAATGGCGAGCTGAGCAATTTCGGCACGATCGATGTATCCGGGCTGGGCAATACGTTCTCGGACGAGAGCGTCACCAATGCCGGCCTGATCGACGTCAAGGCCGGCGGCGAACTCACGCTCGGTGTTGACACCGCGGTCGACAACACGGCGGGCGCGATCGCGGTCGAGAATGCCGCCAAGCTCACGCTGACGAGTTCGAGCGTTGCCGGCGGCACGCTGACGAATAAGGCCAGCGGAACGATCTCGTTGAGCGGTCACGCGGCGGTCAGCGGCGGCGTACTCGGGAATTCCGGCGTGATCGACGTGTCCGGCGCTGGCAATGCGCTGGAGGACGAGAGCGTCACCAACGGCGGCCTGATCGACATCAAGGCCGGCGGCGAGCTCGCGCTTGGTGTTGACACGGCGGTCGACAATGCGGAAGGCGCGATCACGGTTGAAAATGCCGCCAAGCTCACGCTGACGAATTCGAGCATTGCCGGCGGCACGCTGACGAACGAGGTCGGCGGAACGATTGCGTTGAGCGGTCACGCGGCGCTGACCGGTGGCACGCTCGGCAATTCCGGCGTGATCGCCGTGTCTGGCGCCGGCAATGCGCTGGAGGACGAGAGCGTCACCAACGACGGCCTGATCGACGTCAACGCCGGCGGCGAACTCGCGCTCGGTGTTGACACCGCGGTCGACAATGCGGAAGGCGCGATCACGGTCGAAACTGCCGCCAAGCTCACACTGACGAATTCGAGCATTGCCGGCGGTGCGCTGACGAACGAGGTCGGCGGAACAATCGCGTTGAGCGGTCACGCGGCGGTCAGCGGTGGCACACTCGGGAATTCCGGCGTGATCGCCGTGTCCGGCACCGGCAATGCGCTGGATGACGAGACGATCACCAACGCCGAGGCGGCCGCGATCACGATCGCGCTCGGGGGCGCTCTGTCGCTTGCGGCCACCAGCATTGCTGGCGGCGTGATCTCCAGCCAGGGCCTGATCGAGGTGGCCGGCGACAGCAGCGTCGACGGCAGCGCGCTCGACGGCGGCGCAATCCAGATCGGACATGCCGGCGGCGCGAGCGGCGGCATTGTCAACACCGGGGACGGGCCGTCTGGCCCGTCTTGGGTGCCCACGACCCTCGTCGTTGAGGGCGGTACGACGATCAGCGATGCCACGATCGGCATCGATCCCGGCTCCGTCCTCGAGGTCGTCTCGGCGGCGGGTGCAACGATGACCAGGGTGGCCGTCGATAACTCCGGAACGGTCCAGGTCGACCAGGACTCCCTGCTGGTGCTCGAGGACAGCACGGTCACGGGCGGTGACCTCGTGAATCGCGGGACCGTACACGTCGAAACCAAGACCGTGACCACGTTCGACGGTGTCAATATCGACAACGACGGTGGCGTGATCATCATCGACGATGCTGGCGATGCTCCGGTGCCGTCGACGCTGATGTTGGACGGCAACACCATTCTGACCGGCGGCACGCTGAGCGTCGGCATCGTCGGCACGCTCGAGATTGCCGGCGGCGACGTGACCCTGGCCGGCATGCATGTCGAGAATCTCGGCACCTTCATCGTCGATCTCGATTCCGTTCTCGCCCTCGTCGGCACGGACGTCGTCGGCGACGGCACGCTGTACATTCATGGCACGCTCACCGCGAGCGGCCTCAGCAGCCTCGGTGACACGATCATCAATGACGGGACGATCGAAGTCGTCGGCGGCACGTTGGAGATCAACGGCTCGATCTCCGGCCTTGGAACCATCGCAATCGATGCCGGCGCAATCCTGCACTTCGGCGCCGGCAACACCCAGACGATCGACTTCAGCGGCCTTGGCGGCAGCGAGCTTGTCGTCGACGACAGCGGCTTCTCGGTCGATGGTGTCGGCTCCTCCATCAAAATCGCCGGCCTCGACGTCTCCGACACGATTGATCTGTCGACGATCAGATGGGATGCGACGACGACGACGGCGGCGTACGACTCGACGACCGGCATTCTGACCGTCAGCGACGCCGACGGCGACAGCGTCAACCTGATCCTGACCGGCGCCGACTATTCGGGCGCGCACTTCGTCGGCAGCGATGACCACCATGGCGGAACGCTGATCACGCTGGCGGCCCAGGACTCCGCGCCGGTCATTGCCAATCCAAGCCAGACCGGATCGATCGGCGAGACGGCACAGCAGACCGGCGCGTCGAATCCGCACAGCGTCGGCGGCACCATTCAGTTCACCGACGCTGACCTGACGGATCGCCCCACCGCCGCCATCCTGTCAGGCGCGCAGAGCGTGAGCTGGACCGGAGCCGACCAGACCGATCTGTCCGGTCACTTGAGCTCGGGGCAGATCGCCACGCTGGAGCAGGCGCTGCAACTGAGTCAGAGCGGCAACACCAACAACGGCACGGTCGACTGGACCTATACGGTCGCAGATGGCGCGCTCGATTTCCTTGGCGCCGGCCAGACCGTCAAGGTCACCTCGACGGTCACGATCAGCGACGGCAAGGGCGGCAGTGCGACCTCGACAATCGTGGTCACCATCACCGGTACCAACGACCAGCCGGTCGTCACCTCGGCGCTCCAGACCCGCGAGATCGCCGAGCAGGCGGGCACCTCGGACTCCAGCCAGCTGGATGGCGCGACTGGCGTGATCACCTTCACCGATGCCGATGCCACCGACATCCATGCGGTCAAGGTGACCGCCGTTGCCGTCGAGGGCGCGCATGGCGGCCTTCCGTCGGACAGTTCGGTCCTGCTGAGCTGGCTGTCGCTCGGTCAGCTGAAGGAGTCCAGCAATGGCAGCAGCGGATCGCAGGCCTGGAGCTTCTCGGCGAAGGACAAGGTGTTCGACTATCTCGGCGTCGGCCAGCATGTGACGCTGACCTACACCGTCCAGATCAACGATGGCCACGGCGGCGTGGTCGACGTGCCCGTCAGCATCAAGGTCAACGGCGCCGAGGATGCGCCGGTCATCACGGGTGAGACCAACCCGATCGTTCAGACCGTGATCCTGTCCGAGCGCGCGACCGTGCTCGCGAGCGGCAGTTCGGTCAACGCGGAGGGGATGCCGACCGAAACGTTCGACAACGTGTTAGCTCCCGGCACGTCGGACAACGGCCGTGGCCATGGCAGCTTTCAGAGCGCGGCGCTGCATGCCAGCTTCACGGCGAGCGGCGATGCGGGGATCGTGCATGGAACCTCGCCGGTGTCGGCGGCGCCCTTCATGTCCGGTGGTGCGGACAAGACCGCTTATCTCAGCATCGGCAATCGCGCGCAGGAGACCATCACCTTCGACAGCGCCAAGAACAGTTTCGGGCTGTATTGGGGCTCGGTCGACGCCTACAACAGCATCTCGTTCTACAACGGCACCAAGTTGGTAGCGTCCTATACCGGCAGCGACGTGGCGCCGCTGCTCGCCAATGGCGGGCAGAACTCGCTGGCCTCCAACGGCTATGTCGAATTCCTCGGACTGTCTCCGTTCAACAAGGTCGTCCTGGCGAGCAGCCAGGATGCGTTCGAGCTCGACAACGTCTCGGCCGGCACCATCGCGGGTCAGCCGGTCAAGCTGGCAAGCGGCATGTCTGGCACCCTGTCGGTGGTCGACAAGGACATCGGCGACGTGTTGACGGCCTCGGTGATCGGCAACGGCGTGGTCAAGTACTCCGGCGCGGCGAGCCTGCCGGAGACCGTCCATATCGAGGCGCTGGCCAGCGCAGGGGCGATCACTTTCGACAGCGTAACCTCCCACGGTGGCACCGAGGTGCTGCATTGGAGCTACCATCCCGACGCTGTGAACCTGGATTTCCTGCAGCCGGGCGACACGCTGACCGTGACCTATCAGGCCAAGGTCAGCGACGGCCACGGCACGTCGGGCGCGCAGCCGCTGACGATCACGCTGACGGGCAATGGCGCGACGACCGTCAACGGCACCGACCAGAACGACAACTTCGTCAATGTCGGCGGCGGCGTCACGATCCTCGGCAAGGCCGGCAACGACACCTTCGTCTTCAACCCCCATTTCGGCAGCGCCACGATCGGCGACCTCGATCTCGCGAAGGATATCGTCGAGATCGATCGTTCGCTGTTCGCAAGCGTCGAGGCGCTCGTCGGCGCGGCGCAGTCGGCCAATGGCGGGCACGACACCGTCATCACCGATGCGGCCCATGATACGCTGACGCTCAAGGGCGTGACGCTCGATCAGTTCAAGGCGCATCACGACGGCTTCCACCTGGTCTGAGCCCTCGACCTTGCAGCAGCGCTCTTTCAGCTGGATCGCGGGACACACGCTTTTCCTGGATGAGTCTCGAATCGCCGGTCTCGGCATGATATCGGAAGCGGCATGAAGCGTTTGAGGGCAGTGCCACGATGGTTCGCGCGCAAGTTCGGCTACGCGCGCATGATCTGCCTGCTGCTGCTGGTCGCCTTTGCGGCGGTGCGTAAAGTCGATCCCGCCCCGATGCAGGAACTTCGCCTGCGTACCTTCGACCATTTCCAGGCTCTTAGTCCGCGGGTGAAGACCGTCCGTCCGGTCACGATCGTCGATATCGACGAGAGGAGCCTCGCCGATCCCAAGCTGGGACAGTGGCCGTGGCCACGGACGCGGATCGCCGAGATCGTCGAAAAGCTGACGCAACTCGGCGCCGTCGTCATCGCATTCGACGTCGTGTTCGCCGAGCCGGACCGGTTGAATCCGGCACTTGCGGCTGAGACATTTCCCAACCTCGACGAGGTGACGCGCGAGAAGCTGAAGGCGCTGCCGTCGAATGATCAGGTGCTAGCGGATAGCTTGCGGCGATCGCGGATCGTCGTTGGTGAGTCCGGCAGCAACGAGGTGCGCGCCGACCTCGACAAGACCTTGCCCGTCACGGGCGTTGCCACGCTCGGGCCCGACGCCATTCCCTTCATGGAGAGTTTCCCGGGATTGTTGCGGAACGTTCCTGTGATCGAGCATGCGGCGTCCGGACGCGGGCTGTTTACGATTCCATCGGAGCTCGACGGCATTATCCGCCGCGTGCCGATGATCATGCAGGCGCGGGACATCACGATGCTGTCACTCAGCTTCGAGATGCTCCGTGTGGCGACCGGCTCGGACACGGTGCTCATCAGGACCGATATCGGCGGCATCACCGGCCTTCGCCTCGCCGGCTTCGAGATCCCCACCGACCGCACGGGCAAGATCTGGCTGCACTATGCCGGCCATGATCCCTCGATCTATGTATCGGCCATCGACGTGCTCGAGGGACGCGTGGCGCCCGACAAGATCGCAAGGAAACTGGTCCTGATCGGACCATCGGCCATCGGTCTGAACGACATCAAGACGACGCCGGTCGACCCGGCCATACCCGGGGTCGAAGTGCATGCTCAGGTGCTGGAATCCGTGCTGACGGGGGCCATCCTGAAGCCGCCGTCCTGGGGCCTTGCGGCCGAGTTCTTCGGTACTTTGCTGCTCGGCCTGCTCGTGATCGTATTCGCGCCAAAGCTCGGTGCCGTCACGTTGGTGATCGTCGGAGCCGTGATCGCGGCAGCCTTGATCGGCACGTCCTGGTTCTCCTATGCGCAGCATCGTGTCCTGATCGATTTCACCTATCCGATGCTGTCGACGACGGCGATCTATCTGACGCTGATCTTCGCCAATTTCGTCCGTGAGCAGAACCAGCGTCGGCAGATCCGCGCCCACTTCGGGCAATATGTTTCGCCCGCCCTGGTCGAACGTCTCACCCAGTCGCCGCCCAAGCTTGGCGGCGAGGAGCGCGAGATGACGATCATGTTCTCCGATGTGCGTGGCTTCACCACCATTTCGGAGAGCTACAAGCACGATCCGCAGGGCCTGACACGGCTGATGAACCGGTTTCTGACGCCGCTGACCAACGCGATCCTGGCGCGCGAGGGCACGATCGACAAATACATGGGCGACGCCATCATGGCGTTCTGGAATGCCCCTGCCGATGATCCCCAGCATCATCTGAATGCATGCGAGTCCGCGATCGACATGCTCGTCTGCGTCGACGAGTTGAACCGGGCGCGCGAGCAGGAGGCCAAGGACGGCGGTCACGTCTACATCCCGCTCAACATCGGCATCGGTCTCAATACCGGTGTGTGCGTCGTCGGTAATTTTGGCACGGACCAGCGCTTCGACTATTCGGTGCTGGGCGACAGCGTCAATCTCGCCTCCCGCCTCGAGGGCCAGTCAAAGGAATACGGCTTTCCGATCATCGTCGGCTCGGCGACCGCGCTGGCCGTCAAGGACAGGCTCGCGATCCTCGAGCTCGACTTCATCATGGTGAAGGGCAAGACCGAGCCGGAGGTGATCTATGCGGTCGCCGGCCGTGAGGACGTGATGTACTCCGAGCGCTTCCAGCTGTTGCGCAACCTGACGATCGAGATGCTGGCCGCGTATCGCAGCCGCGACTGGGACGAGGCGCTCGCCGCGATCGCACGTGGGCGCAAGAACGATGACGCGAAGGAGCTGGCGAAGCTGTTCGATCTCTACGAAGCCCGGATCGGCAACTACCAGCAGAACCCGCCGCCGGACGACTGGAACGGCGCCCACGCGCTGACATCGAAGTAGCCGCTGAGATGTAGGGTGGGCAAAGCAGCGCCGCAGGCGACGCGTGCCCACCATCGGCGGCGGTGAGTGCGGGCGGTGGGCACGTCGCGCGACAGATCTTGTATGGTGACGCCGAGCACGGGCGCGCCTTTGCCCACCCTTCACAACAACATTGTCGTCCCGACGCCAGGCCGGGATGACAGCTCTCACTCCGCCCCGATCGTCGTCAGGTCCTGGAACCAGTGCTGGGCCTGGATGAACTTCTTCACCTTCGGCGACAGCCCATGCGGGTTGGTGTCGTGCACCACCCAGACCAGCACGGCGTCATCGACCACCGCCGCATGGGCCTGCGCGATAAGCTCGTCCTGCTTGGCGGGATCGAAGGTCTGCTTCGCCTCGGCAATCAATGCATCGACCTTCGGATTCTTGTAGCCACCCCAGTTCACGCCGACCGGCGCGATCTGGTCGGAGGCGAAGAACCGGACGATGGCGTAGAGCGGATCCGAGGTGACATAGGCGATGTTGTTGGCGGTGATACCGGCGTTCATCTCGTCGGCGGCGCCCTTGCGCCAATGCGTATACAGCGTCTCCAGCTCGACGACCTTGAAGTCGATGTCGATGCCGATCTCCTTGAAGCTCTGCTGCAGGTACTCGTTCATCGGCAGCGACAGCATCTGGCCGGTGCCCCCCTGCGCGATGATGAAGGTCGTCTTCAGCGGCTTGGCCTTGGAGTAGCCGGCTTCCTCGACCAGCTTCTTGGCGGCGGCCAGATCATACTTCAGCTCGAAGCTCGGCTTGCCGAACCATGGGCTCGACGGATCGACCTGGCCCTTGGCCGGCTTGGCCAGGCCGTTCATCAGGCCGACGACTTCATCGCGGTTGATCGCGAGGTTGAGGGCCTTGCGCAGCCGGATGTCGGTCCAGGGCGAGCCTGGCAGCATGCTGAGATGATAGTTCCAGACGTGCGGCGTGACGTTGTCGACCAGCTTCATGCCGGCGGCCTTGAGCTGCGGAACGGCGTCCGGCGCCGGCGTCTCGATCAGGTCGACCTGGCCAGCGAGCAGCGCGTTGGTGCGCGTCAGCGCCTCCGGCATCGGCACCAGCACCAGCTTGTCGGTCTTCGGAATGCGGTCCTTGTTCCAATATTCGGAATTCTTCGAAAGCTCGGCGAGCTCGCGCGGCACCAGCTTGGTCAGCTTGAAGGGACCGGTGCCCGAGGGCTGGCTGGCGAACTTGTCCCAATCCTTGCCGAGCTTCTCGTACTGCGCCGGGCTCGAAATCAGGAACCACAGCATCTGATAGGGAAAGAACGAGTCGACCGTCTTGGTCGTGATCTCCACGGTGGAGTCGTCGATCTTGGCGTAGCTCGCCACCGATGGCAGGCGCGTCTTCACCTGTGCGCTCTGCCGCTTGTCGAACTGCGGTGCCTTATCATTGAGCACCTTGTCCAGATTCCAGATCACCGCATCGGCATTGAAGTCGCTGCCGTCGTGGAACTTGACGCCCTTGCGCAATGCGAAGCGCCACTTGGTCCTGTCGGCGTCATCGACCTTCCACTCGGTGGCGAGACCCGGGATCAGCTTGCCGGGCTTGTCGGCGACGCTCATGTCCCAGGCCACCAGCGGATCGTAGATCGTGTAGCCGGTAAACTGATAGGCGCCGGCGCCGCGATCAGGCTGGCCGGTCGTCAGCGGGACGTCGGCCATCGAGATGCCGTAGCGCAAGACGGTTTCGGCGCGCGCGGCCACGGCAGAGAGGCCGAGCGCAAGCGCAGTGGCGAGCAAGGACAATTTCATACGCATCAGGATGAAGCTCCGTGAAATCCGGATCAAATTCGATGCGGAAACCTGCAATCCGGGTGCCAAAGTCCCGATCAGATCATTTGAATACAAACGGTTGTGACCACGCGTCGCAGAGGAGCGCTCGGGAGCAGTGCTGGCATAGGCGTTGCATAACGCTGCCCAGAATTTAGCCAGCGGATCGGAGACCTTGATCGTGCTTTTGCGTCCAGCGACCTCAATGACGAAGCGCGCAGCCGTTGCGGCCGCGATGATGACGAGCGCAGCCCTCATCGTGCTGCCGGTGCAGGCCGCCGCGGAATCCGTGCTGCGCATCGGCATGACTGCCGCCGACATTCCGCGCACGCTCGGCCAGCCCGACCAGGGTTTCGAGGGCAACCGCTTCACCGGCCTCACGATGTATGACGCGCTGACCGCGTGGGACCTATCGTCGGCGGACAAGCCGAGCGTCGTCATCCCCGGCCTCGCCACCGAATGGAAGGTCGATGATGCCGACAAGACGAAGTGGACGTTCAAGCTGCGCCCCGGCGTCACCTTCCATGACGGTGCGCCGTTCACTGCGGACGCCGTGGTGTGGAACGTCGAGAAGGTGCTGAAGCAGGATGCGCCGCAATTCGATCCGAGCCAGGTCGGCGTCACCGCCTCGCGGATGCCGACGCTGGCCTCGGCGCGCAAGATCGACGATCTCACCGTCGAGCTGACGACCAAGGAGCCGGACAGTTTCCTGCCGATCAACCTCACCAACCTGTTCATGGCGAGCCCGAGCAAGTGGCAGAAGCTCTTTGAGTCCGCGACCGGCGCCGACGACAAGGCGAAGTCGCAAGCCGCCTGGGCGGCGTTCGCCAAGGATGCCTCGGGCACCGGCCCGTGGAAGATGACGAAGTTCACGCCGCGCGAGCGGCTCGAACTCGTGAAGAACGAGGCCTATTGGGACAAGGCGCGCGTGCCCAAGGCCGACAAGATGATCCTGCTGCCGATGCCGGAGGCCAACGCGCGCACCGCGGCGCTGCTGTCCGGCCAGGTCGACTGGGTCGAGGCGCCGGCGCCGGATGCGCTGCCGGAGATCAAGCAGCGCGGCTTCAAGCTCTATGCCAATGAGCAGCCCCATGTCTGGCCGTGGCAGTTCTCGCGCATCGAGGGCTCGCCGTGGAACGACATCCGCGTCCGCAAGGCGGCCAATCTCTGCATCGATCGCGAGGGTCTGAAGGATGGTCTGCTGGCCGGACTGATGGTGCCCGCCACCGGCACCTTCGAGAAGGGTCATCCCTGGCGCGGCAACGTCACCTTCGAGATCAAGTACGACAGGGCCGCCGCGCAGAAACTGATGCAGGAGGCCGGCTACGGCCCGAACAAGAAGCTCGAGGTCAAGACCCAGACCTCGGCGTCGGGCTCCGGCCAGATGCTGCCGCTGCCGATGAACGAGTATCTGCAGCAGGCGCTCGCGGAATGCTATTTCGACGTCAAGCTCGACGTCATCGAGTGGAACACGCTGTTCACCAATTGGCGCCGCGGTGCCAAGGACGCCTCCGCCAATGGTGCTAACGCCACCAACGTCACCTATGCGGCGATGGACCCGTTCTTCGCGCTGGTGCGCTTCCTGCAGTCGTCGATGGCGCCGCCGGTGTCGAACAATTGGGGCTTTATCAACAACCCGAAGTTCGACGAGCTGGTGAAGAAGGCGCGCCAGACCTTCGATCCTGTCGAGCGCGACAAGGCGCTGGCCGAGCTGCACGCGGCCTCGGTCGACGACGCCGCCTTCCTCTACGTCGCCCACGACGTCGGCCCGCGCGCGATGAGCCCGAAGGTGAAAGGCGTGGTGCAGCCGAAGAGCTGGTTCATCGACTTCTCGCCGATCTCGGTGGAGCCGTAAGGCTCCATCCTCCACTCGTCGTCATGGCCGGGCTTGACCCGGCCATCCATCTTTGACCCGTGGTGGGGACCGCGTGGATGCCCGGGTCAAGCCCGGGCATGACGATGGATAGACCTGCAAAAGGTGACTCGTGCTCTCTTATGCTGCAAGGCGGATGGTCTATGCGATCCCGATCATCATCGGCGTCGCGCTCGTCTGCTTCATGCTGGTCCACATCACGCCCGGTGATCCCCTCGTCGCGGTGCTGCCGGCCGATGCGTCGCAGGAGCTCGCGCAGCAGCTGCGCACAGCCTATGGCTTCGACAAGCCGCTGCCGGTGCAGTTCGGCCTATGGCTGTGCCGCGCAGTCAATGGTGATCTCGGCAGCTCGATCGCGACCGGCCGTCCGGTGCTGGCCGAGGTGCTGCGCGCGGTTTCCAACACCGTGACCTTGGCGATCGCTGCCGCCATCATCGGCTTCTCGCTCGGCCTGTTCTTCGGCCTCGTCGCCGGCTATTTCCGCGACACCTGGATCGACAAGGTCGCGACCTCGATCGCGATCGCCGGCGTGTCGCTGCCGCATTACTGGCTCGGCATGGTGCTGGTCATCATCTTCTCGGTCGAGCTGAACTGGCTGCCGGCCGTCGGTGCCGGTCCGTCCGGCTCCGGCGCCTGGGCGTGGGACTGGGCGCACATCCGCTTCCTCATTCTGCCGGCGATCACCACGTCCGTCATCCCGATGGGCATCATCACCCGCACCGTGCGCGCGCTGACGGGCGACATTCTGAGCCAGGATTTCGTCGAGGCCTTGCGCGCCAAGGGCCTGCGCGAGACACAGGTGTTTCGTCACGTGCTGAAGAACGCCGCGCCGACCGCGCTCGCGGTCATGGGCCTGCAACTCGGCTACATGCTCGGCGGCTCGATCCTGATCGAGACGGTGTTCTCGTGGCCGGGCTCGGGCCTGCTGCTGAACTCCGCGATCTTCCAGCGTGACCTGCCGCTGTTGCAGGGCACGATCCTGGTGCTGGCGATGTTCTTCGTCATCCTCAACCTCGTGGTCGACATCGCGCAGGCCGCGATCGATCCGCGCATCAAGCGAGGCTAACGATGACCGTCAGCTCTCCCAGCGCGGTGAACGAACAGTCCTTGCAGGCCGCGCCCGCCGCGAAGGCGCGCGGCTATTGGGCGACCGTCGGCGGTCGCATCATCAGGGACAAGGTCAGCATGGTCTGCGTCGCGATCCTGCTGCTGATCTTCTTGTCAGCACTGCTCGCGCCGTATCTGCACCTTGCCGATCCCTATCAGGGCTCGATGATCCGCCGTCTGCGCCACATCGGCACGCCGAACTATCCGCTCGGCACCGACGAGCTCGGCCGCGACATGCTGGCGCGGCTGATCTACGGCGGACGGCTGTCGCTGCTGATCGGCATCTCGCCTGTGATCCTCGCCTTCGGCATCGGGACCATGCTCGGCCTCGTCGCCGGCTATGTCGGCGGCTGGGTCAACACGATGATCATGCGCACCATCGACGTCTTCTACGCCTTCCCGTCGGTGCTGCTGGCGATCGCGATATCAGGCGCGCTCGGCGCCGGCATCACCAACTCAATAGTGTCGCTGACCATCGTGTTCGTGCCGCAGATCACGCGCGTCGCCGAGAGCGTCACGACGGGTGTGCGCAACCGCGATTTCGTCGAGGCGGCGCGAGCATCTGGCGCCAATGCGTTCACGATCATGCGCGCGCACATGCTCGGCAACGTGCTCGGGCCGATCTTCGTCTACGCGACCGGCCTGATCTCGGTGTCGATGATCCTCGCCGCCGGCCTGTCGTTCCTCGGCCTCGGCACCAAGCCGCCGGAGCCGGAATGGGGCCTGATGCTGAACACGCTGCGCACTGCCATCTACGTCAATCCCTGGGTGGCGGCGCTGCCCGGCGTGATGATTTTTGCGGTGTCTATCTGCTTCAATCTGCTGAGTGACGGCTTGCGTAGCGCGATGGATATCCGGAGCTGATGGCCGCAATGGCGATTTTGACGAGTAGTCCAGCGTCATCGACGGTGCACCTCTCCCCTTGTGGGAGAGGTCGGATTGCATCGCCAGATGCAATCCGGGTGAGGGGTCTGTCTCCGCGGATAGAGGCCCCTCATCCGTCGCGGACTGCGTCCGCGCCACCTTCTCCCACAAGGGGAGAAGGGACCCACGCGGCGGCAGCGAGGTCATTATCATGAACGAGCCCCCAGCCGTCACAGGCCTCGCGCCGATCGAGGACCTCGGCGGCAAGGCGCAGCCATTGCTGCGCGTCGATGGATTAACGAAACACTTTCCGGTCCGCGGCGGGCTGTTCGGCGCACGCAAGACGGTGCGGGCCGTTGACGATGTGTCGTTCGTCATCGGCAAGGGTGAGACCGTCGGCATTGTCGGCGAGTCCGGCTGCGGCAAGTCGACGACGGCCCGCTTGCTCATGCATCTGATGGAGCGCGATGCCGGCGAGATCATCTTCGACGGCCGGCAGGTGGGACACGAGATCTCGCTGCGCGAGCTGCGCCGCGGCATGCAGATGGTGTTCCAGGACTCCTATGCCTCGCTCAATCCGCGCCTGACGATCGAAGAGTCGATCGCGTTCGGGCCGAAGGTGCATGGCATGACGGATGGCGCGGCGCGCGCGCTAGCGCGTGAGCTGCTCGGCAAGGTCGGCTTGAGGCCCGAGACCTTCGCCAACCGCTACCCGCACGAGATCTCCGGCGGCCAGCGCCAGCGCGTCAACATCGCCCGCGCGCTGGCGTTGTCGCCGCGGCTCGTCATCCTCGACGAGGCTGTCTCGGCGCTCGACAAGTCGGTCGAGGCGCAGGTGCTCAATCTGCTGATGGACCTCAAGCGCGACCTCGGCCTGACCTATCTGTTCATCAGCCACGACCTCAACGTCATCAACTATATCTCCGACCGCGTGCTGGTGATGTATCTCGGTGAGGTCGTCGAGCTCGGCCCGGTCGAGCAGGTCTGGGCGAAACCGGCGCATCCCTATACGCGGGCGCTGCTGGCGGCGATGCCGTCGTCGGATCCGGATAGGCGCACCGAGGTGCCGCCGCTTTCCGGCGATCCGCCCAACCCGATAGATCCGCCGCCGGGCTGCCGCTTCCATACCCGCTGTCCGTTTGCCGAGGCGCCATGCGCGAATGTCGCCCCAAGGTTGACGGAGCTGGATACAATGGGCCATCAGGCCGCCTGCCACATGGCGATCCCAGGTTCGGGGCACAGCCGCGCACCAGCCGCCTGACGGTAGGACATCAGCAGCGAGAAGCGGAATGACCAAACCCACGCCCCAGCAAGTCCATGCCATCGCGGAGGCCTCCGGCCTGCCGGTCGACAAGGAGGTTGCAACCCGGATTGCCGACGCGATCGGACCGGCCTTCGACAATTTCGCCGCCGTTGCCGGCACCCTGCCGTTCGACCTGGAGCCTTCGAGCTACGTCGTGGCGCAGACCCTGAAGGTGGGCCGATGAGCACCGAACCTGCCTTGATGACCCTGACCGAGGTGGCGAAGGCCATCGCGGAGAAGAAGCTGTCCTCGGTCGAGGTGACGCGCTCCTGCCTGCACCGCATCGCACAGTGGCAGCCGAAGCTGAACGCCTTCATGGCGCTCGAGTCCGAGCCGGCGCTGAAGCTGGCCGCAGAGGCGGATGCTGCTCTTGCGAAGGACGGGCCGAAGGGGCCGCTGCACGGCGTGCCGCTTGCCCACAAGGACATGTATTACGAGGCCGGCCATATCTCGACCTGCGGCTCGCTGATCCGGCGCGACTTCGTCGCGACGACCACCTCGACGGCTTTGCAGCGGCTGAAGGACGCCGGCTCAATCCGGCTCGGCACCCTGCAGATGGCCGAGTTCGCCTATGGTCCGACCGGCCACAACGCCCACTATGGTCCGGTGCACAATCCCTGGAAGCTCGGTTACGTCACCGGCGGCTCGTCGTCCGGCTCGGGCTCGGCAGTCGGCGCCCGTCTCACGTTTGCGGCGCTCGGCTCGGACACTGGCGGCTCGATCCGGACGCCCGCGAATTTCTGCGGCGTCACTGGCCTGAAGGTGACCTGGGGACGCGTCAGCCGCGCCGGCGCGATGCCATTGTCGCAATCGCTCGACACGGTCGGGCCGCTGGCGCGGACCGCAGAAGATTGCGCGCTGCTGCTTGGCCTGATGGCCGGTCCGGATCCAGAGGATCCGACCGCCAGCGCCGTGCCGGTGCAGGACTATGTCGCGGCGACCAAGGCCTCGATCAAGGGGCTCAGGATCGGCGTCCCCAAGTCATTCTATGTCGACGATCTCCATCCCGAAGTGGCGCGCTGCCTCGATGCGACGATTGCGGTGCTGAAGACTGAAGGCGCCGACGTCGTGCAGGTCGAGCTGCCCGACCAGCGCCAGCTCACGGCCGCTTGCCAACTCGTGTTGGCGGTCGAGGCCGCTGCGTTTCACAAGCGCTGGATGATCGAGCGACCACAGGACTACGGGCCGCAGGTGATGATGCGGCTGCAGCTTGCGCTGGCTGTTTCCGGCGTGACCTATCTCGAGGCGCTGCGCTGGCGCGGCGCCGCGCTGGCCGCGCATGTCGCGGCGACCTCCGGCGTCGATGCGATCATCGCGCCGGCGTCGCCACTCGTCACGCCGTCCATCGCGGAGAGCGATGTCGGCGGCGCGCCCGGTGCGGAAGCTTTGATCCAGCACATCACCCGCTTCACCCGGCCGGTGAACTATCTCGGCCTGCCGTCGCTGGCGATTCCCTCCGGTTTCACGTCGACGGGCCTGCCCGTCGGCATGCAGCTGATCGGCCGCTCGTTCGACGAAGCCACCATCCTCACCATCGGCGCCGCCTTCCAGCGCGCGACCGACTTCCACGCGCGTGTGCCGACGCTGCCATGAGGCGTAGCATTCGCTCCACACATTCGGTGTCGTCCCGGCCAAGCCTGACGTCGCGCAGCGACGGCGGGCGCCGAGCCGGGATCCATAACCACCGGCCGTCATGTTGCGATGGCTCGGAGTGGCGATCGTGCCAGGAACGTGGATCGGGAGTATGGGTCCCGGGTCGGCGCACGACGGCGCGATGCGCCGACGTGCTTGCCCGGGACGACACCGAGTTCGTCAGGAACTAACTGCCATGACCAACCTCGTCGAGATCAACGACCTCACTATCCGCTTTACCGGCGAGCGCAACGTGCATGCGGTGAACGATGTCAGCCTGTCGCTTGGCGATGGCGAGGTGCTCGGTTTGCTCGGCGAGTCCGGCTCCGGCAAGAGCGTCACCATGCGGGCGTTGATGCGGCTGCTGCCGCGGAAGCGGACGCAGATCTCCGGCAGTGTCAGAGTGATGGGGCGCGACGTGCTCGCCATGGGCGACGAGGAGCTGTCGCAGTTCCGCGGCCGCACCGTGTCGATGGTCTTCCAGGAGCCGGGGCTGGCGCTCGATCCGGTCTACACCATCGGCCGGCAGATCGCCGAGACGGTGATGCGCCACGAAGGCAAGAGCTATGCGGAAGGCATTGCGCGCGCGCTCGAGATGCTCGACGTTGTCAGGATCCCCTCGGCCAAGCGCCGTCTCGAGTCCTATCCGCATGAGATGTCCGGCGGCATGCGCCAGCGCGCGATGATCGCGCTGGCTCTCGCCTGCCGTCCCAAGGTGCTGCTCGCCGACGAGCCGACCACCGCGCTCGATGCCACCGTGCAGATTCAAATCCTGTTGCTGCTGCGCGAGTTGCAGCGCGAGCTCGGCATGTCCGTCATCTTCGTCACCCATGACATCGGCGTCGCCATCGAGATCTGCGACCGCGTGGCCGTGATGTATGCCGGGCAGATCGTGGAGCAGGGCGCGTTGCGCGACATCGTGCGCCAGCCCGTCCATCCCTATGCGCGCGGCCTGCTGGCCTCCACCATCCATGGCGCCAAGCGCGGCGAGCGGCTGCAGACCATTCCGGGCACGCCGCCGTCGCTCGACCAGGCGCCGCAGAGTTGCTCGTTCACGCCGCGCTGCAGCTTCGCCCAGCCGCGCTGCTCGGAGGCGATGCCGCCGGGCGTCGAGCTCGGGCCGCAGCGGTTCGCGCGCTGTATTCTCGCCGAGGCGCCCGTGGGTGTGGCGGCGACGTAACGGTTGCCGGTGAAACGCGCCACGCATGTGCGGAACTGCGGACG
Source organism: Bradyrhizobium sp. HKCCYLS20291 (assembly GCF_051167715.1). Taxonomy (NCBI): domain Bacteria; kingdom Pseudomonadati; phylum Pseudomonadota; class Alphaproteobacteria; order Hyphomicrobiales; family Nitrobacteraceae; genus Bradyrhizobium; species Bradyrhizobium sp. HKCCYLS20291. The sequence continues at coordinate 110,559 of NZ_JBNPTO010000009.1, read as the reverse complement.
GCGTGTCGAACCCTTGCGGCAGCCCCGCTAGGATGGCCCCTGCGCGGACATGTTCATCCGCGCCAAGTGGGGGAATCCGATGCACGTATCGAACGAAGGTATCTTGGTCATCCTGTTCGTCGGCCTGATCGCGGGCTGGCTGGCCGGCAAGATCGTGCGAGGCACCGGCTTCGGCCTGATCGGCGACATCGTGATCGGCGTGCTCGGCGCCCTCGTCGCGAGCTTCCTGTTCCCACGGCTCGGCGTTCATCTGGGGACCGGGCTGGTGTCGGAGATCGTCTATTCCGCGCTCGGCGCCATCATCCTGTTGCTTGTCGTCCGCCTGGTGCGGACCGGCGGCCGGCTCTAGGGCCCTGAATCCGGCCGTCTGAACGTTTGCGCGGCGCGTCACGACACAACCTGCGTACGGCTTATTTACGCTAAGGTGAGCGACGTTGGACGCTTGCCGCAGGAATCAGTATATTTCGCCTTGTTTGCCGCCAGTTTGTGATTTTGATCGGCGGCGCCGCAGCTCATTTTGATCAATCGAAGAGATGGTATTGATGGCGGTCGCACCGCACGCAAGGCAATCCGAGCTCAGCGACGCCTTGCGCGGCTGCCGTAGCGCCTTCATCGGCGTCGGGGTGATGAGCTGCATCATCAATCTGCTGTACCTGACCGGCTCCATCTTCATGCTCGAGGTCTACGACCGCGTGCTGCCGAGCCGGTCGGTGCCGACCCTGATCGGTCTCATCATCATCGCCGCCGGGCTCTACGCCGCGCAGGGCGCGCTCGACATGATCCGCAGCCGGATCCTCGGCCGGGTCGGCACCGCCCTCGACGAAAGCCTCAACGCGCGGGTGTTCGAGACTGTGGTGCGGCTGCCGCTCTCGACCGGTGGCCGCAACGAGGGTCTGCAGCCGCTGCGCGATCTCGACAACATCAGGAGCTTTCTCGGCAGCCAGGGGCCGAGCGCGTTCTTCGATCTGCCGTGGCTGCCGCTGTATCTGGCGATCTGCTTCGCATTTCACGTCATGCTCGGCGTCACCGCGCTGGTCGGCGCCATCATCCTGGTTGCGCTGACGCTGGTCACCGAGTTTCTCACCCGGACGCCGGCCAAGGAGGCGATGGGGCTCGCCGCCCGCCGCAACGATCTGGCCACCGCAAGCCGGCGCAACGCCGAGGTGCTTGTCGCCATGGGCATGACCGGGCGTCTGATGCAGCGCTGGGGCGAGACCAACGAGAAATATCTCGCGGGCAATCAGCGCGCCAGCGACGTCGCGGGCGGGCTCGGCGCCATCGCCAAGGTGCTGCGCATGATGCTGCAGTCGGCGGTTCTCGCGGTCGGCGCCTATCTCGTCATTCATCAGGAGGCCACCGCCGGCATCATCATCGCCGGCTCGATCCTCAGCGCGCGGGCGCTCGCCCCGGTCGATCTCGCCATCGCGCATTGGAAGAGTTTTGTCGCCGCCCGCCAGAGCTGGCGCCGCCTCAGCCAGCTGCTGCAGACGATGCCGGAGCGTGCAGCCCCGACCCAACTGCAGCCGCCGGTCAGCAAGCTCGCGGTCGAGGGCATCTCGATCGTCGCGCCCGGCGATCAGAGGGCGATCGTCCAGGATGTCAGCTTTACGCTGTCGGCCGGCAATGGCTTGGGCATCATCGGTCCGAGCGCGTCCGGCAAGTCGTCGCTGGTGCGGGCGCTGGTCGGCGTCTGGCGCCCGGTGCGCGGCCATGTCCGGCTCGACGGTGCGGCGCTCGACCAGTGGTCGACGGACGAGCTCGGCCGCCACATCGGTTATCTGCCGCAGGATGTCGAGCTGTTCGCAGGCTCGGTCGCGCAGAACATCAGCCGTTTTGATCCGAGTGCCTCCGCCGACGGCATCATCGCCGCCGCCAAGGAGGCCGGCGTCCACGACATCATCATCAAGATGCGCGACGGCTACGACACCCAGATCGGCGAGCAGGGCGCGGCGCTGTCGGCTGGCCAAGCCCAGCGCGTCGCGCTGGCGCGCGCGCTCTACGGCAATCCGTTCCTGATTGTGCTCGACGAGCCCAATTCAAATCTCGACACCGAGGGCGACGAGGCGCTGTCGCGTGCCGTCCGCTCGGCGCGGGCGCGCGGCGCGATCGTCGTCGTGGTCGCGCACCGGCCGATCGGCATCGAGGCGGTCGATCAGGTCCTGGTCATGAAGGATGGCCGCGCGCAGGCGTTCGGGCCGAAGGAAACGGTGCTGGCCCAGGTGCTGCAGCCGCGCCCGCCGGCGCCGATCAAGATCGTGTCGGAAGCCGGCGTGGCGAAGTCGTGAGGAGCCGGATCGCATGAGCAGCCAGGTCATCATCGGCCCCGTACCGGGATTGCAGAAGCCGGACAGCGCAAAACAGTCGATCCGGCGCCACCTCATCGTCGGCATGGCCGTCGTGGTTGCGGTGGCCGGGGGGCTGGGCGGCTGGGCGGCCACGCAGCAGATTTCTGGCGCGCTGATTGCCCCTGGCCAGATCGTGGTCGAGTCCAACGTCAAGAAGGTGCAGCATCCGACCGGTGGCGTCGTCGGCGAGCTCCGCGCCCGCGACGGTGACGTGGTGAAGTCGGGCGACATCGTCGTCCGGCTCGACGACACCGTGACCAAGGCGTCGCTCGCCATCGTCACCAAGAACCTCGACGCGCTGCAGGCGCGTGCCGCCAGGCTCGAGGCGGAGCAGCGCGGCTGGGCCAAGATCCTGTTTCCGCCGCAGATCCTGCAGCGCATGAGCGATCCCGACGTCAAGAGCCTGACCGCGAGCGAGACCAAGCTGTTCGAGGTCCGCGTCAACGGCCGCATCGGGCAGAAGGCGCAGCTGCGCGAGCGCGTGGCCCAGCTGACCGAGGAGATCGAGGGGCTGTCGGCACAGGTGAGCGCCAAGGATCAGGAGATCACGCTGGTGCAGAAGGAGCTCGACGGCGTGCGCCAGCTCTACGAGCAGCATCTGGTGCAGCTGTCGCGCCTGACCACCTTGGAGCGCGACGCCGCCCGCCTCAATGGCGAGCGCGCGCAATTCATCGCCGCCCGCGCCCAGGCCAAGGGCAAGATCAGCGAGACCGAGCTGCAGATCATCCAGGTCGACAAGGACATGGTCAGCGAGGTCTCCAAGGACCTGCGCGAGACCACCGACAAGATCGGCGAGTTCGTCGAGCGCAAGGTCACTGCCGAGGACCAACTGCGCCGCGTCGACATCCGGGCGCCGCAGGATGGCATGGTGTTGCAGTCCTCGGTGCACACGGTCGGCGGCGTCATCACCGCCGGCGACACCATCATGCTGATCGTGCCGCAGAGCGACGATCTGCAGGTCGAGGCCAAGGTCAATCCGCAGGATATCGACAAGCTGCAGGTGGGACAGAAGACCCTGCTGCGGCTGTCGGCCTTCAACCAGCGCACCACGCCGGAATTGAACGGCGTCGTCAGCCGCGTCTCGCCCGACGTCACCACCGACCAGCGCACCGGCCAGAGCTACTACACGATCCGCGTCTCGATGTCGCCGGAGGAGATTGCGCGTCTCGGCGACGTCAAGCTGATCCCGGGCATGCCGGCCGAAGCCTTCGTCCAGACCGGCGACCGCACCGTCATCTCCTATCTGATGAAGCCGCTGCACGACCAGCTGATGCGCGCCTTCCGGGAGAAGTGAGGACTGCGGCCCCTCTTTGGCGGCCAAGGGCAGCGCCCCAAATTCAGTGTCATCCCCGCGAACGCGGGGATCCATAACCCCAGGCGGCCGTTGGTTTTCTGGGCTGGTTCAACATCCAGCCTGCCCTAAGACAGATCACGCGGTATGGGTCCCGGATCAGCGCCCGCCGCCGCTTCGCGTCGTCGGGCTTGTCCGGGACGACAGCGTTGGAGGAGCGAGCGGCGTGCCACACACTCCGCTGTCATCCCCGCGCACGCGGGGATCCATAACCACCGGCGAATGTTGGTTTGCGCAGCAGGTCGACGCTCAGCCTGCCTCAAGACAGATCACGCGGTATGGGTCCCGGGTCGGCGCCTGCCGACGCTTTGCGTCGCCGGGCTTGCCCGGGACGACCGCGGATTATGGTGTCGAGATGCTTGAGGAACAGCTGCAGTGCGCTTTTCGCGAACAGCTGCATGTTGGCGAAACGATCGCCGCTGCCGCTTTCCAATGTCACGACGGCGGACGCCGGGCCATCGACCGCAAAGCACGCATGCCCTGCTGCATCGCCGTAGCGGTTGCCGGTCGGGCCTGCGGCACCGGTCTCCGATAGTCCCCAATCGGTCGCGAAGCGAGTCCTGATCTGCTTGGCCAGCAGCGCCGCATACGGCTCCGAGGCCGAGCGGATGCCCTTCATCGCCTCGTCGGGAATGTCCATCAGCACGCGGCGGGCGTCGCGGGTGTAGACGACGGCGCCGCCGAGGAAGTAGGCCGAGGCGCCGGGCACGGCGAGCAGGGATGCCGCGATCAAGCCGCCTGCAGACGATTCCGCCACCGCAATGGTCTGCTTGCGCGCGATCAGCCGCGCGGCAACCTGTTCGGCAACGGCAATCAGTTCGTTCATGACAGACCTCGCTCGGCTCCAGCCGCACGGCCAAAAGAAACGGGCGGCATCGGATGATGCCGCCCGCGATGTGAACAGACAAGCCGATCAGGCCGTCGCCGGCTCGCGTGCTGCGACTGCCTGCTGGCCGCCGCGATAGACGGTTGCCGCGGCGATGATGCCGAGCACGGCGGCGAACATCAGCCAGAAGCCGGGCGAGGCCTTGTCGCCGGTCTTCTCGATCAGCCATGTCGCCGCGAATGGCGTGAAGGTGCCGAACAGCGCTGCAGCCAGCGCGAAGGCGAGCGAGAAGCAGGTGGTGCGGACATGCGCCGGCACGATCTCGACCAGCGCGCCCAGCATGGTGCCGCTGTACATGCCGAAATAGAACGAGAACATCATCTCGACCGCCAGCATCTTGCCGAAGCTGGGCGCCGCCACCAGCCAGCTCAGCGCCGGATAGGCCGTCAGCAGCGACAGCGTCGCGATTCCGATCAGCACCGGCTTGCGGCCGATCTTGTCGGAGAGCGCGCCGCCGACCGGGTTCCAGATGAAGTTGGTGACCGCGACCAGCAGCGTCACCAGCAGCGCGTCCGCCGTCGACAGCTTCAGCACGGTCTTGCCGAAGGTCGGGGTGTACACGGTGACGAAGTAGAACGTGGTCGTGGTCAGGATCGCGATCATCATGCCGAGCAGCACGATGCGCCAATTGGCGAGCGCCGAGGCGAACACCTCGCTGGTGGTCGGATGCTTCTTCATCGCCAGAAAGGCTGGCGTCTCCTCCAGCGTGCGGCGCAGGAAGAAGATCAGCGGGATGATCAGGCAGCCGACGAAGAACGGGATGCGCCAGCCCCAGGCGGTCACGGTGGCTGCCGGCATGCTCTCGCTGAGGATATAGCCGAGGATGGAGGCGACGAAGATCGCGACCTGCTGGCTCGACGATTGGAACGAGGTGTAGAAGCCGCGGCGGCCCGGCGTTGCGATCTCCGACAGATAGACCGAGACGCCGCCGAGCTCGACTCCCGCCGAAAAGCCCTGCAGCAGGCGGCCGAGCAGCACGATGATCGGGGCCGCGACGCCGATGGTCGCGTAGGTCGGGCAGAACGCGATCACGACGGTACCGGCGGCCATGATGCCGAGCGTTACGATCAGGCCCTGCCGGCGGCCGATCTTGTCGATATAGGCGCCGAGGACGATGGCGCCCACCGGGCGCATCAGCGCGCCCAGCCAGAAAACGCCGAACGTGTTGAGCAGCGACGCCGTCTCGTCGGTCGACGGGAAGAAGGCCTTGCCGATCGCGGCGGCGTAGAACCCGAACAGGAAGAAGTCGAACTGCTCGAGGAAATTGCCGCTGGTGGCGCGCAGGATCGCGCCGATGCGCGACTTGATGTTGGCCGGCTGCTGGGCTGGGGTGGATGACACGCGCGAAACTCCTGCCGTCGAGTGGCTCGTGCGGAAGTCATTCTGCGCCGGCCGATGGATGGGTGCGACAATCTGCCATGCGACATCTTGTCAGCCAATAGATTTGATACCAAATCCCTAAGGCTGAACGGGATTTTGCGAGACGCCCTTCTGCTGCGCTGCACCCTTGAGCCACTGCCGGAACGCCTTCAGCTTCAGTGGATCGGTCCGGCCCTCAGGGGTGACCAGATAGAAGCCGGCGTCGCTGGGCAGCGTCATCTTGAACGGGACGACGAGGCGGCCCTTGGCGATGTCGTCCTGGACGTAGGCGGTCCGCCCGATCGCGACGCCGAGCCCGTCGATGGCGGCCTGGACGGTCATCAGCGACAGGTCGAAGCTCAGCCTGCTCTGCCGCGACATCTCCACCGGCAGGCCGGCCGCGGTCAGCCAGAGACGCCAATCGTCGTCATAGCCGGCGCTCGCCTGCAACAGCGTATGGTGCGCGAGGTCCTCCGGGCAGCGCAGCGGCCGGTCACCCTGCAGCAGCGCCGGGCTGCAGACCGGAAACAGCTCGTCGGCCATCAGCCATTCGGCGCGCACGCCCGGCCAATGGCCGCGGCCGTAGCGGATCGCAGCGTCGACGTCGTCCTTGCGGAAATCGACCAGGCCGGTCGAGGTCGTGATGCGCACGTCGATCCCGGGATGTGCCTCCTGGAACGCGGTCAGCCGCGGCAGCAGCCATTTGGCGGCGAGCGAGGCAATGGTCGAGACCGTCAGCACCTTGGCGTTGTCCTTGCGGACCAGCCGTTCGGTCGCCAGCCGGAGATCGTCGAATGCCGCCCGAACCAGCGGGAGATAGTCGCGCGCCTGCGGGGTCAAAGCGAGGCTGCGGTTCTCTCGGACGAACAGTCGCAGCCCGAGTTCGTCCTCCAGGCGCTTGATCTGATGGCTGATTGCGGTCTGCGTCACGTTCAACTCGGACGCCGCACGGGTGAAGCTGAGATGCCGCGCCGCGGCCTCGAACGCCCGCAATCCGTTCAGCGACGGCAGCCGAGTCATGTCCAGTCTCCCCAACGCGTGACTTTAATTCATCCGAAGCGGTAGTAAATGTCGTTTGTGGATCAAGCACAAGCCCTGGATAGTACAGCCTCAAGCTATTTCCAGGAGGCTTCCATGTCCCTCTACGTCGCCTCGTCAATGACGAAACATCATGATCAGGGCTTTTGGTCAGGGGTCGGCGAGCTGCTCGCGGCTTGGCGTTTCCGCTACCGCACGCGGCATGAGTTGGCGCAATGGTCGGAGCGCGATCTGCACGATCTCGGCCTGTCCCGCAGCGATGTCGCCGCCGAGATCGACAAGCCGTTCTGGCGGGCCTGAGCCCCTCACTCTGGCCGCCGCGCCGGCGCCGCTTCGCAAAGGAGGGCGCCGGCAACTTTCTTTTCCCGGGATACCCGCCATGCCGATGCCTGCTGTCGACGACCTCGTTGCTGCGTCTGACGTGATCATCACCCGGCGCGGCGAGCCGGTCAGGCTGAGTTTTGTCACCTCGGACGATGCCGAAGCGTTGCAGGCCTATGTGCGGTCGTTGAGCGCAAGCTCACGCCACAAGCGCTTCCTCGGCGCGCTCAGCGAGCTGCCCAAGGCCGTGCTCGACGATTTCGTCGCGCTCGGCCGCAACGACCGCTACAGCCTCGTCGGGACGATGGATCACGAGGGCATCGTGGCGGAAGCGCGCTATGCGCTCGATCGCGCCACGGGCCGCGTCGAATTCGGCCTGTCGGTGCACGACCGCTGGCACGGCCACGGCATCGGCCCGGCGCTGATCGCCGATCTCGAACGCCGCGCGCTCGCGCTCGGCGGCGTCAGGCTGTCGGGCGACGCGCTCAGCAGCAACAGCGTCATGATCGCGCTGGCCCGCAAGGCCGGCTTCACGATCCAGCCACATGCCGATGATTGGACCCTGGTGCAGTTCGAGAAGGGACTGAGCGCCGACCATCCGCGGCGCGTTTGTTTGCGCTGATTGAAGGATGATCGTCATCTCACGGGCGGTCCGTAGGGTGGGCAAAGGCGCGTTCTCCGCTCTGTCCTCATGACCCCCTGTCGACGCGCCGTGCCCACCGTCTCGCAGCGAGCGCGCGGCCCAATGGTGGGCACGTCGCGCCGCGCGATGCTGCGCATCACGTGGCGCGCCTTTGCCCACCCTACAAGACATCCAATCTCAGAACGTCTCGACCCATGGCCGGAGCTCCATCTCCCAGCTCCAGGCGCTACGCGGCTGCTGCAGCACGCTCCAATAGCTGGCCGCGATCGCGTCGGGATCGAGCATCGAATCCGGCCGCTCCGCCGGCTCCTGCCGTGCCGCGCTCCTGATGCCGCCATCGATGACGAAATGCGCGACGTGGATGCCCTGCGGCGACAGCTCGCGCGCCATGCTCTGGGCCAGGCCGCGCAGTGCGAACTTGCCCATCGCGAACGGCGCCGATTGCGCGTAGCCCTTCACGCTCGCGGAGGCGCCGGTGAACAGGATCGCGCCGTGCTTGTTCGGCAGCATGCGCTGCGCCGCCTGCTGCGCCACCAGGAAGCCGCCGAACGCGCTGACGGCGATCGACTGCTGGACGTCGGCGGGAACCAGATCGGTGAGAGCTCCGCGCGCCCGCGCGCTGGCATTGTAGACCACGAGGTCGGGCTCGCCGATTTCGCGCGTCACGAGGCCGAACAGCCGCTCGACCTCCTCCGGATTGGTGGCGTCGCACGGGTAGGCCCGGGCGCCCGTCTCGCTGCAGATCGCGCCGAGCTTCTCGGTCTTGCGCGCGGCCAGCGCGATGCGAATCTTCTCGCGCGCGAACAGCCGCGCCAGCGAGGCCGAGAGCCCTTCGCCGGCACCGACGATCAGGGCGATCTTGTAGGCAGGGATGTCCATGGGGATGTCCTCGGAAAGCGTCCGCAGCCATCAAGCTAATGTACCGGCGGCCGTCTTCCTATGGCTGATCCCCACAATTCTGCCTGATGTCAGGCCGGCCGCGGCTGCAATCCGGCGAGGCAGCCGATCTCCTCCAGCACGACGTCGAGCCGGCTGCGGTCATGCAGGAAGGCGTATTTGCTCCGGAGCATCTGCAGGGAACGCGCATGATATTTCTGCGGCTTCTGCGTCCAGACGGCGTCGCCGAGCTGAACGCTGAAGACGTCGCGATTCCTGGCCATCGCCTCTTCGTTGGCGAGCGTCCACGGCATGAACAGCGCGCCGACCTGGCGGGTGAGGATCGGCATCAGCGTCAACGACAATTCGGGCCATAGCTCGAAGTCGCCTTCCGCCCGCGGCCACAGCATGCGCTGGATCCAGGCCAGCAGATGCGGCGCATTTCCCTCGATCAGCGCGCCGGCGGTCGGGTCCGTCCACAGCTCGTAGAACTGGCCCCACAGGCCGAAATCGCCATATGCCGGCCGGGCGCCGAACAGATACGGCCTGACGGCGAGATGCCGTTCGAGCAGGCCGATCATCTCGACGAAACCCTGCTCGATCTGCGGCGCATTGACCTCGTTCGACCCAACATACCATAGCCGCTCGACCATGCGGGCGCGGATCTTCTCCGCCACGTTGCCGAACTCGGCCTCGCCGGCCTTGGGTGCGACCATGCGGGCGATGCGGCCGGCTGACGCGCGCTGATCGACGTCGCGCGCCCAGCGATAATGGAACATCCATTTGTTGCCCCACTCGTCGCCGAACTCCTCGATCAGCGCCGAAATGAAGCTCATCAGCACGTCGCCGGGATGGATCGATGCGTCCGGGAATTCGAGCTCCAGCGCGTCGATGATCGGGGTCGAATCCTGCAGCGGCGTCTCATCGGGCGCGACCACCAGCGGAATGATCGGCAGCTTGGCGTGGCGGCGGTACTCGGCTTCGCTTTCCGCGTTGCGCAATATCCAGTGATGCGGGATGCCCTTGTAACGCAGATACGATCGCACCTTGACCGAATAGGGCGACATCTCCGCCCCGAAGATGCGATAAACCTCCGTCGGCTGATTGGTCATGGATCTGCTCCCGGTTCGGCGCACGCCGTGCCCTGGTGTATCCGATCAGGCGCAACCTGTCGAAGAGTCCCTAAGAAGACTTGAGCCTAAGAAGACTTGCGGAAACGAACGAGGGCTTAACGATCATGCATCAGTTCCTGAAGCGCGATGACGTCATGACTGGCGGGAAGCGACCGGAGCTGCTGGCGCCTGATACCACCGGCTTGAACTTCTATCGCGCCGATCCGGCACTGGCCGATCTCCTGCGTATCCATCTGCCGGAGGCGCTGGTCCGTCATCTGGTGCCGCATCTCGACCGGCTCGGCGAACTCGCTGGCGGCTATCTCGACGAATGCGCCCGGCTGGCCGATCGCCATGGACCGGTGCTGCACCAGCGCGACCGCTTCGGCCGCGACGCGCAGTGGATCGAATATCACCCGGCCTATCGCGAGCTCGAACGCGCCGCGTTCGGCGAGTTCGGCATCCATGCGATGTCGATCCGCAAGGGCATTCTCGGCTGGCCGCACAAATACCCCGTTGCGGCCAAGCATGCCTTCACCTTCCTGTTCAACCAGGCGGAGTTCGGGCTCGGCTGTCCGATCAACGTAACCGACGGCTGCGCCAAGCTGCTGTCGAGCTTCGGCAGCGCCGCGCTCAAGGCCAGATATCTCGACGCCCTGACGCAGACCGACATGCGGAAGCTGACGCAGGGCGGCCAGTTCATGACCGAGAAGGAGGGCGGCTCCGACGTCGGCACGCTCACAACGGTGGCGGTGCCGGAGGGCGACCACTGGCGCCTGCATGGCGAGAAATGGTTCTGCTCCAATGCCGATGCGAAAGTGGTGATGCTGCTGGCGCGGCCGCAAGGTGCCGAGAGCGGCACGCGCGGTGTCGGCCTTTTCCTGATGCCGCGCTTTCTCGATGACGGCAGCCAGAACCACTATCGGATCGTCAGGCTGAAGGACAAGCTTGGCACCCGCTCGATGGCCTCGGGCGAGATCAAGCTGGACGGCGCCATCGCCTATGCGGTCGGCCGGCTCGACCGCGGCTTCGTGCAAATGGCCGAGATGGTCAACTCCTCGCGTCTCTCGAACGGCGTCAAGTCGACGGCGCTGATGCGCCGCGCATGGCACGATGCCATCACGGTCGCGCGCAATCGCGTGGTGTTCGGACAACGCATCGTCGACCTGCCGCTCGGCCGTCGCCAGCTCATGAAGATCCTGCTGCCGACCGAGCAGGCGCTGTCGATGAGTTTCGTGACGGCCGATGCGCTCGACCGCGCCGAAGCGGGCAGCCAGGACGCCGCGGCGCTGCTGCGCATCCTGACGCCGGTGCTGAAATTCCGCGCCACCCGCGATGCCCGCAAGGTCTGCGGCGATGCCTTGGAGATGCGCGGCGGCATCGGCTATGTCGAGGAATTCGCCACCGCGCGCCTGCTGCGCGATGCGCATCTCGGCTCGATCTGGGAGGGCACCGGCAACATCGTCGCGCTCGATGCATTGAAGCGCGCGGTCGGCCGCCACGGTGCGGAGTCCGCGCTGGCGGCTGATCTGCATGCGCGTCTCGACGACAGCGCCGCCGTCCCGCAGGCTTGGCGCGATCAGCTGCATCGTCTCGTCGATCGCGCCATAGGCTTCGCGCGCGAGGTCGCGGGCCGAGCCGACAACGAAGCCGAGTCACGCCGCGCCACCAGCCTGCTGTATCAGACGGCCAGCGCCGTCGCGCTGAGCTGGGAAAGCGCGCGCATTTATGCGATGCGCGGCGATGCACGGAGGTTGTTGTTGGCCAAGCTCGTGGTCGATCATCGGCTGATGCCGGCCGATCCGTTCCGGCTGGCGGAAAACAAGGTGGATGATGCGATGGCGTCGCTGCTGCTCGGCGAGCGCGATGCGACGATGGAGGAGGTTGGCGAACTGATTTCGGCGGCGTAGGCTCGCTATGAAATATGGAATGAACTGCGATGCGTAGCAGCCTCGTCACCACGGCAACGGTGCCCCCTCTCCCCTTGTGGGAGAGGGTGGCTTTCGTGCGCAGCATGAAAGCCGGGTGAGGGGTTGCCACGGGCGCGGAGTGAGTTTGTGGCACGAACCCCTCACCCAAGCGAGTTTGTCGCTGACGTCTGTGCAGCCCTCTCCCACAAGGGGAGAGGGCGCAGCCATTGGCGCCGGAGGGGCTACTCGTTACGCTGAAAGATCAAATCATAACAAAACAGGGAGAACGCAATGAAAGCTGCCGTGCTGATGGAGGTCAACAAGCCGCTGGTGATCGAGGACATCAGCGTGCCCAAGCCGGGGCCGCGCGAGGTGCTGATCCGCACGGCGGTCGCCGGGCTCTGCCATTCCGACCTGCATTTCATCGAAGGGCTCTATCCGCATCCGCTGCCGGCGGTGCTCGGCCATGAGTCGGCTGGAATCGTCGAGCAGGTCGGCTCCGACGTCACCTATGTGAAGCCGGGTGACCACGTCGTCACCTGCCTCTCCGTATTCTGCGGCACCTGCGACAACTGCACCACGGGCCGACCGGTGCTGTGCACCGACACCACGGTCAAGATGCTGCCCGGCGCCTCCAACCGGCTGTCCTGGGGACGTGCCGAGAAGCTGCACCAGTTCCTCAACCTGTCGTCGTTCGCCGAGCAGATGCTGGTGCACGAGAACGCCATCGTGAAGATCCGCAACGACATGCCGCTCGAGCTCGCGGCGCTGATCGGCTGCGGCGTCATCACCGGCTATGGCGCTGTCGTGAACACCGCGCGGGTGACGGCCGGAGAGACGGTCGCGGTGATCGGCTGCGGCGGTGTCGGCATGGCCGCGATCAACGGCGCCGAGATCGCGGGCGCGGGCCGCATCATCGCCATCGACACCAACCCGGCCAAGCTGCAGCTCGCGACCAAGCTCGGCGCCACCGATATCATCAATCCCGCCGACGGCGACGTCGTCGCGCAGGTGCGTGAGCTGACCAAGGGCGGCGTGCACCATGCGTTCGAGGTGCTGGGACGCAAGGAGACTGCCGAGCAGGCCTTCGCCATGCTGGCGCCCGGCGGCACCGCGACCATCGTCGGCATGATTCCGTTCGGCCAGAAGATCGAGCTGCACGGCTTCGACTTCCTCAGGGAGCGCCGCATCCAGGGCTCGTCGATGGGCTCCAACCACTTCCGCGTCGACATGCCCCGCCTCGTTGAATTCTACCTGCGCGGCAAGCTGCACCTGGAGGACTGGATCTCGGCCAAGCTGAAGCTGTCCGAGATCAACGAAGGCTTTGCCAACATGAAGGCCGGCAAGACGCTGCGCAGCGTGATCATGTTCGATGCGTGATGGGCGGATGCCCGCGCTGCATACACAGCCGTCGTCCCGGCGAAAGCCGGGACCCATAACCACCGCCGGTTATGGGACGATGACTGATAGTTGCGCCAAATAGAACCATTCCGCGGTATGGGTCCCGGCTTTCGCCGGGACGACGGCGGTGGTTGCAGAGGCTCCGCTCCGACGACACTAAGCGGCAACTAATCCGCGAACATCGGTGGCGGCACGAAGCCGCCGAATTCACGCTCGATCAATTCGGCGAGCTTCAGCGGCGTACGGTCCTCGAGGAACGGACCGACGATCTGCACGCCCACGGGCAAGCCATTGGCAAGCCCGAGCGGGATCGCGGTCGCCGGCAGTCCGGGCAACGTGGCGATGCCGGGCCACGCCAGCTGATCAGTATAGACATGCGCGACGCCGTCGATGCTGATGCGGCGCTGTTCCTGGTCGGGCGAGTGATCGTGCGGATAGGCCGGGATGGGCATGATCGGACAGATCACCGCATCGAAGCTCTCGAACAGCGTCCGCCATTGCGCGCGCAGGTGGATGCGGCCGTTGCTGGCCTGCACCCAGTCGCGGTGGCTGAGCGCAATGCCGCGCAGGCGCTCGGCGCCCAGGCTCATGGCCTGCTTGGGAAGATGTGCGGCGGCTTGGGTCGCGCCGGCATGCACCTCCGGCGGCATCATCGCGCCGAGAAAGCCGAGCAGCAGGCGCATGTAGATCCGGCTGGACGCAGCGAAGTCCGGCAGCAGCGGGCTTTCGCTGACGACGCTGGCGCCTGCCTTGGCGAGATCGGCGGCGAGCCGCTCGATCGCGCCACGCACGCTTGCATCGGTCGGCAGCAATGGGTGGCTCGCGATCACAAGCACGCGGAAATCCTGCAGCCGCGCATGCCGCGCAGCGGGCAGGTCGAGGCGATAGGCCTTGCCGCCCTCGAGTGGATCGGGGCCGGCGATGACATCGAGCAGCAGCGACAGATCCGCGGCCGAGCGCGCCATCGGGCCGACCACGGCGAGGTCGGCCTCGCCAGGCATAGGCGGGAACGGCGGCGGCGTGTGGCCGCGCGAAGGCGCGAGGCCAAAGGTCGGCTTGTGCGCCGTGACGCCGCAATGAAACGCCGGCGCCCGCAGCGAGCCGCCGATGTCCGAGCCGAGCGACAGCGACCCATAGCCGGCCGCCAGCGCCGCCGCCGAGCCGCCGGAGGAGCCGCCTGGCGTGCGGCCGAGATCATACGGGTTGTTGGTGGTGCCGTAGATGTCGTTGTAGCTCTGCCAGTCGCCGAGCCCGAGCGGCACGTTGGTCTTGCCGAGCACGATGCCACCGGCGTCCTTGACGCGCGTGACGATCAGCGCGTCCTCGGCCGCGATGAAGTCCTTGTGCTGCGGATAGCCCCAGGTCGTCGGCAGGCCGGCGACGTTGAAGGACTCCTTCACGGTCATCGGCAGGCCGAGCAGCGGCCGCCGCTCGCCACGCGCAAGCCGCTCGTCGGCGGCGCGAGCGGCTTCGAGCGCGCGCTCGAAATCGCGCACGCAGACGGCGTTGATCTTGTCGTCGTGTTGCGCGATGCGATCGATGGCGAGCTGCGTCAGCTCGACCGAGGAGATCTCGCGATCCGCCAGCGCCTTCGCCGTCTCAACGGCTGAAGCGAACGTCCATTGCGATGCGGCCAAGGGTCCAACTCCGGTGGGGTGAGGGAGCCCCGTTGTAGCTGACGCCGATGGCGGTGGCTTGACCGAAATTGCGGACTTGCGCGTCAGCCCGGCAGCATGCGCTGCATGACGCGGTCGCGATAGATGAAGATGTGAGCGAGTGCGGCGCCGACATGCACGACGATCAGGATCAGCAGCAGCAATTCGGCCGCCTGGTGCAGCCCGTCGATGGCGCGGTTGCCGGCCGGGTTGCGCGCGGCCAGCATCGGCAGCTGGAACAAATAGAAGTACGACACGCTCCAGCCGCGGAACGAGGCGAACAGCCAGCCGGTGATGGTGCTGGCGAGCACCATGACATAAAGCATCCAGTGCACGGCTTCGGAGCTCAGCCGCTGCCACGGCGGCAGCGAGCTTTCAGGGGCGACCGGATGTGTCAGCCGCCAGACGAAGCGCACCACGATCAGCACGAGAATGGTGAGGCCGAACGAGATGTGCAGGATCATCGGCGCGCCCGGCGGCGTATTGGCGTGCAGATCGGGCATCAGCCAGCCGATCGGATATTGGATGGCGAGCAGCACCACCACGAGCCAGTGCAGGATCTTCGCGGGCGTGCCGTAATGCAGGCGTGGCGTCATGACGAGCCTTCTGTTGCGATCGATGGGGCGCAATCAGCATCAGGGGCGGAAGTTCCGCCATGCATGCTCAGGCCGCTCCGATCAATATCCCCACTCCCAGCACGATGATGCCGCCGAGCACGATCTGGAACACGGCCTGGAGGAAGGGCGTGTCCATGTAGCGGGCGCGGATATAGGCGATCGCCCACAATTCGAAGAACACGACGAGGCACGCGATCGCAGTCGCGATCCAGAACGCGTTGGTCCAGGAATCGGGGACCAGATAGGGCATGGTGTGGCCGAGGCCGCCGAGCGTCGTCATCGCGCCGCAGACGGCGCCGCGCAGCAACGGCGAGCCGCGGCCGGTCAGCGAGCCGTCGTCGGACAGCGCCTCGGCGAAGCCCATGCTGATGCCGGCGCCGATCGAGGCGGCGAGACCGACCAGGAAGGTCTGAAAATTCTGATGCGTCGCGAAAGCAGCGGCGAACAACGGCGCGAGCGTCGACACCGAGCCGTCCATCAGGCCGGCGAGGCCGGGCTGCACATATTGCAGCACGAACACGCGCCGCCGGGTCTCGTCCTCCTTGTGGCGAACGTCGGGGCTCAGGATTTCGTCGGTCAGCTTGGCGGCGACCTGCTCGTGGCCTTTCTCGGCCAGCGCGAGGTCGCCGAGCAGCCGGCGCACGCCGACATCCTTGGCCTGCTCGGCGGCCTTCGCGTAGAAGCGCTCTGCCTCGAACTCCATCGTGCCGACCTCCTTGCGGATGGTGTCGAGGGACAGGTTCTTGGTCAGCCAGATCGGGCGGCGCTGCATGAAGCCCTTGACGTTCTCGCGCCGGATCGGCGGCAGGTTCTTGCCGAAGCGCTCCTCATAGAGTTCCAGCAGCATGTGGCGGTGGCCCTTCTCCTCCTCGGCCATCTGCTCGAACAATTTCGCCGAATCCGGATACCGCTCCGCAAGGTCCTCCGCGAAGCTCATGTAGATGCGGCCGTCTTCCTCTTCGGCCGAGATCGCGATCGCCAAGATCTCGCGCTCGGTGAGGTCGGCGAAATTCTTCATTCCAAGATCCCCGGATCTGTCGCTCTCAACATGCATGTGTTTAGAACGTTTCTAAAGTGTATAGGAACTTGCTGCATCGCGGTCAAACTCCCGCCGCCCCGTGGTCGCGAAACCTTTCGTGATGGCGCATTCAAGCTGCAGTCATGGAACTGCGAGGATAGTTCGTCGTTCGCGGTTCGCTCAGCCACCTAAGGAGTTCCAATGGACAGCGTCAAATATCGGCTCAACGATCCTGGCTTGGCGCCGCGCCGCACCAGGATGGATATTCCGGGCTGGGCAGGTGAACGGCAGCCGCGCGCGAATGGCTCGCATGAGCAGGTTTGGCACTGCGTACCATTTTCAGAAGGTGCGCAATATGGCATCGAGCTGTTTTACCCCTACAGCTTCGAGCTGCAGGTGACGACGCGCGACGGCAAGCTGGAGCTGTCGGGCGATTGGGGTGAGCCGCCGAGCCCGAGCCTGCAATGGCCGCCGTTCCGCAACTTCGGCGATGCGTTCTACACCTATCAGATCCTGCTCGATCTCAAGGTCCCCAAGGGTTTTGCCATCCGGACCGAGCCGCATCCGCGCTTCTATACCGACCGCACCGATACGTG
The DNA here is from genome assembly GCF_051167715.1 of Bradyrhizobium sp. HKCCYLS20291. Classification (NCBI taxonomy): domain Bacteria; kingdom Pseudomonadati; phylum Pseudomonadota; class Alphaproteobacteria; order Hyphomicrobiales; family Nitrobacteraceae; genus Bradyrhizobium; species Bradyrhizobium sp. HKCCYLS20291. The sequence continues at coordinate 93,431 of NZ_JBNPTO010000009.1, read as the reverse complement.
TCCGATCGCCGTGCCGGCGCTGGTGCGCAACTTCTGGCCGATGCTGTTCTTCTGCGTCTTCAAGGCGCCGGCCGAGGGCCGCACGCACGTCTTCCGCCCCGGCGAGCCGTTCGCACAGGTCATCGTGATTCCTGAGGAGGCCAACTTCACGGTTGAGCCGATGAGCCCCGACGAGGCGGCCGAGCGCGAGCTGCAGTCGCGCCGCATCCATGCCAGCCGACCCGTGCTCGCCAAGGAAACCGAATGGGTGTCGAATACCGACACCGTGTTCGACGGCACCTATCGCCATCTGCATCGCGCGGCGAAGGAGAAAGCACGCAAGTCCTGATCAGGCTCAGGCATCGCATTTGATGTCGGACTTTCACTCGACTGTCTCCACGTCGTCATGGCCGGGACGAGCCCGGGCATGACGGAGGACTAAAACTGACAGGCTCGCTCGTCGTGATAGCCCCGTGTCTCGACAATGATGTGCTACCGCCCCTATCTCAAAGAAAAGGCGCCGACCTTGCGGCCGACGCCTTCCGCACCGTCATCTTACTACGATCAATAGCGATCGTAGTACCAGTGATGGTGGTGGTGGTGATGATGGTGGTAGTAGCGGCGCGGCACCACGTAGACCCGGGGGCCGTAGCCGTACCCATAGCCAGGGCCATAACCATAGCCGCGCCAGTAGCCATGGTGATGGTGGTGATGATGATGGTGGTGGTGATGGTACCACTGCGCGAGCTGCACTTTCGGCTCGTCCGCCTGCGGTCCCTGCTCGTCGAGCGCCTGCAGCACCTTGGCGGCGTTCGGAATCGGCTCGAGCAGGTCGGCGTAGGAATTGGCCTTCAGCACGTCGGTCGGGGCTGGAGCCGCCGACGCCTGCGCCGTGCCAAGCGCGCCGACGGCGGCAACTGCGCCGAGCAAGCCTGCGATCTTCTTATCCATGAATCATCTCCTGATGCGCATCGCCCGAATGCCAAAACGTCGCACCCCGAATGTTCGTTCCTCGATTCGCCTGATAAGTCAGAACGGCGTCCGAAATCAGGCTGTCGATTTGTTCAGGAACGTCAGCAGGAGCTCATTGACACGTTCGTGCTGCTCCTGCTGCACCCAATGACCGGCGCGATCGATCAGCTCGCACATGATCATGTTGGTGCACACTCGGGATTGCATCGCTTCAAACACACCGGGCCGTTGGTAGATGCCCCAGTCTTGCAGACCGGAGATGAATGCAGACGGAACGTCGATGGTGCGATCCGACCAGGTCTGCAATTCCGCGTCGAACAGGCCTGACGTGCCGCAGCGATACCATTGCAGCCCGCCCTGGAAGCCAGTTCGTTCATATTCGGCGGCGTAGATCGCGAGCTCGCTGTCAGGCAGCCAGTGATTGGCCGCGATAGCCGCCGCGTCAGGCATCTCCTCGGCGACAGTCTCGGCCATCGTCTTGGCGAGGTCCATCACATAGTAGGTCGGCAGCTTGGCAAGCTCGTCTGCGCTCCACGCCTGCAACGGATACGGCTTGTTGTCGGGCCAATCGGCGCTCTTGTGGTGATAATAGGCCCGCAGGAAATCATGCAGTCCTTGCGGGGCCCTGACCATGTCGGCATTGGCCTGCCGCATGGAGTAGTACCATTGATAGTGCTTGCGCGGTCGCGGCAATGCCGCGAGTTCGCGATGCACGGGATCTTCTTGCGGCGCAACCGGCCGGTCGGCGATGCCGAACGCCGCTGGCGGCGGACCCGGGAACGGCGCGCTCATCATCACCACCGATCGAAAGACGTCGGGGCGGATCAGCGCGCACCATGCCGCGACCGGGCTGCCGAAGTCGTGGCCCACGACAGCGGCGACATGGCGATGACCGAAGGCATAGACGACGCCGAGCGCATCGCGCACCAGATTGGTGAATCGGAACGGCGCGAGGTCGCCGTCATAGTCGGCGCTCCAGCCGGTAGTGCGGCCATAGCCGCGCTGGTCCGGAGCCAGCACGTGATAGCCGGCCGCGGCCAGCGCCGGCATCACCTTGCGCCAGCTGTAGGCGAGCTCGGGAAAGCCATGCAGCAGCAGCACGCAGGGCCGGTTCGGTGTTTCGAAGCCGGCCTCCAGCACATGCATGCGCAGGCCATTGATGCCGTCGACGTAGCGGGAGCGAATGGCAGGAGTCAGGGGGAGTGGTTGCAGTTGGGGAAAGGAGGTCATCGCGGCCCTCATCAGTGTCGTCCCGGCCTTGAGCCGGGACCCATAACCACAGGACGATGTGGTGAGGCTGACTGGCAGCTCCAGCCTTCGCAAAATTCAGGACGGTGGCTATGGGTCCCGGCTCAAGGCCGGGACGACACCGTATGTGGAGCTACGCTGCCCCTATGCTACGCCGCGCCCTTCTTCGGCCAGTAGCGTTCGCGCAGATGGCGCTTCACCAGCTTGCCGGTCGGGGTGCGCGGCAGTTCCGGCTCGAAGTCGATCGAGCGCGGGCATTTGAGCGGCGACAGATGCCTGCGGCAGAACAGCATCAGCTGCTCCTCCAACTCCTTGCCGGCGCGCGCCATGTCGTGCGGCTGCACCACCGCCTTCACCTCCTCGCCCATCTCCTCGTTGGGGACGCCGAACACGGCGACATCGGCCACGTCTGGATGGGTGATGAGGACGTCCTCGGTCTCCTGCGGGTAGATGTTCACGCCGCCCGAGATGATCATGTAGGACTTGCGGTCGGTGAGATAGAGGAAGCCGTCGGCATCGAGATAGCCGACATCGCCGAGCGTCGACCAGCCCTTGTCGTTGTAGGCGCGCTTCGTCTTCTCCGGATCGTTGTGATAGGAGAAAACCGGCGCGTCGGCGAAATAGACCGTGCCGATCTCGCCGGTCGGCATCTCCTGATCGTCCTCGCCGAGGATCTTGATCTTGCCGACGACAGCGCGACCAACGCTGCCGCGATGCTCCAGCCACTGCTTCGAGGTGCAGACGGTGACGCCGTTGCCCTCGGAGCCGGCATAGTACTCGATCAGGATCGGACCCCACCAGTCGATCATCCTGGCCTTGACGTCGACCGGGCAGGGCGCCGCGGCATGGATCGCGCCCTTCAGGGTCGAGACGTCGTACTGCTTGCGGACGTCCTCCGGCAGCTTGAGCATGCGCACGAACATCGTCGGCACCAGCTGCGACTGCGTCACCTTGTACTTCTCGACCAGCCTCAGGAACTCCTCGGCGTCGAAATGCTCCATGATGATCGAGGTGCCGCCGAGCACCGAGACCATCATGTTGAAGCGCAACGGAGCCGCGTGATAGAGCGGGGCCGGCGACAAATAGGTGCTCTCGGCATTCATGCCGCACATGTCGGCGCAGAGTACGCGCAGGAACGGGTTCGGCTGGTCGATCGGATTGCCTTCGAAATCCTTCTTGATGCCCTTGGGACGTCCGGTCGTGCCTGACGAATACAGCATGTCGTAGCCGGCGACCTGGTCGGCGATCGGTGTCTTTGGCTGCGCGCCGGCTTCCTTGTCCCAGGAGCGGAAGCCGGGCTCGGGCTCGTCGACCATGAAGAACAGCGGACCGTCATTCGACACGAGGTCGCGCACCTGCTCGGCGCATTTCGGCGAGGTGATGAAGACCTTGGCGCCGCAATCCTTGATGATGTAGGCGATCTCGTCCTTGGTGAGATAGCGGCTGATCGCGGTGTAGTAGAGGCCGGAGCGCTGCGCGGCCCAGGCGATCTCCATGAAGGCAAGCCGGTTCTCCATCAGGAACGCGACGTGATCGCCGGCCTTGAGGCCGAGCGCACGGAACAGCTGGGCGCCCTGGTTGGAGAGCTCGTCGAGCTCGCGATAGGTGATGGCCTTGCCGGTCCCCGCCATCTGATAGGCGATCTTATCGGGATGGCTCTGGGCGTGGATGGAGGGGTGGGTCATGACGGGCTCACCGCTGATAAAAGGAAAAGGTGTCGTCCCGGCCTTGAGCCGGGACCCATAACCACAGGGGCCTGTGGTGGGAGCAAGCGGTGGCTGCAGCTTGCCCAACATTCAATTCGGTGGTTATGGGTCCCGGCTTTCGCCGGGACGACACCGTTGTTGGTGGTGAGAGCTACAGTCGCTCGACGATCGTCACGTTGGCCATGCCGCCGCCTTCGCACATGGTCTGCAAACCATAACGCTTGTTGCGGGCCTTCAACGCATGCAGCAGCGTGGTCATCAGCTTGGTGCCGGAGCCGCCGAGCGGATGGCCGAGCGCGATGGCGCCGCCATTGACGTTCAGCCGGCTCGGATCGGCGCCGGTGCTCTTCAGCCACGCTGTCGGGACCGAGGCGAAGGCCTCGTTGACCTCGTAGAGGTCGATGTCGTCGATCGACATGCCGGCCTTCTGCAGCGCGCGCTGCGTTGCCGGCAGCGGCGCCTCCAGCATGATGACGGGATCGCCGCCCATCATGGTCATGTGATGCACGCGGGCCAGCGGCTTGACGCCGAGCGACTTCAGGCCGCGCTCGTTGACGACCATCACGCCCGACGCGCCGTCGCAGATCTGGCTGGCGCTGGCGGCCGTCAGCTTGCCGTTCTCGGCGATCAGCTTGACGCCCTTGATGCCGTCGAGGCTGACGTCGAAGCGGATGCCCTCGTCGATATGATGGGTGTCGGTCGAGCCGTCTGCACGGGTGATCTGCAGCGGAATGATCTCGTCCTTGAAGTGCCCTGCCTGCGTCGCCGCGATCGCGCGCTGGTGGCTGTTATAGGCGTACTCGTCGAGGTCATCCTTCGACAGCCCGTACTTCTCCGCCATCATTTCCGCGCCGGTGAACTGGCTGAACTGGATGTTCGGATAGCGGCTCTCCATGCTCGGGCTCTTGTAGTGCCCGAAGCCGTTCTTCGCCGGCAAGGTGGAGGAAAGGCCCATCGGCACGCGGGTCATCGACTCCACGCCCGCGGCGATCACGACGTCCATCGCGCCCGACATCACTGCCTGCGCGGCGAAATGCAGCGCCTGCTGCGACGAGCCGCACTGGCGGTCGATCGAGGTGCCCGGCACGCTCTCCGGCAGCTTCGAGGCCAGCACTGCGTTGCGGGCGATGTTGGTCGACTGCTCACCGGTCTGCATCACGCAGCCCATGATCACGTCCTCGACCTGGTCCGGCGCGGCGCCGGAGCGCTCGACCAGCGTGTCCAGCACCTTCGCCGCCAGATCAGCCGGATGCCAGCCGGCCAGACGGCCGCCCTTGCGGCCGCCGGCCGTGCGTGCAGCCGCGACGATATAGGCTTCCGCCATGAGGTTTCCTCCCTAGACTTGGTTCGTGATTGCCGGCGATTTAAATGCGCGATTGAGGCTTAGTCAATCGATCAATTAACTCTTGAGATCAACTCCGGCTTCGGCTTATCTGCCCCGATCAAGCGCGAGATGGATCTTGGGACCTCAGCTTCAGAACAGCGTGCCGGAGAAACTTCCCGCGGGGCGGAATGCCACCGCGGAGAAGCTGCTGGTCGCCGCCAGCGAGCTGATGATCCAGAGGTCTTCGATCGAGATCTCGCTCAGCGACATCGCGCAGAAGTCCGGCTCGAACGCCGCATTGGTCAAATACCATTTCGGCAACAAGGACGGCCTGCTGCTGGCGCTGCTCGCGCGCGACGCGGCGACCGAGGTTGCCCATCTCGAATTCCTGCTGGCGCAGCCGATCCCGCCGACCGCGAAGCTCAAGCTGCACATCAACGGCATCATCCGCGCCTATCACCGGTTTCCCTACATGAACCGGCTGATCCATTATCTCCTGCATGAGAGCAGCCCCGAGGCCGCAGACGAAGTGTCGAAGTTCTTCGTCGCGCCGCTGTTGGATTTTCATCGCCGGCTGATCGAGGAGGGCGTCGCCAAGGGCGAGTTCCGCGTCGTCGATCCGGTGCTGTTCTACACCAGCCTGATCGGCGCCTGCGATCACCTGTTCTTTGGCCGCCACGCGATGTCGCGCGCGATCGGCGTCGGCCCGGTCACCGATGATGTCTGCCGCCAGTACATCGCCCATATGGAGGCGCTGATCTGCGGCGGGATAGTGAAAGGGGCGAATGGCGAATAGGGAGTAGCGAGTAGGGGATATCCTGCCTTCCCTATTCGCTACTCGCTATTCGCTACTCGCCAATAACAACGGAGGAAACGCACCATGCAACTCAACAACGTTGCCGTTCTCATCACCGGCGGTGGCTCGGGCCTCGGCGCCGCCACCGCGCGTGCCATGGCGGCCAAAGGCGCCAAGATTGCCGTGCTCGACCAGAGCAAGGAGAACGCGGAGAAGGTCGCTGCCGAGCTCAACGGCGTCGCCATTCATGCAGACGTCACGGACGAAGAGCAGGTCAAGGCCGGCCTGGCCAAGGCGGAAGCTGCCCACGGCATCGCCCGCGTGCTGGTGAACTGCGCCGGCATCGGCGGCTCGCAACGCATCGTCGGCAAGGACGGCGTCTATCCGCTCGCCAAGTTCGCCCGCATCATCAACGTCAATCTGATCGGCACCTTCAACGTGCTGCGCCTGTTCGCCGAGCGCCTCGTGACCGCGGAGGCGGTTGGCGAGGAACGCGGCGTCATCATCAACACCGCGAGCGTCGCGGCTTATGAAGGCCAGATCGGGCAGATCGCCTATTCGGCCTCCAAGGGCGGCGTCGTCGGCCTCACGCTGCCGGCCGCACGTGATCTCGCCAGCCAGAAGATCCGCGTCAACACCATCGCGCCCGGCCTGTTTCTGACGCCGCTGCTGATGGGTCTGAACGAAGAAGCGCGCAAGAGCCTCGGCGCTCAGGTGCCGCATCCGGCCCGCCTCGGCGACGCCTCGGAATACGGCAACCTCGCCGTCCACATCGTCGAGAACCCGATGCTGAACGGCGAAACCATCCGCCTCGACGGCGCCATCCGCATGGCCCCGCGCTAGAGGCAACCTCCGCTGTCGTCCCGGCCTTGAGCCGGGACCCATACTACGCGGCGTCTGTGAGAGGCACTCTGGCAGACGCCGCGCCCTGACCAATCAAGCCGGTGGCTATGGATCCCGGCGTTCGCCGGGATGACGGTGAGGAGAGAGCGCCATGTCCCAACCACTGCTGATCGAGCATGACAATGGTGTCGACCGGGTGACGCTCAATCGTCCGGACAGCCTCAATGCGCTCGACCCTGCGTTGATCGATGCGCTCAACGTCTATTTCGAAAGCCTTCAGCGCAATCGCACGACGCGCGTCGTGGTGCTCAAGGGCGCCGGCAAGAACTTCTGCGCCGGCCTCGACCTCAAGGCCGCGATGCAGCGGCGTGGTGGCGTCAATGAGCCGCCCAGCGTCACCGAATCCTTGGACTCGCAGCGCCGCATTGCCGACATCGTGATGCTGATGCGGCGCTGTCCGCAGCCGATCATTGCGCTGGTGCAGGGCGCCGCCGCCGGCGGCGGCTTCGCGCTGGCGCTCGCCGCCGACATCCGCATCGCTTCGCGTTCGGCGCGGATGAACTGCGCCTTCATCAAGCTGGGGCTCGGCGGCTGCGACATCGGTACCAGCTACTTCCTGCCGCGCCTCGTCGGTGTCTCCGTCGCCTCCGAGCTGATCCTCACCGGCCGCTTCATCGGCGCCGAACGCGCGCTCATGGTGGGCCTGGTGTCGGAGATCGTCGAGGACGACATGCTCGACAGCGCCGCAGCACCCTTCATCGATGCGATGATCACGGCCTCGCCGGTCGGACTTCGCCTGTCCAAGGAATGCCTGAACATCAGCATCGACGCGTCGTCGATCGAAGCCGTCATCGCCATGGAGGATCGCAACCAAGTGCTATGCAGCCGCTCGGAAGATTTCAAGGAAGGCATTACAGCCTTTCTCGAGAAGCGAAAGCCGGTCTATACCAACCGCTAGATATCAAGATCCGCAAAGGACGATATTTCGGGAGACGCAAAATGGACGGAACGGCAGCGAAGGTGCTGGAGAAGCCGGCATTCCGCAAGGTCAACTGGCTGGCGCGCGACATCGACGTCGAACGGCGGAGCGACGGCGCGATCGTCATCAAGTCGCGCATTCCGCTGCAGGCCTACGAGCCGCATCTCGCCGCGCCGTTGGCGCGCTGGGCCAAGGAGGCGCCGACGCGGACCTGGCTCGCGCAGCGCAGCGGGCCCGAGCGGCAATGGCGCAAGCTGTCCTATGCCGAAGCCAAGCGGACCGTCGACGGACTGACGCAGGGCCTGCTCAATCTGAAGCTCGACGGCCGCCCCGTGGCGATCCTCTCCGGCAATTCCATCGAGCATGCGCTGATGACCTTCGCCGCGATGCAGGCACGCTCCCCGGCGGCGCCGGTGTCGCCGGCCTATTCGCTGATGAGCCACGATCACCTCAAGCTGAAATATCTGTTCGGGCTGGTGAAGCCGGGCGTCGTGATGGTGCAGGACGGCCCGACCTTCGAGAAGGCGCTGAAGGCACTCGATCTCGACGGCATCACCGTGATCCATGTTGCGCGGCGCTGCGAGGGCATTCCGAGCGTCAGCTTCACCGACCTCGCCGCAACGCCGGTCACTGACGCGGTCGAGGCGTCGATCGCGCAGATCTCGCCGGAGACCGTCGGCAAGCTGTTGTTCACGTCAGGCTCGACCGGCATGCCCAAGGCGGTTATCAACACCCAGCGCATGATGTGCGCCAATGCGGCGATGATGATGCAGACGCGGCCGCGTGGCCCGGAGGCGCCGATTTCCACGGTGCTCGATTGGATGCCGTGGAATCACACCATGGGCGGCAACGCGCTGTTCAATCCGCTGCTGATCGAGGGCGGCACGCTGTATATCGACGACGGCCGGCCGATGCCCGGCATGTTCGACGAGACGATCAAGAACCTGCGTGAGGTGTCGCCGACCTACTACGCCAACGTTCCTGCGGGCTATGCCGCACTCGCCGCGGCGATGGAGAAGGACGACGCGCTGTGCCGCTCCTTCTTCAAGGATCTCGGCATCATGGCCTATGGCGGCGCGCGGCTGCCGGACGATCTCTATGAGCGCATGCAGGCGCTCGCGGTGAAGACCACCGGCGAGCGCATCGTGTTCTACACCGGCTGGGGCTCGACCGAGACCGCACCGACCTCGACCGGCACCTATTGGAACACCGAGCGCGTCGGCCTGATCGGCCTGCCGTTCCCCGGCGTCGAGCTGAAGATGGTGCCGACCGGTGACAAATACGAGCTGCGGCTGCGCGGCATCAACGTGATGCCCGGCTATCTCGGCCAGCCCGAGCTGACCAAGAAGGCGTTCGACGACGAAGGCTTCTACTGCATCGGCGATGCCGGCGTGTTCGTCGATCCCAACGATCCGGCGCAGGGCATCATCTTCGCCGGCCGCGTGGTCGAGGACTTCAAGCTGACGACCGGCACCTTCGTCCATGTCGGCTCGCTGCGCACCGATGCGATCGCAGCTAGCACGCCGGCGATCCACGATGCGCTGGTGGCGGGGCAGGATCGTGAGTATGTCGGCCTGCTGGCGTGGCCCAATCTGCACGCCTGCCGCCAGCTCGTCGGCAATCCCGACGCGACGTTCGAAGAAGTGGTGAAGCATCCTGCTGTCATCGACTGTGTCCGCCGCGGACTTCAGGCACATAATAAAGAGTGCGAAGGCGCCAGCAGCCGGCGCATCGGCCGCGCCATGCTGATGGCCGAGCCGCCGTCGATCGATGGCCATGAGCTGACCGACAAGGGCTACATCAACCAGCGCGCCGGCCTGGAGCGTCGCGCCGCGCTGTTGGAGCGGCTCTATGCTGATACGCCCGACGGCGATGTGATCGTGCTGTGATGAGGCCCGTCTCTTCCCACTCGTCATTCCCCGATGCGCAATTGCGCATCGTGGCTCGCGCTCCGCGCGCCCCGGAATGACGGCGAGTTTTAGATCCGACTTTCAAGGCGAGTGACATCAATGAACTTCGATTTCTCCGACGACCAGAAGCAGTTGCGGGACCAGGCGCGGAAATTCCTCGCCGAAAAGTGCCCGCCGAAATCCGTGCGTGTCGTGCTCGACGGCAAGGAGCCGTATGACCGCGCGTTGTGGAAAGGCTTTGCCGAGATGGGCTTCCTCGGCGTCGCGATCCCCGAGGAGTATGGCGGCGCGGGCGCCGGCCATCTCGAGCTGTGCGTGATCGCCGAGGAGGTCGGCCGCGCGCTGGCGCCGGTGCCGTTCTCGTCCACGGTGTATCTCGCGGCGGAAGCGCTGATGCTCGCCGGCAGCGACGCGCAGAAGCAAACGTGGTTGCCGAAGATCGCGAGCGGCGAGGCGATCGGCACCTTGGCACTGTTCGAGGGCACCGGCAATCCGTCGCCGAAGGCGATCAAGTGTGAGGCCGCCAATGGCGTGATCAACGGCGTCAAGAAGCCGGTCGCCGACGGCGCGATCGCTGATCTCTTCATCGTCGCCGCGCGCACCGCGTCGACTGGACGTGACAGCGACATCTCGCTGTTCCTGGTCGATACGAAGTCCGGCGGCGTCGAAGCCAAGGCGCTGACCAATCTCGACCCGACGCGCGGTCAGGCCGAGCTCACCTTTGCGAATTGCAAGGCCGAGCCGCTCGGCGCTGCCGGCGAGGGCTGGAGCATCCTCAGCCAGGTGCTCGACCGCGCTGCCGTGCTGACCGCGTTCGAGCAGGTCGGCGGCTCCGACCGAGCGCTGGAGATGGGCCGCGACTACGCGCTCGACCGCATCGCGTTCGGCCGTCCGATCGGCTCGTTCCAGGCAGTCAAGCACATGCTCGCCGACATGTACGTCTCGGCGACCTTGGCGCGCTCCAACTCCTATTATGGCGCCTGGGCGCTCTCGACCAACGCCCCGGAATTGCCGGAGGCCGCGGCCTCGGCGCGCATCAGCGCGACCCAGGCGTTCCAGCACTGCGCCAAGAACAACATCCAGGTCCATGGCGGCATGGGCTTCACCTGGGAGTTCGACTGCCACATGTACTACCGCCGCGCCAACGCGCTCGCGCTCGGCCTCGGCAGCCTGTCGTATTGGGAAGACCAGCTGATCGACCGCATGCGCAAGCGCAATGCGGCGTGAGGTTAAGTGAATTCGTAGGGTGGGCAAAGCGAAGCGTGCCCACCACCAATCGCACGGTTTGAAGCGGTGGGCACGGCGCGTTGCGCCTTTGCCCACCCTACGAGATAAGAGGTTTGAGCCATGAACTTCGATGACACCCCGCAGGAGGCCGCGTTTCGCAGCCAGGCGCGGGCCTGGATCGCCGCCAATGCGCCGAAGCAGTACGAGGATGAGCTGCGCGCCTCCTCGCTCGGCCGCACCGCGCTGAAGAATGCCAATATCCTCGAGGTCGCCAAGGCCTGGCAAAAGAAGAAGGCCGATGCCGGCTGGGCCTGCCTGCACTGGCCGAAGGAGTATGGCGGCCGCGGTTCGTCGCCGATCGAGCGCGTGATCTGGCAGCAGGAGGAAGGGCCTTTCGGCAAGCTCTCCGGCATGTTCATCATCGGCCACGGCATGTGCGGGCCGACCATGATGGCCTATGCCTCAGAGCAGCATAAGAGAGAGTACCTGCCGCCGCTCGCCTCGGGCGAGAAGGTGTGGTGCCAGCTGTTCTCGGAGCCCGCCGGCGGCTCCGACGTGGCGGGCCTGCGCACCCGCGCCGAGAAGCGTGGCGACGACTGGGTCATCAACGGCCAGAAGATCTGGACCTCCGGCGCGCACTACTCCGATTACGGCATCCTGCTGACGCGCACTGATCCAACCGTGCCGAAGCACAAGGGCCTCACCATGTTCTTCCTGGACATGAAGAGCCCGGGGGTGGAGGTGCGGCCGATCAAGCAGGCCAGCGGTCATTCGGACTTCAACGAAGTCTATTTCACGGATGTCGTGATCCCGGACCCGCAGCGGCTCGGCGCCGTCAATGACGGCTGGAACGTCGCGCTGACGACGCTGATGAACGAGCGCATGTCGATCGGCGCCGGCGTCGCCACCGGCTTCCCCGAGCTGTTCGACTTCTGCTCCAACCTGATGCTGGACGATCGGCCGGCGATCGAGGACCGCAACGTGCGCTCCAAGCTGGCGAGCTGGGCGGTGAAGGCGAGCGGGCTGAAATACACCAGCATGCGCGCCATCTCGGCGCTGTCGAAGGGCGAGCGCCCCGGTCCGGAGAACTCGATAGGCAAGCTGGTCGCGGGTTCGATGGTGCAGGACGTCGCGGCTTTCGCGCTCGATCTGCAGGGCGCGGCTGGTGTGCTGAGCGGTCCCGAGGCGGAGCTGGCCGGGCGCTTCCAGGCGATGCTGCTGCGCGCGCCCGGCACCCGCGTCGAAGGCGGCACCGACGAGATCATGCGCAACATCATCGCCGAACGCGTGCTCGGTTTGCCCGGCGACATCCGCGTCGACAAGGACCTGCCGTTCAACCAGGTGCCGACCAAGGGACGGGCGTAGTTGCCGTCGTAGGGCGGGTTAGCGCAGCGTAACCCGCCGTGGACCGCGCGAGGTCAATCAAGTGGCGGGTTACGCCTTCGGCTAACCCGCCCTACGCAGATCTAATTGAGGGCTAGGGCATGAACTTCGACGACACCCCTGATGAAGCCGCCTTTCGCGAGACCGCGCGCGCCTGGATCGCCGCCAATGCGCCGAAGGAGCTGGAAGAGGAACTCGCGAGCTCCTCGCTCGGGCGCATCCGGCTGAAGCATGCCGACATCGTCGCCGTCGGCAAGGCCTGGCAGAAGAAGAAGTCCGACGCCGGCTGGAGTTGCCTGCACTGGCCCAAGGAGTATGGCGGCCGCGGCGCCACGCCGATCGAGCGCGTGATCTGGCAGCAGGAAGAGGGCATCTACGGCAAGCTGACGCAGCCGTTCCAGATCGGCGAGGGCATGTGCGGTCCGACGGTGATGGCCTATGGCAGTGAGGAACACAAGCGGCGCTATCTGCCGAAGCTCGCTGCGGGCGAGGAGATCTGGTGCCAGCTGTTCTCCGAGCCGGCCGGCGGCTCTGATGTCGCGGGCCTCCGCACCCGCGCCGAGAAGCGCGGCGACGACTGGGTCATCAACGGCCAGAAGATCTGGACCTCGGGCGCGCACTATTCGGACTACGGCCTTTTGATCACCCGCACCGACCCCAACGTGCCCAAGCATAAGGGCCTGACCATGTTCTTCCTGGACATGAAGAGCCCGGGTGTCGAGGTCCGTCCGATCAAGCAGGCCAACGGCATGCAGGAGTTCAACGAGGTCTATTTCACCGATGTGGTGATCCCTGACTCGCAACGGCTCGGCGCGGTCGGCGACGGCTGGAACGTCTCGCTTACGACCTTGATGAACGAGCGCATGTCGATCGGTGCGCGGCTCGCTACCGGTTTCCCGGAGATGTTCGAATTCTGCGCCAACCTGATGACCGAGAACGGGCTCGCCATCGACGACCGCGCCACGCGGTCGAAGCTGGCGTCGTGGGCCGTCAAGGCGAGCGGCCTGAAGTACACCAGCTATCGCGCGATCTCGGCGCTATCCAAGGGCGAGCGCCCCGGTCCGGAGAACTCGATCGGCAAGCTCGTTGCCGGCGTGATGCTGCAGGACATCGCGACCTACGCGATGGACCTCGAAGGCGGCGCCGGCGTGCTCACCGGTGCGGACGAAGACGTGACGGGGGGACAATTCCAGCAGATGCTGCTGACCTCGCCGTCGATGCGCATCGCCGGCGGCACTGACGAGATCCTGCGCAACATCATCGCCGAGCGCGTGCTCGGCCTGACCGGCGATATCCGGGTCGATAAGGACGTGCCGTTCAACAAAGTGCCGACCAAGGGACGTAGCTGACCCTCATCCTTAAGGAGCTGCGCAGCAGCGTCTCGAAGGATGAGGCCGCGATGTGGCCTCATGTTTCGAGACGCTGCTGCGCGCCTCCTCACCATGAGGAGCGAGATCGGTCGAGACGAGAGCCAATCAGATGGAAGCAAAAGCCGTGGCCGCCAACACAGACCCCATCACCATTCTCGAAGAGTTGATGGCCGCACGTTTCTCCTGCCGCAGCTTCCGCGCCGATCCCGTGCCGCGGGCGACCATCGAGCGCATTCTGACAGCTGCGCAGAAGACCGCGTCGTGGTGCAACAGCCAGCCTTGGCGCGTCGAGATCACCTCCGGCCCGGCCACCGAGGCGTTCCGCAAGGTGATGTACGCCGCGGCATCGGGCGGCAAGCCGGCGTCGGGCGACTTCCCGTTTCCGCGCGAATACAACGGCGTCTATCTCGAGCGGCGGCGCGAGAGTGGCTTCCAGCTCTACAACGCGCTCGGCATCGAACGTGGCGACAGGGCCGGCTATGCCAGGCAGGCGCTGGAGAACTACAATTTGTTCGGTGCGCCGCATGTGGCGATCATCCACAGCGACGAGGCGCTCGGCACCTATGGTGCGATCGATTGCGGCGGCTATGTCACGAGCTTCATGCTGGCAGCGCAGGCGCTCGGCATCGCCACGGTGCCGCAGGCCGCGCTCGCGTTTCATTCCGACCTGGTGCGGCAGCACTTCGGTCTCGGTGACGATCGCAGGATCGTGTGCGGCATTTCGTTCGGCTATCCCGACCTCGACCACAAGGCCAACTCCTACCGCACCAGCCGCGCGCCGCTGGCCGACACGGTGCGCTTCGTCGAGGAATGAGCGGGTTGGTGATGGGCTGAGACACCGACGTCTTGCGCGGCGTGACTCTGCGTCGTGTTGCTCAGGACTTACGGCGTCGATCGTTCGGCCAATGCGTTTTCGCTGCGTCGGTCGGCGTTGCACAGCGATGCCGTATGTCGAAAATTTATTAAGAAATGTTGCCAGAATGCTTGCCATGGACTCCGCAAGCATCCCTCGATCGCGGCGAATTCGATGCGGCTTGCATGCTCGCCGCGTTCGCGGCCTCGCAAACGCAAACCCAATCGTTTCTGAAATCAAAGCCTTGCTGGCACTCTCGGCGCGGAACCTCGCGAGCGCCTGCTCGACGCTGCGCCGCGACGTGCCGGAAAAATCCCTAGTGGCTGCTGTCGCTCGCCTTGGGTGCACACTTTTCCTTGAGCTCGTGGGCTTCAAGCAATGATATTGACAAAATCCTTTCTAACATTTTGAGTTGCATCGCGCGAGCGTCCACGATGCAGAATTGCAGACGCTCGATGATCTTCTCGATTGAAGGTTCAGTCACGGTTCAAAAACCTGAAGTGTCAGCGATGGATTCCTTGAACATGCCGTCCAACCTCTATGCCCTGGAGGTGGATGAGGCGACGCTCCTGGGTCACCGCCTCCTGAAGGCGTTCCATCGACTGAGGCTGACGCGGCACCGTGAGCAGCTCATTGCGCTGGCTGAACGGCTGGCGGAAGATGAAGAAAGATTTCCGGCAGGGCCAGGCGGCTGACATCTTCGAGCCCCTGCCAGGTCAACGTCGGTCGCGTCAGGCCGATCTGGTTGCACAGCGACTGCCACGTGGTTTCGTCACAATCCACCAGAACGGCCATCACCGACATTCCGTCCATCAGATGAGGCACGCCCAGCGGCCGCGCCTTCCAGCCGCACTTTTCAAACCGCGGCAGCCACCAGCTTTCGAGCACGATGGAGAACCCGGTCAGGCCGATCGAGATGCCGTATTCCATGATCGCGGTCAGCAGCAGCATGTCGATGCGCGGACCCGCATGCTCGCCGCGGCGCTCGGGGATCACGAAGATGCGTGACAGCTCGTAGACATCCGGGCGTTGAATCGGACCGCGCAGATTCAGATAGGGAAAGATGTCGCTCATCAATGTCGGCATCAGCGTCGGCACCGCGCGCATCGAGCCGATCAGCTGACCGTTGTCGATACAGAACAGATAGACCGAATCCTCGGTGTCGAACTGGTCGATCTCGCGTCCGTCGGGGCGATCGAGGGCCATCCATTTGCGCTGCTTGACGTAGATGTCGTGGCGCAGCCGGTAATAAGGATCAAAATATTTTTCGTAGAGCGCGCGATTGTCTTTTCGAACGACATGAATCTCAGGCATCGAAACCCCCGGTCGTCTGAAGCAATATGGGGCTTGCAGATTGCCGATGTGGTTCGATTGATCCAGTGGCAAAAACGCCAGATCAGATCGTGATCTCACCGTTGACAAGAGCGGTCGCAACCGTCGCCGTCTTGTTCTTGGTTTCCAGCTTGCGCTGAGCCTCCTCGAGATGCCAACGCACGTTGCGTTCGGACACGCCGAGAATGCGCGCCGTCTCCCACGCCGTCTTGCCGCGTGCCGCCCAACTCAGCACCTCGGCTTCGATGCGCGACAGGCGACGGTTCTGGCCGGTCGCCGCACGCGCCAACGCACGCAGCCGCTGATGCGTGAACATGCTGATGAGGTGCAGCGCGCCGCGCGCATCGGTCGCGAGGTTGGGCTGCTCGCCTGCCAGGCTGACTGCACCCACCGCGTCGTCGTAATGGATCGGAACGCAGAAGCCTTCGTTCAATCCGAAGTCGCGCGCGCGCGTCATCACCTTGTGTGCGCCCGGCTCGTCCTGGCGGTCATACGGCGCTTCCGACCACAAGAATGGATTCAAGGTCGACAGGCAGTGACGGGGGATTGGATCGAAGCGATGAAACTGCTCCCGCGCGTACATGTCGAACCATTCCGGCGGCCAGCCGTTGGCCAGGATGGTCTGCTGCAGGGATTGATCCGCGGTCGGCACGCCAGCCATGATGTAGGCGTGGAAGCCGAGGTCGCCGATCACCTTCTCGAATTGGGAGAGCACGCTGGCGCTGGTCTTCGACGCCTCGATCGCGTCGACATAGTCCAGAGCCCGCCGACCCCAATACGCGTCTATCACTTGCATGTGAAAGTCTCCGCCCAAGTCCAAGCTAGTCATGGACAAAAGGCTGTCAACCTCAAATTGGAGCTTTACGTCGATAGTTCGCTGAGCGTGTGTCAGCACACCGGCTGCATACAGCACGATGCATGCAAAACGTGTTGGTCCGAGATGCGCATTGCGCTCAGAATTTCGGCCTTCGCTTTTCTGCAAACGATTTCATGCCTTCGCCGATCTCTGGTCCGACCAGGCTGTCCTGATGCCTGCGACGGGCCGCCGCATCGTCGAGCGTCCCGCGCGCAAATTCGTTGATGGCCCGCTTCATGCCGCGCATGGCAACCGGCGCGTTGCCGGCCAGCAGCGCTGCTAATCGATCGACCTCGGTATCGAGGGCGTCGGCGGCCACCATCCCGGTGAGATAGCCGATGCGCAGCATCTCCGCGGCGCCGATCTTCTCGGCCGTCAGGAACAGGCGCTTGGCATTGTCGAGCCCGAGTCGCGAGACGTAGCGCTTGATGCCATTGGGGTAGTAGTGCAGGCCGAGCCGAGCGGCGGGCATGAACATCTCGGCCGTATCGATGCCGATGCGGAAGTCGCAGGCCAGCGCCAGGTCCGTGGAGCCGCCATAGACGCCGCCATTGATCCGGCAGATCGTCGGCAGCGCCAGATCCTCCAGCCGGTCGGCGACCGCCTCGAAGGACGGGCCCGCGCCGCCGGCCGGGCTGGTCTCGGCGCCGCCGATCGACCCGAGGTCGTAGCCGGCGCTGAAGGCGCGCCCGGTTCCGGTCAGGACGAGCACGCGCAGGCTCTCATCCGCTTCGATGCGATCAAACAATGCGATGAGCACACCGAGATCTTCCGCCTGCAGACGGTTGAGATGACGGGGACGGTTGAGCCGGATGGTGGCGCGCGGCCCGTCGATGGTCAGAACCGGCGTGCTGGGCGCGTCCTCGACTGCCGAGGTGGGTCCGTCGGTCATGTCCTGTTCTCCATTGCGCGGCGTTGGGCTTCGGCGTCGATGCTCTGCACCAGATCCGGATGGCGCGCCATCAGCACGCGGAAATCGACGAGGTCGAGAACCAGCAGCTTCGACAACTGGATCGTGCTGATATTGGCGGAGCGCAGATTGTTTCCAAGCAGGGCCATTTCGCCGAAGAATGCGCCTTCGCCCAGCCGGATCTTCTTGCCTGGGAGATCCACCTCGACCTCGCCGGCGGCGATGAAGTACATGCAGTCGCCCGGGTCGCCCTTGCGGATGACGGTCGTGCGTGGCGGCAGGTCGATCGTGCGCAGCATCTGCGTGACGTCGGCGATGGTCGATGGACCGAGGCTGGCGAAGAACGGCACCCGGCTGACCGACTCCCAGGTCTTGAGGAAATTGTCGCGGCGGGTCTCGGCCGCGAAGCCGGTTGCGAGAATGCCGGTCCAGAGACCGAACACGCCGAGGCCGGAGATCATCACGGCGGCCGCGACCAGGCGGCCGAGCGGCGTGATCGGCACCACGTCGCCATAGCCGGT
Organism: Bradyrhizobium sp. HKCCYLS20291; assembly: GCF_051167715.1. Taxonomy (NCBI): domain Bacteria; kingdom Pseudomonadati; phylum Pseudomonadota; class Alphaproteobacteria; order Hyphomicrobiales; family Nitrobacteraceae; genus Bradyrhizobium; species Bradyrhizobium sp. HKCCYLS20291. Next base: position 75,222 of record NZ_JBNPTO010000009.1, on the reverse strand, counting down.
GGTGGTCAGCGTCACCACCGCCCACCACAGCGCCGAGGGAATGGTGCCGAAGGTCGCCGGCTGTTCGTCGTGCTCCAGCGCATATTCGGCGACGGAGCCGAAAAACAGCACAATCAGGAACAGCGCGAGCACCGAGAGCAGCGAGCGCGACTCGACCACCATCACGCGCCGCAACTGCCGCAGCCCGGGGATGCCTGGAATCACCTTGCCGACCCAGGTGACCGCAAGCAGCCATGCCGCACGCGGCGGCACCCCGGCGACAAGCGCAGCCGGCACGGCGAGCGCTGACGCCGTGTCCAGCAGGCCGCGGCCCGACAGCAGGTAGTTTGCGGCACGGCCAAGCCGCGCGGCCTTGTGAACCCGGGCCAGCCATTGGGCGACAAAAAAAGCAAGACATCCCCACAGCAGGGCGATGATCCCGCGGCCGGCCACCTCGTAGGCCGAGTCCATCGTCAGCAGGACCATGGCGGCCATGCCGAGCGCAACGGCCAGGTAGGTGGCCCGGGTCAAATTGCGCCTGGCCGTTGCCGCCAGGAATGCCCCCAGGGCAGGGAAGTGCTGCGGTTTGGCCATGAAAGGCGGGCGCCTGTCGCTATCGAAAACTGGAGGGGATGTCGTCGCAAAGTGCCCCGAGCGGGGAAGGCCCGTCAACGATGCGGGGCGACCGAATGGGCGTCATCGGCCCGGTGCATGACCGGGCTTGCGGGAATTTTTTGTCTCCAGGTCGATTACCGGTTCAAACGTCGTCTGTTCGCCGTATATCAGAAGTGGGCATGGACACATAAACTAGCCATGAGAGGCCGGAACAAGGCATTCGGCCCTCCTGCATTTAAGAGTCTGGTTGATCCCGATGGATACCTCTCACCTGGTCGAACATGCAGGCGCCGCCGGCAGCCTCTTCGCGTCGATCTTCGTGGTCGCTACGCTGTCGATGCGGACGATGATCCCGCTTCGGATCTTCGCGATCCTCACCAATATCGTGCTGATCGCCACCGCGCTGCCGGTGCACAATTATCCGGTGCTGGTGCTGCACGGGGTGCTGCTGCCGCTCAACACCTATCGCCTGCACCAGATGCTGCAACTGGTTCGCGACGTGAAGCAGTCTGTCAACAGCGACCTGTCGATGGAGTGGCTGAAGCCGTTCATGACCGAGCGCAAATGCGGCGCCGGCGAGGTCCTGTTCTACAAGGACGAGAAGGCCGACAGCATGTACTACATCGTCAGCGGTCGTTTTCGCCTGGTGGAATCCGGTATCGAGCTGCCGGTAGGGGCGATCGTGGGCGAATTCGGCATGATCTCGCCGTCCAATACCCGCACCCAGACCCTGGAATGTGTCGAGGGCGGGCTGATCCTGTCGGTGTCCTACGACCAGGTCGAGCAGCTCTACGTCCAGAATCCCGCCTTCGCGTTCTACTTCCTGCGCCTTGCCAGCGCCCGGCTGTTCCAGAACATCGAAACGCTCGAGCGGCGGCTGGCGCAGCAGACCGCCGCCGCGCCTGTCGCCAAGTCGGCGTGATCCGGGGGGCCTGGAGCACCGTGGAAAGCGTCCGGTCCTCGCTTCGCTACCTGTTCGCCGACATCATCGGCGACCACGAGGGTGATGCGCCCTTTCTGCCCGAGCGCCTGCCGGAGGCCGCCGTCCCGGTGGTGAGCGATGGCATTCATCTGCTGATGGAGTACCAGGGCGCGACCTACGCGCAGCTCTATGTCGATCGCATCAAGCGGTTCGTGCGCAGATCGGACGTCGATCCGGCCATGCTCTGCGAGATCGCGCAGCACCTTGCCGAGCGCATGGCCTATGAGGACCTGATCCGGATCGCGCAGTTGCGATTGATGAGCCTGGAGCGAGGGCGCAGGCCGGGCGGGCGGGAGACCGACGACGTCAGGCGGTTTCGGCTCGACGAACTGCTCGGCGCCCTGCCGCAGGCGGTCGCCGATTCGATGTCGACGGGCTTCGAGCAGATCGGCTGGCTCGGCCGGCGCCGGATCAAGGTCCGCTTCTCGGTCCGGTCGCGGTTTGCGGTGCGCCGCCTCAAGCTGATGGCGGGCCTGCGGCGCTGGCGGCTGCAGTCGGTTCGCTATGTCGAGGAACGGGCCTGGGCCGAACGGTGGCTGCACATGATCGCGCGCGCGCTCGACAAGCAGCCGGCTGCGGCACACGCCGTGATCGCGACGGCGACGATGATCCAGGGACAGGGTGATGCCTACCGGCAGGGGCTGGCGGATTGGCACGCCATCATTGACGGCGTGGCCAAGCCGACCTTCGACGGCGCGCTGCCGATCCCGGATCTCGCCGCCGCCATCGCCGAAGCCCGCAACGTTGCGCTGGCGGAACCCGGGCAGGGGGCCTTGGCGCGGTGCATTGCGCAGATCCGCGCACGGGCGTTGGCAACGCCGAGGACCAATGCGGCCGAATGATTTTCGCGGCAATGCGGGAGGTAACCTTACCTGCCGCAGAAGGTGCGGGCAGGGGTAGCAGAGTGCGTTTCGCGGTTCCCTTTCGCGTGCAATTCGCTACCGGAGATGTCATAAGCGTCGCATACGCGTCGAATTGGCCGGGTATTCTCATCAGATTGCGCTGAACGCCTCCAGTTCCCGGTGCGTCCAAGGGTTAGTGTAGCGAGAGCGTCAGCTTTGTCTTTTCCCTCTTTGTCGTCGCAGGTCCCGGTTGGTGCGCTGGTCGGCTGGATGCTGCTGCTCACCTTCAAGCACGTCATTGCCGATTTCGTCCTGCAGAACGCCTGGATGGCCTATGGCAAGGACCAGCGGAAGGGCTGGGCGTTGCCGCTGCTGGTGCATTGCCTGATCCATCTCGCCGTGGCGATGGTTCTGATCCTGATCGTCGCGCCGAAGTTCTGGTTCGTCGCCGTGATCGACTTCGCCATCCACATCACCATCGACCGCCTGAAAGGCATCTGCTCGTCGCGTTTCGGGGTGACCCTCGAGCATCCCTGGTTCTGGACCCTGATCGGCGTCGACCAGGCGCTGCATCATCTCACCGGCTTTGCGCTCTCGATCTTCATGGCGGCCAACGGCTGACGGACGGCCGAGCTGGGCCTCTGGCGGCTGTCCGCGCCGGCTATGCCCGCTCTTGAACATGGTTAACCCTGCGTTAGCGATTTGCGTTGCATCCTTCATGCAAGAGGATTCAACCGATGCTTCCAAGCCGAAGTGCCTTCGACAGCGATGCTTGCCCGGTCGGCGACGAGCTTCTCGGCGCGCTGTATCGTGCGGACGAGAACGGGCTGCCTGCGCTGGTCGAGACCGTGTCGGCGGACGTCCGGGCCATGCTGGCGCTGTTCTGCTACCGCCGCACCCATCTGCATGCGCTGGCGCTGGCGATCGCATCGAGCTGCAGCGAGCAGGATCTTCAGCAGTTCGGCGGACGGGTCGGCATGGTGCTCTACGCGCAGTCGCGCAGCAGCAAGAGCGGGCGGGGCAGTCCGCAGACCACCCGGAAGCCGATCTCGCTTTCGACCTCGCCGTTGTCGGTGATGACCCCGCTCGACGACGACCTCGACGACGAACTCGTGCCGGTGAGCGCCTGAGCGACCTCGCTCAGCTCAGCGCAGGCAGACCGAATTTGCGGCGTGCCATCCGGCATTCATCGTCGCCCGGCATGCAGGTCCGACACACCTCGGGGCGGATGGCGTAGATCCGGCAGGCGACGCTGCGGGCGATCTCGCCGTCGAGCGCGCAGCAGCGGTCGCCCTCGCAGCGCATCCCCGACAGCCTGTCGTTCACCAGCTCCGGCGGGATGAGGTCCAGCGCCTCATCCTCCTCGATCGTGAAGCGCGGCCAGTTCGACGAATAGGCGCAGCAGGCCCCGCAGCTTTGACAGGGGCTGCTGTCAGTCGCGTCGGACATCGGTTCAGACATCCTTGGGAACCTCCCAGACCAGGCTCCGTCGCCACTTCGCCCGCAACGCCTCGCGCCGTTCGGGATATTTGTCGTCGAGATAGGTCGCCTCGACGACGCGATCCGTCCTGAAGCTGCGGAAGTCGCGGCGCAGCTCGCACCAGGCGGCGAGGATGCGCACGGCGTCGTGATAGCCAATCGCGATCGGCCAGATCACGCGCTCGCTGTCGCGGCCCTGCTCGTCGCGATAGCGTAAGCGGATCTTGCGTCCCTCGTGGATCTGCGAGCGCGTGCGCGACATGTCGATGCGGTCGGGCTCGCGCGTCCAGGGCCGTGGCGCGCGGCTCGCCGGCTCCAGCACGAACGGCCTCAAGCGCTCCGGCACCGTGTCGGCGATCTTGGCCATCAGATCCTCGGCGGCGCGCGCCAGCACCGGGTCGGCATTGACAGACACCCATTGCGCGCCGAGCACGGCAGCCTCGATCTCGTCCGGCGTCAGCATCAGAGGCGGCAGATCAAAACCTTTTTCGAGGATGTAGCCCATGCCGGCCTCGCCGCGGATCGGCACGCGCTGGCCGATCAGGGTGGCGATGTCGCGATAGATCGTGCGCTTCGACGTCTCGAGCTCGGCCGCGATCGCGTCCGCCGTCAGCGGGCGGCGCGTGCGTCGGAGCACCTGGATGATCTGGAACAGCCGGTCGGCGCGTCTCATGGTGTGTCCTGCGGAAGCGATCACCCCGCCGATGCTGACAGGATGCTGGCAGCAGCCCGTCCTTATACCGGGCCAACAACGAGAATGAAGGGGTGATGTCGATGATGATGCTTTATGGCCTGGGTCTGGCCACCACGCTATTGCCGCTGCTGACAGCATGGTGGCAGCAGCATGTTCGTAGCGTCCGGCGCCTGCTCAGGAAGTCGGGAGTGCTGTCATGATCACATTGTTCGGTTTGGGCGCGGGCTTCGGCCTGCCGGAGATCAGCCCCTTCGTCACCAAGACGGAGGTGCAGCTGAAGATGGCGGGTCTTCCCTATCGGAAGCAGCGGGCGATGCCGCCCGCTTCGCCCAAGGGGCAACTGCCTTTCATCGACGATGGCGGCGCGCTGATCGCGGATTCGACCTTCATCCGCGCTCATGTCGAACGCCGTTACGGCTTCGATTTCGATGCCGGGCTCGATCTGCGGGCGCGGGCGCAGGCCTGGGCGTTCGAGCGCATGGTCGAGCACCATCTGTATTTTGCGCTGGTCGGCGCACGCTGGGTCGATCCGGTCAACTTCGCCAAGGGGCCGGCGCATTTCTTCGATGGCGTGCCGGCGGACCGTCGCGAGAAGCTGCGCGAGGACGCGCAGTTCCGCGTCGCCGAGAACTACCTGATCTCCGGCCTCGGCCGCCATGCGCCCGATGAAGACATCGACCTCGCCGCGCGTTCGTTGCGAGCGCTTTCGGTGCAGCTCGGCGAAAGGCCGTATCTGATGGGCGATCGCCCCTGCGGCACCGACGCGACGGCGTTTGCCGTCATCGCCGGCATCCTCACGCCGTTCTTCGACTCCGAGCTGCGCCGACGTACCGAGGGATTTGCTAATCTCGTCGCCTACGCGGGGCGGATGATGGCGCGGTATTTTCCCGAGTTCGAATGGAGCCGGGCGGCCGAGGCCGCTTGAGCTAGACCGACGGCGTGGACTGGCCCTTCAAGCGGGCCAGCTCGGCTTCCAGCTCCGCGATCCTGGTGTCACGCACCGCCAGCGCTTCCGCGACGTCGGCCGCATCGAACTTCTGCGGGATGTGCTGCGGGCAGTTGGTGTCCCAGGCCTCGATCGTGAACAGGATCACCTGCTCGGGCCGCGCCTTGTAGCCCCTGGGCATCAAGGACTGCAGCAGCGCGGGATCATCCTCCACCACCCGCGCGGTGCCCCAGATCTTCACCCGGCGGCGATGCGCATAGTCCATCACGAAGATGTAGGCGCGCGGATTCTCCGCCAGATTGCCCTGGGTGATGTACTGCTTGTTGCCGCTGTAGTCGGCAAAGGCCAGCGTGCGGCCGTCGAGCACCTTGAGAAAACCCTTCGGCCCGCCGCGATGCTGGATGTAGGGCTGGCCGTCGGCCGAGGCCGTGGCGAGGTAGAAGCTGGTCGTCTCGGCGAGGCGGGCGGCAAGATCGGCATCGACGTCGTGGCGAAAGCCGCGGGTCTGCTCGACATGCGCATAGCTCTCGCGTGATCCCTTGTGCGCCTGGATCGCTCTCACCGCCGGGGAGAACATGACCTCGCCTGGCGCTCGGATGGTGGTCTGGGTCATCGCAACGACTCCTTGGTCTCTGCGGCTGTGATCGCCGCCGTTCCAGCCAATATGACCTCGATCGGCATCTGAAATAATCAGGACGATTGACACTGGATCATTGCAAATGTTGCAATGATCCGATGGACCGTATCGACGCCATGCAGGCCTTCGTCACCGTCGCCGAGCTGAGGGGCTTCGCCCCGGCGGCGCGTCGGCTCAAACTGTCGCCGTCGGCGGTGACGCGCCTGGTCGCCGCGCTCGAGGAGCATCTCGGCGTGCGGCTGCTGCAGCGCACGACCCGCTCGGTGACGCTGACCGATTCCGGGCGGCGCTATCTCGAGCGCGCCCGCCGCATCCTGGCCGATCTGGCGGAGGCGGAGCTCGCCGCCGAGAGCGAGCGGCTGCAGCCCGCCGGGCGTCTCGTGGTCTCCGCGCCGGTCGGTTTCGGCCGGCTGCACGTCGGCCCGGTGATGTCGGATTATTTGAGTCGCTATCTTGACGTCTCGGCCGAGCTGCGCCTCGAGGACCGCCAGATCAATCTGGTGGAGGACGGCGTCGACTGTGCCGTGCGGATCGGCCATCTCGACGATTCCTCGCTGGTCGCCCGCCAGGTCGGCAGCATGCGGCGAATTGTCGTCGGCGCGCCCGGCTACTTCAAGGCTCATGGCGAGCCGCGGGCGCCGGAGGCGCTGGCGAAGCACCAGACCGTCGAGTTCGGTTCGGCGGGCGAATGGCGCTTCGTCACCGACGGCGGCGAGCTGCGCGTCACGATCAGTGCCCGGTTCGTCACCAACAATGCCGACGCCGCGATTCAATATGCCGAAGCTGGCGGCGGTGTGACGCGGGTGCTGGCCTATCAGGCCGCCGAGGGGCTGCGTGCCGGCCGGCTGAAGCGCGTGCTGGCCAAACACGAGCCGCCGCCGGCGCCGATCCACATCGTGTTTCCAAGCTCGCGCCTGCTATCCGCCAAGGTTCGCGCGTTCGTCGATCTGGTCACCGAAACCTGCGACTGGCGCTTCGGCTGAGCCCGTTCGCCGGTCACTGCTTTTTCGGCACGACACGAAACGTCGCGTTGGCGCGCGCGATCACGGCGTCGTCGGCCAGCACCAGGCTCTGCACGAAGCACACCGTCCGTCCGCTCTTGATGACGTCGCTCTCGACGCTGAGCCACTGCCCGATGCCGGCGCTGCCGATATAGTCGACCGCGAGATTGATCGTCACCAGCGACGCCTCCCAGCCCAGCGCCTGGGCGCAGCTGTAGCCCATCGCATTGTCGGCCAGCGATGCGATCAGGCCGCCATGGATCAGCCCGCGCGAATTGGTGTGCGGGGTCGCGAGCCGCAGGCCGAGGATGACCGCCTTGTCGGTCTTCTTCGCGAACAGCGGCTCCCAGGGATCGGTGAACGGGCTCTTGCGGAAATGCGGTTCGAATCCGGCGGGAATGCTGCTCATGCGCGTCTCGATCGTTGCCGTTGATGTCTGCAATGAACGACGTCCGCGCGCGTTTTGCACCGCCTACAAAGTTTCAAACGCGTTTTGCGCGCCCGTTTGAAACGCTGGGCATCCGCTCCGGCGGGCGGGCTCGGACGCCGCCGCGGGGCGTCCGGTCCGGCCGTGCGGCAATTTCGTGGTGTGCCGCTGCCGCCGCGCAATTTCGGGTGCAAGGGAGATCCTTAACGTGTTAATGAAATCGCCTGCGCCTGCGACTTTCGTTTGCCAGACGTTTGCCGGACTTGCGCTGGCCGAAGCGATAGGCTCCGCTGGGCGCGTGCACCGGTGGCCTGCCTGCCGCCGCGCTTGCAATGATGGTTATATGCTATAACAATGAAGCAAAGGGCCCTCGAAGGCCCACCATGGAAGGAGACGATGCCGATGAGGAAGACGCTTCTGGCGTTGGCGCTGGCTGCCGGTGTGACCACCCCCGCGCTCGCGCAGGACAAGACGTTCGATCTGAAGATTTCGCACTGGGTCCCGGCCAGCCATCCGCTGCAAAAGGCGCTGGAGGATTGGGCCGCGTCGGTCGAGAAGGCCTCGGGCGGCACCATCAAGGGCAAGGTGTTTCCGGCGCAGCAGCTCGGCAAGGCGTTCGACCATTACGACATGGCGCGCGACGGCATCGCCGATGTCACTTATGTGAATCCCGGCTATCAGCCCGGCCGCTTCCCGATCATCGGCGCCGGCGAGCTGCCGTTCCTGATCTCCGACGCCAAGGGCGGCTCGGAAGGCCTCGACGCCTGGTATCGCAAATATGCCGAGAAGGAGATGAAGGACGTCAAATACTGCCTCGCCTTCGTCCACACGCCCTCATCCTTCCACACCCGTACCAAGAAGGTCGTGGTGCCCGAGGACGTCAAGGGCATGAAGATCCGCCCGGCGGATGCGACCATCGCCAATTTCGTCACCCTGCTCGGCGGCACCAACGTGCAATCGTCAGCGCCCGAAGTGCGTGACATCATCGAGCGCGGCGTCGCCGACGGCGTCACTTTCCCGGCCGGCTCGCTGGTGCTGTTCGGCGTCGACAAGGTCACGAAGTACCACATGGACGCGCCGTTCTACGTGACGACCTTCGTGTTCGTGATGAACAAGGACAAGTACAACCAGATGTCGGCGATGCAGAAGAAGGCGATCGACGACAACTGCAACACGGAAGCTGCCGGCAAGGTCGGCGAGCCCTGGGGCAAGTTCGAGGACGCCGGCGTCGACAAGATCAAGGCGGAAGCCGGCCAGGAGGTCTACAAGCTGACGCCTGAGCAGAGCGCCGCCTGGAAGAAGGCCTCCGAGCCGCTGTTCAAGACCTGGGCCGACGGCGTCAAGAAGACCGGCATCGACGCCGACGCCGCCATGACCGAACTGAAGGCCTCGCTCGCCAAGTACAACGCGCTGGCGCAGTAAAGTCTTCTCATACCCAAACTGTTGCGCGGCGGACGATGCGCCCCCTCTCCCCGTTCTTACGGGGAGAGGGTCGGGGTGAGGGGCAGCCGCACCGGTGGTGTTTGCCGTTACGCAACAGCTCGCTCCCGATCTTCAATCTCTATGCAAGCCTTCTGACACGGGGACGCCATGCAGCGCGCCTTCATGGACCGGATCATCGATGGGATCGAGTGGATCGCCGCGTTCTTCGTCGGCATCGTCGCGCTCGACATCTTCCTGTCGGTGCTGCTGCGCAACACGCTGAACTACGCGATCCCGGATTCGTTCGACATCGGGCGCATGCTCTTGGGCATCCTGATCTTCTGGGGCATCGCTGCGACATCCTATCGCGGCACCCACATCACCGTGGACCTGATCTGGGGCAATGTCGGCCCGCGCTACCAGCGCTGGATCGACATCTTCGCCACCCTGGTCCTGCTGTTCGTCGTCACGGTGCAGACCTGGACCCTGTTCGACAAGGTGCGCGGCACCTATGAGGACAACGTCCTCACCTACGACCTGCACATGCCGACCTGGCCGTTCTTCGCCATCGCCTGGATCGGCGACGTCTCGGCGGTGCTCTTGATCGCCATCCGGACCTATCGCCTGATCTTCCATCCCGAGGAGATTCATGACCCTCACGTCAAGCCCACGGAGTAGTGCCGCATGAGCACGGATGCGGTTGCCGTCATCGGCTTCGTTGCGCTGTTCGCGCTGATGCTGCTGCGCGTGCCGGTCGGCATGGCGATGGGGCTCGTCGGCGTCTCCGGCTTCGCCTATCTCGTCAACGGCACGGCGGCGCTGAAGCTGGTCGGCCAGACCTCGATGCGCACGGTCACGGACTACACCTTCGGCGTGATCCCGATGTTCCTGCTGATGGGGACGTTCGTGTCCAACTCCGGCATGAGCCGCGAGCTGTTCCGCGCCGCCAACGGCTTCGTCGGCCATCTCCGCGGCGGGCTCGGTATCGCCACCGTCGCCGCCTGCGGCGGCTTCGCCGCGATCTGCGGCTCGTCGGTGGCGACCGCCGCGACGTTCTCGGCGGTCGCCTATCCGGAGATGCGCCGCTTCGGCTATCCGCAATCCTTCGCCACCGGCGTGATCGCGGCCGGCGGCACGCTCGGCGCCATGCTGCCGCCGTCGACCGTGCTCGCGGTCTACGGCATCATCACCGAGCAGGACATCGGCAAATTGTTCATCGCCGGCATCATCCCGGGCCTCCTGGCGATGACCATGTACATGATCACCATCACGGTGATCGGCAAGGTCAGGCCGGACTTCCTGCCGAAAGGCGAGGCGCCGCCGTGGTCGGAGCGCATCAAGGGGCTCAAGGGCATCTGGGCGCCGATGCTGTTGTTCCTGTTCGTGATCGGCGGCCTCTATGGTCTTCCGTTCCTGCCGCGCTTCACGCCGACGGAGGCCGGCGGCGTCGGCGCCACAGGCGCGTTCCTGATCGGCGTGTTCACGGGACGGCTGAACAAGGAGAAGATCCTGGCCTCGCTGCTGCAGGCGACGCGCACGGCGGCCGCTGTGTTCACCGTGCTGATCGGCGCGCTGATCTTCGGCTACTTCCTGACGGTGACCCAGACGCCGCAGAAGGTGACGGAGTTCCTCACCGGCCTCGGCCTCGGCCCCTACGGCGTGCTGGCGCTGATCATGGTGATGTATCTCGTGCTCGGCTGTCTGATGGACGCCATGGCGATGATCATCCTCACCGTGCCGATCATCTTCCCGGTCATCCAGCATCTCGGCTTCGATCCGATCTGGTTCGGCGTCATCATCGTGATGACCGTCGAGCTCGGCCTGATCCATCCGCCTGTCGGCATGAACGTGTTCGTGATCAAATCCGTGGTGAAGGACGTGTCGTTCTCCACCATCTTCAAGGGCGTGCTGCCGTTCGTCGCGACCGACCTGATCCGCCTGGTGATCCTGATCGCCTTCCCGCTGCTCGCCACGTGGCTTCCACAACAGATGGCCCGCTGATGACCGCGCCCGTTCTCGAGACCCGCTACGTCTTCACTCTCACCGTCTCGATCGGCGATGTGACGAGTGCCGGCGAGACCGGCATCGGCGTCCGCCGCATCATTCCGATCCATGGCGGCGAGGTGAAGGGGCCCGGCCGCAACGGCGAAGGCGTCAGCGGAAAGATCTGCAATTTCGGCGCCGACTTCCAGGTCATCCGGCCCAGCGAGCTGATCGACCTCGAAGCCAAATACGCCTTCGAGACCGACGACGGCGCCACCATCTACGTCGAGAACCGCGGCATCCGCTTCGGGCCGATCGACCTGCTGCAGAAGCTGAAGCGCGGCGAGCCCGTCGACCCCAAGCTGATCTACTTCCGCACCCATCCCCGGTTCGAGACCGGCCACGAGAAGTATCGCTGGCTGATGGAGCACGTCTTCGTCGGCTCCGCCGCCCGCCACGCCGACCGCGTCGTCATCGACGTGCACATGGTGCTGTAGGCCGGGCTGTTTACGCCGGACTCCGTCATTGCGAGCGCAGCGAAGCAATCCAGGGCTGCAGACAAGACTCTGGATTGCTTCGTCGCTACGCTCCTCGCAATGACGGTGTGGCTGGAAATTGTGCCACACCCACCGCTGTCGTCCCGGGCAAGCCTTGTCGGCGCGATAGCGCCGGCGAGGCGCCGACCCGGGACCCATACCGCGTGATCCATCGGGGGAGCGCTGAGCAACGACGAGCCTTCGTCAAACCACGGCCTGTGGCTATGGGTCCCGGGTCTGCGTCAACCCAACGTTTCGCGTTGGCCTGACTTGCCCGGGACGACGGCGGTGGTGACGGCGTTGTCCGGACGCCTGGCGTGGGGCAAGGCAATCCGGACGCTCGAAGCCGGGCGAGATCGGACTAATCCTCGTCGTCCCACCCCGAGACCCGGCCATACCCGCCGTGGTCGCAATTGCGGTGGCGGTGAACCGGCACGTAGCGGTCGCCCTCATAGCCGTAGCCGTCATACGCCGCGTCGCGATAGTGCGAGCGGTAGACCGGCGCGGGCTCATAGGCTTGCGCTTCCGACGCGATGGCGCCGCCGACGAGCGCGCCAACCAAAAGACCTCCAATCAGCGCCGCATTGCGCCCATCATGCGCCTGAGCCGGCGCCGCGCCGGCGAGCAGGGTGGCGGTCACGGCAATTGCGGCGATGCCGCCAGCGAGAGACGTCTTCAGCGAAACCATGGTCCCCTCCATTGGGAAGTGTGGTGACGGTGACGGTCTACATGGTTGGCTTTGAAGCCGTGCTGAATGGGCCGTTGTCGGCCGTTCACTTGTCCGACCGGCCTGGCTGGAGATGATGCGACGGCTAATCTCCGCTGTCGTCCCGGGCAAGCCTCGACGGCGCGATAGCGCCGTCGAGGCGCCGACCCGGGACCCATACCGCGTGATCTATCGGGGGACGCGAGGACGACGACGAATCGTCGCCAAACTAGAGCCTGTGGCTATGGATCCCGGGTCGGCGCCCGACCAACGCTGTCGCGTTGGCCGAGCTTGCCCGGGATGACGGCCGAGGTTGAGGCGTCGCCGCCGCGCCACGCCCGCAGCAGGCGTTTATAGAGATGCTGAAAAAAAGAAAATAATTGCGTATTAATAGAAATCATGATTGTATCCCCGCATCCCGTCCCAAGCCGAGGGGCGTAGCGCGCGATCGTCACGACACGCGGGGCGGGGAGCGGTGGCCGCAATCATGCTGCAGCGTGAGCCTTGCTTGCGCGGACGAACGGTCTGGCGCGGACGCGAAGTCGTGTGGTCCTGACCTCCCGGTGCCGAGGTCAAGTGGACGTCCGCGCGGATGCGCGGCGTCGGCGACGGGGTCAATCAGCCGGTCCCCGGGGAGAGCACGAAAGAAGCGTGAAGACCATCGCGCAGGGAAGGCCGGGTGATTCCGGCTGGACCTGTGGTTCTGCCGCCTGCATTTTTTTCAGCAGGCGGGCCGCAGGCGTCAGTCGGCGCCTGGCCTTCCCTGCGCCCTCTGCATCAGAGGGTGAAGATCATCAGCAAAACCCCGGGCGCGTTTCCGTCGCGGGAATGCCGCATCATGCCCGTTGTCGTTATGTCATTTGCCTTTGCGCCGCCGCGCCTTACGATGCCGCGTGTAGCGTCGTGGTGTTGATCCGGCGCCGCTCATTTTTGCATTGCACAACAGGATGTCAGGTGCCGGTCATTGACTCCTGCCGATATCGTTATAGAACATAACTATTCTGAACAGGACACAATCAAGCGATGGGAAACGCCGACACGACGCCAGCGGGCGATCCGTCTCTGCTGCAGATCGAACAGCAGGGCGCCGTCCTGACCATCGGGCTCAATCGCCCGGCCAAGCGCAATGCGCTGAATGACGGCATCATCCTCGCCATCGGCGAGTGCTTCGCCAGCCTGCCCGACGACGTCCGCTGCGTCGTGATCCACGGCCTCGGCGACAATTTCTCCTCCGGCCTCGATCTCTCCGAGCTGCGTGAGCGTGACGCCACCGAAGGCCTCGTGCATTCGCAGATGTGGCACCGCGTGTTCGACCGCATCCAGTATTGCCGTGTGCCTGTGATCGCTGCGCTGAAGGGTGCCGTGATCGGCGGCGGCCTCGAGCTCGCCTGCGCCGCGCATATCCGCGTCGCCGAGCCGTCCGCCTATTTCGCACTGCCCGAGGGCCAGCGCGGCATCTTCGTCGGCGGTGGCGGCTCTGTCAGGCTGCCGCGCCTGATCGGCGTCGCCCGCATGATGGACATGATGCTGACCGGCCGCGTCTATTCGGCGACCGAAGGCTCGTCCTACGGCTTCGCGCAATATCTGGTCGACGCCGGCGCGGCGATGACCAAGGCGCTCGAGCTGGCAACGAAGATCGCGGGCAACGCCCCGCTGACCAACTTCGCGGTGCTGCAGGCCCTGCCGATGATCGCCGAGGCCAACCCGCAGACCGGCCTGCTGATGGAATCCCTGATGGCCACCGTCGCGCAGAGCGACAAGGAGGCCAAGGGCCGCATCCGCGCCTTCCTCGATCACAAGACAGCCAAAGTGAAGCCGACGTGACATGACTGCGCAAGCAACAAAAAACACACAGGGAGGAACGGACGACACGGCGCGCAGCGCCAGTGTGCATCCGTTACGGGCCATCTCGTTCAACGATCCCGTCGTCACCATCGATCGCCGCGACGACGGCACCATCTATCTCCGGCCGAAGCAGCCGCTGGGTGAGTTTCCGCAGCGGATCACCGACCGGCTACATCATTTCGCGAAGGCGACGCCCGACCGCGTGTTCATGGCCGAGCGCGTCGGGCCGGAAGGCTGGCGCGAGCTGAGCTACGCGACCTTGCTGGCGGCGAGCCGGCACATTGCTTCTGGCCTGCTCGCCCGCGGCCTGTCGCCGGATCGTCCGGTGATGATCCTGTCGGGCAATTCGGTCGACCATGCGCTGGTCGCGTTCGGCTCGCTGTATGCCGGCGTGCCGTTCTGCCCGGTGTCGCCGGCCTATTCGCTGGTGTCGCGCGACTACGGCAAGCTCGCCTACCTGATGAAGCTGCTGACGCCCGGCATGGTGTTCGTCGACGACGCCGACAAGTTCGCCGACGCGCTGATCGCGAACGTGCCCGAGGGCACCGAGATCGTGGCGTCGTTCGGCTCGGTGCCGGGCCGCAAGGTCACGATGCTCGCCGACCTCATCGCCTCGCCGCTGTTTGCCGGCCTCGATGCTATCAACGAGAAGATCGGCCCGGACACGATCGCGAAATTCCTGCTGACCTCCGGTTCGACTGGCAATCCCAAGGCCGTGATCAACACGCAGCGCATGATATGCGCCAACCAGGTGATGATCCGCGAGACGCTCGCCTTCCTGAAGGACGAGCCGCCTGTGATCATCGACTGGCTGCCGTGGAATCACACCTTCGGCGGCAACCACAACATCGGCCTGACCCTGTTCAACGGCGGCTCGATGTATCTCGATGCCGGCAAGCCGGTGCCGGGCGGCATCGAGGAGACCGTGCGTAACCTGCGCGAGATCTCGCCGACGGTCTATTTCAACGTGCCCAAGGGCTACGAGTCGCTGCTGCCGTATTTCCGCGAGGACTTAGGTCTGCGGAAGACGTTCTTCAGCCGGCTGCATGCGATGTTCTTCTCCGGCGCAGCACTTGCGCCGCACGTCTGGAACGAGCTCGACGAGCTTTCCGTGGCCGAGACGGGCTACCGCGTGCCGATGCTGACCGGCCTCGGTTCGACCGAGACCGCGCCGTTCTTCATGTCTGTCAATCCGCGCACCAGCCGCTCCGGCCATGTCGGTCTGCCGGTGTCGGGCAACGAGGCCAAGCTCGTGCCCAACAACGGCAAGATGGAGGTACGCGCCAAGGGGCCGAACGTGACGCCGGGCTACTGGCGCCTGCCGGAGGTCTCGGCCGCGGCGTTCGACTCCGAGGGCTACTATCAGATGGGCGACGCGTTGAAGCCCGTCGATCCCAACGACCTCAATGCCGGCTTCGATTTCGACGGCCGTGTCGCTGAGGACTTCAAGCTGGCGTCGGGCACTTGGGTCTCGGTCGGTCCCTTGCGCGCGCGCTTCGTCGCGGCCTGCGCCCCGCTGGCGCGCGACGTGATCATCGCCGGCATCAACCGCGACGAGATCTCGGCGATCGTGGTGCTCGACCTCGACGGCTGCCGGCTGATCAACCCGACTCTGCCGATGGACGATCTCGCCGCCACGGCAGCGGATCCGCTGATCGTCGCGGCCTTCCGCGAGCGTTTCGCGAAATTCCAGGGCACCGCGACCGGCTCTTCGACGCGGATCACGCGCGCCGTGCTGCTCGGCACACCGCTGTCGATCGACAAGGGCGAGGTCACCGACAAGGGATCGATCAACCAGCGCTCCGTGCTGGAGAACCGCAAGGACCTGATCGAGCGCATCTACGCCGCGACGCCGGGCGACGACGTCATCCTCGCCCGCTGATCAAGGCATTTTAGGGAGAAACGACATGTTGTTGAAGGATCAGGCCGCCATCGTCACCGGCGGCGCCTCCGGCCTCGGCGCCGCCACCGCCCGCAAGCTGGCGTCGCAGGGCGCCAAGGTCGCCGTGTTCGACCTCAACGCCAAGCTCGCGGCCGAGGTCGCGGCCGAGATCAACGGCGTCTCGGTGGTCTGCGACGTCTCCGACGCTGCGGGCGCGGAAGCCGGCGTCGCCGAAGCCGTCAAGGCGCTCGGCCAGCAGCCGCGCGTGCTGGTGAACTGCGCCGGCATCGGCGTCGCCAAGCGCGTCGTCGGCCGTGACGGCCCGATGGCGCTGTCGGATTTCGAGAAGGTCATCAAGGTCAACCTGATCGGCTCGTTCAACATGCTGCGCCTGGTGACCAACGGCATGACCAAGCTGGAGCCGCAGGCGACCGGTGAGCGTGGCGTCGTGATCAACACCGCGTCGGTTGCCGCCTATGACGGCCAGATCGGGCAGTCGGCCTATTCGGCGTCGAAGGGCGGCATCGTCGGCATGACCCTGCCGATCGCGCGCGAGCTGGCGCAATTCGGCATCCGCGTGCTGACCATCGCGCCCGGCCTGTTCCTGACCCCGCTGCTCGCCAACCTGCCGCAGGAGGCCCAGGACTCGCTTGCCGCCGCGATCCCGTTCCCGCGCCGGCTCGGCCACGCCGACGAGTTCGCAGCCCTTGCCCTGCACATGGTCGAGAACCCCTACCTCAACGGCGAAGTCGTCCGCCTCGACGGCTCGCTCCGCATGGCGCCGAAATAAGTGCCGCGCTCGGACGTTCCTATGGCTGTCATTCCGGGACGACGCGCAAGCGTCGGGCCCGGAATCCATTTGGCGTCGAGCGCAGTGGAGACATGGATTCCGGGCTCGCGCTCCGCGCGCCCCGGAATGACGACGGAGAGAAACGTAGGGTGGGCAAAGCGCAGCGTGCCCACCGCCGCTGAGAATGGTGGGCACGGCGCTGCGCGCCTTTGCCCACCCTACGGACCGCCATCGGCGATGGAGTGAGGCTTCCCAAATATGTTCATTCACCGCCGCGACGTGCAGATCCAGTGGGGCGACTGCGATCCCGCCAACATCGTCTATTACCCGCGGTACTTCGCGATGTTCGACGATGCGACGTCTGTCATGTTCGAGGCGGCCGGGTTCTCCAAGCAGGACATCGTCCGCCGTTACGGCCTGGTCGGCATCCCCATGGTCGACACCCGGGCCAAGTTCTACATCCCGTCGACCTATGGCGACTGGATCACGATCGAGAGCCGGATCGAGAGCATCAAGCGCTCATCCTTCGACGTCACCCACAAGGTGTTCAAGGGCGAGGCGCTGGCGATCGAAGGTTTTGAGACCCGGGTGCTGGTCGGGCGCGATCCGGCCGACCCGGACAAGCTGAAATCGGCGCCATTCCCCGAGGAGATGAGAGTCAAGTTTCTCGAGGGATGAGGCTGGAATGAGTGCGACATGCGACCGTCTTAAGGATGATCAGCAGTCGTGCTTTGGTCGACTGGTGAGACGTGATCTTCTCGTGTTCAATGCTATGATCACGTTTGGACACATATCGGCCGGCCAATTGGAAGGCGCCCCAGTCGAGGGGTGGGACTGCAAACAGGATCGGCGGATCACGAGCTGAACCGAAAAGATTGAGGGAGGATTGAATGAGGAAGGCCTATCTGGCGGCGGCTGGCGTCATTGCGATGCTGGCGGCGGCGCCTGCGCTGGCGCAGACCAGCGAGATCACCATCGGCATCACCACGACCACGACGGGTCCGGGCGCGGCGCTCGGCATCCCCGAGCGCAATGCGCTCGAGTTCGTGCCGAAGGAGATCGGCGGCGTGCCGCTCAAGGTGATCGTGCTCGATGACGGCGGCGACCCGACGACGGCGACCACTAACGCCCGCCGCTTCGTCACGGAATCGAAGGCCGATATCATCATGGGCTCGGCCCTGACGCCGCCGACCATCGCGGTGTCCAACGTCGCCAGCGAAGCCGGCATTCCGCATTTCGGCCTGGCGCCGTTCCCGGTCACCCCGGAGCGCGCCAAGTGGTCGGTGGTGATGCCGCAGCCGGTGCCGATCATGGGCAAGGTGCTGTACGAGCACATGAAGGCGCACAACATCAAGACGGTCGGCTATATCGGCTATTCCGATTCCTACGGCGATCTCTGGTTCAACGACCTGAAGAACCAGGCCGTGCCGATGGGCATCACCATCGCCGACGAGGAGCGCTTCGCGCGTCCCGACACGTCGGTCACCGGCCAGGTGCTCAAGCTGGTCGCCGCAAATCCGGACGCCATCCTGGTCGGCGCCTCCGGCACCGCCGCGGCGCTGCCGCAGACCGAGCTGCGCGAGCGCGGCTATACGGGTCTCATCTATCAGACCCATGGCGCGGCGAGCATGGACTTCATCCGCATTGCCGGCAAGGCGGCGGAGGGCGTGATCATGGCCTCGGGCCCGGTGATGTCGCCGGAAACGCAGGACGACAGCGCGCTGACCAAGAAGCCCGGCCTCGAGCTGAACAAGGCCTATGAGGGCAAGTATGGCCCGAACAGCCGCAGCCAGTTCGCCGGTCACTCCTTCGATGCGTTCGAGATCCTCAAGCGCGTCATCCCGGTGGCGCTGAAGACCGCCAAGCCCGGCACGCCGGAGTTCCGCGAGGCGATCCGCCAGGCGCTGATGAGCGAGAAGGACATGGCGGCCTCGCAGGGCGTCTACAACTTCACCGAAAAGGATCGCTCGGGCCTCGACGACCGCTCCCGCATCATCCTGACCGTGAAGGACGGCAAGTACGTCCCGGCGAAATGAGCCGCACGGACCATAGCAGCATCAGGAAAGGCCGGCTCGGTGAGCCGGCCTTTCGGCTATCAGAACGAAGAATTTTTTGTTTTGTGGAAGGCACGCGATGATTTTCGCCCCGACCGGAGCCACGAGGCTCCACATCATCATCGGTGACCCCATTGCGCAGGTGCGCTCGCCGTCGGGTGTCAGCGAAGCCTTTGCGGATCGAGAGAGTGACGCGATCCTGGTCGCGGTCCAGGTCGCGACGGCTGATCTCTCGGACTTCCTGGCAACGATGACGCGGGTGAAGAATCTCGACGGCATCGTCGCGACCATCCCGCATAAATTCGCCTGCTATCGCGCCTGCGCGACGGCGACCGAACGCGCGCATTTCATCGGCTCCGTGAACCTGATGCGGCGTGATGCGAATGGCAGGTGGCATGGCGACATGGTCGACGGTCTCGGCTTCGTCGGCGCCGCCAAGGCGGCCGGTTTCGATCCCTCCGGCGTTCGTGCCTTGCAGATCGGAGCTGGCGGCGCCGGCTCGGCGATCGCGCTGGCGCTGATCGATTCCGGCGTGCGCGAGCTCGCCATCCACGACAGCGATGCCGGCCGGCGCGATGCGCTGATCGCGCGGCTCAACGAACGTGGCAAGGGCCGGGCTGTCATCGGCAGCACCGATGCCAGCGGGTTCGACATGGTCGCGAATGCGACGCCGGCCGGCATGCAGCCGGGCGATCCCCTGCCGGTCGACATCGCGACAGTGAGCCCGTCGGCCTATTGCGGCTGTGTCATCACCAAGCCGGAGGTGTCACCCTTCATCGCCGCCGCGCGTGACCGCGGCTGCCTGACGGCAACCGGCACCGACATGTACCGCGCGCTGGAGCGCGTGATGGTCGATTTCCTGCTGTCGAAGGAGGCGCCATCCTGAGACAGCGCCCCATCAATTTGTCTGGCTCAGCTCGCCGCTGTCTCGGCAAAGCCGAGATAGCTCGCCGCGACGCGCTGGTCGGTCGCGATCTCCGAGGCCTTGCCGTTGAGCACGAACTCGCCGAGCTCCATGACATAGGCGCGGTCGGCGACCTTGAGCGCGGCCTTGGCGTTCTGCTCGACCAGCAGCACCGAGACGCCTTCCTGGCGCAGCTTGGCGACGATCTCGAAGATGCCGGCGACGATAATCGGCGCGAGGCCAAGACTGGGCTCGTCCAGCATCAGCATCTTCGGCGAGCCCATCAGCGCCCGCCCCATCGCCAGCATCTGCTGCTCGCCGCCCGACAAGGTGCCGGCGAGCTGCTTGCGCCGCTCCTTCAGCTTCGGAAACAGCGTGTAGACATGCTCGAAGCCTCTGGACGCGTGCGCCTTGCTCATGCGGAAAGCGCCGAGTTGCAGATTGTCCTCGACGTTCATGGTCGCGAACAGCTCGCGATGCTCCGGCACCAGGCACAGGCCGCGGGCGACGCGGTCCTCGATCTCGTAGCGCGCGAGGTCCTCGCCGAGGAACGAGACGCGGCCCTTGAGCGGAAACACGCCCATGATGGCGCTGAGCAGCGTGGTCTTGCCGGCGCCGTTGGCGCCGATGATGGTGACGATCTCGTTTTCCGCGACAGTGAGCGAGACCGACCTGACGGCCTCGACCTTGCCGTAGGAGACGTGGGCGTCGGTGACTTCCAGCAGGGTGCTCATGCGGCGGCTCCGAGATACGCCTTGATCACCTCGGGATTGGTCTTGATCGCGGCTGGTGTGCCCTCGGCGATCTTGGTGCCGAAATCGAGCACCACGATGCGGTCGGCGAGATCCATGACGAAGCCCATGTCGTGCTCGACCAGCAGCACCGACATTCCGCCGGCCCTGAGGTCGCGCAGCAGCGCGGCGAGGCGCTGCTTCTCCATGTGGCGCAGGCCGGCCGCGGGCTCGTCGAGCAGCAGCAGCATCGGATCGACGCACAGCGCGCGGGCGATCTCGACGATGCGCTGCTGGCCCAGGGACAGCGAGCCGGCGAGCTGGTGCATCTGGTCACCGAGTCCGACGCGCTCGATCTGGCGCGCGGCTTCCGCGAGCAGCTTGGCCTCGTCGCCGCGGTCGAGCCGGAGCATGCTGGAGATCGCGTTGGAATGGCCGCGCAGATGCGCGCCGATCGCGACGTTCTCGAGCACCGTCATGTCCGGCACCAGCTTGACGTGCTGGAAGGTGCGGGAAATGCCGAGCTTGACGACGTCCTGCGGCGGCGCGTTGCCGACGGCCTTGCCGAGCACCGAGATGTTGCCGGAGGTCGGCGGCAGAACACCAGTGATGAGGTTGAACGTCGTGCTCTTGCCGGCGCCGTTGGGGCCGATCAGCGCCACGATCTCGCGGGCCTGGACGTCGAACGAGACGTTGTTGACCGCAACCACGCCGCCGAACTGCTTGCGCGCATTGTCGACCTGCAGCAGCACGCTCGGCGCCGAGGCGGATCGGGTGCGGGCCGGCAGCTGGATCGAGGTGTCCGGCTTCTTGGCGACCGGCTTGAACGGCAGCCGCGACGTCAGCCACGGCCACAGGCCGGTCGGCGCGAGCTGCAGCAGGGTGACGAGCAGGATGCCGAACACGATGGTCTCGAGCTGGCCCTCGCCATGCAGCAGCAGCGGGAGATAGCTTTGCAGCACCTCCTTCAGCACCACGACGATCGCCGCGCCGAGCACGCCGCCCCAGACATAGCCGGCGCCGCCGACGACCGCGACGAACAGATATTCGATGCCGGCCTGGGCGCCGAACGGCGTCGGATTCACCGCGCGGGTGAAGTGCGCATAGAGCCAGCCCGACAGGCCGGCAAGCACGGCGGCATAGATGAACACCAAGAGCTTGGCGCGCGGCGAATACACGCCGAACGCTTCCGCCGCGATGTGGCCCCGGCGCAGCGCACGGATGGCGCGGCCGGTGCGCGAGTCCAAGAGGTTCATGGTCAGCAGCGCGGAGATCAGAACGGCGGCCCAGATCGCGAAGTAGATCGTGCCGGGATCGAGCATCCGGAAGCTGCCGATCGACAGCGGCGGGATGCCGGAGATGCCGTCATTGCGGCCGAGGAAGGCGAGCTTGCTGAAGAGATAATACAGCCCCAGACCCCAGGCGAGCGTGCCGAGCGGCAGATAGTGGCCGGACAGCCTGACCGTCACGAGGCCGAGCAGCACGGCTGCGAAGCCGGAGACCAGCAGCGACAGCGGCAGGGTCAGCCAGGGCGAGACGCCATATTGCGCCGACAGCACCGCTGTCGTGTAGGCGCCGAAGCCGACAAAGGCAGCCTGGCCGAACGAGGTGAGGCCGCCGACGCCGGTCAGGAGCACCAGGCCCATGGCCACCAGCGCGGACAGCCCGATATTGTCGAGCAGCACGATCCAGAACGGCGGCATGCCGGGGATGAACGGGATTGCCGCAACGATCACGGCAAAGACGATGAAAGGCCAACGCTCGCGCACGGATCAATCCTTCTCTTCTTCGACCGCGGGCGCGGCGAGCGAACGCAACAGCAGGACGGGGATCAGCAGCATGAAGACGATCACCTCCTTGAAGTTGGAGGCATAGAACGAGGAGAACGCCTCGACGATGCCGACGACGAGGGCGGCCACCGCGGTCAGCGGATAGCTGATCAGGCCGCCGATGATCGCGGCGATGAAGCCTTTCAGGCCGATCAGGAAGCCGGTGTCGTAATAGAGCGTGGTGATCGGCACGATCAGGATGCCCGACAGCGCGCCGATCGTGGACGCGAGCAGGAACGCGATCTGGCCGGACAGCGTGGTGCGGATGCCGACGAGGCGCGCACCGAGCCGGTTGACGGCGGTCGCGCGCAGCGCCTTGCCGTAGAGCGTCAGGCCGAAGAACAGCCAGAGTCCGACAATGAAGGCGATGGTGATGCCGTAGACGACCATGCCCTGCCCGGTGAAGCGCAGCGTGCCGAGCGTTGCCGTGGCATTCAGCAAGGTCGGGCCGCGCTGGCCCTCGGCGCCGAAGAACAGCAGGCCGAGGCCCTGCATCGCCAGATGGGTGCCGACGGAGGCGATCAGCAGCACCAGCACCGAGGTGTGGGCGAGCGGCTGGAAGACGATGCGGTAAAGCGACAGGCCGATCGCGGCGACGATCAGGAGCGACAGCACCAAGCTGACGCCAGCCGGCATGCGCTGGTCGGCCGCCCACATCGTGGCGAGCAGCACGGCTACGGGGAAGGCGACGTTGAGGCCGAAGGCGCGTGCGATCTTGGGCGCATGCAGCGTCTTGCGCATCGCATAGAGATCGAAGGCAAAGGCGATCAGGCCCATCACCACCGCGAGCTTCGCCGTACCCGGCATGCGGCCGGCGGCGAGCGAGGCATAGGTGAGGGCGCCATAGGTGACGAATTCGCCCTGCGGGATCAGGATCACCCGGGTGACGGCAAAGACCAGCACCAGCGCCAGCCCGAGCAGGGCGTAGATCGCGCCGTTGGTAATGCCGTCCTGCAACAGGAACAGCAAGATCGTTGTGTTCAAGACAGGACGCTCCCCCTCTGTGGTGACCGCGCGCCGTGGGCGCCCAGCGCCCGCGGTAGGTCGGAGCAGTTGAATGGCTGCCCGTGTTTGATATAGTGGATAACAATTATTGAGTATAATCTCAAGGCCGCTGTTCCGGCTGCGGCACTCGAGACCAGGGGATGGAAGCAGGGCAATGACGATGGCGGATTGTGATGGCCGATAGCGCCAAGCCCGTCAGCAAGCGGGACAGCCGGAAGGAAGCTGCCGTAGCCGCCGACGAGACGCAAGCGGTGCAGCTCGGCGAGCTCTCCGATCTGCTCGGCTATGTGCTGAAACGGGCGCAGCTGAAGGTGTTCGAGGACTTCCTGCGCTGCGTCGCGCCCTTGCAGCTGACCCCGGCGCAGTTCTCGGTGCTGCTGCTGCTCGACGCCAATCCCGGCCGCAACCAGACCGAGATCGCCAACACGCTCGGCATCCTCCGGCCGAACTTCGTGTCCCTGCTCGACAGCCTGGAAACCCGCGACCTCTGCACCCGCGTCCGCTCGGCCAACGACCGGCGCTCGCATATCCTGATGCTCACGGAGAAAGGCCGCGCCGTGCTCACCCGGGCCAAGAAGCTGGTGGTCTCCAAGCACGAGGCGCGGCTGAACGAGCTGCTCGGCCCGGACGGCCGGGAGGCGCTGCTGGGAATGCTGACCAAGATCGCGGAGGAGTACTGAAGGCGCCGTGGCGCCCTCAATCGACCAGGATGACCCTGACGTCGTTGACGTTGGTGAGCGTCGGGCCGGTCTGCAGCAGGCCGCCGGTCGCCGCGAAGAACGCGGTGGCGTCGTTGTTGGCGAGATAGGCCTGCGGATCCAGCCCCTGAGCCCGCATCGCCGCGATGACCTCGGCATCGACCAGCGCCCCGGCCGGGTCGGAGGCGCTGCCGCCGCCGCCATCGGCGCCGTCGGTGTCGCCCGCAAGCGCCGCGACGCCGTCCATGTCCTTGAGCAGGTCGGTGAGCGCGAGCGCGTATTCCTGGTTCGGCCCGCCGCGGCCGTGGCCGCGCACGGTCACCGTGAGCTCGCCTCCGGAGACGATCGCCATGCGGCGGCCGAGGGCGCGGGCCTCGCGGGCCAGCTTGGCGTGATCGGCGGCCACCTCGCGGGCCTCGCCCTCGAGGTCGGCGCCGAGGTCGAGCACGTCATAGCCCGCGGCCTTGACGCTGGCCACGGCGGCCGCCAGCGAGCTGGTGGGGCGCGCGATCAGCTCGAACGCGGCGCGGGCAAAGGCGGGATCGCCGGGCTTGCAGCTCTCATTGGCGGCATCTTCGAGCGCCCGGGCGATCGCCGGATCGACCTCGAGTCTGTACTTGGCGACGATCGCGCGGGCGTCGGCGAGCGTCGTCGGATCCGGCACCGTCGGCCCCGAGGCGATCGCCGAGGGATCGTCGTGCGGCACGTCCGAGATCGCGAGCGTCACGATCTCGGCCTTCTGCCCGGCCCGGGCCAACCGCCCGCCCTTGATCCGCGACAGATGCTTGCGGACGATGTTCATCTCGCCGATCGGCGCACCCGAGCGCAGCAGCGCGCGGGTCAGCTGCTGCTTCTGCGCGAAGCTCACGCCGGTGACAGGCGCAACCCAGTTGGCGGAGCCGCCGCCGGAGATCAGCACCAGCATCAGGTCGTCGGGTTCCGCGGTCGCGGCGAGCTGCAGCGTGTCGTCGGCCGCCTTCAGCCCGGCTTCGTCGGGCATCGGGTGACCGGCTTCGATCACCTTCACGCGCCGGGTCGGCACGCCATGGCCGTGCCGGGTGGTTGCGATGCCGACCAGCTTCGCGGGATCGAAGCCCAGCGTGTCCAGATAATGGCGCTCGGCGGCGACAGCCATCGCGGCCGCGCCCTTGCCGGCGGCGAGGCAAATGATTCGTCCCTTCGGAGCCGCCGGCAGGAAGCCCGGCAGGACCACGTCGGGATGCGCCGCAGCGACCGCGGCGTCGAAGATGGCGCGCAGCAACGGACGGCGGCTGGTCATGCGGCGCCGCCCGGATGCTGTGCCGATCCTACTTGAGTTCGCCGCTCATCACGTCGCCGAACAGCTGCCAGCGCTCGCCCTTGAACTGCATCAGCTGCAGCTGCTCGATCGGCTGAAAATCGTCGGGACCCGTGGTCAGCGTGATGCCGGGCAGCAGCCCGCCTTGTGCAAACTGCTTCAGGCTCGCGGCCTGCTTCATGACGTTTGCGCGAGTCAATTCGTCGCCGCATCGCTTCAACACCTCGACCATCGTGGTGGCGATGTTGTAGCCGGTCAGCGCAGACGAATCCACGGGATTGATCTCCGGCAGATATTTGGCCAGCAGCTCCTTGAAGGCGCCGATGCCCGGGTCGTTCGCCCATTGCGGATCGGACACGTCCTTGGCGTAGGCCGCCGAGATCACATCTTGCGAATTCTCGACGCCGGCGGGACGCATGACGGCGGCCGTCGAGGCGCTGACGTTCGAGATGATGGTGAACGGCTTCCAGCTCATCTCGCCGAGCTTCTTGATCGCCTGGGCGCCGGACTTCGGCGTCGTGAACAGCACGACAACGTCCGGATTGGCCGACTTCATCTTGACGATGTGCGACTCGACGGTCGGCTCGGCGATCTCATAGCTCTCCTCCAGCACGACCCTCGACGTATCGCCGAGGCCGTCCTTCAGGCCCTTCAGATAATCCTTGCCCATGTCGTCGTTCTGGTACAGCACCGCGATCTTGCCGTTCGGCTGCTGCGCGCTGAGATATTTCGCATAGATGCGTGCTTCCGACTGATAGCTTGGCAACCAGCCCATAGTCCACGGATTGGTCTTGGGCTCGTTCCACTTGGTGGCGCCGGTGGCGACGAACAGCTGCGGCACTTTCTTGGCGTTCATGTACTTCTGGATCGCGGTGTTGGGCGCAGTGCCGAGCACGCCGAACAGGAACAGCACCTCGTCGCTCTCGACCAGCTTGCGGGCCTGCTCGACCGTCTTCGGCGGCGAGTAGGCGTCGTCATAGGAGATGAAGTTGATCTTGCGGCCATTGATGCCGCCGTCGTCGTTGACCTTCTTGAACACCGCCGACATCGCCTTGCCGACCGAGCCATAGGCCGAGGCCGGTCCGCTATAGGGCACGATGTTCCCGATTCTGATCTCGGTGTCGCTGGCGCCGGTGTCGTACTTCTTGTCGGCATGGGCGGCGCCGGAGCTCGCGCCGATCAGGGCGAGGCCGATGAGGCCGGACAGCGTGCGGCGGGTGAGGGCTGTGGTCATCGCGATGGGGCTCCTGATGGGCCTTCTGAATTGGCCTTGTTGTTGGATCCGCCCGCGGCGCGGGCGACTCGTTTCACTCCGAACGAGTCCCCATAGCGCAGCGGCGCGCGCGACGTAACCATCGCCGGCGCATGACCACCGCTCGTTCAACTCCTAGCTTGGGAAATGCCTGGGAAAGATTGCAGAGATGTTCAGAGTCAAAGCCTCCTGCGGCGTGGCGCCGCAGGAGGTTCTCGTCGTCAGATCGTGTCGTCAGCCGCCGGCGTCGGCCGAAATGACGTCGCCGAACAGCTCCCACTTGTCGCCCTTGAAGCGCATCAGCTGCAACTGGCTCACAGGTGCGAAATCGGTCGCAGACGTGTCGATGTTGATGCCCGGCAGCAGCATCTCGGTGCGGAAGTTGCGCAAGGACGCCGCCTGCTTCATGACGTTCTCGCGGGTGAGATCGTCGCCGCACTGCTTCAAGACCTGCACCAGGGTCTGCGCCACGCCGTAGCCGACCACGGTGCCGCCGTCGAGCTTGTCGCCTTCCGGAAAGTCCTTGGCCATGAAGTCGAGGAACTGCTTCATACCGGCATCGTCCTTCCACTGCGGGTCGGTGACATCCTTCAGATAGGCGGCCGAGATGATGTCCTGCGAATTCTCGTAGCCGGCGGGCTTGAGCACGCTGCCGACCGAGGCGGAGACGTTGTTCAGGAGGTGCAGCGCCTTCCAGTCGATCTCCTTGACCTTCTTGATCGCCTGGGCCGCGAATTTAGGCGTCGTGATGTTCATGAACACGTCGGCGCCGGTCGACTTCAGCTTGACGATGTGGCTATCGATCGTCGGCTCCGTCGTCTCGTAGCTCTCCTCCATGACGATCATGCTGGCGGCCTTGGCGCCGAGCCCGTCTTTCAGGCCCTTCAGATAGTCCTTGCCGTAGTCGTCGTTCTGATAGAGCACGGCGATCTTGGCGTCGGGCTTCTCCTTGAGCAGATATTTCGCGTAGATGCGCGACTCGGCCTGGTAGCTCGGCTGCCAGCCCATGGTCCACGGGAAGTTCGACGGATCGTTCCACTTGGTCGCGCCCGTCGCGACGAACAGCTGCGGCACCTTCTTCGCGTTCATGTACTTCTGGATCGCCGTGTTCGACGGCGTGCCGAGCGAGTTGAAGATCAGGAGTACCTCGTCGCTCTCGACCAGCTTGCGCGCCTGTTCGACGGCTTTCGGCGGCGAATAGGCGTCGTCATAGGAGATGTAGTTGATCTTGCGACCGTTGATGCCGCCCTCGGCGTTGATCTTCTTGAAGTAGGCCGCCTCCGTCTTGCCGATGATCCCGTAGGCCGAGGCCGGCCCGCTATAGGGCATGATGTTGCCGATCTTGATTTCGGTGTCGGAGGCACCGGTGTCGTATTTCTTGTCGGCCGCGAATGCGGCGCTGGAGGTGAGGACGATCGCGGCGGCCGTGGCGAGGGCTGCCCTTCGCGTAAACATCATGGTGCGCTTCTCCCGTGTCGTTGCTGGATGACGTGTCGCGGCTTCCTTGGCGAAAGCTCTTGTTCTGCCGGGAAACTATAGCAGAGCTGGTGAGGCGCGGTTGCGACATCGCAGCACGGCCCGTGTTTTTGCGCGGTCGGAGAAGGCTATGAGCTATGTGCGACTGCGAGATGGCCCTGCAATCTCGACGAGTGCGTGCTCTGCACTTACAGCTTGAGATCAAGGTGACGGTGTCGGCTCACCGCTCCGCGATGAGCGCTGGCCCGCAAGAAAAAAGCCCTCCGCGCTGATGCGCGGAGGGCCAGGCAGAGGTCGGCACCGCTGTTTGCGGCGATGCGCGACTAGTCGATCGCGCCGCTGATTGCGTCGCCGAACAGCTCCCACTTCTCGCCCTTGAACCGCATCATCTGCAGCTGATCGATCGGGGCGAAGTCGGTCTCCGAGGTGTTGATCTTGACGCCGGGCAGCAGCGTGTCCGGCGTGAAGTCCTTCAGGCTTGCCGCCTGCTTCATGACGTTGGCGCGGGTCAGGTCGTCACCGCACATCTGCAGCACCTTCACCACGGTCTGCGCCGCGCCGTAACCATAGACCGTCGAGCTGTCGAGCTTGTTGGCGTCGGGATAATATTGGGCGAGGAAGTCGAAGAACTTCTTCATGCCGGGATCATTGTTCCACTGCGCGTCGGCGGCGTCCTTGGCGTAGGCGGCCGAGAGAATCCCTTGCGAGTTCTCGAAGCCGGCCGGCTTGATCACGCTGCCGACCGAGGCCGAGACGTTGACCACGAGCTGCAGCGGATGCCAGTCGATCTCGGCGAGCTTCTTGATCGCCTGTGCCGCGAATTTCGGCGTGGTGACGCTGAAGAACACATCGGCGCCGGAGGCCTTCAGCTTGACGATGTGGCCGTCGATCGACGGCTCCGACGTCTCGTAGCTCTCCTCCATCACGACCATCGACGCGGCCTTGTCGCCGAGCCCGTCCTTGAGACCCTTGAGATAGTCCTTGCCGAAATCGTCGTTCTGGAACAGCACGCCGATCTTGGCGCCGGGCTTCTCCTTGAGAAGATACTTCGCGTAGATGCGGCCCTCGCTCTGGTAGCTCGGCTGCCAGCCCATGGTCCATGGGAAGTTCTTCGCATCGTTCCACTTGGTGGCGCCGGTGGCGACGAACAGCTGCGGGATCTTCTTGCCGTTGAGATATTTCTGGATCGCCGAGTTCGAGGGCGTGCCGAGCGGGTTGAAGACGAACAGCACCTCGTCGCTCTCGACCAGCTTGCGCACCTGCTCGACCGCCTTGGGCGGCGAGTAGGCGTCGTCATAGCTGACGAAGGTGATCTTGCGGCCGTTGATGCCGCCTTCGGCGTTGATCTTCTTGAAGTACGCCTCCTCGGTCTTGCCGATCACGCCGTAAGCGGACGCCGGGCCGCTATAGGGCATGATGTTGCCGATCTTGATCTCGGTGTCGGACGCACCGGTGTCGTATTTCTTCTGGGCGAGTGCTCCGCCCGAGGTGAGGGCGACGACCGCCGTCGCGAGCGCGGCGATACGTAGTTGTTGGATGACGAGCAAGATTTTCCTCCTTAGCTCTTTCGGACCTTGCCCAGCAATTGCTGAGCCACCATCGCCACCTGCCGCGAGCCGTGGGGCACGAGGAAGATGATGAGGAACAAGAGAACGCCGAACACCGCGCCGGACAGGCCCTTGGAGATGCCCTCCGCGATGTTGGGAACGAAGATGATGAAGGCGGCGCCGATGAACGAGCCGGGCAGCCAGCCGACGCCGCCGACCACCATGCCGAGGAACAGCGAGATCGCCAGCACGATGGTGTAGCTGTCGGGCGCCACGAACTGCACCGCGATGGCTCCAAGGCCGCCGGCGACGCCGGTGATGCCGGCGCTGACGCCGAAGGCCAGCGTCTTGTAGGTGGCGACGTCGACGCCCATCGCGGAGGCCGCGATCTCGTTGTCGCGGATCGCCATGAAGGCCCGCCCGGAGCGCGATCGCAGCAGGTTGACCGAGAAGATGTAGATCGCGATCGTGACCGCCAGCGTGAAGTAATATAGCCACATGTCCTGCGACATCGGCAGCCCGAACGGCGCGTCCGGCTTGGTCACGACCAGGCCCTGCACGCCGCCGGTCCAGTGCTCGAAGAAGCCGAGCTTGAGGATCTGCGGCATCGCGGTGGCGAGCGCAAAGGTGGCGAGCGCGAGATACACGCCCGACAGCCGCAGTGCCGGCTGGCCGAACAGGAAGCCGAAGCCGAAGCAGATGACGCCGGCCACGGGCAGGGTCAGCGCGTAGTTGACGTTGTACTGCTCCATCAGGATCGCCGACGTATAGGCGCCGACGGCGTAGAAGGCGCTCTGGCCGAGCGAGAACTGGCCGCTGCCGCCGGTCAGGATGTTGAGCGCCAGCACTGCAAGCCCGTAGATCAAGAGCATCGTCATCTGGAAGATGATGAAGTTCTTGACGAACAGCGGCACGACCAGGAGCAGCAGCACGACCACGAAGGCCGTGCCTGCGTTCAGCGTCATGGCGCGCTTCGGCACGGCCTCGACCGCGGGCGCCTGGGATCCGACTTCCTCGACTGCGCTCATGATCAGACTCGCTTCACGATGTTGCGGCCGAACAGACCGGCGGGTTTGACGACCAGGACGGTGATGATCAGCGCCAGCGCGATCGGGAGCTTCATCTCATTGCCGACATGGGGGATGTAGGTTCCGGCGAGGTTCTCGAAGATGCCGACCAGGAAGCCGCCGAGCACCGCGCCAAACGGGCTGGTGAGGCCGCCCAGCACCGCGGCAGCAAAGCCGTAGATCAGCACGCCGCCCATCATGTTGGGCTCCAGGAACACCACCGGTGCGATCAGCATGCCGGCGATCGATCCGATCGCCGCCGCCATGCCCCAGCCGAGCGCGATCATCCACGAGGTGTTGATGCCGACGAGGCGGGCCGATTCGGGCACCGACGCCGCCGCCCGCATCGCAAGGCCGATGCGGGTGTACTGGAAGAACACGTAGAGGCCGATCAGGAGCAGCACGGTGATGCCGATCATGCCGGCCTGGTGAGTCGAGATCAGCTGGCTGCCGAGGAACGGCGTCGAGCCGAACGGCGTCGGATATTGCTTGATCGTGAAGTCCCAGATCAACCCGGCGCAGGAGTTGATGATCGAGAACAGCGCGATGAAGCCGGCGACCTGGGTCAGGATCGGTGCCTTGGCCAGCGGCTTGAACAGCACGCGCTCGATCGCGATGCCGCCGGCGAAGGAGAACGCCAGCGTCACCACGAAGGCGACCCAATAGGGCAGGCCCCATTGCATCAGCTGCCAGGAGATGAAGGTCGAGAACATCGCCATCTCGCCTTGCGCGAAATTGAGATGGTCGATGGCCTGGTAGATCATGACGACGGCGAGCGCCATGCAGGCGTAGATCGCCCCGGTCGCGATGCCGGCCAGGACCTGGTTGGTGAAGAGCTCCATTGTCCGGCCTCCGTCAGTAGCCAAGATAGGATTTGCGGACATTCTCGTCCTGCGCGATTTCTTTGGCCGCGCCGGACATGACGATGCGGCCGGTCTCGATCACATAGGCCTTGTCGGCGAGCTCCAGCGCGAGCTGCGCGTTCTGCTCGACGACGAGGATCGAGACCTTCTCCTCGCGGTTGATCTTGCCGAGGATCCCGAACAGGTCGCGCACGATCAGCGGCGCCAGTCCGAACGACGGCTCGTCCAGCAGCATCAGTCGCGGACGCAGCATCAGCGCCCGGGCCACCGCCAGCATCTGCTGCTCGCCGCCTGAGAGCGTACCGGCCTGCTGGGTGTGCCGCTCCTTCAGCTTCGGGAAGTAGCCATACATGCGCTCGATGTCGGAGCTGATCGCCTTGTCGGTGCGCGTGATGGCACCAAGCTGCAGGTTCTCCTCCACCGTCATCGTGGTGAAGGTGCCGCGTCCCTGCGGCACGTGCGCGATGCCGAAGCGGACGATGCTCTCGGTCGACTTGTTGTTGAGCGGCTTGCCGTCGAACTCGATCGCTCCGGTGGAGCGGACCATGTTGCAGATCGCGCGCAGGGTCGTGGTCTTGCCGGCGCCGTTGGCGCCAAGCAGGGTCGTCAGCGAGCCCTCGTTGAGCGAGAAGGACAGCCCGTGCAGGGCCTGGACCTGGCCGTAATAGGCGCGCAGATCCTTGACGTTGAGAAGCGGCGTCATTGATCCTTGCTCCCGAGATAGGCCTTGATGACGTCGGGATCGGCCTGCACCTGGGCCGGCGTGCCCTCCGCGAGCTTGCGGCCGAAGTTCAGTGCGACGACGTGGTCGGCGATCGACATCACCAAGCCCATGTGATGCTCGACCAGCAGCACGGTGATCTTGCGGTCGTCGCGGATGCGCCGGATCAAGTCGCCGAGGACGTGAACCTCCTCGTGATTGAGGCCGCCGGCGGGCTCGTCGAGCAGCAGGATCTTCGGATCGGCGGCCAATGCGCGGGCCAGCTCGACGCGCTTCTGGGTGCCGAACGGCAGGCCGGAGACGGTGCGGTGGGCGACGCTCTCGAGATCCAGATAAGCCAGGATCTCCTGAACCTTCGTATTGACCGACGCTTCGCTGCGCCGGACCCAGGCGAGCCGCAGCGAATCCGAAATGATGTCGCTGGACGTGCGCGCGTGGGTGCCGACCCGGACGTTGTCGAGCACGGAGAGATTCGGAAACAGCGCGACGTTCTGGAAGGTGCGCCCGATGCCGATCTCGGCGATGCGGTGCGGCGGGCGCGACAGGATGCTGCGGCCTTCCATCAGGATGTCGCCAGAGGACGGCTGATACAGCCGGCTCAGGCAGTTGAACAGCGTGGTCTTGCCGGCGCCGTTCGGGCCGATCAGTCCGAGGATCTGTCCCTGGTGCATGTCGAACGACACGCCGGCGAGCGCCACGATGCCGCCGAACACGACGTTGACGTCACGCACCGCGAGCAGCGGATCGCCGCCGTGAGCAAGTTGTGCCTGCGTCATGTCGTCTCGCCCACCATCGTCAGCGTGACGGAAGGACGATTTGCCGGCGTGGCGCAACCGCGCAGGCTATCTGATACCCTCGGCAACTCGGGCAAGTTTCCCTCCTGGCTTGTGCTTTTTGCTTGGTTCTTTGCTGAATTGATTAGTTGGCGGCGCGAGTCCGCCCACGGCCGCTTCGATTTTCCTTACCATCGCGAGCAGGCGAGGTCCAATGTCGGTCCGCAAGCGCTCTTCCGTGAAGCGGAATGCGGGCGCGCCGCAGTTGAAGGCGTAGGGACCCGTCCCGTCATTGAGCCGCATTGCGACGCCGACGGCATGCACGTCGTCCTGCCACTCGCCGGCCGAGATCGTGAAGCCGTGCTCGGCGACGGTCTCGCCGGCGCGCTCGATGCCGTCGCGGATCTTGGGCCAGCGGTTGCCGTAATGCTCGCGCAGCTCGCGCATCAGCGCGGTGCGCTCCTCCTCGGGCAGCGCCCAGATGTAGGCCCGGCCCATGGCCGTGGTGGCAATCGGGATTCGCGACCCGACGTCGAGCTGAACGTTGACGACGCCGTGCCGGCTCTGGCCGATATAGACCATGCTGAGGCGGTCGCGGCCGCCGATGGCTACCGCGCCGCCGGTCTCGCGCATCAGCTGCTCGCGGAACGGTTCGGACAATTGGCGGACGCCGAGATTGGCCAGCGCGGCATAGCCGAGCAGCAGCGCCGACGGCGCGAGCTGATACTTCTCGAAACGGGGGACCGGCGTGAGGTAGCCGAGCTTGGTCAGCGTATAGGTCAGTCGCGATACCGTCGGCTTGGGCAGGTTGGTGCGGGCGGCGATCTCCTGGTTGCCCAAGAGGCCGTCATTGGGCCTGAACGCCCGGAGCACATCGAGGCCGCGCGACAGCGCAACGACGAAGTTGCGATCGGTCGCAGCTTTCTTCCCTGGGCGTTTCATTTCATCGGCTGTTGATGGCTGCCTCGTTGACAACGCTCGTGCTTCAAAATAACCCTGGCTGTCAAGATGTGGAATTAGATTTCGCACTGCGGAATTGAGCTTTGGCAGCGTGTAGACGCAAGCAAGCCCGATGCGCGGAGCGAATGACAAGCCGCCGGTTAACGGCGGTAACCCGGCAAAGCGGCAGCATTAACCAGCCGCAAAGAAACGTCATCTCGAGGAGCGCAGTGTGAGCGAAGTGGCCAAGCTTGAACGTCATGACATCGTGGGCATCGTCACCATCGACAGCCCGCCCGTCAATGCGCTGAGTGCCGCAGTTCGCGGCGGCATCCTGGACAACGTCAACGCGGCCATTGCCGATCCCGCGATCAAGGCGATCGTGCTGACCTGCGGCGGCCGCACCTTCATCGCCGGCGCCGATATCACCGAGTTCGGCAAGCCGCCGAAGCCGCCGGCGCTCAACGACGTGCTGAGTGCGATCGAGAACAGCCCCAAGCCCGTGATCGCGGCCATCCACGGAACCGCGCTCGGCGGCGGCCTCGAAGTGGCGCTGGCCTGTCATTATCGTGTCGCCACCAAGGACGCCAAGCTCGGCCTGCCCGAGGTGAAGCTCGGCCTGCTGCCGGGCGCCGGTGGAACGCAGCGCCTGCCGCGCGCGGTCGGCCCGGAGCTGGCCGTCAAGATGATCGTCGGCGGCGATCCGATCGGCGCCGCGGAGGCGCTGAAGGCGGGGCTAATCGAGGAGATCATCGAAGGACCGGCGGCCGGAGGCGAGGCCTTCGCGCGCAAGGTCATCGCCGAGGGACGGCCGCTGCGCAAGCTGCGCGATGACGATTCCAAGATCGCAGCCGCCAAGGCCGATCGCTCGATCTTCACCAATGCGGTCGCCGCGATCACCAAGAAGTCGCGCGGATTGGAGGCGCCGTTCGCGGCGGCCGATGCCGTCGGCTATGCGATCGACCTGCCGTTCGACGAGGGCCTGAAGCGGGAGCGCGAAGGCTTCCTCAAGCTCTTGACCAGCGACCAGTCCAAAGCGCAGCGCTATGCGTTCTTCGCCGAGCGCGAAGCCGCCAAGATCGCCGGCGTTCCCGACGGCACCAAGGGCCGCAAGGTCGAGCGCGTCGCCATCATCGGCGCCGGCACCATGGGTGGCGGTATCGCGATGTCGTTCGCCAATGCCGGTGTCCCGGTCACCTTGATCGAGACCGCCGAGGAACAGCTCAAGCGCGGCATGGGCATCATGCAGAAGAACTGGGAAGCGACCGCGGCGCGCGGCGGCATCCCGGCCGATGCGCCGGCCAAGCGCATGGCGCTGATCGACGGCAAGGTCGGGCTGGAGAACGTCAAGGACGCCGACCTCATCATCGAGGCGGTGTTCGAGACCATGGCCGTGAAGAAGGAAGTGTTCGGCAAGCTCGATCAGTATGCCAAGCCGGGCGCGGTGCTGGCCTCGAACACCTCGTACCTGAACATCGACGCCATCGCCGCCGAGACCAGCCGCCCGCAGGACGTGCTCGGCATGCACTTCTTCTCCCCGGCCAACGTCATGAAGCTGTGCGAGATCGTGCGCGCCGACAAGACCGCGCCGGATGCCTTGGTCACCGCGGTGTCGATCGCGCGCAAGATCGCCAAGGTGCCGGCCGTGGTCGGCGTCTGCGACGGCTTCGTCGGCAACCGCATGCTGGCCCAGCGCGGCAAGCAGGCCGAGAAGCTGTTGTTCGAAGGCGCGCTGCCGCAGCAGGTCGACGCCGTCGTCACCAAATTCGGCATGCCGATGGGCCCGTTCGCGATGGGCGATCTCGCCGGTCTCGACATCGGCTGGCGCTCGCGCAAGGACCGCGGCATCAAGAGCGAGATCGCTGATGCGCTGTGCGAGGCCGGCCGCTTCGGCCAGAAGACCGGCAAGGGCTACTACAAATACGAGGCCGGCTCGCGTTCGGCGCTGCCGGATCCGGACGTCGAGAAGCTGATCGACGAGACGGTGGCCAAGCTCGGCCTCAAGCGGCGGGCCGTCAGCGACGAGGAGATCCTCGAGCGCATGATGTATCCGATGATCAACGAGGGCGCGAAGATCCTCGCCGAGGGCGTTGCTGCGCGGCCGTCGGACATCGACGTCGTCTGGCTCTACGGCTATGGTTGGCCGATCTATCGTGGCGGCCCGATGTACTGGGCCGACAGCGTCGGCCTGAAGCACATCGCCGAGCGGCTCGCCTTCTACGCCAAGGAGACCAACGATCCGTCGCTGGAGCCGGCGCCGCTGCTGAAGCAGCTCGCCGATGAAGGCAAGACCTTCGCCTCGCTGGCCCAGGGGAAGGCCGCTTGAGGCGGCCCGCTTCTTTCAAATGGTCATTCCGGGGCGCGCGCAGCGCGAGCTACGACGCGCAATTGCGCGTCGGAGAATCCATAACCACGACCGGGAGTATGGATTCCGGGCCTGCGCCTGTCGGCGCATCCCGGAATGACACCGTCATTTGTGGCAAGCAGGTCGGCGCATGACCCATCCTGGTGAACAGTTCTATCCCGCAGGCGTCCGCTGGGACGCGCCGCTCGCGCGCGGCACCTTGCCGGATCTGCTCGCGAAGTCCGTCAGTGATTTCGGCGACCGCCATGCGCTCGAATTCCGCGATCGTCCGATCAGCTTCAACGAGCTCGCCGGGCTGGCTGACCAGGCTGCCGCCGCGTTCCTGCGCGCGGGCTATGGCAAGGGCGCCTCGATCGCGCTGTTCCTCGGCAACACGCCGGATCATCCGATCAACTTCTTCGGCGCGCTCAAGGCCGGCGCCCGCGTCGTGCATCTGTCGCCGCTCGACGGCGAGATCGCGCTGTCGCACAAGCTCAGCGACTCCGGCGCGCGCATCCTGGTGACGTCCAATCTGTCCGCGCTGCTGCCGATGGCGCTGAAGTTCCTGGCGAAGGGTCTGCTCGATCGATTGATCGTCTGCGAGGACGATCATTGGGGCAAGGTTGGCACGCCGCAGACCGCGTTGCCGGACAATGCTGCCGTCATCACGCACCGTGCCTTCGTCGAAGGCGCGCCAGCGCCGGCGGCGTGGCCTGCGATCTCCGCTGACGACATCGCGCTGCTGCAATACACCGGCGGCACCACCGGCCTGCCGAAGGGCGCGATGCTGACGCATGGCAATCTCACCTCGGCGGTCTCGATCATCGAGATCTGGAGCCGCGCCACTCGGACCCAGCATGACGGCGGCGATCGCGTGATCTGCGTGCTGCCGCTGTTCCACATCTACGCGCTCACCGTGGTGCTGCTGACCGCGCTGCGCATCGGAAGTCTCGTGTCGCTGCATCAGCGTTTCGATCTCGAGGCCGTGATGCGCGACATCGAGGTCAAGCGCGCGACGTATTTTCCGGGCGTGCCGACGATGTGGATCGCGATCGCCAATCTGCCCGATCTCGACAAGCGCGATCTGTCATCGCTGACCAGCGTCGGCTCCGGCGGTGCGCCGCTGCCGGTCGAGGTCGCGCGCATTCTGGAGCGCCGCGTCGGCATGAAGCTGAAGAGCGGCTGGGGCATGACCGAGACCTGCTCGCCCGGCACCAGCCATCCCAAGGAAGGACCGGACAAGCCGGGCTCGATCGGCATCGCGCTGCCCGGCATCGAAATGGACGTCGTGTCGCTGGAAGATCCGGCCAAGGTGCTCGGCATCGGCGAGGTCGGTGAGATCAGGGTCAAGGGGCCGAACGTCACCAGGGGCTATTGGAATCGTGCGGAAGAGTCGGCCCAGTCGTTCGTCGGCGATCATTTCCTGACCGGCGATATCGGCTATGTCGACGCCGACGGCTTCTACTTCCTGGTCGACCGCAAGAAGGACATGATCATCTCCGGCGGCTTCAACGTCTATCCGCAGATGATCGAGCAGGCGATCTACACCCATCCCGCCGTGCAGGAGGTGATCGTGATCGGCATTCCCGACGCCTATCGCGGCGAGGCGGCGAAGGCCTTCATCAAGCTGCGCGATGGCTTCGCGCCGTTCCTGGTCGAGGAGCTGCGCGAGTTCCTGACCGGCAAGCTC
Source organism: Bradyrhizobium sp. HKCCYLS20291 (assembly GCF_051167715.1). Lineage (NCBI taxonomy): Bacteria > Pseudomonadati > Pseudomonadota > Alphaproteobacteria > Hyphomicrobiales > Nitrobacteraceae > Bradyrhizobium > Bradyrhizobium sp. HKCCYLS20291. The sequence goes on along the minus strand of NZ_JBNPTO010000009.1, from coordinate 37,266 downwards.
GGCAAGCACGAGTTGCCGGCGGCCGTCGAGTTCGTCGACGATCTGCCGCGCACGCCGGTCGGGAAATTGTCGCGCCACGAATTGCGCCAGCAGCAACCATCAACATCTCACAGCAAACAGTCGTAACACCAACAGGAGGTCATTCATGACCGATGCCGTCATCGTTTCCACCGCACGTACGCCGATCGGCAAGGCCTATCGCGGCGCGCTCAACGCCACCGGCGGCGCGACCTTGCTCGGCCACGCCATCGGCGAGGCCGTCAAGCGCGCCAATGTCGATCCTTCCGAGATCGAGGACGTCGTGATGGGCGCGGCCCTGCAGCAGGGCTCGACCGGCGGCAACATCGCGCGCAAGGCGCTGCTGCGCGCCGGCCTGCCGGTGTCGGTCGGCGGCACCACCATCGACCGCCAGTGCGCCTCCGGCCTGCAGGCCATCGCGCTCGCGGCGCGTTCGGTGATCTTCGACGGCGTCGAGATTGCGGTCGGCGGCGGCGGCGAGTCGATCTCGCTGGTCCAGAACGACAAGATGAACGCGTTCCAGGCCACCGATGCGGCGCTGCTCGAGATCAAGGGCGACGTCTACATGCCGATGATCGACACCGCCGAGATCGTTGCCAAGCGCTACGGCATCTCGCGCGAGCGCCAGGACGAATACGCGCTGGAGAGCCAGCGCCGCACCGCGGCCGCGCAGCAGGGCGGCAAGTTCAACGACGAGCTGGCGCCGATCTCGACCAAGATGGCGGTCACCGACAAGGCCACCGGCAACATCTCATTCAAGGACATCACCCTGTCGCAGGACGAGGGCCCGCGTCCCGAGACCACTGCTGAAGGCCTTGCCGGCCTCAAGGCCGTGCGCGGCGACGGCTTCTCGGTCACTGCCGGCAATGCCAGCCAGCTGTCGGACGGCGCCTCGGCCTGCGTGATCATGAGCGACAAGGAAGCCGCCAAGCGCGGCCTGCAGCCGCTCGGCATCTTCCGCGGCTTCGTCTCGCATGGCTGCGAGCCCGACGAGATGGGCATCGGCCCTGTCTTCGCGGTGCCACGCCTGCTGAAGCGCCACGGCCTGACCGTCGACGACATCGGCCTGTGGGAGCTCAATGAAGCGTTCGCGGTGCAGGTGCTGTATTGCCGCGACAAGCTCGGCATTGACCCGGACAAGATCAACGTCAATGGCGGCGCCATCGCGGTCGGCCATCCCTACGGCATGTCGGGCGCACGCCTGACCGGCCACGCTTTGATCGAGGGTCGCCGCCGCAAGGCCAAGTACGCCGTCGTCACCATGTGCGTCGGCGGCGGCATGGGCGCCGCCGGCCTGTTCGAGGTGTTGCAGTAAAGCTTAGCTTTCTACCCGGGCGAGCCTCGCGCGGGATTTCAAACAACTGTCATCCCGGGCAAAGTTCGCCCGGGATTTCCCACAGGTGTCGTCCCGGACAAGCCCGCAAGCGCAACGCGCTTGCGGGCGCAGATCCGGGACCCATACCGCGTGATTTCGCTTGGGGCATTCTGGCAGACGCCTTTCGTCCCAATGACGGCCGGTGGTTATGGGTCCCTGCTTTCGCAGGAACGACAGCGGAGCAAGACGCGCCAACCGACTATCTAACTAACTCATCTGGGAGCGATCCAATGGATCTTGCATTCACGACCGAGGAGCAGGCATTCCGCGAGGAAGTGCGGGCGTTCTTCAAGGACAACGTGCCGGCCGAGACCAGGCGGAAGCTGGTCGAGGGCCGCCATCTGTCGAAGGACGAGATGGTGACCTGGTGGCGCATCCTCAACAAGAAGGGCTGGGGCGTCTCGCACTGGCCGAAGGAATATGGCGGCACCGGCTGGACCTCGGTGCAGCACTACATCTTCAACGAGGAGCTGCAGGCCTATCCGGCGCCGCAGCCGCTCGCCTTCGGCGTCAGCATGGTCGGCCCGGTCATCTACACCTTTGGCAACGAGGCGCAGAAGAAGCAGTATCTGCCGCGCATCGCCAATGTCGACGATTGGTGGTGCCAGGGCTTCTCCGAGCCGGGCTCCGGCTCCGACCTCGCTTCGCTGAAGACCAAGGCGGAGCGCCGTGGCGACAAGTGGATCATCAACGGCCAGAAGACCTGGACCACGCTGGCCCAGCACGCCGACATGATCTTCTGCCTGTGCCGCACCGATCCCGCCGCCAAGAAGCAGATGGGCATCTCCTTCATCGTCTTCAGCATGAAGTCGAAGGGCGTCACGGTGCGGCCGATCCAGACCATCGACGGCGGCCACGAGGTCAACGAGGTGTTCTTCGACGACGTCGAGGTGCCCTACGAGAACCTGATCGGCGAGGAGAACAAGGGCTGGGACTACGCCAAATTCCTGCTCGGCAACGAGCGCACGGGAATTGCCCGCGTCGGCGTCTCCAAGGAGCGCATCCGCCGCATCAAGGAGCTCGCTGCCAAGGTCGAATCCGGCGGCCGTCCGGTGCTGGAGGATCCGTCGTTCCGCGAGAAGCTCACCGCCTGCGAGGTCGAGCTGAAGGCGCTCGAGCTGACCCAGCTGCGCGTCGTCGCCGACGAGGGCAAGCACGGCAAGGGCAAGCCCAACCCGGCCTCCTCGGTGCTCAAGATCAAGGGCTCCGAGATCCAGCAGACCACGACCGAGCTGCTGATGGAGGTGATCGGTCCGTTCGCCGCGCCCTATGACATCCATGGCGACGACGACAGCAACGAGACCATGGACTGGACCGCCCAGATCGCACCGAGCTACTTCAACAACCGCAAGGTCTCGATCTACGGCGGCTCCAACGAGATCCAGCGCAACATCATCGCCAAGGCGGTGCTGGGGCTGTAGCCGAACTGGTTCAACAAACACGGACGTCGTCCCCCGCGCAGGCGGGGGACCCAGTACGCCGCGGCAGTCGTGATTGATCACAGGCGCCGGTGATTACTGGATCCCCGCATCTGCGGGGATGACAGCGGAATGAATGGCGACATTTGGGGCGGTATTACCGCACGCGTTCGAGAGAGCAACTCACATGGATTTTGATCTCACCGAGGAGCAGCGCCTCCTCAAGGACAGCATCGACGGCCTGCTGGCGGATGCTTACGACTTCGACAAGCGCAAGCTGTACATGAAGGAGAAGGGCGGCTGGAGTCGCGCGATGTGGTCCAAGCTCGCCGAGCAGGGCCTGCTCGGCCTGCCGTTCTCCGAGGACGATGGCGGCTTCGGCGCCGGCGGCGTCGAGACCATGATCGTGATGGAGGCGATGGGCCGCGCGCTGGTGCTCGAGCCGTATCTCGCGACCGTGGTGCTGTCGGGCGGCTTCCTCCGCCATGGCGGCTCAGCGGCGCAGAAGGAAGCGCACCTGCCCGGGATCATCGACGGCAGCAAGACGTTCGCCTTCGCCCAGCTCGAGAAGCAGTCGCGCTACGACCTGTTCGATGTCGCGACGTCTGCGAAGAAGAAAGGCGACGGCTGGGTCATCGACGGCGAGAAGTTCGTCGTGCTCAACGGCGAGAATGCCGACACGCTGATCGTCACCGCACGCACCTCCGGCGGCCAGCGCGACAAGTCTGGCATCGGCGTGTTCGTCGTGCCGGCTGACGCGAAGGGCGTCACCCGCAAGGGCTATCCGACCCAGGACGGGCTGCATGCGGCTGATATCACCTTCACCGGCGTGGAAGTGGGCGCTGACGCCGTCATCGGCGATGCCGCGAATGGCCTGCCGCTGATCGAGCGCGTCGTCGACGAGGCCCGCATCGCGCTGTGCGCGGAAGCGGTCGGTCTGATGGACGAGTCGCTCTCGACCACGGTCGAGTACATCAAGACGCGCAAGCAGTTCGGCGTCGCGATCGGCTCGTTCCAGTCGCTGCAGCACCGCGCCTCCGACATGTTCGTGGCGCTGGAGCAGGCCCGCTCGATGTCGATGTTCGCCACCATGGCCGCCGAGTTCGACGACGCCAAGGAGCGCGCCACCTCGATCGCCGCGGCCAAGGTGCAGATCGGCAAGTCGGCCAAGTTTGTCGGCCAGCAAGCGATCCAGCTGCACGGCGGCATCGGCATGACCATGGAGGCCAAGATCGGCCACTACTTCAAGCGCCTGACGATGATCGAGAGCACCTTCGGCGACACCGACTACCACATGCGCCGCGTCAGCGAGGCGGGTGGATTGATCTGACCATATCGGTCGTTGCCGGGCTTGACCCGGCAAACCATCGTTCTCCGAAGATGGATGCGCGGGCCTTCGCCGCGCCGAAGGGGCTTCGGCCCCGCAGGCGGGTCAAGCCCGCGCATGACGAGCGTGAAAGCCTACGCCGAGTCGGTTGTTTGAGCCGTCATTGCGAGCGAAGCGAAGCAATCCAGGGCGTCACGCGTTGCCCTGGATTGCTTCGTCGCTTCGCTCCTCGCAATGACGCGGAGGAAGCAGGACATGACCCCCAATCCCTTCAGTCTTACAGGCCAGGTCGCCGTCATCACCGGTTCCAGTCGCGGCATCGGCCGGGCGTCGGCGGAGCTGCTGGCGCAGCTCGGCGCCAAGGTGGTGATCTCCAGCCGCAAGGCCGAGGCCTGCGAGGAGGTCGCGAGCGGCATCCGTGCCAATGGCGGCGACGCCCATGTGATCCCATGCAACATCTCGCGCCGCGCCGAAGTCGACGCGCTGATCGACGGCGCCGTGAAGTACTACGGGCAGGTCGACATCCTCGTCTGCAACGCCGCGGTCAATCCGTATTACGGCCCGCTGCTCGACATATCAGACGAGGCCTTCGACAAGATCATGGCCTCCAACGTCAAGAGCAACCTCTGGCTCTGCGCCAAGGCAATCCCGCCGATGGCCGCGCGCGGCAAAGGCTCCGTCATCATCGTCTCCTCGATTGGCGGCCTGCGTGGCTCCACCGTGATCGGCGCCTACGGCATCTCCAAGGCCGCCGATTTCGCGCTGTGCCGCAGCCTCGCCGGCGAATGGGGCCCGCAAGGCGTGCGCATCAATTGCGTCGCGCCCGGCTTGATCAAGACCGACTTTGCCCGCGCGCTGTGGGAGGACGAAGCCCGCCTCAAGCAGCGCTGCGCCACGACCCCGCTCCGCCGCATCGGCGAGCCGCACGAGATCGCGGGAGCCGTGGCGTACTTGGCGTCGGATGCCTCGACCTTCATGACTGGGCAGACGATCGTTGTGGACGGCGGCGTGACGACAGCGGCGGTGTAGCAGTCTATCCACACGACCGCTGCACCCTCTCCCTCGCGGCAATCGCGTAGCGATTGCCTGGAGTGGGAGAGGGTGGTTTCTCACGAAGTGAGAAACCGGGTGAGGGGTCTCTCTCCGCAAACTCCGAACGTGCATGTGGCACCAACCCCTCACCGGAGTGAGCTCGGAGCATCCGCCGGTGTAGCCCTCTCCCACCCTGGCGAAGCTTTGCTTCGCTTGGGGGAGAGGGCGCAGTCATGCGCAGCGGATTGGACTATCTCTGCGGCCTCCACGTCGCGCGCAACCACCTTGACCTTCCCCTTCCAATCCGCTTGCTTGTCGACCCAACGTCGTCAACCTCCCGGGAAGAAACCCCATGTCCTTCGTGCTGGCCATCGATCAGGGCACCACCTCCTCGCGCGCGATGGTGTTCCGCTCCGACATCTCGATTGCCGCGGTCTCACAGCAGGAATTTCCGCAGCATTTCCCTGCGTCGGGCTGGGTCGAGCACGAGCCGGAGGATATCTGGACGTCGACCGTGATGACCTGCCGCGATGCGCTGGAAAAGGCCGGGCTCGCGGCGAAGGACATCGCCGCCATCGGCATCACCAACCAGCGCGAGACCACCATTGTCTGGGACCGCGCGACCGGGCAGGCGGTCCACCGCGCCATCGTCTGGCAGGACCGCCGCACCGCCGACATCTGCGCCAAGCTCAAGGCCGAGGGCCACGAACCTGCTGTCAGCGCCAGGACCGGCCTGATCATCGATCCCTATTTCTCAGGCACCAAGGTCGCCTGGATTCTCGACCACGTGCCGGGCGCGCGTGAGCGCGCCGAGCGTGGTGAGCTGATGTTCGGTACCGTCGACTGCTATCTGCTGTGGCGGCTCACCGGTGGCAAGGTGCATGCGACCGACGCCACCAATGCCTCGCGCACACTGCTGTTCAACATCCATGGCGGCGTGTGGGACGATGCGCTGCTCGAACTGTTCCGCGTGCCGCGCTCGATGCTGCCGGAGGTGAAGGATTCCTCCGCCGATTTCGGCACCACCACGCCGGACCTGTTCGGCGGCCCGATCAAGATCGCCGGCATCGCCGGCGACCAGCAGGCGGCGACCATCGGCCAGGCCTGCTTCACGCCGGGCATGATGAAGTCGACCTATGGCACCGGCTGCTTCGCGCTGCTCAACACCGGCGCCACGCCGGTGAAGTCGAACAACAAGCTGCTGACGACCATCGCCTATCAGTTGAACGGTGAGCGTACCTACGCGCTGGAAGGCTCGATCTTCGTCGCCGGCTCGGCGGTGCAGTGGCTGCGCGACGGCCTCGGCATCATCAACCATGCCGCCGAGACCGGCCCGCTCGCCGACAAGTCCGACTCGATGCAGTCGGTCTATCTCGTGCCGGCCTTCGTCGGCCTGGGCGCGCCGTATTGGAATCCGCGCGTCCGCGGCGCGCTGTTCGGCCTGACCCGCAACACCGGCCCGGCCGAGCTGGCGCACGCCACGCTCGAAAGCGTTTGCTACCAGACCTACGATCTGTGGGCCGCGATGCGTGCCGACTGGCCGGATGCCTCGGCGGCGACCATTGTGTTGCGCGTCGATGGCGGCATGACCGCGTCGGACTGGACCATGCAGCGCCTCGCCGACCTGCTCGACGCACCGGTCGACCGTCCGATGATCCAGGAAACGACAGCGTTAGGGGCCGCCTATCTCGCCGGCCTCAACGCGGGTGTCTATCCCGAGCCGGAAAAGTTCGCCGACAATTGGCGGCTCGAGCACCGCTTCAAGCCGGCGATGAGCGCCGCCACCCGCCAACGCAAGCTGGCCGGCTGGGCCCGCGCGGTGAAGGGCGTGCTGGCGAGCGACGAGGGCGAGTAGGGCGGTGTCCGTTCCCGACGGCTATTTTGATGTGCCGCCCGGCAAGATTGCCGCGGTGGTCACTTCGCTCGAGATGCTGGCGCCGCCGGTGTTGCCGCCCGATCCAGTTGGCGACTGGAGCCTCAGACGCGTCGCGCGGCCTGATCCCGCCTGGTACCGCGACCTCTACGCGCGCGTCGGGCGGGAGTGGCTCTGGACCCAGCGGCTGCGGATGAGCGAGGCGGAGCTATCGAAGACGATCCGCGCCGACGGTGTCGAGATCAGCACGCTGGAGCACGCCGGCGGCGACGAGGCTCTGCTGGAGCTCGAATTCAGCAAGAAGAACGAGTGCGAGCTGGTGCTGTTCGGCGTCACGTCCAGGCTGATCGGCACCAGCGCTGGACGTTTTCTGATGAACCACGCGCTGCGCCGGGCCTGGGCGCAGCCGCTCACGCGGCTCTGGGTCCACACCTGCAGCTTCGACCACCCGCGCGCGCTCGCTTTCTACCAGCGTTCCGGCTTCCGCCCCTATCGCCGCCAGATCGAGATCGCCCCCGATCCCCGCCTCGACGGCACCCTGCCGCGCGAGGTCGCGGCGCATGTGCCGCTGCTCGCCTGAACTTGGGAGCTGACAACGGCGCTGAACAGCGCTTCAATGCGCCGCACAGGAGAACCAGCCATGTTCCTGATCGGCCAATACGACTCGCCCTTCGTCCGACGCACTGCGATTGCGCTGAAGCTCTACGGCGTGCCGTTCGAGCACAGGCCGTGGTCGACCTTCGGCGATGCCGACAAGATCGCGCCGTATAATCCGCTGCTGCGGGTGCCGGTGCTGGTGCTCGACAACGGCGAGGCGCTGATCGATTCGGCTGCGATTCTCGATCATCTCGACGAGACCATCGGGCCCAAGCGCGCCATGCTGGCGCCGAGCGGATCGCTGCGCCGCCAGCAGCTGCACACCATCGCGCTCGCCACGGGCCTTGGCGACAAGGCCGTCAGCCTGATCTACGAGCGCGTGCTGCGCAAGGACCGGCTGGCGCTGTGGGTCGCGCGCTGCGAGACGCAGATCGCCGGCGTGCTGGCGATGCTGGAGGCCGAGCGCGCGGCGGTCTCGACGGAGTATTGGCACGGCGAGCAGATCGGCCATGCCGACATCGCCGTCGCCTGCATGCTGCGCTTCACCTCGGAGGCGCATCCGAATCTATTCGACGCGACGCGCTATCCGGCGCTGGCCGCCCACGCCGCGCGCTGCGAGGCGCTGCCGCCGTTCCAGGACATCGTGCAGCCACTGGCTCCGCCGAGCGGGGATTAGTCGCTTAGTCCAAACACCCGGCGGTGCGGCTTGCTCGCTGCCCACCCTCCCCTGGAGGGGGAGTGTCGCCTCTCATGAGCGCAGCGAATGGGAGGCGGGGTGGGGTGATCTCTCCACATCCGCCGTCGCCCGTGGCTTCACCCCACCCCGCTCGCCCGCTCTGCGTGCGAGCGACCCTCCCCCTCCAGGGTCCCTCCAGGGGAGGGTGGGCAGCGGTGGGCTTGGCCAAAGTTATAGTAGCCCTCACGGCTTGAAATACACATCCACCTTCATGCCCACCGCGAACGGGCCGGGCTCGGCGAGATCGACCAGCACCTCGACCACGTCGACGTCGGTCATGTTGCGCTGGCTGAGTGCGGCGGCGCGGCTGCTTTCGACCAGCGGGGCGATGCTCGCGACCTTGCCGGCGACGTCGCGGCCGCGGAAGGCGTCGGAGCGGACGACGGCCTGCTGGCCCGCCTTGATCTTGTCGAGGTCGCGCTGGTCGAGCTCGGCGCGCACGCGCAGCGACGACATGTCGCCGAGCAGCACCAGCGGCTGCGCGGCCTGCGGCGAGGCGATCTCGCCCGCCCGCGCGTTGACCTGCAACACGGTGCCGTCGAGCGGTGCGCGAATGGTGAGCTTCTCCAGCGTCGCGCGCGCTGCCTGCAGGTCGCTGCGGGCGACGTTGAGCTGGCCCTCGACGCTGATCGGCAGCGGCGCGTCGACGGTGACCTTGCGTAGCTCGTCGATCTGCTGCTCAAGCTTGGCCCGCGCGTTGGTCAGCTGCGTGCGCGCAGCGTCGACATCGCTGTCGCGTCCGGCGCGCCGCTCGGCGACCGCCTTGTCGAGCGCTGCGCGCGCATCGAACACCGCCGCCTGCGCATCGGCCACACCATCCTCGGCGCGGCGCCGCGGGCCGGCGCCCGACGGCGTCGATTCCTTGTTGCGCACGCGCTTGCGCATCGCCGCCTGCGCCTCGGCGCTGGCGAGCTGCGCGCGGGCCTCGGCATCGACGAGCCGTACCAACGCTTGACCGGCGAACACCGTGTCCCCGGGCTTGACCAGCACCTCCTGGATCGGACCGACCACGGGCGCGCCGAGCTTGATCAGGCCGGACGCCGGCTCGACACGGCCGGGCGCCACCGCGAGCCAGCGCTCCTCCTGGGCGTTGGCGGCGCGCGCCGCCGGCGTCACGCACGCGGGCGCGACCGCAAGAGCGGCCGACGCCGCCAGCATCAGCGCGTAGGCATGGGTTGCGATCCGCGGTCTCGTCATGCGTTCGATACTTTCTTCATGGAGTCGCCGCCGTTCTCCTCGCGGACGATGCGGCCGTCCTCGATGTGAACGACGCGATTGGCATAGGGGAGGATGCGCGGATCATGCGTCACCACCAGCACCGCGCGCGATGGATCCTTCGCGATATCAGCGAGCAGCGTCATGATCGCCTGGCCGTTGGCGGTGTCGAGTGCGCCGGTCGGCTCATCGGCGAGGATCACCTGTGTTTGGCCTACGATGGCGCGCGCGATCGCGACGCGCTGCTGCTCGCCGCCGGAGAGCTCGCGCGGCAACGATTTGCGCTTGTGGCCGAGGCCAACGGTGGCCAGCACCTCGCGCGAGGCCAGCTTCGCCGCGCGGGCGCGCTCGCCGCGGACATCGAGCGCCAGCCGCACATTGTCCTCGGCGTTGAGCGTCGGAAAAAGATGATAGGACTGGAAGATGAAGCCGATGCGCTCGCGCCGGAGCTTTGCCAGCGCCTCCGCATCGAGCCCGGCGACGGCATGACCGCCGACCTTCACCGTGCCGGCATCCGGCGTCATCAGGCAGCCGAGGATCGACAGTAGCGTGGTCTTGCCGCTGCCGGACGGACCCATCAGCAGCACCAGCTCGCCGCCCTTCAACGACAGGCTCACGCCCTTCAGCGCCTGCACCCGGCCGGCGCCCTGGCCGAGGTGATGCACGAGATCGGTGGCCTCGAGCACGATGTCGCTCATCGCGAGAACACCATGGCCGGATCGATGCGCATCACCTTGACGATCGCCGCGATTGCCGAGCCGACGCACATCGTGACCGTCAGGGCGAACAGCGCCACCGTGAGCGCCGGCGTCATGATGACGGGCAGCGCCGACTCCGCTGTCGCCGCCGCCACGATCTTGCCGATGCCGGCAGCGCCCGCAAAGCCGACGATGGCGCTGAGCAGCGCCTGCCAGATGATCACCGTGTAGATGTAGCGGCTGGACGAGCCGATCGCGCGCAGGGTGGCGAACTCATTGAGATGGTCCTTCGTGCTGGAATACAGCGTCTGCGCCACGATCACGGTGCCGACGATCACCCCTAGCAGCGCGCCGGCGAACAGCGCCGCGCCCGCGCCGGTGCCGAACAGCCAGAACGAGCGGCTGCGGTTGCGGAACTCGGCTGATGTCAGCACCTCGACATTGCCCAGGCTGTCGCGCAATGACTGCTGCACTTTCCAGATGTCGGCATCAGGCGCGAGCCGCACCAGCAGATACGAGGCCTTGCTCGGCGTCGTTCCGGTATAGCTGCGCGCGCGCTCGACATCGGTGAACACGTAAGGCGTCGTCGTGAACGAGCGGATGCCCTTGCTCACCGCCATCACCTGCACCTTGCGGTCGCGCAGCTCGGCTGTCTGCTCGACGCCTGATATGCCCAGCCGCTCGAAATAGGTCTGGTCGATCGCGACTGCGCCGGGCACCGAGAGGTCGTCGAGCCCGCCCTCCACCACGTTCCAGGGATGCAGGCCCAGCCCGCGCAGCTCGGAGCCGACCACGAACACCGGCGTCGTCGTGCCCTGCGGCAGCCGCCATTGCGCATAGCCGATCACCAGCGGCGTGGCCTCGGCGACGCCGGGAACCGCCAGCGCCCGGAACCGCTGCCGCTCGTCGAGCAGCGACGGATCCTCGAAACATTTGGTGCCGACCGGCATGATCCACAGCTGCGCCGGCGAATGGTCGATCATGGTCGTGACCATGCGGCGGAAGCCGACATAGAGGCCCATCTGCACGGTCACCAGCACGATCGAGAAGATGATGCCGATGACGGTCGCGATGAAGCGCAGCCTGTCATGGAACAGGTTTCTCGAGGCCAGCCTGAACTGCAACGACATGAACCAAAAACCACCCGTCGCCCCGAGTCTATTTCAGCCGGTTACGCGGGTGATGTCCACGCCGGATCGCATGACGGCGACTGTGGCGGTTTGTCATTCGGGATGGTCGTGGCGCTGAAGACACGGGGGAGGGGCGGCGGCTAGACTAAGATCCACGAGCGAGCTGACGAGGGTGCCTCACAACCGGTGTCGTCCCTGCGAATGCAGGCGTTCGCGGGGACGACGGCTGTGGGTGCGGAGGCAGCGCGGGCTGACGTGGGAGCCGTCAGCCGTTCGTCAAACGCGGTGTCGTCCCGGCGAACGCCGGGACCCATAACCACAGGGAGTGGTTGTTGCGCTCGATATCAGCCACCCCGGACGACGGACAGATCACGCGGTATGGGTCCCGGCGTTCGCCGGGACGACGGCGCTGGGTGGCGTGAGCGCACGGGTTACGTCGCGCTGATTGGCTTTCCTGCGCCAGCCGGATGCTCCGTGGCGTGCAATCTTAGACACGCTCGGCCATTCGTTACAACTTGAGCCATCCGCGGTGCAGAATCTTAGAGGGCCGAATGTAGAGGTTGTCGAAAACCGCATTTGGGGCCCCCCGCATGTCGTCATTTTCAGTCGATAACTTTCTCCAAGCCATCGATTTCTCCGGGCGCATGACCCGCGCCGCCAATGTCGCGCTGGACTTTTGGTGGGCTTGGCTGCTCGCTGGCGCCGTGCTCTGGTTCTTGCTGAAGATCCGCGCGCAGCACGCGTTGCTGGGCCAGCTCGACGAGCGGGCGGACGCGGCGTTCGGCGACGTCGACGCGCTGCTGATCGAGCGGCACGCGCTGATCGGAAATCTGGTCGAGGTGGTCCGCGCCTTCGCGACGAGGGAGCACGAGGTGATCCGCGACGTGCTGGAGGCCCGCGTCGATGCGCTGGAGGCGCTCAGCGGGGGCGGCGGCTCGGTGATCCAGGCCGACACGCAGATCGCGACCGTCCTGCAGAACCTGTTCTCGGTCAGCGAAAGCTATCCGGCGCTCGCCAGCGCCGCGCACTACAGCACGCTGCGCGGCGATCTGATCCGGGTCGAGGAGCGCATCACGGCGGCACGCAAATTCTACAATCTGTCGGTGGAGGAGCTGAACTCGGTCCGCCGTGCGTTCCCCAGCAACGTGATCGCCTGGCTTTGCGGGAGCACCGCGCGCGAGAAGTTCACGCTCGGCGAGCGCCGCTCCGAATTCGCCGGCCCGGTCAAGATCAGCCTGTAATTCCCTGGGAGCGACGCCATGGCCGTTCACGGCTACGTCACGCATGCCGCGTACAACAGGCGTTGCACGGCATGGCTGGTGCTGGCCTATGTCGTGTCGTTCGAGGTGATCGGCACCTTTGCGCTGACGATCTATCTGCTCGTCGCCGACCACGAGCACACCATCCTGTCGAACCCGGTCGGCTATGCCGTCCGCTATGCGCTGCCGATCGCCCTCGCCACCGGGATCATGTTCTGGTGGATGTATCGCGGCCATGCCAAGGCCGTGACCAAGGCGCTCGGCATCCGGCTCGTGTCGCGTCAGGACGAGCCGCGCTTCGTCGCCATCGCCGAGGAGCAATGCACCGCCCTCGGTGTCCGTCTGCCGCGCTTCGGCGTGATTGATGCAAGCGAGCCCAACGCCGTCACCGTGGGCGAGGGCCCGAAGGCGGGCCTGATCGCGGTGACGCGCGGCCTGCTCGACCAGCTCGACGATGACGAGCTCGCCGCAGTGCTCGCCCACGAGGCGTCGCATATCCGGCATGGCGACACGAGGCTGCTCGCCGCCAATCATGCGCTGATGCGGACCGCCGTCATCCTGCAGATGAACAATCCGCTACGGTTCGAGCACTGGCGCCAGATCCTGGTCGCCGTGCTGATGCCGCCGATGCTGCCATTGCTGTTCGCCAGCAGCGTCGCGACCGCCGTCTCGATGCGACTCGCGCGCGCGGCGCGGCGCAGCGTGAAGCTCGGACGGGACCATGTCGCCGACGGCGAGGCGATCAGGATCACGCACTATCCGGAAGCGCTGATCAGCGCGATCAGCAAGATTGGCGGCCGCGGCATGTTCCACGGCAGCGCGCGCGTCGAGGGCCTGCTGTTCGATGGGCCGGCCGATCATGCCGGTGGCAGCCATCCCAGCGTCGCGGAGCGGTTGGACGCCATTGCCGCGCTCGGTCGCGAACTGATGAACCCGGCACGGCAGCGGCGCGACAGCCGCGTGCCGTCGGCGCCCCAGTTCGGACGCCGGCCGCGATCGGCCATGTCGCTCTATCCGCTCGACGCGTCGGGCCGGCCGTTGGAGAAGCCGGCGCGGCCCGAGACCAACGTCCTGATGCTGTATCTGTTCGACCGCGAGACGTTTCGCGCCTGGCACGACGCCTGCGTCGCCTGGGAAGAGCGGAAGCTCGACGAGCGTCGCAGCATCATCGGCGTGGCGCCCCTCGTGTTCGTCATGCTGGTCCTGGGCAATTTCGGCGCGCTGTATTTTTATTGGCCGAAGGACGGCAACCTGTCCACGCTGGTCAACCTGTACAGTCCGGCCAGCCTGGTCGAAATGGCGCGCGTCACGCAGTCCGGCCCGTTCTGCATCGGCTCGTCCTATCCGGATGGGAAATGCCCGGCCAAGCCGGAGAAGGCGTCGGATGCAACGGTGGTGAGCCAACCTGCGGGCCTCAGCGGCACCTTCAGCAGCCGGCCGACGAACGGCGCGCCCGATCAGCCGCCGGCTGCGCCTGCTCACAAGCAGTCCTGGTCCGTGTCGATCGCCAGCTGGCTGTTCGTCGTGATCGCCATCTGCGTGACGAATCCCAGTCTCATCCCCCGGGTCGTCAGGTGGGTGGCGGCCCATGTGCGGCTCATCTCGCGCTCCATCGACGCGGCGTCTGCCAAGTCGCGTGCCAAGCCGGCTGACCCGGCGAGCGTGGCGTGGCGATTGGATGATCCCGGTCCCGCGGCCAGGGAGTTCGGACGGCGCAGGCTCTGAGCGCCTCCTCGGCATGGCCATGGTCGACGGGCAAATCGGGGACGTCACGCTGCGCCGGCAGTTCGCCTAACCAGCCCGCGGGCGGCATCCGGCACGACGATTGGCGCCTGCTCCAAAATCGGAATTCGCCAGTCGCATCAGGCTGATTTGCCCTGTCCAGTCGGTCCCGCAAAAATATTTCGCTTTCGATTTTTCGGAAAACATGCAACACCCCTCCATCCCGTGTCCCCTGGAGGGGCGGAATCGCGATCGTCACGAACGTTGGACGCGGGGAGCGATGGCCGTCATCTGCCGCAGTGTGTCTCACACCGACGAACGGCAGGTTGCGGACGCCGAAATCGTGTGGTCCTGGCATCCCGACGCTGATGCCAAGCCGGCGGCGATGATCCGCTGGCGACGGGGGCAAGACAGCCGGTCCCCGGGGAGAGCTCGTATAAGGCGTAAGCCCATCGCGCAGGGAAGGCCGGGATGTCTCCAGCCGAACCTGTGGTTCCTGCCCCGTGCTTTTCTTTCGCACGGGGGCCATGGGGGCGGCGAGCTCCCGGCCTTCCCTGCGCCCTCCTGCTGAATTCGAGGGCGGACCTGCCGGATCAACTCGGGCGCAATGCGTAGCGAGGATGAGGCGGCGTGTCTGCTGTCTGCTGGGTCGTTTTGGTCTGCTGCAACCGTATGCCGATGGCAGTGCCTCATAACAGGTGTCGTCCCGGCGAACGCCGGGACCCATAACCCCAGGGAGGTGTTGTTGCGCTCGATCTCCGCCACCGCGCGCTACGGATGCATCACGCGGTATGGGTCCCGGCGTTCGCCGGGACGACGGCTGTGGAGGCGGTGAATGCCCCGGCTACTTCGCGCCGACGGCCTTCTTGCGCCAAGCGAGGTGCACCGCGCAGGCGCAGCCGGGCGGGTGGCTGGCGAGTTCGGCGGGAGTGGCGTCGTTGGCAGGGGCGGGAGCCGGCGATGCGGCCGTGCGCGGCGTCTCCGTCTGCTGTCCACTCCTCGCCGGGATGTAGTTCAGGATCGGCGCCAGCCAGCGCTCGACCTCGGCCACCGTCATGCCCTTGCGGGCAGCGTAGTCCTCGACCTGGTCGCGCTCGATCTTGCCGACGCCGAAATAGAAGCTTTCCGGCAAGGCGAAGTAGAGGCCCGAGACCGAAGAGCCCGGCCACATCGCAAAACTCTCGGTGAGACGCACGCCGGCGTTCTTCTCGGCATCGAGCAGCTCGAACAGCGTGGCCTTCTCGGTGTGATCGGGCTGCGCCGGATAGCCCGGGGCCGGGCGGATGCCCTGGTACTTCTCCAGGATCAGATCATCCGCGGACAGCGCTTCGTCCGGCGCATAGGCCCAGAACTCGCGGCGCACGCGGGCGTGCAGGCGCTCGGCGAACGCTTCGGCGAGGCGGTCGGCCAGCGCCTTGACCAGGATCGAGGAGTAGTCGTCATTGGCGTTCTTGAAACGGTCGGCGACCGCGTCCTCGCCGATCCCGGTCGTGACGACGAAGCCGCCGACATAGTCCGGCACGCCGGCGCCCACAGGCGCGACGAAGTCGGACAGCGCGGTGTTGAATCGGCCCTCGCGCTTCTCGAGCTGCTGGCGCAGCGTGTGCAGCGTCGCAATCTCCTTGCTGCGGCCGTCATCGGCATAGAGCACGATGTCATCGCCCTTGGCATTGGCCGGCCAGAAGCCGATCGTGGCCCGCGCGGTGAACCACTTCTCGGAGACGATACGGTCGAGCATCTTCAGCGCGTCGTCATACAGCGCGCGCGCGGCCTCGCCGACCTTGGCGTCGTCGAGGATCGCCGGGAAGCGCCCCGCCAGCTCCCAAGTCTGGAAGAACGGCGTCCAGTCGATATAGGGCACGAGCTCGGCGAGATCGTAGTCGACGAAGGTCCTGGTGCCGAGGAAGGTCGGCTTCACCGGCTTCGCCTTGCTGAAGTCGATCTTCGGCGCGTTGGCGCGGGCATCAGCAAGCTTGAGCCGCTTCTTGTCGGCCTGACCGCGCAGATGCGCGGCGGCGATCTTCTGGTACTCGGTCCGGACCTCGGCGGCGTAAGCGTCCTTGCGCTCGGCCGACAGCAGCGAGGAGGCGACGCCGACGGCGCGGCTCGCGTCGTTGACATGCACGACCGGGCCGCCCTGGTAGTTCGGATCGATCTTGACGGCGGTGTGGACGCGGCTCGTCGTCGCGCCGCCGATCAAGAGCGGCACGTTGAGGCCCTGGCGCTCCATCTCGGAGGCGAGATACGCCATCTCGTCGAGCGAGGGCGTGATCAGGCCGGAGAGGCCGATGATGTCGGCATTCTCGGCCTTGGCCGTCTCGATGATCTTCGCGGCGGGCACCATGACGCCGAGGTCGATGACCTCGAAATTGTTGCACTGGAGCACGATGCCGACGATGTTCTTGCCGATGTCATGGACGTCGCCCTTGACGGTGGCGAGCACGATCTTGCCGGCGTTGGAGCGTTCGTTGGCGCGGCCCTTGTTGGCAGCCTTCTCCGCCTCCATGAACGGCATCAGATAGGCCACCGCCTGCTTCATCACGCGCGCCGACTTCACGACCTGCGGCAGGAACATCTTGCCGTCGCCGAAGAGGTCGCCGACCACGTTCATGCCGGCCATCAGCGGGCCTTCGATGACGTCGAGCGGCCGCGTCGAGGCCGCGCGTGCCTCCTCCGTATCCGCCTCGATGAATTCGGTGATGCCGTGCACGAGCGCGTGGCTGAGCCGCTTGCCGACCGGCCATTCGCGCCAGGCGAGATCGGCCTCCTTGGTCTGCTTGCCCTGGCCACGGAATTTCTCGGCCAGTGCCAGCAGCCGCTCGGACGCACCGGGGTCGCGGTTGAGGACGACGTCCTCGCAGACCTGGCGCAATTCGGGATCGATGTCGTCATAGACGATCATCTGGCCGGCATTGACGATACCCATGTCCATGCCCGCCTTGATGGCGTGATACAGGAACACCGAGTGCATGGCTTCGCGCACCGGCTCATTGCCGCGGAACGAGAACGACAGATTGGAGACGCCGCCGGAGATGTGGGCGTGCGGCAGGTTCTGGCGGATCCAGCGGGTCGCCTCGATGAAGTCGACGCCGTAGTTGTTGTGCTCCTCGAGGCCGGTGGCAATCGCGAAGATGTTCGGATCGAAGATGATGTCTTCCGGCGGAAAGCCGATCTGCTCGACCAGAATCTTGTAGGCGCGAGCGCAGATCTCGGTCTTGCGCTGGTAGGTGTCGGCCTGGCCGGTCTCGTCGAACGCCATCACGACAACCGCGGCGCCGTGTCGGCGCGCGATCTTCGCTTCATGGATGAATTTCTCCTCGCCTTCCTTCAGCGAGATCGAGTTCACGACAGGCTTGCCCTGCACGCATTTCAAGCCGGCCTCGATGACGTGGAACTTCGAGGAGTCGACCATGACCGGAACGCGGGCGATGTCCGGCTCGGCGGCGACGAGGTTGAGGAAGGTCCGCATCGCGGCTTCCGAGTCCAGCAGGCCCTCGTCCATGTTGACGTCGATGACTTGGGCGCCGTTCTCGACCTGGTCGCGTGCGACTTGAAGTGCCGCTGTATAATCGCCCGCGGTGATCAGCTTGCGGAATTTGGCCGAGCCGGTGACATTGGTGCGCTCGCCGACATTGACGAAGGGAATGGCGGGCGTCAGCTCGAACGGCTCCAGACCCGACAGCCGCAGCCGCGGCGCGATCTCGGGCACGGCGCGCGGCTTGTGCGGCGCGACCGCGGCGGCGATCGCCGCGATATGATCCGGCGTGGTGCCGCAACAGCCGCCGACGATGTTGACGAGACCGGAAGCGGCGAACTCGCCGATCAGTCGCGCCATGTAGGCCGGCGTCTCGTCATACTGGCCGAATTCGTTGGGCAGGCCGGCATTGGGATAGGCGCAGACCAGCGTGTCGGCGACGCGGCCGATATCGGCGACATGGGCGCGCAGATCCTCGGCGCCGAGCGCGCAGTTGAAGCCGATCGTCAGCGGGTGAGCGTGACGCACCGAGTTCCAGAATGCTTCCGGCATTTGCCCCGACAGCAGCCGGCCCGACTTGTCGGTGATCGTGCCGGAGATCATCACGGGCACGTCGATGCCGCGCTCTTCGCACAGCTCGGCGATCGCATACAGCGCCGCCTTGGCGTTGAGCGTGTCGAAGATCGTCTCGACCAGCAGAATGTCGGCGCCGCCGTCCAGGAGGCCACGCGCCTGCTCGCCATAGGCGATGCGCAGATCGTCGAACGTCACGGCGCGGTAGCCGGGATTGGAGACGTCGGGCGAGATCGAGGCGGTGCGGTTGGTCGGGCCCATGGCACCGGCGACGAAGCGCGGTCTGCCGTCTTCCGAGGCGACACGGATCGCAGCATTGCGCGCCAGACGCGCGCCCTCGCGGTTGAGCTCGTAGATGATGTCGGAGAGATCGTAGTCGGCCTGCGCGATCGAGGTCGCCGAGAACGTGTTGGTGGCGACGATGTCGGCGCCGGCGCGCAGATACTGCGCGTGGATGTCCTCGATCGCCTCGGGCTGCGTCAGGATCAGCAGATCATTGTTGCCGCGGAGGTCGCGGTGGAAATCCTTGAAGCGCGCGCTGCGGAAGGCCGCCTCGTCGAACTGCAGCGCCTGGATCATCGTGCCCATGGCGCCGTCGAGAATCAGGATGCGCTTGGCAGCGGCGGCGAGGAAGGCGGTACGCACTTGTGATACAGGAGCGGACATCAGGCGGCGACCTTGTTGACGGACTTCGGCCGGATGCCGAGCAGATGGCTGATCGCAAACACGAGGTCGGCGCGGTTCATGGTGTAGAAATGGAAGGTGTCGACGCCATGCTTGGCGAGCTTGTGCACCTGCCCGGCGGCGACGGTCGCCGCGACCAGCTTGCGGGTCTCGGGATCGTCATCAAGGCCGTCGAACTTCTCGGCCAGCCAATCCGGCACCGAGGTGCCATTGCGGGTCACGAAGCCGCGCGCCTGCTTGAAATTATGCATCGGCATGATTCCGGGCACGATCGGAATGTCGATGCCGCGGGCGCGGACGCGGTCGAGATAGCGGAAGTAGACGTCGTTGTCGAAGAACACCTGGGTGATGGCGCGGGTGGCGCCGGCATCGACCTTGGCCTTGAGCATGTCGATGTCGGCGTCGAAGTCGCGGCTCTCCGGGTGCTTCTCCGGGTAGGCCGAGACCGTGACCTCGATGTCGGGATGTCGCTTCTTGATCCCCGCGACGAGGTCGGGCGAGCTCTGATAGCCCTCGGCATGGGCCTGATAAGGCGTGCCGATGCCACCGGGCGGATCGCCGCGCAAGGCGACGATGTGTCGGACGCCGACCTCGTGATAGCGGTCGACGACGTCGTCGATCTCGCCGCGGGACGCGCCAACGCAGGTCAGATGCGCGGCCGGCAGCAGCGCGGTCTCCTTCAGGATGCGCGCGATGGTCGCGTGGGTGCGCTCGCGGGTCGAGCCGCCGGCGCCGTAGGTCACCGAGACGAAGCTCGGCTCCAGCGGGGCGAGGCGCTCGATCGAGGTCCACAGCGTCCGGTCCATCTCCTCGGACTTCGGTGGGAAGAACTCGAACGAGATCTTCGGCCGGATGAGCGCGGAGGAGCCGTCGGCAATGGCGGTGGCGAGGTCGGTCATGGCAGCGCAGGTTCCCGATGGGACGTAAATTTCAACTCAAGAGGGGATCAGCCTCAGAGTGCGCCAAGATAGGGGAAGTGCGTCGCAAGCGACAGCCCACCAATCATGGGATTTTGCCCACTTACGGTAGATTTATTGAATTTTCTGATGGTGATATTGATTTCTTGTGGGCAGATAAAATTGAGCAATATCAGTGTTATATGGTGCGCGACGAGTGAGTCTCATCAAATTTCGTGGTGGGACGCAGGGCTTTGTGGATTGTATACAAATAGTATGTCCCAATCGATGATCGGCCGATCCCTGCATTTCCGGCAGGTCACCGCCCCGCACGGCCCATTGTGGCCGGCCTTGCAGACATTAGGTTGAGGCCATGATCCCGATTTCCGTTCTCGACCTCTCGGTCACCACCACTGCGACGCCTCCGTCGGCGGCGCTGCGCAACAGCATCGACCTGGCCCGCCATGTCGATCAGCTCGGCTATGTCCGCTACTGGCTCGCCGAGCATCATAGCCTGCCTTCGGTGGCGAGCCCGTCGCCGGACATCATGATCGGGCAGATCGCAGCCGCCACGCAGCACATCCGCGTCGGCTCCGGCGGCGTGATGCTGCCCAACCATGCGCCGCTGGTGGTCGCCGAGCGCTTCAAAATGCTGGAGGCGCTGTTCCCCGGCCGCATCGATCTCGGCCTCGGGCGCGCCCCCGGCACCGACGGCACCACGGCCTATGCGTTGAGGAGCCGGCTCGATCGCCGCGAGGGTGACGATTTCCTGGAGCGGCTGCACGAGCTGACCTTGTGGGAGACGCGCGAGTTTCCCGCCGGCCATCCCTACAACAACGTCATCGCGATGCCTGATGACGCGCCGCTGCCACCGATCTGGCTGCTCGGCTCCAGCGACTATTCCAGCGAGCTCTCGGCGCAGCTCGGCATGGGCTTTGGCTTCGCGCATCACTTCGCCAGTCACGACGCGATCGATGCGATGCTCACCTATCGCGCGCATTTCACCGCGTCGCGCTGGCGGTCGCAGCCGCATGCGATCCTGGCAGTGGCCGTGGTGATGGCGGAGACCGATGCCGAAGCCGAGCGGCTGGCCTCGTCGATGGATCTCAACCGCCTCAGCCGCGACCGCGGCCAGTTCCTGCCGCTGCCGAGCCCGGAGGAGGCCGCGGCCTATCCATATACGGACTCCGACCGCGCCTCGATCGCCCGCAACCGCTCGCGGCTGTTCGTCGGCTCGCCGGCCACGGTGCGCGCCAAGCTCGATCCGATGATCAAGGCGAGCCAGGCGGACGAACTGATGGTGATCACCGCGATCTTCGATCACGACGCCCGCAAGCGCTCCTACATCCTGCTCGCCGACGCCTTCGGCCTGGCGCGGCAGGCGGCGGCGTGAGCCTACTCCCGCGTCTCGCTGAACGTCGCCCGGAACGGATGCGCCGGATAGACGCCGACGATGCGCAGCTCGCGCGAGAAGAATTTCAGCTCCTCCAGCGCGAAGGCCAGTCCCTTGTCCTCGGGATGGCCGTCGACGTCGGCATAGAACTGCGTGGCGAAGAAATTGCCGTCGACCATGTAGCTCTCGAGCTTGGTCATGTTGACGCCGTTGGTCGCGAAGCCGCCGAGCGCCTTGTACAGCGCTGCGGGGAGGTTGCGGACGCGGAACACGAAGCTCGTCACCAGCGGGCCGGAGTTCTGCTCGGCCCACTTTTCCTCGCGCGCCAGCACGACGAAACGGGTGGTGTTGTGGGCCTCGTCCTCGATGTCCTCGGCGAGAATCTCCAGGCCGTAGATCTCGGCGGCCAAGCGCGAGGCGATCGCCGCCACGCTCTTGTCGCCACGCTGGGACACGTCCCGCGCGCTGCCGGCGGTGTCGCCGGCCACGATCGGCCGGACACCGAGCTGGCGGATGATGCGGCGGCATTGGCCGAGCGCGTGGACGTGGCTTTCGACGGTCTTGATGTCGGCGAGTTTGGTTCCCTTCAGCGCCATCAGCTGATGGCGGATCGGCAGGAACCATTCGCCGATGATGTAGAGCCCGGAGCCCGGCAGCAGATGGTGGATGTCGGCGACGCGGCCGGCGACCGAGTTCTCGATCGGGATCATGCCGAGATCGGCCTCGCCGGAGGAGATCGCGCTGAGCGCATCCTCGAAGGTCGGGCAGGGCATGGCCTCGGCGGCCGGATAGGCCTCAGAAATGGCGATGTGGGAATTGGCTCCCGGCTCGCCCTGGAATGCGATTTTCAAGATCTTGCTCATGTGGGGCCTTGTAGCAGCAGCTTAAGTCTTGGACAGCAGCCGGCGTGCGGTTTCGAGATCGGTGGGCGTATCGACGCCGCGCGGAACGGCATCGACGACCATCACGTCGATGCGCATCCCGGCCTCCAGCGCGCGCAGCTGCTCCAGCCTCTCCTGCTGCTCCAGCGGCGAGGGCGGCAGGCTGACGAAGCGCTCCAGCGCGGCGCGGCGATAGGCGTAGAGGCCGATGTGATGGTACCGCGGTCCGTCGCCATGCGGCGCCGTGGCCCGGGTGAAATACAGCGCGCGCATGCGCCGCCCGCCGAGGGGGGAGCCGACCGCCTTGACGACGTTCGGGTTGAGGCTCTCCTCCTCGGTGTGGATCTGCGCGGCGAGGGTCGCGATGTCCACGGCAGGGTCCTGCAACGGCGGCAGCACGTCGCTGATGTTCTGCGGGTCGATGGTCGGGAAATCGCCCTGCAGATTGACGACGATCGCAGCCTCACCGGCCGGGTCGAGCTTGCACATCGCCTCGTAGATGCGGTCGGATCCGGAGGGATGATCGGCCTTGGTCATGACCGCCTCGCCGCCCGCCGCGATGACGGCGTCCGCGATCTCCGGCGTATCGGTGGCCACCGCCACGCGGCCGATCGCCGCCTCCTGGGCACGGCGCAGCACCTGCACGATCATCGGCACGCCCGCGATGTCGAGCAGCGGCTTGCCCGGCAGGCGGGTGGAGGCCATGCGGGCGGGGATCAGCACGAGGATCTTGGGCTTGGTCATCCGGTAACGCGTGCTCGGAGCCGGTCGCAACAGCGCGGGCCGGACTTGATGGGGACAGCAAAAACCGCCCGCTTATACGGGTTGCCAGAGCACGGGCAAACCGATATCTCACTTCTGCCGCAGGGGGAGGCGCGACGGCTCGATTCCGCTCGATGCCTTCACAAGTCCTTGGACGAGACAAGTCCTTGGACGAATCCTTGCGGCGATTCACGGTCGCGGCCCCGCGACCAGAGCACACTGAAATCCGCCCTCGGAGCCTGATTCCAAAATGGACTCCTTCGAACTGAACAAAATCCTCGGCGCCGTCCTGGCCGCCTGTCTCGTCGTGCTGGTCACGAGCTTTTCCGCCGGCGCGCTGTTCGCGCCGAAGATGCCGGAGAAGCCGGGTTTCGAGATCGCGGTGAAGGAAGCCGAAGGCGCCGCCAAGGGTGGTGGTGCTGCACCGGCCCCCGCCGAGCCGATCGAGAAGCTGTTGCAAACCGCCTCGGTCGAGAAGGGCGCCGCCGCTGCCAAGAAGTGCGCGGCCTGCCACACCTTCGCGAAGGGTGACAAGAACGGCGTCGGGCCCAATCTCTACGGCATCGTCGGCGACAAGATCGGCGAAGGCCGCGGCTTCAACTTCTCGGCTCCGATGAAGGCCAAGGGCGGCACCTGGACGATCGATGCGCTGAACCAGTTCATCGCCAATCCGAAGGGCTACGTCCCGGGCACCGCGATGGGCTTTGCCGGCATCCAGAAGGACTCCGAGCGGGCCGACGTCCTGGCCTATCTGAACTCTCTGGCCGACAGCCCGGCGCCGCTGCCGACCGCGGCCAAGTGACCTCGGTTCACCTTTGATTTTCAAACGGCCGGGCCCCAAGCCCGGCCGTTTTGCTGTGTGGGGCGAATTTCGCCCCATTTGGGACCTTTGGTCGCATCCGACTCGTTCACAACCCGGTATCATGAGGAAAAAGCAAGGTTATCGGTCGAAACCTTGCCTTATATTGGTCCCCTGAATGGAACGGGTTCGCGGGCTGCGGCGCTCCGGCGTCGGTGTGCGAAATCCGTCCGTTGTGGATTGGGTTACGATCAGACGTTGGATCAGGGAGCAGCAGCGGCCGAGGCCGACGATCTACTCCCAAGCGGTCTTATTCAGAGGAAGTCTCATTTGACGATTACCCGACGACAGCTCCTGCAGAGCAGCGCCTTCGCTGCGATGACCCCGGCGCTCGGCGCCGCCGCCAGCCTCGCGCCCCTCGACGCCGCGCAGGCGCAGGCGGGCGAAGATCCGGCCTGGCGGCATGCGCTGTCGCTGTTTGGGGATGTCAAATATCCGGTGGACTTCAAGCGGTTTGACTACGTCAATCCCGATGCGCCCAGGGGAGGGCAGGTTCGTTTCAGCCCGGCCGGTACGTTCGATAACTTCAATCCCGTGGTTGCCGGCGTCAAGGGCGCGTTGGGTGTCGGGATCTCCTATGTCTATGAGACTCTGACGACAGGTTCTCTCGACGAGGCCTCGACGGAATATGGCCTGCTGGCCGAAAGCGTGAAGCATCCTGCCGATTATTCCTGGGTGATCTATCGCCTGAGGCCCGAGGCCAAATGGCACGATGGCGTTCCGGTCACGCCGGCCGATGTGATCTTCTCACTCGATGCGTTCAAGAAGAACCATCCACGTTACAGCGCCTATTATCAGCATGTCGTGCGCGCAGAGGTGGTCGGCGAGCGCGACATCAAGTTCACTTTCGATGGGCCGGGCAATCGGGAGCTACCTCAGATCGTCGGCCAGTTGATGGTGCTGCCGAAGCATTGGTGGGAAGGCACGGACAGCAGCGGTCAGAAGCGCGACATCGCCGCGACGACCCTGGAGGCGCCGCTCGGTTCAGGGCCTTACCGGATCAAGGAGTTCGTCCCCGGCCGTACGATCGTTCTGCAGCGGGTGAACGATTGCTGGGCTCGTAACCTCAACGTCAATGTCGGCCGCTACAATTTCGATGAGCTGCGCTTCGACTATGTGCGCGACAGCCTGGTTGCGCTCGAAGCCTTCAAGGGCGACCAGTCCGATTGGCGCACCGAGAATTCTGCCAAGAACTGGGCGACGGCGTACGATTTCCCTGCGCGCAAGGACCAGCGCGTCGTGGTCGAGGAGTTTGACAATCGCAGCTCGGGCGTGATGCAGGCATTCGTGCCGAACGGCCGACGCGATCTATTCAAGGACGTCCGCGTCCGGCGGGCGCTGAATCTTGCATTCGACTTCGAGGAGATGAACAAGCAGCTCTTCTTCAATCAGTACAAGCGCATTTCGAGCTATTTCGATGGCACCGAACTGGCGTCGTCCGGGCTGCCGCAGGGCATGGAGCTCGAGATCCTCGAGAGTGTCCGCGCGGACGTTCCAGCCGAAGTGTTCACGGCAGAGTACACCAATCCCGTCGGCGGCAGCACCGAAGCGGTGCGCCGCAACCTGCTCGAAGCGCAGAAGCTGATGAAGGAAGCAGGCTACGAAATTCGTGATCGCAAGCTCGTCAATGCGAGCAGCGGCGCGCCGGCCGCCATCGAACTCCTTGCTGACGCCGATGATCCGGCGTTCGAGCGGGTCGCGTTGTTCTACAAGCCATCACTCGAGCGGGTCGGCTTTACTCTAACCGTCCGCAAGGTGGATTCGGTTCAGTTCGAGAACCGTATCCGCAACTGGGATTTCGACATGGTCATCCATTCCTGGCCAGAGTCGCTTTCGCCAGGCAACGAACAACGCGAGTTCTGGGGATCGAAGGCTGCCTCCATGGTCGGCTCTCAGAATTGGGCGGGGATCCAGAACCCGGCGGTCGACAAATTGATCGATCGGGTGATCTTCGCCAAGAACCGCGACGAACTGGTCGCTGCAACGCGGGCACTCGACCGGGTGCTGCTTTGGAATCACTACGTCGTGCCGCAGTGGAACTACCCCAAGCAGCGGACGGCGCGGTGGGACCGCTTCAGTCGGCCAGCCCAGCTGCCAAAGTACGGGATGGCGGCGTTTCCCGACATCTGGTGGTGGGACGCTGCGAAGGCGGCCAAGACGGGTGGACGCTCTTGAGCGCCCACCGCGATCTGTCGCGCCGCGGCGTTCTCGGGCTCGGGCTGGGCGCGCTGAGTACGCCGCTGCTCAGGCCTGCCTTTGCGTCCGAAGGCTGGCCCGAATCCCACGGCATGTCGGCGTTCGGCGACCTGAAATATCCCGCGGACTTCCCCCACTTCGACTACGTCAAGCCAGACGCGCCGAAGGGCGGGATGTTTTCGCTGATCCCGTCGGTGCGGGCCTACAACCAGTCCTATCAGACGTTCAACTCCTTCAATGCCTACATCCTCAAGGGCGAGGGTGCGCAGGGCATGGGCATGACGTTCGCCTCGCTGATGGTGGCCTCGGGCGACGAGCCGGATGCGATGTATGGGCTGGTCGCGAAATCGGTCGCGATCTCGCCGGACAAGCTGTCCTATCGTTTCACCTTGCGGCCCGAGGCGCGCTTCCATGACGGCAGCCGGATCACGGCACAGGACGTTGCCTGGTCGCTCAACACCCTGAAGGAGAAGGGCCACCCGCTGATTGTCGTGCAGCTGCGCGACTTCGTGAAGGCCGAGGCCCTCGACGATGCGACCGTGGTGTTGAGCTTCGTCGAGAAGCGCGCGCGCGACGTGCCGCTCTATGTCGTCAGCCTGCCGATCTTCTCCAAGGCCTACTACGCCAATCATCCGTTCGACGAATCGACGCTCGATGTGCCGCTGGGTTCGGGGCCGTACAAGGTCGGCAAATATGAGGTCAACCGCTATGTCGAGTTCGAGCGGGTCAAGGACTGGTGGGCCGCCGACCTGCCGGTCAGCCGCGGCTTCTACAATTTCGACATTGTGCGCTACGAGTTCTACCGCGACCGCGACGTCGCCTTCGAGGGCTTTACCGCCAAGAGCTATCTGTTCCGCGAGGAGTTCACCTCGCGCATCTGGGCTACGCGCTACGATTTCCCGGCGATCAAGGACGGCCGCGTCAAGCGCGAGCTCTTGCCGGACGAGACGCCGTCGGGCGGGCAGGGCTGGTTCATCAACACCCGCCGCGACAAGTTCAAGGACGCCCGCGTCCGCCAGGCGTTGACCTACGCGTTCGACTTCGAGTGGACCAACAAGACCATCATGTACGGCGCCTATGCGCGCACGGTGTCGCCGTTCCAGAACTCCGACATGGTCGCAGTCGGGCCGCCGTCGCCGGAGGAGTTGAAGCTGCTCGAGCCGTTCCGCGGCCAGGTGCCCGACGACGTGTTCGGCGAGCCGTTCGTGCCGCCGGCCTCCGATGGCTCGGGCCAGGATCGCGCGCTGCTGCGCAAGGCCACACAGCTGCTGCAGCAGGCCGGGCTGCCGGTCAAGGACGGCAAGCGGTTGCTGCCGAATGGCGAGGTCTTCACCATCGAGTTCCTGATCGACGAGGTCTCGTTCAAGCCGCACCACGGCACCTTGATCAAGAATTTGCAGACGCTCGGCATCGACGCCGATCTGCGGATCGTCGACGCCGTCCAATACCGCGCCCGCGTCGAGGATTTCGATTTCGACATCGCCATTCAACGCATGTCGATGTCGCCGACTCCCGGCGACGGCTTGAGGGCCTACTTCACCTCGGATACAGCCAAGACCAAGGGCTCCTACAATCTCGCCGGCATCAGCAATCCCGCGATCGACGCGCTGGTCGCCAAGGCGATCGCCGCGGAGACGCGTACCGAGCTGACCTTCGCCTGCCGCGCGCTCGATCGCGTGTTCCGCGCCGGCCACTACTGGATACCGCAATGGTACCGGCAGAATCACCCGATCGCCTATTGGGATCTGTTCGGCCACCCGCCGAAGCCGCCGAAATATGGATCCGGCGTGGGCGCTCCCGACATCTGGTGGTACGATGCCGCCAAGGCCGCAAAGCTCGACCAGGCAAAGTAGTTCATGGCTGCCTATATCGCTCGTCGCATGTTTCTGATGCTCCCGACCTTGCTCGGGATCATGTTCATCTCCTTCGTCGTGGTGCAGTTCGCGCCGGGCGGTCCGGTCGAGCGCGTCATCGCGCAATTGACCGGCGCCGACACCGGCGGCACCTCGCGCATCTCCGGCGGCAGCGGCTCGGATTTCGGCGCGCGGCCGCCCGGGCAGGTCGGTTCCGGTGGTGAGATCAACTCCAAATATCGCGGCGCGCAGGGCCTCGATCCCGCCTTCATCAAGCAGCTCGAGAAGCAGTTTGGCTTCGACAAGCCGGCGCCCGAGCGCTTCGCGTTGATGGTCTGGAACTTCGCGCGCTTCGATTTCGGCAAGAGCTATTTTCGCGACACGACCGTGCTGCAGCTGATCAAGGAGA
The DNA here is from genome assembly GCF_051167715.1 of Bradyrhizobium sp. HKCCYLS20291. Classification (NCBI taxonomy): domain Bacteria; kingdom Pseudomonadati; phylum Pseudomonadota; class Alphaproteobacteria; order Hyphomicrobiales; family Nitrobacteraceae; genus Bradyrhizobium; species Bradyrhizobium sp. HKCCYLS20291. Next base: position 8,885 of record NZ_JBNPTO010000009.1, on the reverse strand, counting down.
AGCTGCCGGTCTCGATCTCGCTCGGTCTTTGGATGACCCTGCTGACCTATCTGATCTCGATTCCGCTCGGCATCCGCAAGGCTGTCGCAGACGGCTCGCGCTTCGACGTCTGGACCTCGGCCGTGATCATCGTCGGCTATGCGATTCCCGGCTTCCTGTTCGCGATCCTCCTGATCATCCTGTTCGCCGGCGGCTCGTTCTTCAACATCTTCCCGTTGCGCGGCCTGACGTCGGACGGCTGGTCGGACTTCCCGTGGTACTGGAAGATCATCGACTATTTCTGGCATCTCACCCTGCCGCTGCTGTCGATGGCGCTCGGCGCCTTCGCCACGATGACCTTGCTCACCAAGAACTCGTTCCTCGACGAGATCCGCAAGCAATACGTCATGACCGCCCGCGCCAAGGGCTGCAGCGAGAACCAGGTGCTGTATGGCCACATCTTCCGCAACGCGATGCTGATCGTGATCGCGGGCTTTCCGGGGACCTTCATCCACGCCTTCTTCTCCGGCTCGCTGCTGATCGAGACGATCTTCTCGCTCGACGGCCTGGGCCTGCTGTCGTTCGAGAGCATCCTCAACCGCGACTATCCGGTCGTGTTCGGCAACCTCTACATCTTCTCGCTGCTGGGCCTCGTGGTGAACCTGATCTCCGACCTCACCTATATGTGGATCGATCCGCGGATCGATTTCGAGGCGCGGGAGGTCTGACGATGCTCAAGACCGTCCCCGTCGAGACCACCGCGCCGGCGCCGCTCGGCGAGGCCGTGCCGCCGACGCGGCACCGCTTCCGACCGTCGCCGCTCAACCAGCGCCGCTGGCAGAACTTCAAGGCCAACCGTCGCGGCTACTGGTCGCTGTGGATTTTCCTGTTCCTGTTCTTCGTCTCGCTGTTCGCGGAGTTGATCGCCAACGACCGGCCGTTCCTGATCAAGTTCGACGGCCATCTCTACTTTCCTGCCTTCGTCTCCTATCCGGAGACCGCGTTCGGCGGCGACTTCGAGACCGCGGCCGACTATCGCGATCCCTATTTGCAGAAGCTGATCGCCGACAAGGGCGGCACCGTGATCTGGCCGCTGATCCGCTACTCCTACGCCACCCACAATCTCGATCTGCCGACGCCTGCGCCGTCGAAGCCGACCTGGATGCTGACGGAAGAGCAGTGCAAGCCGGTGGTCGAGAAGAAGGGGCTGAAGAGCTGCCGCGACCTCGAATACAACTGGCTCGGCACCGATGACCAGGGCCGCGACGTGGTCGCGCGGCTGATCTACGGCTTCCGCATCTCCGTGCTCTTCGGCCTGTCCTTGACGTTCTTCTCCTCGATCATCGGCATCGCTGCCGGCGGCGTGCAGGGCTATTTCGGCGGCTGGGTCGATCTGCTGTTCCAGCGCTTCATCGAGATCTGGAACGCGATTCCCTATCTTTATCTGCTGCTGATTCTGTCAGCGGTGCTGGTGCCCGGCTTCTTCACTCTGCTCGGCATCATGCTGCTGTTCTCCTGGGTCTCGCTCGTCGGCCTCGTGCGCGCCGAATTCCTGCGCGGCCGCAATTTCGAGTACATCCAGGCGGCCCGTGCGCTCGGCGTCTCCAACGTCGTCATCATGTGGCGGCATCTGTTGCCGAACGCGATGGTCGCGACCATGACCTTCCTGCCCTTCATCGTCTCCAGCTCGGTGATGACGCTGACCGCGCTCGATTTCCTCGGCTTCGGCCTGCCGCCCGGCTCGCCCTCGCTCGGCGAGATGCTGTCGCAGGCCAAGGCCAACGTGCAGGCGCCGTGGCTCGGCCTCACCGGCTTCTTCTCGGTTGCGATCATGCTGTCGCTCCTGATCTTCATCGGCGAGGCCGTGCGCGACGCCTTCGATCCGCGCAAGACGTTCAGGTAAACGCCATGGATGCGATGACCCAGCCGCTCCTGTCGGTCAGCGATCTCTCGGTGGCGTTCCACCAGGGAGGCCGCGCGACGACCGCCGTCGACCACGTCTCGTTCGACATCAAGCGCGGCGAATGCGTCGCGCTGGTCGGCGAGTCCGGCTCCGGCAAGTCGGTCAGCGCGCTCTCCGTGCTGAAGCTCTTGCCCTATCCCGTCGCCTCGCATCCCTCAGGCAGCATCCGCTTCAAAGGGCGCGATCTGCTGCCGCTGTCGGAAGGCGAGATGCGCGGCATCCGCGGCAGCGAGATTTCGATCATCTTCCAGGAGCCGATGACCTCGCTCAATCCGCTGCACACGATCGAGCGGCAGATCAGCGAGATCCTGCATCTGCATCGTCCGATCTCCAGTAGCGCTGCACGGACGCGCGTGCTCGAGCTCTTGACCCAGGTCGGCATCCCCGAGCCGGAGACGCGGCTCGGCAGCTATCCGCACCAGCTCTCCGGCGGCCAGCGCCAGCGCGTGATGATCGCGATGGCGCTCGCCAACGAGCCGGATCTCCTCATCGCAGACGAGCCGACCACCGCGCTCGACGTCACCGTGCAGGCGCAGATCCTCGCGCTGCTCGCCGATATCCGCGCGCGGCTCGGCATGAGCCTATTGTTCATCACCCATGATCTCGGCATCGTCCGCCGCATCGCCGATCGCGTCTGCGTCATGAATGGCGGCAAGATCGTCGAGCAGGGCCCGGTCGAGCAGGTGTTCACCGCGCCTGTTCATCCCTACACCAAGGCGCTGCTCGCGGCCGAGCCGAAGCCGGACCCGGCGCCGCCGCGGCCCGACGCACCCGTGGTGATGCAGGCCAAAGACCTCAAGGTCTGGTTTCCGATCAAGCGCGGCCTGTTCCGCTCGACCGTCGGTCACATCAAGGCGGTCGATGGCGTCAGCGTCGCCGTACGCAAGGGCGAGACGCTCGGCGTGGTCGGCGAGTCCGGCTCCGGCAAGACCACCTTGGGCCTGGCGATGCTGCGGCTGATTTCCTCCGACGGCCCGATCGTGTTTCTCGGCAAGGAGATCCAGGGCCTGACCTTCAAGGACGTCCGCCCGTTCCGCCGCGACATGCAGATCGTCTTCCAGGATCCGTTTGGCGCGCTCAGCCCGCGCATGTCCGTCGGCGACATCATCGCCGAGGGCCTGACCGTGCATCAGCCCGATCTGTCCGACGACGCGCGCGAGGCCAAGGTCGTCAAGGCGCTCAACGATGTCGGCCTCGACCCGGCGACGCGCTTCCGCTATCCGCACGAATTCTCCGGCGGCCAGCGCCAGCGCATCTCGGTCGCCCGTGCCGTCGTGCTCGAGCCCTCCTTCGTCGTGCTGGACGAGCCGACCTCGGCGCTCGACATGCTGTTCCAGTCGCAGATGGTCGAGCTGCTGCGCGAGCTGCAGCGCAAGCGCGAGCTGACCTACATGTTCATCTCCCACGACCTGCGCGTCGTCGCTGCATTGGCCAGCCACCTCATCGTCATGCGCCACGGCAAGGTGGTCGAGGAGGGCCCGGCCGCGGAGTTGTTCAAGTCGCCCAAGACGGACTACACGCGGGCACTGTTTGCTGCGGCGTTCCGGAACGAGACAGCGGGGAATGGGACTGCGGCGACGTGAGGCGCTCGTAGTTCACCAACTCCGGAGTTGAGCCGAGTAGTCACCGCAAGCGCGGTGCACTCCCTCGCCCCGTTCTTACGGGGAGAGGGTCGGGGTGAGGGGCAGCCGCACGGGCGGTGCTGCTCATCTGCCGCGAATGAATTGTCACTCCGATTCGACAATGAGTCCCACTACGCCTCAACATTTTCGTGCTCGTCCGATGGACCTGCGATCCGAGCCACGTATGCGCCATGCCCCTCACCCGGATTGCTGCGCAATCCGACCTCTCCCCGCAAAGGGCGGGGAGAGGTTGCAGCGCGTGTGCGGGCCGAGAGTCGCTCAATGAACTAACTGAAGCGTCAATCTCCAATATGGTGCAGTCCTTGCCGCAAGCGCGGTGCGCTCCCTCTCCCCGTTCTTCACGGGGTGAGGGGCAGCCACGCGGGTGGTGCTGCTGATCTGCCAAGAATCATTTGTCAGTCCAATTCGACAATGACTTCGAGTGCGCCTCACCATTTTCGTGCTCGTCCGATGGACCTGCGATCGGGTCTGCGTATGTGGCATGCCCCTCACCCGGATTGCTACGCAATCCGACCTCTCCCCGCAAAGAGCGGCTATCGGATTCACACATCTCGAAAACCGACTCTTCCTCAACGGGTTAGCCGAACACTTGCTTTGGGCCGTCCGACATTGTCACCATCAAAGCAAGCGTCTCTGATGACTCACATTTTTCGTCAAACCGACTGGGAAGCTCGAATCGAATGTGTGCATTCGATAGGCAAAGAGCGGGGAGAGGTTGCAGCGTCCGCGTCGCGCTCAGCGCCGGCCGCCACCACCACCACCGCCGCCACCAGCACCACCACCATTGCCGCCGCCGAAGCCGCCTCCGCCAGATGGAGCACCGCCGGGCGCGCCGCCGAAGCCTGGGGGGCTCGATGCGCCGCCGGAGTTGAAGCCGCCGGGTGAACCCATGCTGCCCGGAGGGGACATGCCGCTGTCGCGGCCGAAGCCGGGCGCACCCTGATGGCCTGGGGCGGCCGGATTGTTCGGCGCGCCTGGCCCGCCCGGCGGGCTGGCACCACCAGGGCTGCCGCCGCGACCCGGACCGCTCGGTCCTCCAGGGCCCTGCATCGGACCCTGGCCACGCGGCGCCTGTGGGCCGCGCACCGATTCGCCCGGGAAGCGGTCGACCGACTGCACCGACTCGGCGCGCAGTCCGCCGGCGCCGTCGGGCACCGCGTCGATCACGACGCGCACTTCGCCCGCAGGCTGGAAGCGCGAATTGTCGCGCGCGACATAGCCCGAGCCGAACCGCAGTTCGCTGCCGACCCGCTGGACGTAGCCCTCGACCAGCAAGCGGCTGGCGCGCGCGAAGTCCTTGAGATCATCGGGCCTGACACGCGCGACCTGCATCGCGCCCTGCGCCACGCGGCCTTCGGCCTGGACACGCTGGCCGACCAGCGTCTGATCGGCACCCACGAGACGCAGGCCGCCGATCGCGAGGGCGCCGTTGCGGTCACGGACTACGACGCCCGTGATCCGGCTCGTGGTCGTGGTGCGTGGATCCACCAGGCTGGCGACGATGGCACCATCGCTGCGGCGGAGACCGAACACCGCAACCGGAGTGCCAACCTTGCGCCAGCTCTCTTGTCCCGGCGAGACCACGGTCTGGCCGAGCACGGTGAGCTCGCCCGGCCTGACTGCTTCGATAGGTCCAGTGACCTCGCTGACGACGTCGATCCGGCCGGTGCCGAGCGTCCCTTTCGCGTCCCGCCGCGCCAGCACGCGGGCGAGCTGGCCGATCTTCAGCGCCTTCACGGAAGTGGCTTCGCCATCGATCGCCACCGGCACGTTCGGCGCGTAGCTGACGCGCTCGCCATTGACGAAGATGCTGCCGAAGCGCTGGATCACGCCGACGATGCCGGTGCCGCCCATGCCCTGATCCTGGCCGCTGTTGAGCCCGGTGCCGCCGAGGCCCTGGTCGCTGCCCCCACGGGTCTGCCCCCACGCCAGCGCGGAGGTTCCGGCGAGCCAGAGCGCGCTGAGCAGGGCCCGGCGTGAGAGCAGCGGCGGCCGGCTCATGTTGTGCCGTCCTCGCTGTCCTTCGGCTCTTCCAGATAGATGTAGACGCCGAAATTCCAGCGGGCATCGCCGCCCTTGTCCTTGGCGAGCGCACGGTTGGCCTCGCGATTGGCGGTCTTCAGCGCCTCCATGGCCAGCTCGCGCGAGCGCGCCTCGAGCCGCCGCGCCAGCTTTGGCGACAACCCGTCATAATGCACCGCGCGCTCCATGAAGCGCGGTGTCGCCTCGGAGACGTTGTCCGCTGCGGCCGCGATGTGATCATGCAGGTTGCGGCCGAGATAGTACCATTTGCGGTCATCGTCGCCGCGCGGCACGAAGCCGGTGTCCGTGAGCACGATGTTGTCGTCGGCATCGATCGCGACCAGCTGGCGGTCGAGCCATTCATCGAGCACCGCGCGCGGGCGTACGTCCTTGGTGATCGTCGAGACAAGCGCTTCGAAGGACGGCGCATCGTCCTCGGCGGTGCGCGGCAGCGGCAGCGGGTCGCCCTTGGCGTCGGTGAACTCCGGGGCGGCCAGCCAGTGCGCGATGATGGCGCTGGTGCGCGACAAGGTCGCGGGCACCACGTTGACGGGGGCACCCGCGCCGCGCAGCCGCGCCACCTCCTTGCGGTGAATGCCGGTGAGCAGGCTGACGCGGCTGTCGGTCTGCGGCTTGCCGTCCAGCGCGAAGTCATGCTCGGCGACGTTCACGAACAGCTCGCGCAGCAACTGGGCCAGCGCCGGAAACGTCATCCCGCTGCGGATGCACAGGCGCACGAGCGGACGCAGCAGGCGCGCCAGCGGCGCCTGCAGCTGCGTCGCGGTCAACGGCGACGGCGTCCGGGATTTCGGATCCATGGCCAAATTTTAGCCGGTCGCGCAGTGGGACACAATCCCACACATTCCTTGACGTGTGAAAATTTCCCACGTATTGGAGGGGCGTTCAACCCACGGACCGTGTGGTTCCGCGATGCCAGGAAGCGTTGCGGCGCCATCGCCGGCCTGCTGAACGAGGAGTTCGCAATGCTCCAGGAGGCGTATCTCATGAACGTCGAGGGCAGCGCTTCGGACGGGCCGAATCCTGGCGACACCGGGTGGGCGACGCGCCCCTGGACCGAGACGCCCGCTTATCTCCTCACGACCGACCTGCTCGTGGTGCTGACGGCGGCAGCCCTGCCGTGGTCGACGACGGCGACGGCCGTCCTTATGGTCGGCTGGCTGATCCTGGTCATCCCGTCGGTCGATTGGGATGAGCTGATCAGGGGCCTGGCGCTTCCGGCCTGTGTGCTGCCGCTCGCGCTGTTTGCGCTGGCCGATCTCGGCGTGCTCTGGTCCGACGCACCCTGGGAAGCCGGATTGCAGGCCATCAATCCGGTGTCGAAGCTGCTTCTCATTCCGTTCCTGTTTCATCATTTCAAGCGCTCGGAGCGCGCGAGCTGGGTGTTTGCAAGCTTTGTCGCGTCGTCGATGGCAGCGATGATGCTCCCCTGGTTCGCAGCGAACGTGTCGACGGGCTCGGGCGTCTGGACCGATCACGAGCTTGGGTGGCGCTCGCAATGTCTGCTCTGTGCATCTGCGCTGATGACCGCGGCTCTCGCGTGGCTTCAGCGCGGGCAGGTCCGGAGCGCTGCAGGCCTCGCCGCGCTCAGTCTGATGTTCTTCGTGCACGAGCTGATCGTGCGTCCCGGCCCTACCGCATGCATGAGTCTGTCCGTGCTATTGCTTGCGTTGATCCTGCGTCGCTTCAGGCGACGGATCGCGGTGGTCCTGCTGGCGGCGGTCGCCGCCACCGGAGGCGTCGCCTGGGCCGCCGCGCCACTGTTGAGCAGGCCAATCGGCGCCATCGTGGCCTACCATCACCCGTCGGCATCGCCGGGCTTCGGCCCGGCGGAGCGGCTGGCGGAATTACGGCGCTCCCTCGCATCGCTCGGTGAAGCTCCGTTGTTCGGTCACGGCACCGGAGTCATGCGTCCGTCCGGGAGCGCTGCTGCGGCGCCGGCAGCGCCGCTCGGGGCCGTGCGCGATCCGCAGAGCCAGAGTCTGAGCGTCGCATGGCAATGGGGGCTGGCTGGCCTCATCGTTCTCTATGCGATGTGGAGCAGCCATATCGGCCTGTTCAGCACCGCCTGCTGGACGGACGGGATCGGATTGATGGTCGTGCTGCAGACCTTCCTCTGCTCGCTGGTGAGCTCTCAGGGCTTCGACGTCAACGAGGGATGGGTCTACGTGATCGGCGTCGGCGTCGCCGGCGGTGTCGCGCTCCGGCGCGGCGGCGCTCCACCCGAAGGCCTGCGACCGGGCCTCAGCCGCAACACCGATGACCATCGCGACGGTGTCGTCGGCTTCATCTGATGGCGAAGCGGGGTCGTGCCAGGGGCGGCGCTCTGCGATGATTTGCCCGTCGGGCGCGCGTTCTGATTTTCAGTCAAGTCATTCCGTAAAAAAGAAATGACTTGCGCCGTCGGGCAAATCAGCGCCATTCATCGCTCCGTCCCGTCCCACGAGAGGGGCGTACGCGTCGTCACGGACGTTGGGTGCGGGATGCGATGGCCGCGATGATGCTGCGTGTGCGGATGCGCACGGACGAACGGCATCATGCGGACGACGAAGTCGTGTGGTCCTGGCGCCCCGATGCTGGCGTCAAGGTCGCGGGCGCTGATGAGCCCTGCGGCCGACAGGGGCAAGACAGCCGGTCCCTGGGGAGAGCACGTATAAGCCGTAAGCCCATCGCGCAGGGGAGGCCGGATGTTCGGCCCGTACCTGTGGTGACTACCGCGTGCATTTTGCACGCAACCACGGGTGCGACCGGCGCCCGGCCTTCCCTGCGCCCTCTCTTGTTTGTCGAGGGCGATGACGTCGCATAGCTCGGGCCAGTTAGGCCGCGAGACCGCGGACGCTCGTCGTCATGCTGTTTGATAGGTGTATCGGATTAAGCGCCGCTATCTCCGCGTCATTGCGAGCGCAGCGCTGCCGGATACAGCGCCCTCTCCCCTTGTGGGAGAGGGCATGAGCGGCCCATCCGAGCATGCGGTTGGGTGAGGGGTATCTCTCAGCGAGTGTCGCTCGTAGAGGCATACCCCTCACCCGACCGCATTCGCTGCGCTGTCCTACATGCCCTCTCCCACCCTGGCGAAGCTTCGCTTCGCCTTGGGGGAGAGGGCGCAATCACGGGCACTGTAGGAGAATGCATCGTGAGCAAGACTCTGTTGTCGTCATTAGATAGTGCTACTACGACCTCGGTCCGTAGAGCCCGTGAGCCAATTGAGTTTTTGGGCTCATTGATGGCGAAGATTGTGACAGCCGCAGGATGACCGTGCT
>NZ_JBNPTO010000008.1:0-326776 GCF_051167715.1 Bradyrhizobium sp. HKCCYLS20291 | reverse complement strand
TGCGCGGGCGGTTGGAGGAGTTCGCGCTGTCATTGCATCCTGAGAAGACCCGGTTGGTCGAGTTCGGGCGCTACGCGGCGAGTAACCGCAAGCGTCGGGGCATCGGCAAGCCGGAGACCTTCACGTTCCTGGGCTTCATCTTCATCTGCGGCACGTCGCGTCGGGGCAAGTTCCTGGTCAAACGGAAGACCCGAGGCAGTCGCATGCGGAGCAAGCTGCAAGCCATCAAGCAGGGACTGAGACGGCGCATGCACCAGTCGATCCCCGCACAGGGAAAGTGGTTGCAACAGGTGGTCCGCGGCTACTTCAACTATCACGCCGTGCCGACCAACCGGCGCAGCATCGCGGCCTTCCGGGATGAGATCGTTCGGGGATGGCGACAGGCTCTACGCCGTCGCAGCCAGAAGGATGATCTCTCCTGGAACCGCATCAAGGCGATTGCCGAAACCTGGCTCCCGAAAGCCGAAATCCTCCATCCTTGGCCCAGACAGCGCTTCGCCGTCATCCACCCGAGGTGGGAGCCGTATGCGGGAAAGCCGCACGTACGGTTCTGTGCGGGGGGCGCTCAGCAATGAGCGTCCCTACCGCGACCGCAGCCGTGCTCCTTCCGCGATCGAGATCGCGGTGGCGCCGCCCACCATCTGTCCACGCGCTCCGCCGCACGACGGTGGGCACGCTGCCGCCTGACGGCGGCCGCTTTGCCCACCCTACGGCAAACTCGCGGAACTCTCCTCCGTCATTGCGAGCGCAGCGAAGCAATCCAGGACCGAGCAAGGACTCAGGATTGCTTCGCTGCGCTCGCAATGACGAGGTGAGAGCATTCTTACGCGAGCCGCGCAGGGATGCGAGGCGGTCGCGACATCCCCGAGGCGCGGCTGTGTCCTAATTAGTTTCGAACGATTCCATTTTTGCATCGCATCGAAGCGCCATAAAAGAGTTCCATGCATCTCGGAAGCAGAAGAGATCGCAGTTGGGAATTCAGTCATGATCAGAAACACGGCATCGAGCTGGGGTGGCGTCGCGCGCGCTCTGCATTGGGTGATCGGCCCGACCATCCTGGTGATGATCGCCTTCGGCTGGTGGATGAACCACATCCCGGCGCGACCGGATCGCTTCTTCTATCGCTCTATCCATGCCGACATCGGCTATGTCCTGCTGGTGCTGTTGCTCGTACGCATGGCGTGGCGCCTGATCAATCCGACACCGGCGCTGCCGGCAGACACACCGCGTTGGCTCGCGACCATCGCGCGCGCCAATCAATGGGGTCTCGATCTCGTCACCCTGGTCGTGATCATGCTGGGCTGGGCACATTCGGGCGCGCACACGCCGGACTATTCCAGCTGGTTCGGGTTCTTCCACGTGCCTCAGTTCACCTCGCCCGACAAGGAGACGGCGCGCGCCTGGGAGGACCGCCACATCTTCTTTGCCTATGTGCTGCTGGCGCTTGCGGTTCTGCACATCGGCGCAGCCGTCTGGCATCACCGCGTCAAGCGCGACGACGTCGCGCTGCGGATGGTACGCGGCGCGGGCTAGCGTTGGCGCGGGGACAGGGTAGGATGCGGGCCAGGATTGCCTGCGCGAGGACTGCCATGACCCGACGAAGCCGGACCGGATGGATCGCATGCCTGGGGCTCGCCGCCGTCACGCTCGGCGGCGTGGGCGCCGAGGCCGCCGAGCGGACGATGTCCTGGGAGAGCGGCTGCCGTTTCACGGTGCGCTTCGATCCCGCCAAGCAGGACGAGACGCGGCTGCGCAACACTGTGCATCTCCTGTTCGGCCCGTCCGATTTCGACTCCCCTGGCACGCTGCCGGCGTTCGAGCCGAAGGCCGTCGCCGCGCTCGACCCCGACAAGATCGACCGCACCTGCAAGGCCGCGCTCGACGCCGCCGCGCGGCTGGAGTTCATCGCGCTGCCCGGCATCGACGACTACCGCCGCGCCAGGATGGCGGAGCTGAAGGACAGCTGCGATTTCGACCTGGCGCAGACCCGCGGCTTCAAGACGCCCTCGGCGCTGCGCGACTATCAGCCCGCCGCCGCCTGCGCGCGCTTCGTCGACGCCATCGAGGGCAAGACCGACCTGCAGCAGATGTTTCGCCAGACCGTCGACAAAGGCTGCGCCGATAATGCCAGCCCGAAGGCCTGCGTCGCCCGCTACGTGGCCGAATCGCAGAAGCCGGACGGCCAGGAGCGCATGCGCATCTACCTGGTCAATTTCGGCTGGACCAATTGCGCCATCAACTACAATCTCCGCAACACCGGTGAGAAGAAGATGGAGGCGATGCGGAGCGCGCTCGAGACCCAGTTCCGGAAGATGTTCAAGGTCAAGCAGGACAAATGCGAGGAGGCTGATTGAGTCAGCGTGCGCCCCGTCCGCAGCCGCGCTCTCGTTCCGTTCCCGTTCTATGCGGCGCACTCGTGCGCAGATTGCAGCTTGCTTTTCCTGCAATTGGCTCCCAAGCTGAGGCGCTTTGGCATTCTGGTCGGGGGGCCTCATGTCCAACACGGTTCCAAGGAACATCGTGCTGCTGTCGGACGGCACCGGCAACAGCGCCAAGGCATTGTTCAAAACCAACGTCTGGCGACTGTTCCAGCTGCTGGACCTGCGTGATCCGAGCCGGCAGATCGCGTTCTACGACGACGGTGTCGGCACCTCGTCCTTCAAGCTGTTCGCGGCGCTCGGCGGCATCTTCGGCTTCGGCCTGAAGCGCAACGTGATCGCCATCTACAGCTTCTGCTGCCGCAACTACCGGCCGGGCGATCGCATCTATTGCTTCGGCTTCAGCCGTGGCGCGTTCACGATCCGCATCGTGGCGGCGATGATCGCGGGGCAGGGGCTCGTCGCCTACCACAACAACGAAGCCGATCTCGCGCGCTTCGCTGCGGACGCGTATCGCCGCTACCGCCGGCGCTACAACAGCGGCATCCTGCGCTATCTCGGCAAGGTCGGCGTGGACCTGCGCGGCATCCGGGACTGGGGAATCAGGACGCTGCGCCGCCTGACGGGCGTCGCCGCCGAGGCGCCGCCCGCGGTCGCGGTCGAGAGCGTGCACTTCGTCGGCATCTGGGACACGGTCGACGCCTATGGCGGGCCGATCGAGGAGATGACGCGCGCCATCGACTATTGGATCTGGCCGCTGTCGATGCCGGACCAGTTCATGAGCTCGAAGATCCACCGCGCCTGCCACGCGCTCGCGATCGAGGAGGAGCGCGACGCCTTCCGCCCGGTGATCTGGGACGAGCGCTATGTGCGGGGACGTGACGCCCACGTGCCAGGCCGTCCGGACAAGACCGACTGGCTGTTCGACATCAACCATGATCCGCGCAGCGAGGCCGCGAAGCTGGCCGAGCCGGCACCGCATCTGCGCACCGACCTGCCGCCGCGCGACCGCGAGCGCATCAGCCAGGTGTGGTTCACCGGCGTGCATTCCGACGTCGGCGGCGGCTATCCGCAGGACGGCCTCGCCTATGTCACGCTCGACTGGATGCTCGACCGCGCCCAGGCCTACGGCCTCGTCTATCTCGAGGAGCGGCGGCGGCTGTTGTACGATCCCGAGATCGATCCGCTCGACAAGCTCAATGACTCCCGCAAGGGGATCGCGGCCTATTATCGCTACAAGCCGCGCAATCTGCGCGAGATCTACGACGCGCCGCCGTACCGACTGTCGTTGCGCTACGATCTCCGTCGCATCAAATGGCTGCTGCGTTCGCCGTTCAAGCCGCAGACCGAGCTTCTGGCTGCCGACCTGCATCCGAGCCTGCCACAGCCGCCGCTGCTGCCGGTGAAGCCGACCATCCACCGCACCGTGTTCGAGCGCATCGCGGCCGGCCCCGATCGTTATGCCCCGGTGGTCGTGCCCGCGTCCTACCGGGTCACGGATGAGACCGATACGCCGGTCGATGCGCCACATCCGCTCGACAAGGGCCACGCGCGGACCCGGGTTCAGGACGACGTCTGGAACTGGGTGTGGCTGCGCCGCGTGGTCTATTTCGCGACGATGCTCGCGCTGCTGTTTGTCGTCGCGATCCCTTGCGCCGTCATCTATTGGCCGCGCTTCCTTTATGATCCACTGCATGTGGTCGGCGACCCCGTCATCAACGCGGCCGCCGCCTTCCTGCCGAAGCTCGTCGCGCCATGGCTCGTCGCATGGCGTGACTCGCCGGGTTTCATGTTGATCGGCGCGGCCGCGGCCCTCGGCCTGACGCTGTGGGGCACCTCGCTGCAGCAGACCATCCGCGATGCCGCGCGCATCGCCTGGAACGATCCATCGGCGCACAGGCCGGTGACCGGCTGGCGCGCGACGGTCTATGCGCTGCGTCGCCAAGGCTGGTACATCGCCGGGTTTTACGTCCTGAAATCGTGGATCTTCCCGACGGCGATCACGTTCTGGCTGTTCTGGTGGCTGGCGTTCGGCGCGGCCAACACGGCCGGCCTGTTCTGCAAGGCCACGCTGAGGCCGACCGAGGTCGAGTTCACCGAGATCGGCGCCTACCCTGGTGGCAGCATCCGGCCGGTGTTCGAGACGCGCCACCATTGCTATCCGACGGCACTCAGCGTGGCGCAGGACGAGACCTATCAGATCACGCTCGACGTCGGAGAGGCGTGGAGCGACGCCGACATCCCTGCCACCCCTGCCGGCTTCGGCTACGGGACCTGGGCGCAACTGCCGGGCGTGCCGTTCAAGCGGCTGATCTGGTCGAACTGGTTCGCGCCCATCGTGCGGGTGGGCAGCACGGGATTGGAGGAGCATCTCCTCGCATTCCAACCGGAATCACCCGGCAGCAGCCGCTGGACGGCCAGGTTCACCGCGCGCAGCGACGGGGAGGTGTTCGTCTACGTCAACGACACCTCCATCCTGTTTCCCCGGCTGTTGTATCAGTTCTATTTCAACAACAAGGGCAATGCGGCCGTCTCGATGAAGAAGCTGTGACAGCGCGCCCCGTCACGCCGCGCTGCCGAACACGCGCTTGAAGATCGTGTCGACGTGCTTGAGGTGATAGCCGAGTGCTCCGCCTGCGGCTCGCATACGCCTGTCTCGCCTGGGACGGCGGCGAATGTTCAGATCATTCCGGGCCAGCGCGGCAGGCGGCGCATCTTCTGCTCCAGCCTGCTTCTGAACGCTCGTATGATGTCGTCGGACATCTCCTGCTTGGTGACCGGCTGGCCGATCGACTTGCTGAGACAGAGCAGGAAGATCGCCTTGTTCTCCTTGAAGCCGCGGAAATCCGACCAGGCAAACCTTGACGTCATCCGCGGACCCCTGATCTCGATGCCGTCATCGTCCTCGCGCAGTTCCATCGCGCCATACAAAATGGGATTCTGTCGATAGAGCGATCCCGCGCGGATCGGGATCATGACAAATATCGTCAGCGCAGCGGCGGCCAGACCTGCGACGGCGCAGAACAACAGCCACAGCAGCGCTGCGACCGCCAGGGTCGTTCCTTGATATTTGTCGAACAGCTCCAGCAACTGCGTTACGGCAAAGACCGCAAAGAGCACCGTCCCGAAGACGATCGCTTGGCCATCGCCATTCTGCAGACGAGCCCCTTGGACCAGCGCTGCTTTGTCGAGTTGGTAGCGTAGTTGCATTTGTCAGAGATCCTGGCCGCCGGCGCCCCGTCACGCCGCGCTGCCGAACACGCGCTTGAAGATCGTGTCGACGTGCTTGAGGTGATAGCCGAGGTCGAACTGCTCGTCGATCTCGGCGTCGGTGAGATACTTCTTCACCTCGGCGTCGGCCTTGAGCAAGGTGCGGAAGTCGCCTTCGCCGCGCCACACCGGCATCGCGTTGCGCTGCACGAGCTTGTAGGAGTCCTCGCGGCTCGCGCCCTTCTGGGTCAGTGCGATCAGCAGGCGCTGCGAGTGGACGAGGCCGCCGAGCTTGTCGAGATTCTTCTCCATGTTGGCCGGATAGACCAGCAGCTTCTCGACCAGACCGGCGAGGCGCACCAGCGCGAAGTCGAGCGTCACCGTGGCATCCGGGCCGATCATGCGCTCGACCGAGGAGTGCGAGATGTCGCGCTCGTGCCAGAGCACGACGTTCTCCATCGCCGGCGTCACATAGGCCCGCACCATGCGGGCGAGGCCGGTGAGGTTCTCCGACAGCACCGGGTTGCGCTTGTGCGGCATCGCCGACGAGCCCTTCTGGCCTTCCGAGAAGAACTCCTCGGCCTCCAGCACTTCCGTGCGTTGCAGATGGCGCACCTCGGTGGCGAAGCGCTCGACCGAGGAGGCGATCACGCCGAGGGTCGCAAAGAACATCGCGTGGCGGTCGCGCGGAATCACCTGCGTGGAGATCGGCTCCGGCGTCAGGCCCATCGCCTTGGCGACGTGCTCTTCGACGCGCGGATCGATCTGCGCGAAGGTGCCGACCGCGCCCGAGATCGCGCAGGTCGCGACCTCCTTGCGGGCGGCGACCAGGCGCTCGCGGGCGCGGGAGAACTCGGCGTAGGCGTAAGCGAGCTTGAGGCCGAAGGTAACCGGCTCGGCATGGATGCCGTGCGAGCGACCGATGGTGGGCGTCATCTTGTGCTCAAAGGCACGCTTCTTCAGCGCGGCGAGAACCTTGTCGAGATCGGCGAGCAGCAGGTCGGCGGCGCGCGTCAGCTGCACGTTGAGGCAGGTGTCCAGCACGTCCGATGACGTCATGCCCTGGTGCACGAAGCGCGCTTCGGGGCCGACGATCTCGGCGAGATGGGTGAGGAAGGCGATGACGTCGTGCTTGGTCTCGCGCTCGATCTCGTCGATGCGCGCGACGTCGAAGGTGGCGTCCTTGGCCTTGGCCCAGATCGTCTTGGCCGCGTCCTTCGGAATCGTGCCGAGCTCCGCCAGCGCGTCCGCCGCATGCGCCTCGATCTCGAACCAGATCTTGAACCGGGTCTGCGGCTCCCAGATCGAGGCCATTTCGGGACGGCTATAGCGGGGGATCATCGACGGCTCTCCAGGCGGGAGGGAAGGTGGGCGGGACGAGGCGTCCGCGCCGGCAGCATTTTACGCCGCGCTTTACCAGAGCGGCCGGGGGGACACAAACGGTGGCGTTCCCCGTCGGAAACGGCCCGCGAAGGTATCTAGATACTTTTATCAAAAATCGCGCTGACAGATATTGAAATCTGTCAGCGCGATGGTGTATGTATCCTTAAGCCAACTTACACTGTCTGACCTTGGGTTCAGCGGTTTCAACTGCGAAGGACCGCTTCGATGAAGATTGAAAAGCGATTGTTGCACTCACAATTTCAGGACTGGTTGAACGTCCAGGTCGCGCGTCACCTGGAGGCGCAAGCGGCCAAGTTCCGCGCGCCGGTCTCGGGCGAATTGGCCGAGACGATCCAGATCAAGGCGCATGCGACCGACTCCGATATGGTGCACGCATGAATGAGGCCGTGGTTCTGACATCCGAGCGCATCCTCGAAGTCACCGAGGACGTGTTGCGCCGTTACGGGCTCGCCAAAGCGACGGTCGTCGACGTCGCGAGAGCGCTCGATGTCAGCCACGGCTCCGTCTACCGTCACTTTCCGAGCAAGGCGTCGCTGCGCGAGGCCGTCGCCAAACGTTGGCTCGAGCGGGTCAGTGCGCCGCTGGCGCAGATTGCCGCCGAGCCGGGACCGGCGCCGGCCAGGCTGGAGCGCTGGCTGCGGGAGCTGTTCGACGCCAAGCACAAGCGGGTCTGCGAGGACCCCGAAATGTTCGCGACCTATCTGACCTTGGCGCGCGAGGCCTGCTCGGTGGTCAGGGCGCACAAGCAGGACCTGATCGCCCAGGTCGAAGGCATCATTGCCGAGGGCGTCGCGCAAGGCGCGTTCGATGTCACCGATCCCAAGGTTGCAGCCGCCGCCATCTTCGATGCGACCCGCAGCTTCCATCACCCCGCCCACGCCGACGAATGGGCCGACTGCACCTGCTCGACCCGCGTCGACGCCGTGCTGACGTTGTTGTTGCGCGGCCTGGCGGCGCGCTAGTCATCCCGCAACAAACGAAGCCTCGTAGGGTGGGCAAAGGCGCAAGGCACGATGTCGGTATTCGCCCGGGATCTCTCGCGCCGTGCCCACCATCGATCGGCACATTCCGCGGCGAGACGGTGGGCACGGCGCCACTGCGATCTCAAATGAGGAAACGGCACGGCAGCGCCTTTGCCCACCCTACAGATCCGTCAGCCCGCTGGTCACCGCCAGCCGCACCAGCTGCGCGTCCGTCTGCAATCCCGTCTTGGCCTTCACCAGATAATGATAGTTCTGCACCGTCTTGACGCTGAGATGCAGGTTGGCGGCGATCTGTTCGGTGGTCAGGCCGGAGGCGAGCTGGCGCAGGATTTCGATCTCGCGCTCGCCGAGCCGGTCGAGCACGGTTCGAACAGGATCGAGGCTGTCGGCGGCGAGCACGTGGGCGACGTCGTCGCTCAGCGCGCGCTCGCCTGACATCACCATTCTGATGGCGCGGACCAGCGCCGACGGCTCGCTGCTCTTGGTGACGAAGCCGCTGGCGCCGGCGGCGAATGCGGCCTTCACCAGCGGCGCCTCGCCATGCATCGAGAACACCAGGATGCAGGCGCGGTTGTCGCGGGCGCGGATGTTGCGGATCGCCTCCAGCCCACTGGCGCCCTTCATCGAGATGTCGAGCACGACGACGTCGGGCGTGTGCGCCTTGAAGGCGGCGTAGGCGGCCGCGGCGCTGTCGGCCTCGGCGATGACGCGAAAGCCGTCCTGGCTCTCCAGCACGCGGCGATAGCCCTGGCGGACGACCGGGTGATCGTCGACCAGCAGAATCGAGATGCCTTTCGGCTCCGCCATGGTCTCAAGCCGCCAGCGGAATCGTGGCTGATACGCTGAGCCCGCGCGCCGCCGGGCCGATCGACAACGAGCCACCGACGGCCGCGATGCGCTCGCGGATGCCGGTGAGGCCGAAGCCGGCCGATTGTGCAAGCTGGGCCGCGTCGCCGCCGCCGTCATCCTCGACCGAGATCAGGAGCGCGCTCTCAGCACCCGAGCGGCGCTCGACGCGCAGCGACACCTCGCTCGCATCGCCATGGCGCAGCGCGTTGGTCAGGCATTCCTGCGCCATGCGATAGGCCGTCACCGCGACCGGACCCTGGATGTCGGCGAGGTCGCCGCGCAGGTCGAGCCGGATCGCCGGCCGCGCGGCGTGCTGATAGTTCTGAGTCAGCGCCACGAGGCCTGCTTCCAGCCCGAGCTCCTCGGCGAGCGGACGGCGCAGCCGGCTCAAGGTCCCGCGCAGGCAGGCCATCAGATGCGTGACGGATTGCGTGATCATGCGCGCATCCTGCGCGACCTGGTCTTTACGGCCCTGGGCGCTTTCAATGGTCGATGCGAAGGCCAGGATCGCGGTCAGGTTCTGCCCGAACTCGTCGTGCAGCTCGCGCGCCAGCGCGCGACGCTCCTCGTCGCGGATGTCGAGCAGGCGCTCGGTCAGCGCCGCGCGCTGTTCGTTGGCCTGGGAGAGCCGGTCGCCGAGTTCGCCGACGGCGCGGCCGATCATGGCGAGCTCCATCGAGCGGAAGCGCGGCAGCGCCGGGCGGTGCTCGCCTTCGGCCATCCGCTGCAACGCCTGGACGATGCTGCGCGCCGGCGCCAGCGCATGCGCGATCGCGAGCGACGCGAGCACGCCGATCGCGACCGCCATCGCCAGCGCCACGCCGAACGAGTCCTGGATGCGCTGCCAGGCGAGCTGGATGGCGGCATCGGGATCAGCGCTCGCCGACACGGTGCCGGCCGTCGTGGCGCGGGCGCTGATCGCTTGCGCGACCGCGGCGTGTTCGCCGAGCACGGCTTCAACGAGGCCTGAGAACCAGCGCGGCGGCGCGGTGCCGAGCCCCTTGCTCTGGCCGCACAGCGGCTTTTCGAAGGCGGCTTCCGGCTTGAACTGCACGCAGATGCCCGGTGCGATCAGCTTCATCGTCTCGGTCGTGCGCCAGTCGGGCACCGGCAGCAGGTGATCGCGCGTCCGGTTGCTGCGCAACAGCAGCTCGCGCCAATACAGCGCCTCGAGCGCCTGCGACACGCGATCGGCGGAGGCGGCCGTGGCGCGGTCGACGCTGCGATAGGCATCGACGGTGACCCAGACCGCGGCAGCGGCGAGACACAGCACCACGATCAGCGCAAGACGCGCAATCAGCGCAAGCACGAGGCGCATGCGATCCCTCCACGGCGTTCGCCGCAGCGTAACAACAGGCCCCTGATGCCGCCAAGCAAATGCACTGCAGCAAGCGCAATTTGGGAAAATTTCCCGAACGCTCCGAGGCAGATGTCTTTGGACGGCGTTCCGCTGCTCTGCTTAACTTGACCCTCAAAGCGCCGCACACAAGCGGGCGCATCGGGGAGACATGCATGAGCGTGGTCAGCAGTGCCGAAACCGTGGAACCTGCGCGCGACAGCGCCGAGCGCGGCCCGCTGCTGCTCTGGATGATCTTCACCGGGCTCACCGTGTTCGCCGCCGTGGTGCTGGCGCGCTACGGCTATTTCCACCTGATGGTCGCCTCCGACCGCACCTACATTTCCAGCGTCGTCACCGTGCTCTACGTCGTCACCTGCTGCCACTGCTTCTGGCGCACCAGGGCGATCGCGCGCGAGGCCGATGCGGCGAGGGGCTGCCGCGCTGTCCTTATCGGGCCCGACGCCGAGCGCGCGCTGGAGCCGGAGGCGCAACTGCTGCCGAAGGGGCTGGTCACCAACCATATCAGGAGCCTCGTCACCAAGGCGAGGACGCAAGGGGCAGGGCGGCTCGACCAGACGCTGCTGCTGCGCACGCTCGCCGATCGCCTGCGCGGCTCGAACGGCTTTGGCGGCTTTGCCTCCGACACCTTGATGAAGCTCGGCCTGCTCGGCACCATCATCGGCTTCATCATCATGCTGGCGCCGATCGCCGGCCTCGACGTCAACGACAAGCTCGCCATGAAATCCTCGATGGGGCTGATGAGCGACGGCATGGCGGTGGCGATGTACACGACGCTCGCGGGCCTCGTCGGCTCGATCCTGGTGCGCATCCAGTACTACATGCTGGACGCGGCGACCGGCCGGGTGTTCTCCGACGCGGTCATGCTGACGGAAACGCGGGTGACGCCGCGGCTCGAGCGCGCGATGGAGCGCGCCGGGGAGTCGCGTGCATGATGGATGATTTCGGACTCTATCCGCGCGAGGAGCAGTTCGATCCGTTCAGCGTGATGCTGTTCAAGGCGCTGCAGATCGTCGCGTTCTTCTTCTTCATCGCGGTGCTCGCGATCTCCCCGGACGCCAAGGACGGCAAGGTCGACAGCAAGGCCGAATTCCTGATCACGATGGATTGGCCGGACAACCATCCCGATGATCTCGACCTGTTCGTGCAGGACCCCGTCGGCAACATCGCCTGGTACCGGCACCGCGAGGCCGGCTTCCTCACGCTCGACCGCGACGACCGCGGCGGCGCCAATGATTTCATCCTGGTCAACGGGCTGAAGATCCCGTCGCCGATCCGCGAGGAGATCGTGACGGTCAGGGGCATCGTCGCCGGCGAATACACCGTCAACATCTCGCATTTCCAGAACGTCAGCGGCACGCCGGTCGAGGCCACCGTGAAGGTGCAGAAGCTCAACCCGACGGCGCAGGTGATCTTCGACGACAAGGTCGTGCTCGACCATTCCGGCGACGAGAAGACCGCGCTGCGCTTCAAGCTCGATGCGGCCGGCAAGGTGATCGACGTGCAGCGCCGGCCGAAATCGCTGCTGGAGACGTTCCGCAGCAACTGGCGCAACGGCGCCGATCTCGATCCCAGCACCGGCGTGAGGATGATCAAGCGATGATGAGCAGTCTTCAGACCGTCATCGTCACGCTCTCCGTCTGCTATGCGCTGATCGGCGCGCTGCTGCTCTTGGTGCTGGTCTATGCGCGGCTGCCGTGGCCGGTGAAGGCGGTGGCGGTGGTCATCACCAGCGCGTTCTATATCGGCAGCTTCGTCGGCGCGCGCGGCCTGCTCGGCTGGGCCAGCTTCGACCGGCTGCCGAAGAGCTTCAAGGTGCTGCAGGTCCGAATCGTCGACCCGCACAGCCTCGCCGGCGATCCCGGCGCGGTCTATCTGTGGGTCGAGGCGCTCGACGACGACAACCGCCCGAGCGGCGTGCCGCGCGCCTATCGCATTCCCTTCAGCGACACGCTGGCCGAGAAAGCCCAGCACGCCGCCGACCAGATCGCCGCCGGCCATCCGCAGGGCGGCCGCGCCGCCGATTTCGGCACCGGCGACGGCGGCGTCATCGACGCCGCGCGCGAATACATTTTGCCCAAGACCATCATCGAGACCGCCGGCGGCGATCCCTCGACCGGCGAGTTCAAGGCGGCGAAAAACGCCGGCGACGGCGTCTCCTTCACGCCCCTGCTGCCGCCGCGCATGCCGCCGAAGGACGAGCAGTGAGGGGGTCACGGAGCCTCAGCTCGTATTTTTGCAGCGGATGTCTCATCATCGTCATTGCGAGGAGCGCAAGCGACGAAGCAATCCAGAGCCGCGCGCGACGCCCTGGATTGCTTCGCTGCGCTCGCAATGACGGTGGAGGGAGCGTCGCCCCCCAGCCTGATCACGCGCTCGCTGAAGAGGGCCGAGCTCGCCGTCAGTTAGCTGCCCCGCGCGCACGCCATTCCGTGTGACGCCAGCATGACGACGGCGCGAATGGGCCGGTCCGGTGTGGCATGGTCAAATTGCCAAGTTTTCCTGTTCACGTTAGGCTCGCGATCATTTTTGATCCCATGCTTTTCATGTGGGCCGAGGGAGCATTGCGATGCGCAGGCTGACGATTGCTTTGACCGTTGCCGTGGTGTGGCCGGCAGGACAGGCGCTCGCCTGGTGGGACGAAGGCCACATGCAGATTGCCTATGTGGCCTACAAGAAGCTGAGCCCCGCCGCGCGGGACAGGGCCGATGCGCTGCTCAAGCTCAATCCCGACTACGCCAGCTGGATCGCCGGCGCGCCGCAGGGCCAGGAGAAGCTCTACGCCTTCGTGCATGCCGCGACCTGGCCCGATGACATCAAGATGAAGACGGACTATTACGACGATCAGGTGACGGACTCGACCGCCAAGCAGCTCGTGCCCTACGGCCATCTCAAGCACACCCATTGGCACTACAAGGATGCGCTGATCGCGGCCGACGACACGCCGCTGCCGCGCCCGGATCCGGTCGACGCGGTGTCGCAGCTCAAGCTGATGATCGCAAAGCTGCCGGCGAGCACCGACGCCTCGGAGCCGCTGCGCTCCTACAGCCTGAGTTGGGCGATCCACCTGGTCGGCGATCTGCACCAGCCGCTGCACGCCATCGCGCGCTATTCGGCCGCGCTGCCCGACAAGGGCGGAGACCGCGGCGGCAACGAGCTGCAGGTCGTCGCCGCCAATGGCGAGACGCAGAATCTGCACGCCTATTGGGACGGCATCTTCGGCGGCTATTCGACCGTGTTCGGCGCGATCTTCGATGCCGATCAGCGCGGCGGCCTGTCCTCGGTCACAGCCGACGCCGGCAAGGCGCAGATCATCGATCCCGCGACCTGGGCGCAGGAGAGTTTTGACCTCGCCAAGTCCGTCGCCTACGCCGCGCCCGTTCGCACCGACAAGCAGCCGGTCGAACTCACGCGCGAATACGAGACCAACGCCCGCGACCTCGCCCGTAAGCAGGCCGCACTCGCCGCCGCGCGGCTCGCCAACCTGCTCGAGGCGGTGTTGCGATAGAGCTGCACGTGTCGCCCGGATGCGCGCCGCGACATCCGGGTTCACCGCAGCCTCCGTTGAGATCCCGGATATCGCTGTGCTCGTCCGGGCTACGACGCTGGAGACTTGGGAGCCACAATGGCGAAGAAAATCGTTCTGGCCATCATCGTCCTCATGCTCGTTCCTATCGCGTTCGTCGGCGTCGTTCTTTTGTGGCCTTTTGACCTTGTCGCACTCCCGAAGTGCCCGTTGCCCGCCGGCGTGTCGGCGTTTCGACGATTTGATGATGTGCCTCCGCAATTGGTCCACGCTCTGACGCAACGCGTCGGCGAGATCGTGCCTGTTGGTGCAAGGTTCGACGCCACCGATGTGGTCTTCATCGGACCGGGCAAGTTTCGCCGCTTGATCTTCATCTGGAGCCGGAACAACAGATGGGTGGTCGCGACCGAACACGGCGGTTTTGCTTACAACGATCCAGTCTTCGCCTTCCAGATCGAAGGGAATGGGCGGGAAGCGGTCTTTCTGCGAGAAGAGATCGCGTGGCCGGCCTCGATTTGCTCGACCGCATCAGGCCTTCTTGACGTTGTTCGATCACCAGACAGTTCAGAAGACTGACAGCGTTGACGCATAGAGCGTCGATGCGGGAGCACGTGTAGCCCGGATGAGTGCTGCGATATCGGGGTTCACCTGCGCAGTTGGTGAGACTCCGGATGCCGCTGCGCTCATCTGGGCCACGCAGTTGCGCCGCAGCGCTTGGGGTCAAAAGCAGGCCATCGCCGGACCAACGGATGAACCCGGCGTGCCGCTACGGCAACTCATGGCTGAGGCCGCGAACGTGCGCCTTGCGCGAGCAGGCCGGCGGTATTGGCGGCCTCCGAGGCGACAGCGGGACCGATCTCATGCCATACATCATCGTGCTGATTGCCGTGATCGGCATCGTGGGTCTGCAGCTGATCGGTGCGATCCCGATGGACGCCGTCGGCGGCGGCCTGGTGATCGCCGCGGCCACGTTCGTCGCGGTTCTGGCCATTGCCGTCCACGAGGCCTGGACGAAGAAACGCGGTGTGCTCGGCTGGATCGTGAACATCGTCGTGTCGCTGCTCGGCGCCTTCCTGGCCGCCCAGCTCGCTGGTCCGCTCGTGGCCCTTCCGCTCCTGAAGCTTGCAGGCGATGGCAGCAGCTCGCTGGCGGCCGCGGGAGGCGGCGTGATGTCTGCGGCGCTCGCCCTCATGATGATCGTCACGATCGCGGGGTCCTCGGGCGCACTGTGGCTCGTGAACCTGCGGCGATGAACTGGTCGAGCCAACCGTACCCCCGCTGATGCGGCTATCACTCGATCTCGACCGTCTCATTCTTGATATTGAGGCCCTGCCACAGTTCAAGCTCATCGGGGTCCTCGCAGGCAATGCAGAGGCAGACATCCTCGCGTCCACCATCTCTGCGGAGATATTCGATGCTGTGAATTGGTGCCGAGACGGATATTGAAGAGTTAAGCGGCACGCTCACGGTCATGCCGGTCTGAAGCGGCCCTTCAGTTATTGCGCCGGCCAGAACAAACAACCGGCGGCTTTCAATGGCGAAGCTGTCGTTAACCCAGAATTTGGACATGCAGGATGTTCTAGTTCAAGGCATCGTGCTTGTCTCCTGCCGCCTCTGAACGTCCACCAAACAGCGCCTGGCCAAGTCTGAAGAGCACAGGAACCGAGGCTGCGATGCCGAGCGCGACCAACGGTCCAACCCAGGTGAATGTCGCTCCGTCGATGTAGCCCTCGACGAGCGCCGCGCGCAGCAGCATCGAGGTCACCGGCAGGTTCAAGAGCAGCGCGGTCCCGGTCCCGGGGGCGTATCGGCCGAGGGCCACGGTTGCCAGCACGTGCGGAATCGCGACGTTCACCAGCATGGCCAATGCATAGCCGCACAACGCGTATGCCCCGAGACTTTGCTTGCCTTGCAAAGCTGCAAGAGAGACTGCACCTGCCGCCATGATCGTCAGGACGAAGAGCGCGAAGCGGAATGGTCGAGGTCCAACCGGAATATGCCATTTACCGGCGTCCCTCGACCACGCTGGAAGCCAGATCGCTTCCTCGGCGTTATGAACGGTGATCGCCGCGGCAAACATCCAGGCGAGGGCAATGAAGCTCATGCAGCGTCCGGCTTCCACGACCTGTCGTGCTCGAGCTTGATGCGCATCGGGGTGCGCCGTCTTGACATGTCTCAAAATCGGCGCGGGAACGTCCGGCCGCCAGATTAATCCCGCCGCATGAGACGTTCTGCCTTCTCAAAGCGAAATTTCTATTTCATTTTTTCAGAAATCGTGCTTATATCTCGCCATCCCGTTTCGATGCAGAGGGACGTAGCGCGCGATCGTCACGATACGTGGGGCGGGGATGCGATGGACGCTGGGCCGGCGTGAGACGAACGTCCGGCCTGCGGACGTGAAGTCGTGTGGTCCTGGCACCCCGAAGCTGGTGTCACGTCTGCGCTGGCGCTCACGCGCCGTGCAGGCAACGGTGGCCAAAAAGCCGGTGCACCGGGGAGAGCACGATATAGGCGTTAAAACCGTCGCGCGGGGAATGCCGGATGTTCGGCTGAACCTGTGGTGACTGCCGCCTGCTTTCTTTTCTGCAGGCGGGCCATGGGTGAGGCCTTCACCCGGCATTCCCCGCGCCCTCTCGCTTGTCGACAGGGCGTAACGGTCGCAAAGCTCGGGCGTGATCCGCCGCGAGAACGAGAGGTCGTGCCGCGCGCGAAGCGGCGCGGCAAAAACCCCTTGCTCCGGCGCGCCCGGTTTGATGTTGCTCAAAGGCCGTGCGACGCCCACTTGTACGGTGCAACCGGGAGGATGCGCGTGCTGCTGGCGATTTTCACCGATATCCATGCCAATCGGCAGGCCTTTGCGGCCTGTCTGGAGGCGGCGCGCGCGCGCGGCGCCGAGCGCCTCATTTGCCTGGGCGACATCGTCGGCTATGGCGCCGATCCGGAATGGTCGGTCGACACGGTCATGGAGATGGTCGGCAATGGCGGGCTCGCGGTGCGCGGCAACCACGACAACGCCGTGTCCACGGCGAGCGAGACCATGAACGCCGAGGCGCAGGCCGCGATGGAGTGGACGCGAGGCCGGCTCAGCGCCGAGCAGCGGCGCTTTCTTGCCGAGTTGCCGATGAGCGTCGGTGACGACGATCGCCTGTTCGTGCATTCGGAGGCGTCGAGCCCGCTGCGCTGGCGCTACGTGCAGTCGTCAGCCGATGCCGCGCGCAGCATGATCGCGACCGAGGCGGCCGTCACGTTCTGCGGCCACATCCACCGCCCGGCGCTGTACTCGATGTCCGCCACCGCCAAGATGACGAGCTTCACCCCCACCGCCAACATGCCGGTTCAGCTGCTGCGCGGCCGGCAATGGCTCGCCGTGGTCGGCTCGGTCGGCCAGCCGCGCGACGGCGATCCGGCCGCGTCCTTCGTCACCTTCGACACGAAGACGCGCGAGCTGACCTATTGCCGCGTGCCCTATGATATCGAGACGGCGGCGCAGCGCATCCGCGACAATGGCCTGCCGCCCTGGCTGGCGCAGCGGCTCTCGATGGGACGTTAGAGCATGCCAAGACCGAAGCTTCAGCCGGGCGCCGTGATCGACGGCTTCACGGTCGGCGAATGCCTGCATTCTGGCGGCATGGCGACGTTGTGGAGCGTCACGCGTCCCGACATCGACCGGCCCATCCTGATGAAGGTGCCGCGCGTCTCCGAAGGCGAGGACCCCGCGGCGATCGTCAGCTTCGAGATGGAGCAGATGATCCTGCCGAAGCTGTCGGGACCGCACGTGCCGGCATGCTTCGCGACCGGTGACTTTACCACCCAGGCCTATGTCGTGATCGAGCAGCTCCCGGGGGAGACGCTGTACAAGCGGCTGCCCGAGCTGCCTTTGTCCTATGAGGAGGCGAGGGGGCTGGTGGCGAAGATCGCGACCGCGCTGGCCGATCTGCACCGGCAGCACGTCATCCATCACGACATCAAGCCGTCGAGCATCATGTTCCGCTCGACCGGAGAGGCGGTGCTGATCGACTACGGCCTGTCGTGCCACAAGCATCTGCCGGATCTGCTGCAGGAGGAATTCCGCCTGCCTTACGGCACCGCGCCCTACATGGCGCCGGAGCGCATGATGGGCACGCGGAGTGATCCGCGCAGCGACATCTTTTCGCTCGGCGTGCTCCTGTATTTCTTCACCACGGGCGTGCGGCCGTTCGGCGAGACCGAGACCCTGCGCGGCATGCGCCGGCGTCTGTGGCGCGATCCGTATCCGCCGCGGCAGCTCAAGCCGGACTATCCGCCGTGGCTGCAGGAGATCGTGCTGCGCTGCCTGGAGATCGAGCCGGTGTGGCGCTATCCCACCGCGGCGCAGCTCGCCTTCGATCTCGGCAACCCCGACCAGGTCAAGCTGACGGCGCGCGCGGAGAAGCTGAAGCGCGATCCGATCACGACCGTGTGGCGGCGCCGTTTCAATCGCGGCCTGGTGCAGCCGGACACGAAGCCGTCCGACGTCGCGTTGCAGATCGCATCGAGCCCGATCGTGGCGGTCGCGATCGACACTTCGGAAGGCGGCGAGGATCTCAACGCCGCGCTGCGCGTCACCGCCGAGCGCATCCTGGCGACCTTGCCGTCGGCCCGGCTCGCCTGCGTCAACGTGCTCAAGCTCGGCCGCCTAACCATCGACCGCACGTTGGACGAGGAGGGCAACAACAAGCACATCGACCGCATGGTCGCGCTGAAGCACTGGGCGACGCCGCTCAAGCTCGATGCCAGCCGGTTGACGGTGCACGTGCTCGAAGCCATCGACCCGGCGGCGGCGCTCATCGAGTTCGCCGAGGTCAACCAGGTCGACCACATCATCATCGGCGCGAGACGCGACTCCGTGCTGCGGTCGCTGCTCGGCAGCGTCTCGGCGAAGGTGGCGGCGGAGGCTGGTTGCACCGTGACCGTCGTGCGCACGCGCGCCGCCGCGCGCGAGGCGGAAGATGAGGACGACGATGCGCCGGCGAAGGTGGTGTCGGGGGGATGATGGGATGGATGGCGGCGCGTGCTCATCCATTTTGCCGAGGAGTGAGTTGGGGGGCACATCAACTGAACGTCGGACCCGAGCTCCTGCAAAGAGGGCGGTGCGCTCCCTCTCCCCGTTCTTACGGGGAGAGGGTTGGGGTGAGGGGGCAGCCGCACGGGTGGTATCAGCACGGGCAAACGCGCGGGGAGTGTTCGTGGCGAGACCTGTACCCCCTCACCCGGATTGCATCTTCGATGCAATCCGACCTCTCCCCGCCCTAGCGAAGCTTCGCTTCGCCCTGGCGGGGCGAGGTGCACCGTGCGCTGCGCGATATGGGTGCAAGCCAACAACAGGAGACTCCGAATTCGATCGCTAAAGCAGGTGACCGTCATTCCTTCACCTTCAACCATGACCTTCGAAGCGGCATCCACAGCCCGAAATTCGGGCGCAGCTGCCATTGCCTTTCAAACTCACCGCCGCCAGAGTGACATTATGTCGCGCGTGAGGCGCGCTGGTCTGGTTTGACGAGGGGGACTTCGATGGCGGCAACGGATGTGAGCGTGGCGGGGACGGCATCGCCGAGGGGCAGCCTGTTCGGCTCGCTGTTCTTTCAGGTCGTGGCGGCGCTTGCGATCGGGATCCTGATCGGCGTCGTCGCGCCGGAGACCGCCCAGGGCCTGAAATTCTTCAGCGACGCCTTCCTGCGCCTGATCGCGATGGTCGTGGCGCCGATCGTGTTCTGCGTCGTCGTGCACGGCATCGCCAGCGCCGGCGACCTCAAGAAGGTCGGTCGCGTCGGCGTCAAGTCGCTGTTCTATTTCGAGGGCATGACCACGATCGCGCTGGCCTTCGGCCTGGTGCTGGCGCTGCTGTTCGGGCCGGGCCACGGCATGAACATCGACGTTTCGAAACTCGATGCCAAGCAGCTCGCGAGCTTCGCCGACAACGCCCACAAGCTGCAGGGCGGCGGCCTCGGCGGCTTCATCCTCAACATCATTCCGCCGACCGCGTTCGATGCGTTCGCACGCAACGACGTGCTGCAGGTGCTGTTCTTCGCCGTGATCTTCGGCGTCAGCCTGGCGCTGGTCGGCGAGCCCGGTAAGCCGGTGGTCAACCTGATCGATTCCATCGCCAAGGTGCTGTTCAAGGCGATGGGCCTGATCGTGCGCGTGGCGCCGCTCGGCGTGCTCGGAGCGATCGGCTTCACAGTCGGCAAATACGGCATCGGCTCGCTCAAGCAGCTGCTCGCGCTGGTCGTGCTGTTCTACGTCTCGGTGGCGCTGTTCGTCGTGATCGCGCTCGGCCTCGTGATGCGGCTCGCCGGCCTCAGCCTGTTCAAGTTTCTGCGCTACCTGAAGGAGGAGCTGTTGATCGTGCTGGCGACGGCGTCATCCGATTCCGTTCTGCCGCAGATCATGCGCAAGCTGGAGGCGATGGGCGTCAAGCAGGAGGTCGTGGGTCTCGTCATCCCGACCGGCTACTCGTTCAACCTCGATGCGTTCTCAATCTATCTGACATTGGCGGTCGTCTTCATCGCCCAGGCCACCAACACGCCGCTGTCGGTGAGCGATCTGCTGCTCGTGCTCGGCGTGTCCCTGGTGACGTCGAAGGGCGCGCATGGCGTGCCCGGCTCGGCGATCGTGATCCTCGCCGCGACGCTCGGCGCGGTGCCGGCAATTCCCGCGATCGGCCTCGTGCTGGTGCTGTCAGTCGACTGGTTCGTCGGCATTGCGCGGGCCGTCGGCAACCTGATCGGCAACTGCGTCGCTACCGTCGTGGTGGCTGCGTGGGAGAAAGATCTCGATTACGTCAAAGCAAAGGCCGTGCTCGACCGCGGCACCGCGGAGGAGGTGGAGTATCAGGGGGCGTGAGACGCAGTCGATAGGGAGTGAATGAAGGCGCAGCGAGCACAACGAGGATCGGTCGCGATTGCGATCGCACCGGCTTATGGGGGCTATGAGGAGATGTTCCTCACAGCCATGAGAACGCCCGTGGCCGCAGACCTGACATGTGCATCAGGTATTGGCATTGCCATAGGCAATGTCGTGGCCGCAATCGTAGCGAGCGGTCGGATCACGATCGCGCAATTCGTAGACGCGCTGCCACGTGCTGTCCCATGCGCCTTCGTCGGTCAAGCAGGTCCGGCTCCCGTCGGCATCGACCTTGATGACCTTCCAGATTGGAAGCGCAACGCAGGCGAACGACTCGAAGAACGCATCCAGAAACGATGTGGACCAGCCGGAGTCCATCCCCATGTGGCGGAACTTCGGCTCGTCGGCAGAGCTCACCAGGCCCCAGGGGCAGCGCGGTCCGAAGCCGTGCTCGCAATAGGCGATCTCTGCGCCCGATTCCGGATCGCGAAGCACGAACCAGCAGGGATATTGTTGGCCGGGTTGGCCGTAGTCCCAATCGCGCAGCACCATGTGTGGCGCGACGAGCATGCCGCGGATGTGCGCGAGCACGCGCTCATCCGAAACAGCAGCCAGTTCGCCTTCGACCAAGCTCTCCAAGAGTTCGGGATCGATAGACATCAAGTCTGGAGCCTGCGATCGTTTAGTCGAAGTAACGAGTATATGACCTCACCGGAACGGCCGCAGCTTCATGTGGCGGTTGGAGTCCTTGTAGAGCAGGTAGCGGAAGCGGCCGGGGCCGCCGGCGTAGCAGGCTTGCGGGCAGAAGGCGCGCAGCCACATGAAGTCGCCGGCTTCGACCTCGACCCAGTCGCGGTTCAGCTTGTAGACCGCCTTGCCTTCGAGCACGTAGAGGCCGTGCTCCATCACATGCGTCTCCAGGAACGGGATAACGGCGCCGGGCTCGAAGGTGACGATGTTGACGTGCATGTCGTGGCGGACGTCGAGCGGGTCGACGAAGCGCGTCGTGGCCCAGCGGCCCTCGGTGCCGGGCATGCCGACCGGCGCGATGGTCGCCTCGTTGGTGACGAAGGCCTCGGGCAGGGGGATGCCGGGCACGGCCTCATAGGCCTTGCGGATCCAGTGGAAGGTCGCGGGCGCCGCGCTGTCGTTCGTCAGCGTCCATTTGCAGGACGGTGGCAGGAAGGCGTAGCCGCCCTTGGCCAGGCGATGTACGGTGCCGGCGATGGTCAGCGCGACCTCGCCGCCGACGACGAACAGCACGCCCTCGGCCTCGGGATCAGGCTCCGGCTGGGTGCTGCCGCCGCCGGGCGAGACTTCGACGATGTATTGCGAGAACGTCTCCGAGAAGCCGGAGAGCGGACGCGCGATCACCCAGGTCCGCGTCTTGTCCCAGAACGGCAGCGGCGAGGTGACGATGTCGCGCATCACGCCCTTGGGAATGACGGCGTAGGCCTCGGTGAACACGGCGCGGCCGGTCAGCAGGTCGGTCTGCGGCGGGTGGCCGCCATGCGGCACGAAGTAGTTCGGCTTGTCCATCGTCGTGTCTCCCGCGCGCGGATCGTCAAGTCCGCGCGCCATCGTTCAGGGGATGCTCAAGAACAGCGGCTGGTCGAGCCACAGCTCCTCGAGATTGTCGGCGGTCATGCGATCGACCACCATGAAGCGCGAGGCGTCGTCGAACACCAGGAGGGGATGGTGCCAGACGTTGCGCGCGTAGTTCACGCCCTGGCGACCGCTCGCGGTGAAGGCGCGGTAGCTCGCGGCATCGCGCGGATCATGGCACACCAGCACCAGCCAGGGGCGGTCCTGCAGCGGCATGAACAGCTGGGTGCCGAGCGGGTGTCGCTCCATCAGCTTGATCTCGATCGGCAAAGGCCGCGGCTTCGCCTCGAACAGGCTGATGTTCACGGCCGCGCCGCCCGACGCCACGTCGATGGCGGCAAGCCCGTTGCAGCGGCGGGCAAAGCCCTGGTTGATCTCGATCGGCGCGGCGCCGTCGGTCTCGACGACGTCGCCGAAGCGAGCGAAGGCCGCCTTGGTCAGCGGCTGCGGCGTCAGCGTCTGCATCGTCCCGCGCGCTCAGATCGCTTCGCCGCGCGCCGACGCGGCCGCATCGCGGATCGCGGCAATGTTGCCGCGATAGGCCTCCATCGTGCCGCCCTTGAACACGGCGGAGCCCGCCACCAAGGCGTTGGCGCCGGCTGCAGCAAGCGCGCCGGCATTGTCGCGGCCCACGCCGCCATCGACCTCAATGTCGATCGGGCGGCCCGCGATCATCGCGCGCAGGTCCTGGACCTTGCCGATCGCCGACGTGATGAACGCCTGGCCGCCGAAGCCGGGGTTGACCGACATGATCAGCACGAGGTCGACGAGGTCGAGCACGTATTCGATGACGTTGAGCGGGGTCGACGGATTGAGCGAGACGCCGGCCTTCTTGCCGAGCGCGCGGATCGCCTGCAGCGAGCGATGCAGATGCGGGCCGGCCTCGGCATGCACCGTGATGTGGTCGCAACCGGCCTTGGCGAAGGCTTCGAGATAGGGATCGCACGGCGTGATCATCAGATGCGCGTCGAAGATCTTGGTCGTGTGCGGGCGCAGCGCCTTGATGACATCGGGGCCGTAGGAAATGTTCGGCACGAAATGGCCGTCCATGACGTCGAGATGGATCCAGTCGGCGCCGGCGGCATCGACGGCGCGCACCTCGTCGCCGAGCTTGGAAAAATCCGATGCCAGGATCGATGGCGCGATGACGAGCGGACGCGGCGTGAAGGACTGGGTCATGGGCAGCTGTTCCAGTGCGATCGGGAATTGTCGCCGTATCATGCGGGGGCGGCTGCGGCAACGCGAGCGGGAAAAATCTGCCGGCCGCGGCATGATCTGCCGGGCTCCCGGCATCGCAACATCACGAAATATCCGGACATATCAGCGATTTGGCGCTGGCACGGGGATTGCGAAGCCTGCGCTGGCTTTGGTTTCGCTGCCGTTCGCCGCGGCCTTGTCGGAGTTTCGCCATGTGGTTCGCACTGGGGGCCGCCTCGTCGGTCCTGGAAAGTCTGCAGTCGATCGGTTCGACCAAGTCCGGTTCCGGCAAGTCGGGCCAGTCCGGCAGCAGCCCTTTCAGCCTGGGGGACAGCGGCTCCGGCGGGGCCGGAATTTTCAACCCGTGGTCCAGCTCCGGACAGAGCGGGGCCGGGCAGATCGCGCCGGACACGATGCGCGCGCTGCTCGCGGCGCAGAGCCAGTCCGGCACGTCGAGCGCGAGCGCGTCGAGCAATCCGCTGCAGGATCTGTTCTCGCAGATCGACGGCGATGGCGACGGCAAGATCACCAAGTCGGAATTCGAGACCGCGCTCGGCGCCGGCGGTACCAACCTCGCGAATGCGGACAAGGTGTTCGGCAAGCTCGACAAGAACAGCGACGGCAATGTCAGCATGGACGAGCTGACCTCGGCGCTGCAGGGCGCGCGTGGCCGTCGGGGCCACCATCACCACGAGGCCGGCGCATCCGGCGGCTCGGGCAGTTCGACCGGCGCGGGCGCCGATGCGTTGATGCAGGCGCTGTCGGGCTCGTCGAGCTCCTCGTCCACCAACAGCGACGGCTCGACGACGACGACCATCACCTATGCCGACGGCTCGAAGATGACGCTGACGACGCCGGCAGCAAGCACGGCTTCAAACGCCGCAACCTCGTCGTACAATCTGATCGAGAAGCTGATCCAGCGACAATCCAACAGGCTGTCGGGCTCGACGCAGTCGACGACGGCCGTCAGCGCTTAAGCCGTGCCGCCGAAGCGATCCTGCCAGGACGGCAGGGCGCCTGCGAACGGCAGCCGCTTCGCGTGATAGACGCCGCTCGCGATCGCGCGCGCCAGCACGTTGGCGGCGACCATGCCGAGTTCGCTCAGCTCGACCAGCGGCTCGACCGGCTTGGCGCAGGTCGCTGCCGCGAACACGATGTCGCCGTCGAGTGGCAGATGCACCGGATAGATCGCGCGCGCCATGCCGGTCTGCGCCATCATCGCCAGCCGCTTGGCCTGCGCCTTGGTCAGGGTGGCGTCGGTGACGACCAGGCTGATCGTCGTATTCTCCGACGCGGCCGGCGCCGGACCGCCCTTGAGGCGCATCGCCAGCATGTCGGGCGTGAACGTCGCAGGCAGGCCGCGGCCACCGAACTCGGCATTGACCTCATACGGCGCGGCCCAGAACCATGGGCCATCGCCGACCGTGACGCTGCCGACCGCGTTGACCACGGCGATCGCCGCGACCTTGATGCCGTTGCGGGTCACGGCCGAGGCCGAGCCGAGCCCGCCCTGCAGGTTGGCGGTGGTGGCACCGAGCCCGGCGCCGACGCTGCCGAGCGCGAACGTCGTGTCGGCCGCGTCGGCGGCCGCATAGCCGAGCTCGCGATAGGGCGCGTAGCGGCCCCATTGCTTGTTGCCGCCGTTCAGGAGGTCGAACATGATCGCGCCGGGCACGATCGGGACCAGCGCCTCGCGCACGGCAAAGCCGCGGCCGCGTTCGGCGAGCCAGGCCTGAATGCCGCTGGCGGCTTCCAGGCCGAACGCCGAGCCGCCCGACAAGGCGATGGCGTCGATCTGTTCCACTGTATTGACGGGATCGAGCAGCGCATCCTCGCGCACGCCCGGCCCGCCACCGCGGATGTCGATGGCTGCGACCGCGGGCCGATCGAACAGGATCGCGGTCACGCCAGAGGCGAGCGCCGCATCATCGGCGTGGCCGACGCGCACGCCGGCGATGTCGGTGAGGAGGTTCTGCACGGTCATGCTCGCTCGATGGTGGGGTTGGCAAAGGCATAACCCGGCCCGGCCACCGGCTCAACGCCGCGCGCGAGCCCTGTCGAGTTCCCGCGTCAAAACGCGTCGACCGAGCGCGGGGCTCGACGGTCTACCCGTCCAGAGCAATGCGGATCATGCGGGCGAGCTCGGGCTTGCGGTAGGGCTTGGCCAGCAGCAGGACGCCGGCGTCGAGGCGGCCGTGGTGCACGATCGCATTCTCGGTGTAGCCAGACGTGAACAGCGTCTTGAGCGCGGGCCGCCGCCCGCGAGCGGCATCGGCGAGTTGCCGGCCGTTCATGGCGCCGGGCATGATGACGTCGGTGAACAGCAGGTCGATCTCCGGATGGCGCTCGAGGACGTCGAGCGCCTCGGCGGCATTGGCCGCTGCGAGCGTCGTGTAGCCGAGACTCGTGACCTGGGCGACGACGTGCTGGCGCACCAGCGGGTCATCCTCGACCACCAGGATGGTTTCGTCACCGCCGCGATAATCCTGGCTCTTCGGATGGGCGGCCGCGGCCGGGCCGGCGGCGTTCGAGCGCGGCAGATACAGCTTGATCGAGGTGCCGTGACCGACCTCGCTGTAGATCTTGATGTGTCCGCCGGACTGCTTGACGAAGCCGAACACCATGCTGAGGCCAAGCCCGGTGCCTCTGCCGAGGCCCTTGGTCGAGAAGAACGGGTCGAACACCTTGTCGAGATAGGCAGGCGGAATGCCGCAGCCGGTGTCGCTCACCGCGATCATGACGTAGTCGCCGATCGCAACCTCGCTGTTGGCGTCGGCGTAGTCCTGGTCGAGGGAGACGTTGGCGGTCTCCAGAGTCAGCTTGCCGCCTTCCGGCATCGCATCGCGTGCATTGAGAGCCAGATTGACGATCGAGGTGGCGAGCTGGTTCGGATCGGCCAGCGCCGTGCATGGCACGGCGGCCAGAATTCGTTCGATCTCGATCTGCTCGCCGAGCGTCGGCCGCAGCAGCTCGGCGGTTTCGATCACCAGCGCGTTGACGTCCAGATCCGTCGGCTGCAGCGGCTGCTTGCGAGCGAAGGCGAGCAGTTGCTGGGTCAGCCGGGCGCCGCGGTCGGCGGAATCCTCGATCAGCTTTGCGACCGGCGACAGCTCCGGGCGATCCGACACGGAGTCGGAGAGGATGCCGATGCTGCCGGTGATGACTGTCAGGATGTTGTTGAAGTCGTGCGCAATGCCGCCGGTGAGATGGCCGACGGATTCCATCTTCTGCGCCTGGCGGAACTGCGCTTCCGCGGCGCGTTTCTCGGTCAGGTCGCGGCCGATGAAGAAATGCCGCTGCACCGGGTCCGACCAGTTCGCCATCCAGTTCAGCACGACGCCGCGGCCTTCCTTGTGCAGGAGTTGCGCCTCGAAATTGTGGATGTCGCGCCCGCGCCGGCAGTCGCGCATCTGGCTGCGAACAACCTCCAGTTCGGGCGGATAGACGAAGTCGCTGGCATTGCGGCCGACCATCTCGTCGGGCCGGTAGCCGAGAATGGCCTGCGCGCTCGGGCTGACCTGCATGAGATTGCCGCGGGAGTCGGCAATCAGAATCAGATCCTGCGAGGTGTCGAAGATGCGCCGCCGCTCCTCGGTCTCGCGGTTCAGCGCGTTGCGGGTGCGCTTGCTCTCGGTGATGTCGCGAGCAACCTTCGAGGCGCCGATCACGGCGCCGCGCGCGTCGAGGATCGGCGAGATGCTCAGCGACACCTCGATCTCGTGCCCATCCTTGTGCCGGCGCACCGTTTCGTGGTGTTCGATCTTCTCGCCGCCGCCGATCCGCTTCAGGATGCGATCGACCTCGCCGCGCCGCTCGGGCGGAACGATCAGGCTGATGTCGTTGCCCAACGCTTCCGCGATCTCGTATCCGAAGAGCTGCTCCGCCGCGCGATTCCACGATGTGATCTTGCCGTGCAGGGTGAGCGTGATGATGGCGTCGTTGGAGGATTCCACGACGGCGCTGAACAGCCGCTCGCGAGCGATGAAGCGCGCCCGCTCGCTTTCGCTCTGCCGCCGCTGCTGCTGCAGCAGTCGCGCGAGTCTGGTCTGCAGCCCGACATTGTCGGCAAGCAGTACGCCGAGCACGAAGCTCGCGGCCAGCAGCCCATAGAGGCGGCCCGCATAAAATCCGAGATCGAAGCGTGCTGCGTTCAGCAGCGAGGCCAGTGCGAGATCGAACAGCCAGGCGCACAGCACCACCATGACCCACAGGTCGAGAATACTGTAGGGACGACGCGACGCCAGGAGCAGCAGGGTTGCGAGCGTCATGCACCAGATCGCGCCGACGACGACCTTCAGCGACTGCGTTGCGGTGCCGCCGTCGATGAGGACCGGAAGTGAATTTTCGAAAGCGATTACCGACCAAACGAGGGCGGCGAGCGTCGTCACGACGCCGACGATGGCCAGCAACAGCGATGCGGTCACCGATGCCACGGCACGCGGCTGGTCGCTTCTCTGCAGCGCGTAGGCGGCAACGAAAAATGGAAATGCGCCGTGCCAGATCATGTAGATCCATACGGCGGTCTGTGGTCCGGCGCCGAGCAGGCCCGTCGGCGCGAACAGGCCCGGGAATGCCAGCGTATGCAGCAGCGCAGCGGGCGCGGTGAAGAGGTAGCCGCAGCCGAGCCAGAGCAGCGGCGGCGATCGCAGCAGGACGAACTGTGAGAACAGCAGAAACGCCGTGACGAGATCGTTCAGCACCAGCGCAGATTGATAGCTCGCGATGAACGCCGGCATCGCCGCCAGCTGCACCTTCGCGAAGGGAGCGGCAGCGGCAAACAGCACGGCTGAAATCACGACAACGGCGAGTGCTGCAAGTTTGTCGCGCTGCGTTGCCGTGGAAGTCGACAAAAGAATTTCGCGAGGATCTTCGACGCTCTGCATCTCCAATGCCCTGCGCACCAGGCATCAATTCGGGGTCACAACTCCGCATTGCCTGATGAGCGAAAAATAGAGTAATTCGACTAAAGGTTGTATAGTGCCAACGTGAAACGTTCTGTAGAATGAGTCGCTATTATGAGTAACCGCACCTTTACCGCAAATCAGATAAATATACCGGTAGTTGTACCTGATTTCTTTTTATGTTGTAGGCTGTCCGACGAAAAATTCTGGAGAAGTTGATGCCGCGGATTCTCGTGGTCGACGATCAGAAGGACGTGCGCGCCATGATCAGCATGGTGCTGCGCGTCAATCAGTTTGACGTGGTTGAAGCAGGAACGGCAACGTCGGGACTGCAACTTTTCCGCGAACAAACGTTCGATGCCGTGATCGTAGACATTTATCTGGATGATTCCAATGGTCTCGATCTGGTCGGCAGCATGCGGGAACTGGTTCCCGATCTGCCCGTCGTCGCCGTGTCGGGAATGACGGCGTTCGACGGTGCGTCGATGTCAGAGCAACTGACGCGCGTGGTATACTTACAGAAGCCATTCCGGCCCGCGGATCTCACGCGTTCGCTCGAACTCGCCCGTTCCGCCGTGCGTGAGCAGGAGACTTCGCCGCTCTCGGCCTGCGCAGGATAGGGTTGCCGGCACTTTCGGGGCGGTGCCCGAGAGGCAGAAATCCTGGCATTCAGGTACCTTTAAAGCAGAACGCCCCGGTCAAGGACCGGGGCGTCTGCATTTCGGATCGTGATCGGGCGCGATCAGGAGCCCTTGCTGCCGAGTTCGGCATAGCCGCCCTTGGCGTCCCACTTGTAGACGACATAGTCGATCTGCTTGATGTCGCCCTTGGCGTCGAAGCCGAGCTTGCCGAGCACCGTGTCCCACTCGCCCGCCTTGATGACGTCCATCACCTTCTTGGCGTCGGTGGTGTTGGCCTTCTTCACGGCCTGCGACCAGACCTGGATCGCGGCGTAGGTGTAGAGGGTGTAGCCTTCTGGATCGATGTTCTTGGCCTTGAACTTGTCGACGATCGCCTTCGCGGTCGGCTTGTTGCGCGGTTCGGGGCCGAAGGTGAACAGCGTGCCTTCCGCGGCCGGACCGGTGATCGACGCGAACTCCTTGTCGTTCATCGCGTCGCCCGCCATCAAGATCGTCTTGAGGCCCTGGTCGCGCATCTGACGCAGGATCAGGCCGGCTTCCTGGTGATAGCCGCCGACATAGACGAGGTCGATGTTCTCACGCTTCAGGCGCGACACGATCGCGTTGAAGTCCTTGTCGCCCTTGTTGTACGACTCGAACATCTTCTCGGTGACGCCGGCCTTGTTGAGCGACTTCTTGGTCTCGTCGGCGAGACCCTTGCCATAGGTGGTCTTGTCGTTGAGGATCGCGATGTTCTTGCCCTTGAAGTTCTTCGCGATGTAGTTCGCGGCAACCAGGCCCTGCTGGTCGTCGCGGCCGCAGACGCGCGCCACGTTCCACAGCTTGCGCTCGGTGAACAGCGGGTTGGTCGAGGCCGGGGTGATCTGCAGCACGTTGCTGTCGGCATAGGCCTCCGAGGCCGGGATCGACGACGACGAGCAGAAGTGGCCTGCGACGAACGGAATGCCGGAGCCGGCGAGCTTCTCGGCGACCGAGCGGGCCTGCTTCGGATCGCAGGCATCGTCACCGATCTGCAGAGCAAGCTTCTTGCCGAGAACACCGCCGGCCGCGTTGAGATCGGCAATCGCCATCTCGGCGCCGTTCTGCATCTGGCGGCCGAACGCCGACTCGCCGCCGGTCATCGGGCCGGCTACGGCGATGGTGATGTCGTCGGCGTAAGCGGCCGTCGAGAGCGCAAGCGTGGCGCCCAGGGCCAGACCGATAAATTTGAGTGGTTTCATGAGAAATCCTCACAGGGGTCAGTCGACACGGAAACGGCCCGAAGGGCGGGCCGCAGACCGCGCGCATTGTGGCTGATTTTGCGGCGAAGTCACCGGCAATTTTCGGACAGACCGACAAAGGACATAGCCAATCTGGCCGGGTTTCGGCCAAAGGCTGTTTCGGCGAGCCCGCCTAGTGGCGGCCGCCCTCCAGATACGCCGCGCGGATCTCCGGCCGCTGCAGCAACTCGGTGCCGGTGCCCGACAGCGTGATCAGCCCGTTGACCAGCACATATCCGCGGTGCGCGAGCTTCAGCGCATGATTGGCATTCTGCTCCACGATCAGCACCGTCAGCCCGTCCTGGCGGTTGAGGGTCCGGATGGCCTCGAAAATCTGCCGCGCAATCAGCGGCGCGAGGCCGAGCGACGGTTCGTCGAGGAGCAGCAGGCGCGGCCGGCTCATCAAGGCGCGCCCGATCGCCAGCATCTGCTGCTCGCCGCCGGACAGCGTGCCGCCGCGCTGGTCGATGCGCTCCTTCAGCCGCGGGAACAGCGCGAACACGCGATCGAGCGTGTCGGCGCGCTCGGCTTCCGTGGCCTCGCCGGCGTCGGCCCCCATCTGCAGGTTCTCGGCCACGCTCATGCGCGGGAAGATGCGACGGCCCTCCGGCGACTGCGCGATCTTGAGGCGCGCGATCTGATGCGTCGGCACCTGGGTGATGTCATGGCCGTCATAGACGATATGACCGGAACTGGCGCGCGGCCGGCCGAAGATCGACATCATCAGGGTCGATTTGCCGGCGCCGTTGGCCCCGATCAGCGCGACGATCTCGCCGGCCTTGATGTCGAGGTCGACGCCCTTGAGTGCTTCGATCTTGCCGTAGGACGCGCGCAGGTTGTGGATCTCGAGCAGGGACGCGCTCACGCTTCGGCCTCCATCACGGCTGCGGCCTCTTGCTCGTCGGTGCCGAGATAGGCGGCGATGACCTTCGGATCGTCGCGGATCTCGCGCGGCGTGCCCTCTGCGATCTTGACGCCGTAGTCCATCACCACCACGCGGTCGGAGATTTCCATCACGACGCTCATGTCGTGCTCGATGAGGAGGATCGAGGTGCCGTGGTCGGCGCGGATCGACAGCAGCAGCTCGCTGAGCGCCGCGCTCTCGCGCGCGTTGAGGCCGGCGGCCGGCTCGTCGAGGCAGAGCAGGGCAGGGCCGGTGCACATCGCGCGCGCGATCTCCAGCCGGCGCTGGTCGCCATACGCGAGGTTGCCGGCGGCGTCGTCGGCGCGGTCGATCAGTCCGACCCGCTTCAGCCAGAACACCGCATTGTCGATGGCGCTCTGTTCCGCCGCGCGCCACGACGGCAAGCCGAGCAGCCCGATCAACGTGAGCCCTGAGGCGCGCATCAGCGCGTTGTGCTGCGCCACCATCAGGTTCTCCAGCGCCGTCATGCCGGGAAACAGCCGGATGTTCTGGAAGGTGCGCGCCACCTTGGCCTGCTTGGAGATGTTGAAGTCCTTGAGCTTCTGCATCTCGTACTGGGCGCCGTCATCGTGCGTCAGGCGGATGACCCCGGAGGTCGGCTTGTAGAAGCCGGTGATGCAGTTGAACACGGTAGTCTTGCCGGCGCCGTTCGGGCCGATCAAGGCCGTGATCTGCTTGCGCTGCGCGGTGAACGACAGCGCGTTGACGGCGACGATGCCGCCGAAGCGCATGGTGAGATTTTCGAGCGCGAGGATCGGAGCGGAGCTCATCCGTGGCCTTCCTTGACGAGGTCCGAAGAGATGCTCTTGGATTTTTCCAGGAACACGGTCGGCGCGCGGTGGCCGACGATGCCGCGGGGCCGCCAGATCATCACCAGCACCATGGCGAGACCGAACACCAGCATGCGGTAGACCTCGAGGCTTCGGAACAGCTCGAATCCGCCGATCATGGCGAGCGCCGCCAAGGCCACGCCGAGCTGCGAACCCATGCCGCCGAGCACGACGATCGCGAGCACCAGCGCCGATTCCTGGAAGGTGAAGGATTCCGGGCTGATGAAGCCCTGGCGGGTGGCGAAGAAGGCGCCGGCGAAGCCGCCGAACATCGCGCCGGTGGCGAACGCCGTCAGCTTCGTCGTCGTGATGTTGATGCCGAGCGCGCGGCAGGCGACCTCATCCTCGCGCAGCGCTTCCCAGGCGCGGCCGATCGGCAGCCGCCGCAGCCGGATCGTGACCCAGTTGGTGAGCAGCGCCAGCGCCAGGATCAGGTAGAACAGGAACACGATGCGATGTGTCGGCGAAAACGGAATGCCGAGCATGGCAGCGAGGCCGCCTTCGCCTGGGGCCAGCGGAATGCCGAACAGGGTCGGCCGCGGAATGCCGGAGACGCCGTTCGGACCGCCGGTCACATCCTGCCAGTTGATCAGCACGAGGCGGATGATCTCGCCGAACGCCAAGGTGACGATCGCGAGATAGTCGCCGCGCAACCGCAGCACCGGGAAGCCCAGCAGCACGCCCCAGAACGCCGCGAGGATGCCGGCCAGCGGCAGGCAGATCCAGAACGACAGGCCGAAGGTGGTCGACAGCAATCCGTAGGAGTAGGCGCCGACGGCGTAGAACGCGACGTAGCCGAGGTCGAGCAGGCCGGCCAGACCGACCACCACGTTGAGACCCCAGCCGAGCATCACGTAGGTCAGCACGAGGATGCCGAGGTCGAGAATGTAGCGCTGATTGTAGAAGATAACCGGCACGAGGAAGGTGAAGATCAGCAGTGCCGGCGCGACATAGCGGCCGGCGACGGTCATGCCGTTATTTACCGAGGACGGCACGAAGCTGCCGAGACCGCCGCGCGGACCGAGCCACAGCCGCAGCAGCTCGACCACGATGGAGCCTATGAACACCGCGCCGACGAGGCTCGCGAGCTCGCCGAAGCGGGTCCAGTATTCGAGCTGGCCGCTCTGGCCCGCCTCGGTGCGGACGCCGACCATCAGCGAGAACAGGCCGAGGGCGACCAGGGCGCTGAGGACGGCCTTCTTGAGGATGAAGGCGGCTCCGACCGGCTCGGAGCCATTCGAAGAGGCGGGCGAAGAGGCTCGAGGGGACGCGCTCACACGGGCTCCATCGTCAGACTTTTTCGACTTCGGGTCGACCGAGCAGGCCGGTCGGCATGAAGATCAACACCACGATGAGGATCGAGAACGCCGCGACGTCCTTGTACTCGACGGAGAAATAGGCCGACCAGAACGTCTCGATCAGGCCGATCGCGAGACCGCCGAGCATGGCGCCCGGCAGCGAGCCGATGCCGCCCAGCACGGCCGCGGTGAATGCCTTGATGCCGGCGACGAAGCCCATGAAGAAATCGACGAGCCCGTAGTAGAGCAGGTACATCATGCCGGCGACAGCGGCCAGCGCCGCGCCGATCACGAAGGTCATCGAAATGGTGCGGTCGACGTCGACGCCGAGCAGCGCGGCCATGGTCTGGTCCTGCTCGCAGGCGCGCATGTCGCGGCCGAGCCGGGTGCGCGACACCAGCCAGGTGAACAGGCCGAGCAGCACGATGGTGGTGATGACCACGACGATCTGAACGTTGGACAGCTGCACGACGAAGCCGCTGCTACCCTCGTGCAGCGTGTAGCCGCCCGTGATGATCGGCGGCACCGGCTTGACCCGCGCGCCTTGCGCCACCTGCGAAAAATTCGTCAGCACGAACGACATGCCGATCGCCGACAGCATCGGCGCCAGCCGGAAGGAGTGTCGCAAGGGTCGATAGGCGATGCGCTCGATGGTCCAGCCGAACAGCGCCGTGATCGCCATCGAGACCAGCAGCACGATGAGCAGAATGACCGGAACCGCGGTGAGGCCGATCGACACCAGCACCAGGAAGGAGATCAGGGCAATGAAGCCGCCGATCATGAAGACGTCGCCATGGGCGAAATTGATCATGCCCACGATGCCGTAGACCATGGTGTAGCCGATGGCGATCAGGCCATAGATCGAGCCGAGGACGAGGCCGTTGATGAGCTGTTGCGCGAAATAATCCATGGACTGCCGTGACTGAGACTGTCGATACCGGTTCGCAATGCGGCGAGGGCCGTCCGGAGCGAGGCGGGCCTGCCCGCACTCGCGACCAGAGGCGGCGCGTCGCCAGTACTAACAGCTAGGAACCGGGTGCCGCAACAGCGTGCAGTGCCGCAATTGCGGGCTTATCCCGCCTCTTTCACGGCTCGGTTCCGCTCTGCCC
Organism: Bradyrhizobium sp. HKCCYLS20291; assembly: GCF_051167715.1. Taxonomy (NCBI): domain Bacteria; kingdom Pseudomonadati; phylum Pseudomonadota; class Alphaproteobacteria; order Hyphomicrobiales; family Nitrobacteraceae; genus Bradyrhizobium; species Bradyrhizobium sp. HKCCYLS20291. The sequence goes on along the minus strand of NZ_JBNPTO010000008.1, from coordinate 292,443 downwards.
GATGGGGGCAGAGCGGGACAACCGTCTCGAAATGGCCGGCACAAGGCAACGCAAAGCGTGGCTCGCGCATTGGTTGCTCATGAAGCTTCCGGCGAGGAGACGCTCATGACCAGTCTGACCGACAAGAACCAAGGCCACCAGAACCCCGGGCAGAACCAGCAGGGCCAGACCCAAGGCAAGCCGATCCAGCAGGGCGGTGACGGGCCGGGTCAAAGGCGGCAGCAGGATCGGGAGACGGCACCCGGGAAATAGGGCGGAGCGGATCGCCGGGCTGGCACCTCTCGCTACCGCTGGTGGCGTCCAACCTCCCGGTTAAGGTAAATAAGGGGTTTAAATTGCCCGCTGCATTTGCCGCGCGTTAGCTCGTCTGGAACCAGCCGGACGGGCGACCGCGCGGGGATTGCAGAGGTGGCGTGATATGATCAAGAACTGCTTCATCGGGAGCTGGCGGCTCAGCTGCTTCAACGGTGTGCTGCTGGCGCTGTACTTCGTTCCGGCCTGGACGATCGTCGCCCTTCACATCATGGTCTCGCCGATTCAGGGCCTGTTCGAGCGGCCCAACGTCGCGGTCGCTTTGTTCATCAGCGACCACCTGCAACTGTCGGGTCTCGAAACGGTTCGCGCGGCCTGGCTGCTTGCTTTGGCGCGACTGACGGTCGCAGGTTTCTTCGCGATGTTCCTCGTCCTGATCGCCGTCCCGCGGGTGCGAAAGGTCGGGGGCTATGTCGAGGCGCTGTCGATCGGACTGGGCCTGGGCAGCGCCCTGAGCTTCTTCAGCATGATCATGGCCGCACGCGTCGGCGAGACCCAGGCGCTGCGTCTGCATGCGACCGAACTGCTGATGCTGTTGGGAACGGCCATCGTCATGCTGGTGGAGAAGCCGGCCACGCAGCCCAACGCGTCGGCTCCGGCCTCCGCGCCGCCGCCGGTCGAGCCGACAGTCGGCGACAGTGTCGCAGCCGTTGCGAAGGCCTGATCGCCCTCGTCGGAGGCTGGCGACGCGAGCGCGCAGTCAGCGCTGTGTCAGGAAGCCGAGCACCGCATCGTTGAACTGGCCTGCCGCTTCGACGTTCGAGATGTGCGCGGCATCGACGATGGTCATGCTGGCGCCCGGGATCCGGCTGCGAATCGCCTCCGCCATCGCAATCGGCGTCGACTTGTCGTAGCGCCCGGCCACGACGAGCGTCGGGCTCGTGATGCCCGGCAGATCGTCGCGCAGGTCGAGCGCGCGCAACGCTGCGCAGCAGGCGAGATAACCCTCGACCGGCGTCGCCACCAGCATCGCCTTCATGCGGTCGGCGATGTCCGGATGGTGATCGCGAAACTCCTGCGTCAGCCAGCCTGCGATCACGGTATCGGCGATCCCGGCCAGTCCGCCGTCCTGAACCGACTTGATGCGCGCGTCCCAGATGGCCGGATCGGGGTAATGGCAGGTGGTGTTGGCGAGCACGAGCTTGCCGATTCGCCCCGGGGCATGCGCCGCGAGCCACTGTCCGACCATGCCGCCCATCGAGACGCCGCACCAGTGCACTTTCTCGATGTTCAGGTCGTCCAGGATCGCCAGCGCGTCGCGACCGAATCGCTCGATCGAGTAGGGTCCCGGAGGGACCTGCGACTTGCCATGACCCCGCCGGTCATAGCGGATGACACGAAAAATCTGGGTGAGGGCGCGCATCTGCGGCTCCCACATCTGCAGGGTCGAGCCGAGCGAATTGGACAGCATCAGGGTCGGCCCGCCGTCGCGGCCTTCGACGGTGACGTTCAACAGGCAGCCGTCAGCATCGATCATCGGCATGGGCGGAGTCCTCGTCGAAGGCGGCTGCGCCACCTCAGGAATCGTGCAGATTTGATGGCGAACTAACCATTGCGGGCGCGGTCTGCCAATCGAAACCCGCGGGCGCGAGACCCGAATGCTGCGGTGCTCCAGCTTTTCTGCAACGCTTCCGGGCGCTGCTCGCCCTTTCTTTTGGGCGTTCGGTGCTTTACTTGAATGCCTCAAACCGCGCCTAACGGGGGGAGATGCAGATGGCAATGACGATGACGGGCGAGGTCCAGCTGGCGGCACCGCGCGAGGCCGTCTGGGCCAAGTTGAACGATCCGGACGTGCTCAAGGCCTGCATTCCCGGCTGCGAGGAACTGGAGAGGACCGAGGATGGCGGCTTCCGCGCGGTCGCCAAGATGAAGGTCGGACCAGTGTCCGCGCGCTTCAAGGGCAAGGTCACCCTGAGCGATCTCGATCCGCCGAACGGCTACAAGATCTCCGGCGAGGGCGAGGGCGGCGTGGCCGGCTTTGCCAAGGGCGGCGCTGTGGTCGGGCTGGCCGAGAAGGATGGCGGCACGCTGCTGAGCTACAACGTCGAGGCGCAGATCGGCGGCAAGCTGGCGCAGCTCGGCCAGCGCCTGATCAACGGCGCCGCAAAAAAACTCGCCGACGAATTCTTCGCGAACTTCGCCAAGGCCGTTCAAGGCTGACCGCAACCGACCCATGCGCTGTCGGTGGCGAGGTTGCCCGCCGCCGGGAGCGCCCATATGATGGTTTCGACCGATTTTGCTGGGCTGCGCTGCAGTGCAACGCTGTGGTGCGGATTAATAGAGAGTCCTGAATGGCCAAGATTTCCATGATTGTGAACGGTAATCCCGTCACGGCAAATGTCGATTCGCGGACGCTGCTCGTTCAGTTCCTGCGCGAGAATCTGCGGCTCACCGGCACCCATGTCGGCTGTGATACCTCGCAGTGCGGCGCCTGTGTCGTCCATCTCGACGGCAAGGCCGTGAAGTCCTGCACGACCCTGGCTGTGATGGCCGACGGTCACGAGGTCAGGACGATCGAAGGCCTCGCGGCCGATGGCGCGCCGCTGCATCCGATGCAGGAAGCGTTTCGCGAGCACCACGGTCTGCAATGCGGCTTCTGCACGCCGGGCATGATCATGACCGCGGTCGATCTCGTGCACCGCAAGGGGCACGAGCTCAGCGAGGAGACCATCCGCGAGGAGCTGGAAGGCAATCTCTGCCGCTGTACCGGATATCAGAACATCGTCCAATCGATCGCCGCCGGCGCCAAGGCGATGGCGAAGTCGGACCTCGCCTAAAGTCCCCGCCGCGCACAGGACATCCCCCCATGTACGAATTCAAATATCATCGGCCGGCCACGGTGCGCCAGGCCGCCAATCTCCTGGTCAAGAACGAGGACGCCAAGCTGGTCGCCGGCGGTCACACGCTGGTGCCGGTGATGAAGCAGCGGCTCGCGAGCCCACCGCATCTCGTCGACCTCTCCCACGTCGAAGGGCTCGACACGATCGAGCTGAAGGGGCGCAATCTGGTGATCGGCGCCATGGCGCGTCATGCCGATGTGGCCAATTCCGCCACGGTGGGCGAGGCGATCCCGGCCCTCGCGCATCTCGCAAGCCTGATTGGTGACCCCGCCGTGCGCCATCGCGGCACGATCGGCGGATCGATCGCCAACAACGATCCGACCGCGGACTATCCGGCCGCGTGCCTGGCGCTCGGCGCCACCATCGTCACCAACAAGCGCAAGCTCAAGGCCGAGGAGTTCTTCCAGGGCCTGTTCACGACCGCGCTGGAGGCGGACGAGATCATTACCAAGGTGAGCTTCCCGCTGGCCAAGAAGGCCGCCTATGTGAAGTTCCGCAATCAGGCCTCGCGCTACGCGCTGGTCGGCGTGTTCGTCGCGCGGCGTCCGTCCGACGTGCGCGTCGCCGTCACCGGCGCCGGTGGCAATGGCGTGTTCCGCGTCACCGCGTTCGAGGAAGCCCTGCAGAAGCGCTTCTCGCCGAAGGTGCTGGAAGGCATCGCGGTGTCGGCCGACGGGCTCAACAGCGACATTCACGGCAGCGCCGAATATCGCGCTCATCTGGTCGGCGTGCTGGCACGTCGTGCGGTCGATGCGGCGAACGCCGGGGCCAAGGCTTCAACGGGAGCCGACGAGTCCGAGGCTCCGGCCTCGTGACGAGCGAGCGCGGTCAGGGAAGGCGGTCTCGCCCATGAGTGCTGCAGCGCTGCCGGCGTCGGTCGACGCGATGCTCGAATTGCTGTCCTCGCGCGGCTATCTGGCCGAGCGATCGCTCGCGACGGTGACCTATCTGTCGCTGCGCATGGGCCGGCCGCTGTTCCTCGAGGGCGAGGCCGGCGTCGGCAAGACCGAGATCGCCAAGGTGCTGTCGGCGGCGCTCGGGCGCAAGCTCATCCGCCTGCAATGCTATGAGGGCCTCGACGTCGCCTCGGCCGTCTACGAGTGGAACTCGGCGGCCCAGATGATCGCGATCCGGCTGGCGGAAGCCGGCGGCGACGTCGACCGCGACCAGCTCACGTCCGACATCTTCGCCGACCGCTATCTGATCAAGCGCCCGCTGCTGCAGGCGCTGGAGCCGGATGTCGCGGGCGCGCCGGTATTGCTGATCGACGAGCTCGACCGCGCCGACGAGGCATTCGAGGCCTATCTGCTGGAGATCCTCTCCGACTTCCAGGTCACGATCCCCGAGTTCGGCACCGTCAAGGCGCCGCATCCGCCGATCGTCATCATCACCTCGAACCGGACGCGCGAGATCCACGACGCGCTGAAGCGGCGCTGCCTGTATCACTGGGTCGACTATCCCTCCGCCGAGCGCGAGCTCGCGATCGTCAAGACCCGGCTGCCGGGCATCTCGCAGCGGCTGTCGCAGCAGATCGTGCGCTTCGTTCAGGCGCTGCGCGACCAGGACTTCTACAAGTCGCCGGGCGTCGCCGAGACCTTGGACTGGGCGACCGCGCTGACCGAGCTTGATGCGCGCTCGCTGAACGCGGAGGTCGTCGGCGACACCTTGGGCGCGCTGCTGAAGTATCAGGACGACATCGCCCGCATGCAGGGCGATCAGTTGCAGAAGGTGATCAAGGACGCGACCAGCGAGACTTGAGTTCACGCTGGTGCCTCTAACAACGATCGTCATTCCGGGATGCGTGCGCAGCACGCAGGCCCGGAATCCATAACCACGATCGTGCGTATGGATTCCGGGCTCGCCCTTGGGGCGCCCCGGAATGACGGCCTCGATTTGAGGCGTGCCCGGAATGACGAGGGGATAGAGACGTGCCCACCAGCATCAATCACCTCGCGCCGCCGACCGGCGGCATCGCCGACAACATTGCGGGCTTTGCGCGCGCGTTGCGCGCTGCGGGCCTGCCGGTCGGGCCGGGGGCCGTGATCGACGCCATGAGCGCGCTGGAAGCGATCGACATCGGCAAGCGTCCCGACGTCTTCACCACGCTCGAATCGATCTTCGTCAAGCGCCACGAGCACGCGCTGATCTTCGCCCAGGCCTTCGCCCTGTTCTTCCGTCCCGCGGAGGAATGGAAGTCGATGCTCGATTCGGTGCCGCTGCCGGATCACGCCAAGAAGAAGCCGCCGCCGGCCTCGCGCCGGGTCCAGGAGGCGATGTCTCAGCCGCAGACGCATGAGGAGCCGCAAGCGCAGGAGCAGGATCTCCGGCTGGCGGTGTCCGACCGCGAGGTGCTGCAGAAGAAGGACTTTGCGCAGATGAGCGCGGCCGAGATCGCCGAGGTCACGCGCGCGATCGCCAGGATGCGGCTGCCGCAGGCCGAGCTGAAGACGCGCCGCCACGCCACCGACCCGCGCGGTCATCGTATCGACATGCGCAGGACGTTGCGCCAGGCGCTGCGCACCGAGGGCGAGATCATCAACTTCCATCGCCTGGGGCGGCTCGAGAAGCCGGCTCCGATCGTGGCGCTGCTCGACATCTCCGGCTCGATGAGCGAGTACACCCGCCTGTTCCTGCACTTCCTCCATGCCATCACCGACGCCCGAAAGCGCGTCTCGGTGTTCCTGTTCGGCACCCGTCTGACCAACGTGACGCGGGCGCTGCGGCAACGCGATCCCGACGAGGCGCTCGCGAGCTGCACGGCCAATGTCGAGGACTGGGCCGGTGGCACGAGGATCGCGACCTCACTGCAGACCTTCAACAAGCATTGGGCGCGGCGCGTGCTCGGGCAGGGTGCCATCGTGCTGCTGATCTCCGACGGCCTGGAACGCGAGGCCGACAGCAAGCTCGCCTTCGAGATGGACCGGCTGCACCGCTCCTGCCGGCGGCTGATCTGGCTGAACCCGCTGCTGCGCTATTCCGGCTTCGAGGCCAAGGCGCAGGGCATCAAAACCATGCTGCCCCACGTTGACGAATTCCGCCCGGTACATAACTTGACGTCGATCGAGACGCTGATCTCGGCGCTGTCGTCGCCGCTGCCGCCGCATCACCGCAGCGCGATCCGGCCCGCCGCCTGAGATCGTCCGAGAAGGAGATGGCCATGCTCAACCGCGACGAAGACATCCTCAAGGCCGCCGAGGACTGGCACAAGACCGGTCATGGCGTGGCGCTCGCCACCGTGGTCGAGACCTGGGGCTCGGCGCCGCGGCCGGTGGGCTCCAATCTCGTGATCAACGACGACGGCACGTTCTTGGGCTCGGTGTCCGGCGGCTGCGTCGAGGGCGCCGTCGTCACCGAGGCGCTCGACGTCATCTCCAGCGGCCAGCCGAAGATGCTGGAGTTCGGCGTCGCCGACGAGACCGCCTGGAATGTCGGGCTGTCCTGCGGCGGCACCATCCGCGTGTTCGTCGAGAAGGTGGGCTGATCCATGCAGCTTTCGACCCTCGCCGAGCTCAACGCCGAGCGCACCGCGCGCCGCCCGGCCATTCTCGTCACCGACGTCGCCTCCGGCGAGCAGCGCCTGGTCAAGGCCGCCGCGATCGCCACGGACCCGCTGCGCAACGAGCTGTCCACCCATCTGCGCATGGGCAAGAGCGGCATGGTCGAGGCGGACGGCAAGCGGCTGTTCCTCAACGTCTACTCGCCGACGGCGAAGCTCGTCATCGTCGGCGCCGTCCATATCAGCCAGGCGCTGGCGCCGATCGCCAAATCGCTCGGCTATGACGTCACCGTCGTCGATCCGCGCACCGCTTTCGCAAGCCCGGAGCGCTTCCCTGACGTGCCGTTGATCGCCGAATGGCCCGACGTGGCGCTGCCGCCGCTCAACGTCGACCACTACACGGCGTTCGTCGCGCTGACGCATGATCCGAAGATCGACGATCCGGCGCTGTTGCACGCGTTCTCACGCGACTGCTTCTACATCGGCGCGCTGGGCTCGCGGAAGACGCATGCCAAGCGTCACGACCGGCTGCGGGCGCAGGGCGCCAGCGACGCCGACATCGCCCGTATCCATGCGCCGATCGGGCTGGCCATCGGCGCGGTGTCGCCGTCGGAGATTGCGGTTTCGATCATGGCCGAGATCACCGCGACCTTGCGGCTGCCGGCCAAGGAGAAAGAGCAGGCGGCATGAAGTTCGGTCCTGCCAGTCCGGCTGAGGCGATCGGCGGGGTGACCGTGCACACCCTGCGCAAGGGATCGCTGGTGCTCAAGAAGGGCACCACGATCGGTCCTGCCGAGGTCGAGGCGCTGGGCAGGGAGGGGGTCAAGGAGATCGTGGTCGTCCGGCTCGAAGCCGGCGACGTTTCCGAGGACGAGGCCGCCGCCGACGTTGCCAAGGTCGTGGCTGGCGAGGGCATTCATGTCGATCGCGCCTTCACCGGGCGGGCCAATCTGTTCGCGGCGCAGCCCGGCATTCTGATGATCGACCGCGCCGCCGTCGACCGCATCAACGATGTCGACGAAGCTATTACCTTCGCGACCTTGCCGGCGTTCAAGCCGGTGGTCGAAGGCGAGATGGTCGGCACCGTCAAGCTGATCCCGTTCGGCGTCGAAGGCCGGTTGCGCGATGCCGCCGTGGCTGCTGCCGGCAAGGGCGCGCTCAGCATCGCGCCCTATGTCGTCAAGCGCGTCGGCGTGGTCTCGACCATCCTGCCCGGTCTGGCGTCGAAGGTCATCGACAAGACGCTGCGCGTCACCGCCGAGCGCCTGGCGCCGGCCGGCGCCAGCATCATCGCCGAACGCCGCGTGCCGCATGAGCAGGCCGCGCTGGCGGCTGCGATCAAGGAGCTGCTGGCGCTCGGCGCCGAACTCGTGATCGTGTTCGGCGCCTCGGCGATCGCCGATCGCCGTGACGTCATTCCCGCCGCGATCACCGGCATCGGCGGCGCGATCGAGCATTTCGGCATGCCGGTCGATCCGGGCAATCTGCTGCTGATCGGCCGTGCCGGCGACGTCCCGCTGCTCGGCGCGCCCGGCTGCGCGCGCTCGCCGGCTGAGAACGGCTTCGACTGGGTGCTGATGCGGCTGCTCGCCGGCATCAAGGTCACCCGCGCCGAGCTGACGGCGATGGGGGTCGGCGGTCTGCTGATGGAGATCGTGACGCGTCCGCAACCGCGTGCCCAGCCGGAGGCGGAAGGCGAGCGCCACGTCGCCGCCATCGTCCTCGCCGCGGGACGTTCGACCCGGATGGGCGGGCCGAACAAGCTGCTGGCGGAGCTCGACGGCAGGAAGCTGGTGCGGATCGTCACCGAGCAGGCGCTGGCGTCGAAAGCCAGCGAAGTCATCGTCGTCACCGGCCATCAGGCCGAGCTGGTCGAGCAGGCCCTGGCCGACCTGAATGTCCGCTTCGTCCGCAATCCCGATTTCGCCGGCGGCCTTGCGAGTTCGGTGAAGGCCGGCATCGCCGCCGTGTCCGATCGCGCCGATGGCGCGGTTGTCTGCCTCGGTGACATGCCGATGGTGTCGACCGACCTGCTCGACCGTCTGATCGCCGCCTTCGCGCCGGATCGCGGCAATTTGATCGTCGTGCCGGTGTCCGAGGGACGCCGTGGAAACCCGGTGCTGTGGTCGCGCCGATTCTTCGCCGAGCTGATGACGCTCGACGGCGATGTCGGCGCGCGGCATCTGATCGCCAAGCACACCGAGGCTGTCGCCGAGGTGACGGTCGAGGGCGAGAGCGCGTTCCTCGACATCGACACGCCGCAGGCGCTGGAGGCCGCGCGACGCGGGTGAGCCGCGTCGTGTCGCGGCTGCGCGATCTCTCCGCGTCATCCCGGAACGGCGCCGGCGATACCTGATCTCAACCTCTCGTTCACCAAGTTTCAACGACCCCCGGCTAGATTTGCCGACATTGGCCTCGGGGGAGGAGAGATGATCATTTCGACCGCCACGCGACGTTTCGCGCTGTTTGCATTTGGATTGACCGTGCTCGTCGGCGCCGCGCGCATCGCGAGCCAAGGCGCCATCAGCCCGGCGCATGCGGCCGGCGCCTTCGCCATCGGCCAGTGCGCCGCTTATGGCCAGGCCTTCGACTATCCGGCGGAGCATCTCGCCAAGGCTGCGGCGCTGAAGCAGTGCAAGGGCGAGTGCACCGCGGTGACGATGAAGAAGGCATGTGCCGCGTTCGCGATCGATCTGACCAATCCGTGCGGCGCGCACGGCTACGCCGTCCGGCCGAAGATCTCCACCTCGCTCAACGAAGCGACCCGCGAATGCTACAAATATGGCGGCAAGGAGTGCGTCATCCGCGCCTGGGTGTGCGACGCCAAGGGTTGATTGAAGGGCTGATTGAAGCCGCATGATTTGCGCGGCTATCGTCCGAGTTCCGCGGCCGTGGTCGTTTCGATGCTTCACGCTCCGAATGGCTCGGCTATCCTGAGCGCTCGTGGACATCGACGATGGACGTGACATGCAATTCGACACCAAGATCGCGCTGATCATCCGCAACGACCTCGAAGCCTGGCAGAAGCTGAACGTCGCGGCGTTTCTGTCCAGCGGCGTCGCCGCTGCTTTTCCGGAATGCATCGGCGCGCCCTATGAAGACGGATCGGCAACGAGCTATCACGCGCTGATAGGCCAGCCGATCCTGATCTACGGCGCGCCGGACCGTGCTGCGTTGGCGCGTGCGCTGGATCGCGCGCTGTCACGGAATGTGAAGCCCGCGCTCTACACCGAGGACATGTTCAAGACCACGCATGACGAAGCCAACCGCGCGGCGGTGAAAGCGGTCGCGCGTCCTGATCTCAATCTCGTCGGATTGGCGCTGCGCGCGGAGCGCAAGGTGGTCGACAAGATCGTCGACGGCTTGAAGTTTCATGCCTGAGATCGCCACGTGAGATCTCCTGTCATGAATCTGTTACATGCTGCGCATCAAAGCAGCAGCTGCGTTTGACACCGATCAAGTTCGTAACAGTTCGGCCTCGTTAGTTTGCGCCTCAATATGAGGAGCAGACAGATGCAGACCATGAAAGCCGCAATCGTCAAAGCCTTCGGCAAGCCGCTCGTCATCGAGGATGTTCCTGTTCCGGTGCCGGGGCCGGGCGAGCTTCTCGTCAAGCTCAAGGCTTGCGGCGTATGTCATACCGACCTTCACGCCGCCTCGGGCGACTGGCCGGTCAAGCCTGTGCCGCCGTTCATTCCCGGTCATGAAGCAGCCGGTGTGGTGGCCGCGCTCGGCGCCGGTGTCACCGATTTCAAGATCGGCGACGCGGTTGGCGTGGCGTGGCTGCACGATGCCTGTCTGCGCTGCGAATATTGCGAGACCGGCTGGGAGACGTTGTGCGAGCACCAGCACAACACCGGCTACAGTGTGAACGGCGGCTTCGCCGAGTATGTCATCGCCTCCGCGGCGTTCGCGGCGCGCCTGCCCGCCAATGTCAACTTCGCCAGCATCGCGCCGATCCTGTGCGCCGGCGTCACGACCTACAAGGGCCTGAAGGAAACCGACACGCGCCCCGGCGAGTGGGTCGTCATTTCCGGCGTCGGCGGGCTCGGACATGTCGCGATCCAGTACGCGAAGGCGATGGGGCTGAAGGCGATCGGTCTCGACATCGCCGAGGACAAGCTCAAGCTGGCGCTCGAGGCCGGCGCCGAGCACGCGGTGAATGCGCTGGACAAGGATGCGGTCGAGCGGGTCATCGCGCTCACCGGTGGCGGTGCGCATGGCGTGCTGGTGACGGCGGTCTCGACGCCGGCTTTCGCGCAGGCGCTGAAAATGGTCCGTCGCAAGGGCACCGTCAGCCTGGTCGGCCTGCCGCCGGGGGAATTCCCGACGCCGATCTTCGACGTCGTCCTGAAGCGCATCACCGTGCGCGGCTCGATCGTCGGCACCCGGCGCGATCTCGACGAAGCGGTCGCCTTTGCCGCCGAGGGCAAGGTGAAGGCCGAGATCACCACCGCGCCGCTGTCCGAGATCAACACCGTCTTCGAGCGCATGAAGGCCGGCAAGATCGATGGCCGCGTGGTGCTCGATTTCACGTAGTTTGCCGCATGCAAGGCGGACACCATCGCTCCGCGCGTCTGCCGCAAGATGGTGAGCCGTCTCTCCACGCGTCATTCCGGGGCGGCGCGAAGCGACGAGCCCGGAATCCATAACCACAAGAGTCGGTGTGACGAAGACACGCGCCACAGCCATCCCGCACCACACGCCGGTTCGTGGTTATGGATTCCGGGCTCGCGCTACGCGCCGCCCCGGATGACGCGTGGAGAGATCTCTGCGCAAGGCGTCCGCTGGAGGGCAGATTATCGCGACGCACGCCGCCGGGAGCTTCTTGACAATGACTGACTAGTCAGTCATTAATGTTCGCATGTCCGAGGACTCACCATCGAACAAGCGCAAGGTGCGGGCGGCTGGCCCCGCCACGGCTTCGCGCCGGGCCGACCGGGCGGCCGAGCGCCGCGCGGCGATCGTTCAGGCGGCCATGGACGAGTTCATCGCCCGCGGCTTTGCGGCCACCCGGCTCGACGACGTGGCCAAGCGCGCCGGCGTGGCCAAGGGCACGATCTATCTGCACTTCAAGGACAAGGAATCGATGTTCGAGGAATTGATCCGGACCGCCATCGTGCCGTTCGTCGGCCGGCTGGCTGCGCCGTTGCCGCCGAGCGGCTCGGTGCGGGACCTGGTCGAGAACCTGGCGCGGATGTTCCTGCAGGAGATCGCCGGCACGCGGCGGGCCGACCTCGTGCGGCTCATCGTTGCCGAAGGACCGCGTTTCCCCGCGATTGCCGACTTCTACTACCGCGAGGTCGTGTCGCGCGGCCTCGCTGCCATGCGCGCGCTGATCCAGCTCGCCATCACCCGCGGCGAGATCCGCGAGCCCACATTGGTGCAGTTTCCGCAGCTGATGGTCGCGCCGATGATGCTTGCGGTGCTCTGGAAGAGCCTGTTCGAGCGCCATGCGCCGCTCGACACGGAAGCGATGCTGCAGACGCATCTCGATCTGATCTTCGGCGCAAGGAGGCCGACATGAGCCTGCTGCATTGCCTTGCCGTGCTGGTCACGGCCTTCACTTTCGACGGTTGCAAGGACACTCGCGATCCCGGCTATCAGGGCTGGGTCGAGGCCGACATGATCTTCGTCAGTCCCGACGAGGCGGGACGCGTCACCAAGTTGAACGTGCACGAGGGCGAAGAGATCAAGGTTGGTGATCCCCTCTACGCCGTCGACGATGATCTGCAACAGGCCGATCTCAACCAGACCAAGGCGACGCTCGCCAATGCGCAGCAGACCTATGACCGTGCAGCGGCGCTGAGCAAGACCGGGGCCGGGACGCAGGCAACGCTCGATTCGGCGGTGTCGGCGCTGCGCATCGCCGAGGCCCATGTCGTGACGTCGCAGACCCGCCTGGCGCGCCGCAAGGGCGTGGCGCCGGTCGCCGGCACGATCCAGCAGATCTATTTCCGCGAGGGCGAGATGGTCGCGGCGCAGCGGCCGGTGCTGTCGATCATGCCGCCGGGCAACATCAAGCTGCGCTTCTACGTGCCCGAGACGGATCTGCCCAAATTCGCGATCGGGGACCAGGTCAGGGTCACCTGCGACAACTGCGCCGCCGATCTCAGCGCGCGGGTCTACTTCCTCGCGACCACGGCGGAGTACACCCCGCCCGTCATCTACAGCCTCGATGAGCGCAACAAGCTCGTCTACCTGATCCAGGCGCGGCCCTCGCGCCCCGACGCGCTGCGCGTCGGCCAGCCGGTCAGCATCTATCCGCATCCGAAGACGCCCGTGGCGGACAAGCAATGACGGCAGCAGGCCCGGCCGAGATCGCGATCGACGTCAAGGGACTGTCCAAGTCCTTCGGCGGTCGCGAGGTCGTGCACGATCTGTCGATGCAGGTGCGGCGTGGCGCGATCTACGGCTTCCTCGGACCCAACGGGTCGGGCAAGACCACGACGATCCGCATGCTGTGCGGCCTGCTGACGCCCGACGGCGGCGAGGGCACCTGTCTCGGCTTCGACATCCGCCGCGACGCCGACAAGATCAAGCGCCGGGTCGGCTACATGACCCAGCGCTTCAGCCTCTACCAGGATCTGTCGGTGCGCGAGAATCTCGAATTCGTCGCGCGGCTCTACGGCATGCCGGATCCGCGAGCCGCCGCGCGCGACATGGTGCAGCGGCTCGGGCTTGCCGGCCGCGAGCGGCAGCTGGCCGGCGAATTGTCGGGCGGCTGGAAGCAGCGGCTTGCGCTCGGCGCCTGCACCTTGCCGAATCCGCAACTGCTGCTGCTCGACGAGCCCACCGCCGGCGTCGACCCCAAGGCAAGGCGCGACTTCTGGAACGAGATCCACGCGCTGGCCAGGGACGGGCTGACGGTGCTGGTCTCGACCCACTACATGGACGAAGCCGAGCGCTGTCACGAGATCGCCTATATCGCCTACGGCCATCTGCTGGCGCACGGCACCGTCTCCGAGGTCATCGCGCAATCGGCGCTCACCACCTACACGGTCAGCGGTGACGACCTGCGCGAGCTCACGACCTCGCTCACGGGCAAGCCCGGCGTCGACATGGTGGCGCCGTTCGGCACCAGCCTGCACGTCTCCGGCCGCGACGGCAGGGCGCTGGATGCCGCGATCGCGCCCTGGCGCGACAGGCCCGACCTGCATTGGCAGCCGGCGGCACCCTCGCTCGAGGACGTCTTCATCGACCTGATGAACCGCTCGCGGGACAATTTCCAATGAGCGAAGCTCTCCACCACGCCTCGCCCGAGCCGCGCTTCGGTTTCTGGCGCCGCACCTACGCGATGCTGGTCAAGGAGTTCATCCAGCTCCGCCGCGACCGGGTGTCCTTCGCCATGATCGTGATGCTTCCGGTGATGCAGCTGATGCTGTTCGGTTATGCCATCAACACCACGCCGCATCATCTGCCAGCGGCGGTGCTGCTGCAGGAAGACAGCGATCTCGGCCGTTCGATCCTGAAGGCGATGGAGAACACCGCCTATTTCCGCTTCACCCGCGAGGTCGACAACGTCGCCGAATTCGACGACCTGCTGCTGTCCGGCAAGGTGCTGTTCGGCGTCGAGATCCCGCGCGGCTTCGAGCGCGCAGTCCGCCGCGGCGAACGGCCGGCGCTGTTGGTGGCGGCCGATGCGACCGATCCGGTCGCGGCGTCCTCCGCGCTGTCCTCGCTTGGCATGATCGTGCAGACGGCGCTGTCGCACGATCTCTACACCGGCGATCCGGCCACGTCGCCGTTCGAGATCAGGGCGCATGCGCGCTACAATCCGGCCGCCTCGTCCCGGCTCAACATCGTGCCCGGTCTGGTCGGCACCATCCTGACCATGACGATGCTGATCTTCACGGCGCTCTCGGTCACACGGGAGATCGAGCGCGGCACCATGGAGAGCCTGCTGTCGATGCCGATCAAGCCGGTCGAGGTCATGCTCGGCAAGATCATTCCCTATGTGATGGTCGGCTTCCTGCAGGCCGCCATCATCATCGGCATCGGCGTGTTCCTGTTCGGCGTTCCCATCATGGGCAGCCTGATGCTGTTGGCCATCCTGTCGACCCTGTTCATCGCGGCCAACCTGTCGATCGGCTACACGTTCTCGACCCTGGCGCAGAACCAGCTGCAGGCCATGCAGCTGTCCATGATGTTCTTCCTGCCGAGCATCCTGCTGTCGGGCTTCATGTTTCCGTTCCTCGGCATGCCGCAATGGGCGCAGATCGTCGGCGAGTGCCTGCCGCTGACGCATTACCTGCGCATCGTCCGCGCCATCATGCTCAAGGGCTCGACGCTGCCGAACCTGCAATACGATACGGTGGCCCTGTTCGGCCTGATGCTGTTCGCCATGACGGTGGCCGTCTTGCGCTTCCGCCGCACCCTCGATTGAGGCACAATGGCGGCGGCGTGGCAGATCGGCTGAGGCAAGATGCAGTTCGCGGGGGCTGGCAAGGGGAACGGCGCGGCGGCGTCGGAGTTCAACAAGGCGCTGATGCGCCAGACGTTGAACACCGAGCTGCTGCGGGTCAAGGCGTTGATCGCGACGGCAGGATTGTTCCTTGTCACCTCGGCGTGCGTCGAGATCATCGAGCCGAGGATCTTGGAATGGATCTGGCCGAGCCGGGTCGGGGTCCTCTACGTCTACGCCATCATCGGTTGCTTCGTTGCTTTCGAGCTTCTGGTCCTGTCCAGGATCAAAGCCAACATCCGCCTCGGCCAAGATCCTCCCACGTTCCTGCGCTACGTCAGCGCAGTGATCGAGACGTCGATGCCCACCCTCGTGCTCATGCTGCAGATCGAGGGCATCGGCCGCGACCGGGCCCTCGGTTTTGGCGCGCCGCTGGTCTATTTCATCTTCATCATCCTCTCGACCCTGCGTCTGGACTTTTGGTTGTCCAGCTTCACCGGTTTCGTCGCCGCGGCAGAATTGCTGATTGTGGCGCTGATGGACCGTCCGTCTGTCGACGTGAGCCAGAATCCGGAGATCTATTATCACGGCGAGCGCAGCTTCATCATCCTGCTGTGCGGGATCCTGGCCGGCGCTGTCAGCGTGCAGCTGCGGCGCCAGTTCGCCGCGAGCATCGAGGCCGCTTCCGCACGCGATCGCGTGACCGATCTGTTCGGCCAGCACGTCTCGCCGCAGGTGGTCGAACGGCTGATGAAGGAGGGCACGGCCGAGGCGCGCGACATCCGCGAGGTCGCGGTGATGTTCGTCGACTTCCGCGGCTTCACGGCCGCCTCGCGCGCGAAGGCGCCGCAGGAGATCGTCGATCGTCTCGACGGCGCGTTCGCCGTGCTGGTCGAGATTCTCGAGCGCCACGGCGGCATCGTGAACAAGTTTCTCGGCGACGGCTTCCTGGCGCTGTTCGGCGCCCCGTTCGAGTCCCGCGACGCGGCCGTGCATGCGGTGGCCGCGGCGCGCGAGATGGTGGCCGCGATGGAGCGCGTCAACGCTGCGTCGTCCTGGCCGTTGCGGCTCGGGATTGGTCTGCATCTTGGCGAGGTCGTTGCCGGCAGCATCGGCTCGCCGCGGCGCAAGGAATACACCGTCATCGGCGACACCGTGAACTTCGCCTCGCGGCTCGAGGCGCTCAACAAGGAGTTCGACTCGCAACTTCTGATATCGAGCCAAGTGCGCGAGGCCGTGGGAGACGGGGCCCGCGATGCCGTTTTCCACGGCGAAGTGTCGGTGCGCGGATACGACCGGCCGTTCGAGGTCTGGCAATTGCAGTAGACCGTTCGTTCAGGATGGCGGGTGGCGATCGACCTGGGCGATTTACATTGGGCGAGAGCCGCGTTTAACTGCCCGCCAACGAACAGCAATTCAGGGGGAAATGCATGATCCGAACCAGGACTTCGTTGGTGGCTGGACTGAGCCTCGTCTGCGCCGTCACCGCCGGCTCCGCGCAAGCCGAGGAGGCGAGCTGCAGCCAGGTGACCGCCGAGGCGCTGAAGGTCCCGGGGCTCGTCCTGACCGGATCGAAGCTGCAGGAGGCCGCCGACGGGCTGCCGCGGCACTGCATCCTCTCGGGCAAGGTCAACGAGCGCACCGGTGCCGACGGCCATGCCTACGCGATCCAGTTCGAGATCCGCCTGCCGGAGGCCTGGAACGGCCGCTTCCTGCACCAGGTCAATGGCGGCAATGACGGCGTCGTGGTACCAGCGCTCGGCGACAGGGCCGACGGCCTCGTCGGCGGCGGCGTGACGCCGCTCGCCCGCGGCTTCGCCGTGCTGTCGTCGGATAGCGGGCACTCCGGCAATGATCCCGCCAACAAGCCGCGCGGTCTTGCGGCGGGCTCCGCCTTCGGCATGGATCCGCAGGCGCGGCGCGACTATGGCTACGCGGCCGACGTCACGCTGTCGCCGATCGCCAAGGCGATCATCTCGGCGCATTACGGCAAGAAGCCGGACTATTCCTACATTGCCGGCTGTTCGAATGGCGGCCGCCATACAATGGTCGCCGCCGAGCGCATGCCGGAGCAATATGACGGCTTCCTTGTCGGCAACCCCGGCTTCAACCTGCCGCGCGCCGCCGTGCAGCACGCCTGGGACGTTCAGGCGCTGACCAAGGCCGATGCCGACATCCGCAAATCGATCACGCGCGAGGATGCCAAGCTGATCTCGTCCAAGATCATCGAGATCTGCGACGGCCTCGACGGCGCCAAGGACGGGCTCACCGCGAACCTCAAGGCCTGCCAGAAGGCGTTCAACTTCGATAGCCTGCGCTGCGCGGCGGGCGCGACCGACGCGTGCCTGCCGGCCGCCAAGGTCGATGCGCTGAAGACGATCTTTGCTGGTCCCCGCAATTCGAAGGGCGAAGCGCTGTATTCCGATTGGCCCGCCGATGGCGGCGTCGGCACCGGCAATTGGCGCGCCTGGAAGGTCGAGAGCCCGGTGGCGCCGTGGAACAACCTTCCGATCATCGCCACCATGGGCGGCGCCTCGCTGAACTACATCTTCTCGACGCCGCCCGTGGAAGTCGAAGGCTCGCCCGACAAGCTGGTCGAGAAGCTGAAGGCCTACGACTTCGACAAGGACGCGCCGAAGATCTACGCGAAGGAGGGCGCGTTCACGGAGTCCGCGATGGACTTCATGGCCCCGCCTGCGGTCGACAATCCGACCTTGCCGGCGTTCCAGAACGGCTCCCGCAAGATCCTGATCTATCACGGCCAGGCCGATCCGGTGTTCTCGGTCAACGACACCATCCACTGGTACGAGAAGCTCAACGCCAATGTGCAGGGCAAGGCCGACGGTTTCGCGCGCCTGTTTGCGCTGCCCGGCGAGACCCATTGCGGTGGCGGCATCACGCTGGAGAAGTTCGACGCGCTGGGCGCGCTGATGGACTGGGTCGAGAAGGGCAAGGCGCCGGAGGCGATCACGGCCTCGGTAAATGCTGCCAACAAGGAAGTGCCCGCGAGCTGGACGCCGCAGCGGACCCGGCCGCTGTGCCCGTGGCCCAAATTCGCCAAATACGTCAGCGGCGACGTCGAGCAGGCATCGTCCTTCACCTGCGCCGCGGAGTGACGGCTCAAATCTGAGGCGCGACCAGGTTCTCGACACGGACTTGGTCGCGCTTCTCGATGATCTCGGCGATCCATTGCCGGTGACAATGGGCGTGGTCGCGCTCGTAGCAGAGCAGGCACACCGGGCCGGCGCTCTTCACCAGTGACGCCAGCTCGTCCATCTGCTCCTTGGCCTGCGGCGTCTTCAGATGCGCGCTGTAGATCTTGTGCAGCGTATCGTAGTGACCGCTGCGGGCCGCCTCGCGGCCTTCCTTCGGCGTGCCGAGCCCGCGCAGGTGGACATAGCCGATGCCGCGCTCGTCAAGCCCCGCGGCAAGCTGGCTCTTCGAAAAGCCCGGCCGCCGCGACGCCGCCACCGCGCGAACGTCGACCAGCAGCTTGACGCCGGCTGATTGCAGCTCGTCGAGCACGGCCTTTGCCGGCGTTTGCTCATAGCCGATGGTGAACAGGCTGTTGCTCTTGGCATTGGCCATCATGACGCACCTCAGCTGACCCGTTCGATCAATTCCATGGCGCCGGCTGGCGCGCGCACCTTGCCCTCGTGGATGACGTAGGCGAACACGTCACGCGGCGTCTTCTTCGCAGATGTCTCATCAACCCGTGGCAGATCATCCGGTTCACCGCCGGCGGCCCACAGCTGCAGCCGCTTGGCCCAGGCGTCGAGCTGTTTTGGCGGATAGCAGGTCTTGAGCTCGTCGTTGCCCTTCTGCAATCGCGCATAGACGAAGTCGCCAGCGACGTCGGCGATCGCCGGATATTTGCCGTGCTCGGCGTACACCACCGGCGTCGCGAACTCGCGCAGCAGCTTGACGAAGCCGGGCACGCAGAAACTGTCGTGCCGTACCTCGACGACGTGGCGCAGCTTGCGGCCGTCGATCTCCCGCGGCAGCAACTCCAGGAACTTGCCGAAATCGGCCTCGTCGAACTTCTTGGTCGGCGCGAACTGCCACAGCACCGGGCCGAGCCGGTCGCCGAGTTCGAGCACGCCGGTGTCATAGAAGCGCTTCACGGAATCGCCGGCCTCGGCGAGCACGCGGCGATTCGTCGCGAAGCGCGGGCCCTTGAGCGAAAAGATGAAGCCGTCGGGCACCTCGCGCGCCCATTTGCGAAAGCTCTCCGGCTTCTGCGAGCCGTAATAGGTGCCGTTGATCTCGATCGAGGTCAGCTTGGAGGCGGCGTATTCGAGCTCCTTCGATTGCGGCAGCTTGTCCGGGTAGAACACCCCGCGCCACGGCGCGAAGGTCCAGCCGCCGATGCCGATATAGATCTGGCTCTTGGATTGCGAGGCACGTGCAGGCGCTTTGCTCACCGGAAGTTCCACTGCTGAGGAGAGGTATTGGAGCGGGGACAGTAGTCAACTGCGGCAGTCCTGGCCAGTTGCCACGGTGTTGCGCCGCCGCTCTTCCAGCTGCCCCGAGCCTCGTGTATCCAGGACGCGGGCCGGGAAGGGGAGACATGGCAATGAGAGCGGAATCTGTCGGCGGCCTGCTGGGCGCAATCGTTGCGGCGGCCGTGCTTGCGTCGGCCTTCTATTTCGTTCCGGTCGGGCCGATGGCCCGCCACATGCAGCCGGGCAAGGTCGAGGTGCCGCCGACCGCCGTGCAGACCGTTCCCGTCGCACCGGCGGTGCGGGGACCGGTGGTCCGCGAGGTTCCGAACTAGCCCAGAACGGGGGGCCTTGCATTCCGGCTGGGGCACCCCATCTGGGTGGGGACGGTGACGTCGAGCTTCATCGGCTCCGGTACCGAGACGACCACGGCAGAGCGGTTGCGCCGGATGTACGCGCGCCCTTTGTTTGTGGTCGTTGGCATTTTGGGGCCGTGCGATGCCCGGCGGCATCACAGCGGGCTTTTTGCCGCTGTCCAGGGGCCGTTGCGCTTGGCAGTGCCGGATGCGGCGGATATACGCATCCGCACCATGAACGAAGCCATCCGATCGGCCCCGCCCGTGCCGCTGCAAACCTCTGACATTCCGGTTGTTTCGGTGGTCGTGCCGACCTTCAACGAGCGCGACAATGTCACCACGCTGTACCGGCGGCTGGAGGCGACGTTCAAGGACGTGCCGTGGGAGGTGGTGTTCGTCGACGACAACTCGCCGGACGGCACCTGGCAGGTGGTGCGCGAATTGTCGCGCAATGACAACCGCGTCCGCGGCATCCGCCGCATCGGCCGCCGCGGCCTGTCCGGCGCCTGCATCGAGGGCATCCTGGCGGCCAGTGCGCCCTATGCGGCCGTGATCGACGCCGATCTGCAGCATGACGAGACCCAGCTGCCGAAGATGCTGGCGTTGCTGCAGAGCGGTGCGGCCGAGCTGGTGGTCGGCAGCCGCTACATCGCGGGCGGCAGTGCCGCGAGCTTCGACAGCAAGCGAGCCGGCGCCAGCGCCTTCGCCACCGAGATCGCGCGCCGCGCGCTCAAGGTCGAGGTCAACGACCCCATGAGCGGCTTCTTCATGATACGCCGCGATCGCTTCGAGGAGATCGCGCCGAAGCTTTCCACGCAGGGCTTCAAGATCCTGCTCGACATCGTCGCCAGCGCCGAGGGCGGGCTGAAGACTGTCGAGGTGCCCTATACGTTCGGCTCGCGCCTGCATGGCGAGAGCAAGCTCGACTCGATGGTTGCGCTAGACTTCCTTGGCCTCGTGCTGGCCAAGATGACCAACGACGTGGTGTCGCTGCGCTTCCTGTTGTTCGCCATGGTCGGCGGCACCGGCCTCGTCGTGCATCTGGCCACGCTCTTCCTCGGTCTCAATGCGTTCGACATGCCGTTCGCGGAAGCGCAGGCGCTCGGCGCCTTCGTCGCGATGACCTCGAACTTCATCCTCAACAACTTCCTCACCTATCGCGACCAGCGCCTGAGGGGCTTTGCCATCCTGCGCGGCCTGCTTGTGTTCTATCTGGTCTGCTCGGTCGGCCTGCTCGCCAATGTCGGCGTCGCCTTCTCGGTCTACGACCAGGAGCCGATCTGGTGGCTGGCGGGCGCGGCGGGCGCTCTGATGGGCGTGGTCTGGAATTACGCGATCTCCGGATTGTTCGTCTGGCGCAAGCGATGATCGCTGCGGCAGCTGCCGACGACGCGAGGCTGGTCCGCAACGTCTGGCTGACCATCGCGGGCCTCGTCGTGCTCAGGCTGATTGCGGCTGCGGTCACGCCGATCACCTTCGACGAAGCCTATTACTGGATGTGGTCGAAGCATCTCGCCGGCGGCTATTACGACCACCCGCCGATGGTTGCCGTCGTCATCCGCCTGGGTACGCTGATCGCCGGCGACAGCGAGCTCGGCGTGCGGCTGGTCTCGATCCTGCTCGGCCTGCCCATGAGCTACGCCGTGTATCGCACCGCGCAGATCCTGTTCGGCAGCGTGCGCGTGGCGGCAACCGCTGCGCTGCTGCTCAACGTCACCCTGATGGCTGCGGTCGGCACGCTGATCGTGACGCCCGATGCGCCGCTGCTGGTCGCATCGAGCTTCGTGCTGTTGTTCTGCGCGAAGGTGCTGGAGACGGGCAGGGGCGTCTGGTGGCTCGCCGTGGGGGCTGCGGTCGGCGCGGCGCTGCTGTCGAAATACACCGCGCTGTTCTTCGGCGCCGCGATCCTGATCTGGCTCCTCGCCGTGCCGAAGCTGCGGCATTGGCTGGCCTCGCCCTGGCCGTATCTCGGCGGCGCCGTGGCGTTTGCGATCTTCTCGCCGGTCATCCTGTGGAATGCCCATCATCAATGGGTGTCGTTCATCAAGCAGCTCGGCCGCGCCAGGATCGAAGGCATCAGGCCGGTCTACATCGCCGAGATCATCCCGACCCAGTTCGCGTTTGCGACCCCGCTGGTCTTCATCCTCGGCCTCATGGGCCTCTACGCCCTGGCGCGGCGCAGGGCGGGCGAGGCGGCGGCCCGGCTGCTGGTCGAGGTCATGGTCTGGGTCATCGTCGTCTATTTTGTCTGGCACGGCCTGCATGCCCGGGTCGAAGCCAACTGGTTCGCGCCGATCTATCCGGCCTTCGTCGTCGCCGCGGCGGCGGCCGCCCATCTCGTCGCGTGGCAGCCGCGCGAGCAGCGCACGGCGGCCTTCTGCCTGCGCTGGGCGCTGCCGGCCGGCGTCGTGATGTTCGTTGCGCTGATCGTGCAGGCCAATACGGGGCTGCTCTCGGGCTACAGGCGCGACGCCACCGTCCGCAGCGTCGGCGTCGGCTGGCGGCCTCTCGCCGCCGAGATCGAAGCGGCCAGGGTCCGCGCCGGGGCCAACTGCGTGCTCGCCATGGATTACGGCACCACCGCGTGGCTGTCGTTCTATCTGCCTCGGGGCACCTGCGTGCTGCAGCCGATCCAGCGCATCCGCTGGGTGAATTTTCCTGAGCCTGATCCTGCCAAGCTCGCGGGAACGCAGCTGCTCGTCGACGAGGCGCAGATCGGAACGCGGTTCTACACCAGCAGCACATTCGCTCGCGTCGAGATGGTGGGCGAGGCGCCGCGGATGCGCGGCCCCCTGACCATCGAGACCTATGCCTTCTACGCGCTCAGCGAGCCCAAGGGCGACGTCATCGATCGCACCCCGCCGCCGGAGCTGCAGCGCTGACGGCCGCATCAGGCCTGCTGCGGAATGATGTCCCCCATCGACTTGTCGCGGCTGTGGATCGCAACCATGTTGATGCCCGCGTCGACGGTCTTGTAGCCGCGGCGTTCGAGCCATTGCCGCAGCTGGTCGGCATCGGTCTTGATCTTTTCGATCAGCATGATCGGCGTGCAGCGTTCGATCGTCGACGCGGCGCCCTCGAGCGCCTCGATCTCCATGCCTTCGACGTCGAGCTTGATCAGGTCGCAGCGCGGCAGATTGAAATCGTCCAGCGGCAGCTTGCGCACCTCGACGGTATCCTTCGCGTAGTCGATGGCCTGGCCGATGAACTCGGTGTTGGGCCGCTGTCGCAGCTCGAGGCTGCCGAAGCTCGACGGCGTCAGATAGTTCGGGCTCGGGATGTTCAGCACGCCGCGCTCCGACGAGACCGCGGCATGGATGGCGATCGCGTTGAAGCAGTTGTTGATCGCGATGTTGCCGGCGAGCGCGTAGTAGATCCGCTCCTGCGCCTCGACCGAGAGCACCGAGCCCCAGCCGGTCATCGCCTTGGCCCATTCGATCGTATGCACGCCGATATTGGCGCCACAGTCGATCGCTACCGCACCGTCGCCATGATGCCGGCGGCGCACCAGGAGCAGTCGAACCGCAAGCTGCACTTCCGAAGGGTCGAAGGCGCCGCTCTCGAGAATCTGATAGCCGACGCCGTAGCCTCTGGTGGCGTCGACCATGCGGTAGTCGAGCCGGTTGACGATCATGGTGCCGTGATTGCTCGAGGCAAGAACGAAGGCCAGCTTCCGGTCGGGGATCTGCATGGAGGTCCTTCTCGTGTCGTTTCGGCAGGAGCGGACGCGGAACGATGTGCCGACGAAGTGATGCGGGGAATCGCTCGCTACCATACCGCCGCCCATGGCTGCGTGCCGCAAAATCCGGAATGCTACGGGTGCTACGCAGGCGCAGCTGCCGGCTGCCGGGCCTCGATCGCCACCGGCCGGATCGGTCCGGTTGATGGGGGCGACCCATGCGCCCCTTTACGTAACCAATACTTGCACCGGCATCGCAAAGATCCTCGGGCCCACACGGGGGCAGGGCCCGTTGATCATCGAAGACTGCGTATTTTACCTTGCCAATGCTTCGCAACGAGAGATCATTGATTGACGCGGTCTGTCGGCGCTCAATCGTTAACGCGATCTGCGATGTTTTACGGATTCGGCGGATGGTCGAATGCTGTCGCCCCGGAATTTCCCGGTGCGGCATTATTGCTTCGATCTGCAATTTTGCCCTGTTTCCGCCCTCTTTGCCGGCAAAACAGACGTTCATGGTTAACCCGCCCTTAATCCGTCAAAACTTAATCAGCATTTAACTAAAAGTCGCCTTAATGAAGCTCGGTGCTTCTGCGAGATGCAAAGCGGGTGTCCGTGACGCATCGCGTGAGAGTTTTCGAGTATTCGTTCGGGCGTGAGTGAATGAGTAAAAGTCGAACTGCGTTGGCTGCACGAAACCGCAGGAAATCCTCCCTGATCGCGTTCTCTCACAAATTGATTGGTGGCGCGGCTGTCGCATGCCTGATCGGAGGCTGCGCCGTCCTGGTCTATACCAAGATCATCGCGGCCGACGCCTATCCGACACTCGGCAGCATCGAGCAGGACGAGCCCGTTGTGCGCCCAGCGCCGCCGCGGATCGTGGCGCGTAGCGCGGCTGATGCCGTGGGCGACGCGTTCTCGGCCTTCCCGGAAACGCCGGCCACCACCACCGTCGCTGCCATCACGCCGCAGATGTTCAACGACCGCTTCGGCGCGGCCGTGCCGCAGGGCATTGCTTCCAACGCTGCCGCCGGTGCGCCGCCGTTGCCCAGGCTCGCCGACGCTGCGCCGAAGCTGATCGAGACCAAGCCAACCGATGCCAAGCCCGCCGAGGCTGCCAAGGTCGCGGAAGTCCCGAAGAAGGATGCCCGGCCGCCGATGCAGCTGGCGCTTGCCAACACCAATCCGAAGCCGTCGGCGCAGCCGCCCGCCACGACCCCGGCGCAGGCCGCCGAGGGCAACGCGCCGAAGAACAGCTTCTCGCTGCGCGCCATGACCGAGCGCGCCAAGGCGGCGGTGCTGTCGATCGCCGGCGAACGCCATTCGATCCAGGAGAAGCTCTGGGGCAAGCCGGAGAACCAGGATGGCGGGCTCTTGGCCTACGCCTCGGCTGACGCCAACATCACCGCCAGCATCGCCAAGGATCCGACCCGCGGCGGCCGGCCGCCTTACGACCTGAGCACCGCGGTCTACGACATCTCGGCCAAGGCCGTGTATCTGCCCGACGGTACCAAGCTCGAGGCGCATTCCGGCCTCGGCGACAACCTCGACAAGCCGAGCTCGGAAAAGATCAGGATGCGCGGCGTCACCCCGCCGCATATCTACGAGCTGAAGCCGCGCGAGGCGCTGTTCCACGGCGTGCCGGCACTGCGGCTCAATCCGATCGGCGGCGAGGACGCGATCCACGGCCGTAACGGTCTCTTGGCGCACACCTTCATGCTCGGCCCGAACGGCGACTCCAACGGCTGCGTGTCGTTCCGCGATTACTACGCGTTCCTCGATGCCTACAAGACCAAGGGCATCCGCAAGCTCGCCGTGCTCTCCCGCGTCGAGTAGAGCGGGCAGGGAATCCTTGTTGTCCGAGGTCCCGTAGGGTGGACAAAGGCGCGGCACCGCTCGCGCTCCGCGAATACTCTTAGTCGACGCCGTGCCCACCATCTCTCGAAACAACACGCTGCTTGCCGGTGGGCACGCTGCTGCCTTCTGCGGCCGCTTTGCCCACCCTACGTATCCTGCTTGATGCACGCATGGCATCGCGTTCTCGCGGCGGATGACGCCCGAGTGCTGCTGTCGACATCGCCCTCGAAAATCGTGAGAGGGCGCGGGGAATGCCGGGTGAGGGCCTCACCCATGGCCCGCCTGCAGAAAAGAAAGCAGGCGGCAGTCACCACAGGTTCAGCCGCATCATCCGGCATTCCCCGCGCGATGGCCTTACGGCTTATACGTGGTCTCCCTGGTGCGCCGGCTGTCTGGCCACCATCGGTCGGAGCACGTCGGGCCCTCGACCTTGACACCAGCGTCGGGGTGTCAGGACATCACGACTTCGCCGTGCGCGCCGGATCGTTCGTCCGCATGATCAGATCACGCTGCGACCGACGCGCCCACCGCATCCCGCCCTCCACGTTCGTGACGATCGCGAGGCGTCCCTCTCATGAGGACGGGACGCGGGCATGATGCATGATTTCTGATTTTTGAAAACAGAAAAATCGAGGGCCGGTGGGCTGGCGCGGCTGATCCTGTTGAACGTCTTCAACAAATGAGTTTCTCTGCGCATCCGTTTCGGGGCCCCCGACGGGCGCTGATCGGCCGGCTGATCAGCAACAATGCCCAACTGATTTGCCCGACGGGCAGTCTGATTGTTGCAAATTCGTCGCGGTGTGCGGGCGAGCCGCAAGCGCGCCTCACGCTCCGGCCTTGACGGCTTCGGAAAATTCTGCGCATAGCTCTGCCCCATCGAAAATCGGACCGCCGCATTCAGGCGCTCCCTTGAGGACCACGACCGTGTTGAGCCTACGCTCACATCTCGCGAACGTCGCCACCAACGAACGACCGTTTACCTGGTCGCGCGATCGGTTCGGCATGGGCGTCGCCTGTCAAGGTCCAAGCTATCTCGTGCTGTCCCTGAGCAAATCGGGACACCCAATTCAAGCAGAAGCGTAACCGGCGGCGGGATCTCACCCTCCGCATTTCGAGCGGAGGGTCCGATGACCCGCATGATCAGCCCAGACTTTCAAGCCTCTGACCACATTCGCGTGTTCGGCTCGCCGGTCGCGCTTGCCTTCGTGCGCATCGTGATGGCCTGCCGCGGCGTCAGCGAGGCAACGGCCCGCCAGATCTATCTCGACTACATCAACGGTGTTCGGCCGGAGCGCGCTCCGGACGAAGGCAGCTGCATTCAGGCGCATCGCCATCGATGAGCCTGCCAGAAGGAAAGGAGGTCCGCGATGTCAGCAACACACCCCGCACTCGTTCTCAACGCCGACTTCCAGCCGCTGAGCTACTTCCCGCTCTCGGTGTTCAGCTGGGAGAACGCGATCAGGGCGATCGTCAGCGGCTCTCACATGGTCGTCGCTGAGTACGATCGCGTCGTGCGCAGCCCGAGCGTCACGATGCGGTTGCCGTCGGTGATCGCGTTGCGCGACTACGTCAGGCCGGCGATGCGCGTGCCGTTCACGCGCTTCAACGTCTTCCTGCGCGATCGGTTCGAATGTCAGTACTGCGGCGTGCGCCATCTCCACGGCGAGCTGACGTTCGACCACGTCGTGCCGCGCGCCGATGGCGGCGAGACGTCGTGGACCAACATCGTCGCCGCCTGCAGTCCCTGCAACGCGCGCAAGGACCGGCGCTACGTCAAGCCGCGGCGGCCGCCGTTCGAGCCGACGCGGCACGAGTTGATGGCCGCACAGCGCCTGTTTCCGCCGCGTTTCTTGCACGTGACGTGGCAGGACTATCTCTACTGGGATGTGGAGCTGGAGCTGTGATTGCCTCCTTGCTCGCGTATGTAGGCCGGATGAGCCCACGTCGCCGCCAAATAGGCGGCGGCGTGGGCGATATCCGGATTCTCGTGAGCTGTGTGTGAACCCGGAAGTCGCTTCGCTCATCCGGACTACCACTTGCCTCGTGCTTTGGCGGACAGCTTGTTGATCTGCATGCGATGTTGCAGTGGTCTCATCGTCATTCCGGGGCGCGCGCAGCGCGAGCCCGGAATCCATAGCCACAGCCTTTCATTTGGCACGAGATGCGAGTGGCGCTTGTATTCGACAAACTTCCGCTCGTTGTTATGGATTCCGGGCTCGCGCTACGCGCGCCCCGGAATGACGGAGAGGATGTATTTGCGTCTGTGACCAGCGAACGAGTTAGAATTTCAGATGTAGTTACTAATTAGCACTTGCACAATAAAATTAGTTGATCTATGTGCAGCGTCCTTCGCTTCGGCCATGGGTTCGGGCTCGCTGAGATCCCGACTGGTGCGCGCCGGTCTCCGGTGGCGTATTCCGCTGAAGAGAGGATGCAGTTGCAGGTCGCCGTTCCCTTTGGGCCGGCCCTGCTGCAAAAGGATAGCTCAGTGGGTAGAGCAGATGATTTTGGTTCATCGGGTCGCGGGTTCGACTCCCGCTCCAGCGCTCCGGAATAGCTTGAAAGCTAGGCGCCTCTTCTGACGACGAGGACCGGACGCGCGCTTCAGTCGCGGTCCGGCCGTTTTGCTCCGAGGCAATGCCTCGGACATTGCGACCTGATCAGGACACTGCAGAGCCGGCTCTGTGCCGCGGTGGATACCGCGTCGTCTGCGCCGGGACAGCCAGCGCATCGCCACGTCCGCTTCGGCGGCCGTGAGATGCGCGGGCGCCCGTGCGCAGGCGACGCTCAAGCCGCGGCCCGCTCGGTTCAGGCAGGACGCGCCGTCCGGTCCTCACGTCCTTTGAATTTCAAACTGCTGCAGGCGCAGGCCTGCAGCCAACAGAGCGGGGCCCGGCATCCGGCCGGACCTTGCGTGACAGGAGAGTGTCATGAGCTGGCATGTGATGATGAAGACGCAGACGGTGGCGGATGGCGAGCGGGCGCTGGTCTGGCGTGACGGCCAGCTCGTGCGCGTGCTCGGTCCCGGCCGCCATGCGCTGCTCGATCCGCTGCACCGGCTGACCGTGCAGCTGTTCGACGTCGTCAAGGCCGAGTACAGCGCGGATCGTTACGCGGTGCTGAAGGCGGCGCGGCCCGATCTCGCTGCCGAGCTGTTCGAGGCGGTGGAGACGGGCGCGAACGAGATCGCGATCGTCAGCCTCGACGGTCGGCCCGCGCACCTGCTGACGCCCTGGCAGACCCGCGTCTACTGGAAGGTGGCCACGCAGGTCGAGGTCGAGCGGATCGACATCACCAGCGACGTGCGCGTGAGCGCGCGGCATCTGGCGATGATCGAGCGCAACCGCCCGGGCATCGTGACCGAGGTCGTGGTCGAGAACCACGAGGCCGGTCTGCTGCACGTCGACGGCCGGCTGACGGAGCGGCTGGTGCCGGGCCGGCATGCCTTCTGGGCGGTCGGTCGCAAGATCGAGGTCAAGCGCCTCGATCTCAGGCCGACGGCGCTGGAGATCACCGCGCAGGAGATGCTGACCAAGGATCGCATCGCGCTGCGGGTGACCTTGACGGCGTTCCGCCGGATCGTCGATCCGGAGGCGGCGGTGGCGACCACTCCTGACGTGGATGCGTGGCTGTACCGCCTGGTGCAGTTCGCGATCCGGGAAGCGGTGGCGTCGCGCACGCTCGACGAGGTGCTGGCGGCGAAGGCCTCGCTCGATGCCGAGCTGCGCGACTACGTGCGCGCGCGGCTCGACGGTTCGGGCATTGACGTGACGGAGCTCGGCGTGAAGGACGTGATCCTGCCCGGCGAGATCCGCGAGCTCGTCAACAAGGTGGTGGAGGCGGAGCGGGTGGCGAAGGCCAACCTGATCCGCCGGCAGGAGGAGACCGCGGCGACGCGCTCGCTTCTGAACACCGCCAAGCTGATGGAGGAAAACCCGCTGCTGCTGCGGCTCAAGGAGCTGGAGTCGCTGGAGCGCCTGGTCGAGAAGGTCGGCCGCATCGACCTGCATGCCGGCGACGGCGCAGGCCTCGATGCGCTGCTGACAAAGCTGGTCCGGCTGAAGACGCCGGATGCGGCGTGAGCCGCAACTGATGAGAAAGGCCGCCCACGGGCGGCCTTTTGTTTGCTCGGACGACACCGCATCGACGGTGCGTAGGGTGGGCAAAGCGACGCCTCGAGGCGGCGCGGGCCCACCATCGGGCGGCAGATGGCGCGGCGAGACGGTGGGCACGGCGCCTTTGCGGTCTCGAACGTGGAGAGAGCGTGACACGCCTTTGCCCACCCTACGGCTGCTGCGCTTGCCGCCGATCGCGGCTTTACAAATTCGAAAATTCCTGTAAGAGCACGCGCCAACTCATTCGGCGGCATTCCGCCTGCGAGAGACCCATGTCGATTTTGAACGCACGCCAGATAGAGGACATCGCGCTGCCGCTGCTGCGGCGCCGTGGTTGCGTCCTGTGCGTGCCGGCGGTCTCCGCGGCAAGTGCGCTATCCCGTCACAATCAGCTCGCAGCATAGCGAGGCAGCGGATCGATCCTCTGCCTTGAAGGCCAGAGAGACGATTCGTCCGGTTCAGGTCCCCTCGGGGACGCCCCATCAGATCCATCTCTCTGTTTGCATCAACTGATTTGCGCGGCATCACGCCATGCAGGTCTGCCACACGAGTGCCGCGTTGGCGCTGGTGTGTCCGCATTCGAAGACGAGAGAGGAGGATCACATGAGAGCCGATCCCTATCAGGAGCGCGCGCGACAGCTGGCGATCGAGGCCGGGCTCGATCCGGATGCGCGGGTCGAGCGGCCCGGGCAGCGCTCGATGCCGCTGTGGTGCACCTTCCGCGATGCGGCGCGCAAGGAGCAGCTCGCGCGCGAGGCCGAGGCGCTGGCCGACACCGTGGCGAGCCGGCCGCAGGCGGCGCAGTATCAGAACAGCCCGCTGAAGGTGTTTGGCCAGCACGATGACGCGACCATCGCGCAGATGAAGAACTGCATGGCCGTGGGCAACGCCGTGGCCGGCGTGATCTGCGCCGACGGCCATCTCGGCTATGCGCAGCCGGTCGGCGGCGTGATCGCCTATGAGAAGCAGATCAGCATCTCCGGCGTCGGCTTCGACATCGGCTGCGGCAACATGGCGGTGCGGCTCGACACGCCCTTCAGCGCGATCGAGGACAAGGTCGGCGCGATCATCAAGGACGTCGCCAAGGTGATCTCGTTCGGCGTCGGCCGCAAGAATGCCGAGCGCGTCGAGCATGCGCTGTTCGACGACGCCGAGGCGTGGCGGGAGTCCGATATGGGTGAGTACCGGCAGAAGGCGGTCGGGCAGCTCGGCACGGTCGGGTCGGGCAACCACTACGTCGATCTGATGCGCGACGAGCAAGGCTTCGTCTGGATCGGCGTGCATTTCGGCAGCCGTGGTCTCGGCCATACCTCGGCGACGCGCTACCTTAAGGCCGCCGGCGGCAAGGACGGCATGAACGTGCCGCCCGCCGTCGTCGACGAGGACAGCGAGGTCGGCCAGCGCTACATCGCCGCGATGCAGCTCGCCGGGCGCTACGCCTATGCGGGACGCGAGTGGGTGGTCGAGCGCGTGCGCCAGATCATCGGCGGAGGCGTCACCGACAGCGTGCACAACCACCACAACTACGCGTGGCGTGAGACCCACGACGGGCGCGATCTGTGGGTGGTGCGCAAGGGCGCCACGCCGGCCTTTCCGGGCCAGCGCGGCTTCGTCGGCGGCTCGATGGGCGACGACGCCGTCATCATCGAGGGCGTGGAGTCGGAGGAGGCGAAGGCCTCGCTGTATTCTACCGTGCACGGCGCCGGCCGTCTGTTCGGCCGCAGGGAGGCGAAGCGCCGCTTCACGCGCGCCGAGATGGACGAATGGCTGCAGGGCCGCGGCGTCACCCTGGTCGGTGCCGACCTCGACGAAAGCCCGATGGCCTATCGCCGTCTGCCCGAGGTGCTCGCCGAGCACGCAGGCTCGGTGAAGGTCGTCCACACGCTGCGGCCGTTCGCCGTGGCGATGGCCGGCGAGGGCGAGTTCGATCCGTTCAAGGATTGAGCGAGTGCTCGGTTGAAACCGCATCGAAACATCACGGGCCGCTCACGAGCGGCCCGTCACCTTCCGGAGGATCCGATCATGACCGAACTGACCTGGAGAGCCGACAACATCGAGACGATCGCGAATTTCCTCTCGGCCGAGGAGTGCGATGCCTATGTGAGCTGGGGCGAGGCCCTCGGCTTCACGGACGCGCCGATCTCGACCTCGATGGGCATGATCATGGCCAAGGACGTGCGCGACAACGAGCGGGTCATGGTCGACGATCGCGATCGCGCGCAGGCGCTTTATCAACGGCTCAGCCGCCACCTCGCGCCGGCGTTCCAGCATCGCTGGCAACCGGTCGGGCTGAACGAGCGGCTGCGGATCTATCGCTACGATGTCGGCCGGAAGTTCGACTGGCATCGCGACGGTCATTTCGCGCGCGACAACGGCGAGCGCAGCTATTTCACTTTCCTGATCTACCTCAACGATGATTTCGAGGGCGGCGCGACGTCGTTCTGCGACGACACCGGCCTGATGCCGGAGGGGCCGTTGCGCATCAAGCCGGAGAAGGGCATGGCGCTGCTGTTCCATCACCCGATCATGCATCGCGGCGATCGGGTGATACGGGGCCGCAAATACGTGCTGCGAACGGACGTGATGTATCGGCGGATGACATGAGGGGTGAGCTCTCTCCTCGTCATTCCGGGGCAGCCGCGTCGCGGCTGAGCCCGGAATCCATAACCACGAGCGGAAGTGGATCGAAGACAAGCGCCACACGCATCGCGCGACACACCCTGGCGTGTGGCTATGGATTCCGGGCTCGCGCTGCGCGCGCCCCGGAATGACGGCGGAGAGGGAGGCGAGGGCTGCGGCAATGAACGCAGATGCCGCACGCTGCTACAAATGAATCAGACTGAACACGAGACCCGCCATGATCGACGGAAACACACTGATCGCCTGGGGCTTCAAGCCGGGCCGCTGGTTCAAGGACGGGCTGGCGACGGCCAACGCGATGCGCGCCGGCGGCGCCGATGACGATGCGATCTTCATCGCGCTGCAGGCCTTGCAGCCGGCGGAGACGTTGATGCGCACCAATGGCGTACCCTTCGCGATGCTGATCGAGGCGGAGAACGAGCTCGAGCGGGCCAATGTCGCGGCGGTGGCGCAGCATATGGATGCCTTGATGCGGGTGCCGACCATCGTGGCTGGGGCTGTCATGCCGGACGCCTGCCCGTCGGGCACGGCGCTCGGCACCATCCCGGTCGGCGGCGTGGTGGCCTGCGAGGATGCCATTCACCCGGGCTTCCACTCCTCGGACATCTGCTGCTCGGTGGCGGTGACCGTGTTCGGCCGCAACGACGATCCGAAGCGCATCCTCGATGCGGTCCACGCCGTGACCCATTTCGGTCCCGGCGGCCGCGACCGGCTGCACCAGCCGCCGGACGAGATGATGCAGGGCTTCGAGTCCAATCCTTTCCTGAAGGGATTGGAGCGCTTCGCGGTCGGCCATTTCGCGACCCAGGGGGACGGCAATCATTTCGCCTTCGTCGGCCATCTCAAATCGACCGGGCAGCCGGCGCTGGTGACGCATCACGGCTCGCGCGGCTTTGGCGCGCGCAGCTCTACAAGCGCGGCATGGCAGTGGCGAAGCGGCACACCGCGATCCACGCGCCAAAAATCCCGGAGCACAGCGCCTGGATCAAGGCCTCGAGCGATGACGGCCGCGCCTATTGGGAGGCGCTGCAGACGGCGCGGCTGTGGACGCGCGCCAACCATCACGCCATCCACGATCTCGCCGCGGCGAAGCTCGGCAACAAGGTCGTCGATCGGTTCTGGAACGAACACAACTTCGTCTTCCAGAAAAGCGATGGCATGTACTACCACGGCAAGGGCGCGACGCCGAACTGGTCGGGCTTCTCGGCCGACGACGATGGCCGCACCATCGTGCCGCTCAACATGGCCGAACCGGTGCTGATCCTGAAGCATCGCGACAACAAGGACGCGCTCGGCTTCGCGCCGCATGGCGCCGGCCGCAATCTCGGCCGCAAGGCGTTTTTGCGCGCGCATCGTCCGGAACTGCCCGAGGGCATCGATGCGCGGTTCTATTGCGGCAAGCCCGATTTATCGGAGCTGCCCCAGGCCTACAAGAACGCAGCCGCCGTGCGGGCGCAGATCGCACGCTTCGGGCTCGGCGAAGTCGTCGACGAGGTGATCCCCTACGGCTCGATCATGGCCGGCGACTGGGAGGACAGCGCGCCGTGGCGGAAGAAGCGGTGAGGGCGCCATCGTTCGTGGCGTTGCGTGTAGCCGCGTCGCTTGCAGCTGATCGGGGTGATGGCGACCGCCGGCCGGCTCCGATCCTGGCGCTCTCTTGCCAATCCTGTTAGCTGGTCGTCGTGAACGAGGAGACCCCATGTCCGAGCCCATCGCAGCGCCCCCCTCGCGCTCGCCTCTGCTGTCAATCTGGTGGGCGCCCCGCCGGGCGGCCGATGACATCGTTGCCGCGAGGCCGGGCGCATGGCTGGTCCTGTTGCTCGCCGTGTTCGGTGGCATGGCTGGCGCCGTCAATCTGCTGTCCGGCGTGGTCGGCACCGGGGGCGGCCTAATCGACGGGCGTCTTCTGCTCGGAGCGCTGCTGGTCGGCGGCAGCCTGTTCGGTGTCGTCTCCCTTTACGTCTCGGCCTACCTCCTGAGCAGGGTGGGGCGCTGGCTCGGCGGCGAGGTCTCGGCCGCGACGATGCGTGCGGTGCTGGCCTTCGCGATGCTGCCGAGCATTCTGGGTCTGCTGCTGAGCCTGCTGGTGGCCTGGCTGGTGCCGTCGGTCAGCAGTGCCGTGTTGCAGCTGATCAGCGGCGTCTGCGCTTTATGGGCGATCATCGTCGCGTTGCTGATGCTGGCGCGCGCCGCGCGCTTCGGCGTCGGCAAGACGCTGCTCGCCTATGCCGTCGCGACGTGGTTGATTCCCGTGCTCGCGGCGTCGCTGATCAGGAGCTTTCTTTTCCAGCCGTTCAGCATCCCGTCCGGCTCGAACGTTCCGACGCTCCTGGTTGGCGACTACGTGTTCGCCACCAAATACGCCTATGGTTATACCCGCTTCTCGATTCCGTTCTCGCCGCCGATCTTCTCCGGGCGCCTGCTGCCGCGCGACCCCGCGCTTGGCGACGTCGTCGTGTTCCGTCTGCCGGACGGCCAGACCGACTACGTCAAGCGGATCGTGGGACTGCCGGGCGACCGCGTGCAGATGAAGGAGGGTCAGCTCTTCATCAACGATGCGCCGGTCGCGCGCGAGCGGATCGATGACCTCGTCGATGCAGATGCCTGCGGCACTGAGAACGTTCGCCGGGTCAAGCGTTGGCGCGAGACGCTGCCCAATGGTGTCAGCTACGACACGCTCGATTGCGTCGACGGAGGCTACTACGACACCACCAACCCGTACAGGGTGCCGCCGGGCCATGTGTTCGCGATCGGCGACAATCGCGACAATTCGACCGACAGCCGCATGCTGACGGCCATCGGCTACATTCCGTTCGAGAACCTCATCGGCCGTGTCGGCATGATCTTCTTCTCGCGCGAAGCCGGCGCGCCCGGACATGTCCGCTTCGAGCGGATCGGGACCGTGGTGCGCTAGACCAGCGCGGCGCCATCGCGGGCGATGATGGCGAAGCGATCGGACAGTTCGGCCAGCGCCACGTCGTGAACCAGCG
The DNA here is from genome assembly GCF_051167715.1 of Bradyrhizobium sp. HKCCYLS20291. Classification (NCBI taxonomy): domain Bacteria; kingdom Pseudomonadati; phylum Pseudomonadota; class Alphaproteobacteria; order Hyphomicrobiales; family Nitrobacteraceae; genus Bradyrhizobium; species Bradyrhizobium sp. HKCCYLS20291. The sequence goes on along the minus strand of NZ_JBNPTO010000008.1, from coordinate 257,312 downwards.
CCGCCGGCAGCGTGCCGCCCTTGCCGTCCGGCAGGTCGCGCGTCGCGCAGCTCTGCGCATCGATGGTGACGCGCCAGCCGAGATCGAGCGCGGCCCGCGCCGTCGACGACACGCACATGTGCGTCATCAGGCCGGCGAGCACGAGGTTGTTGCGGCCGGCTGCGGTGAGGCGGGCCTGCAGATCGGTGCCGGCGAAGGAATTCGGCAGCGTCTTTTCGATGACGGCCTCACCCGCGAGCGGCGCCACCGCTGCAACGATCGCGCCGCGCGGCGCCTCGCGGTCGAACAGGCTGCCGGCCTTGCCGCGATGGGCGACGTGGATGATCACGCTGCCGGCGGCCCTGGCGCGGGCGAGCAGGCGGGCCGCTTGCGCGATCGCGGCCTCGGCGCCGGGCAACGCCAGCGGGCCGTCGCGATATTCGCTCTGGATGTCGATCAGGACGAGGCTGGAGTCGGCGAGGGCGGGCAGGCTGAGATCGGCACCGGCCAGCTGCAGCAGCGTCGGAGGAATGGTCATGGCTTGGTCCTGCGTTATGAGTTGACTGGCGCAGGATAGCCGGGATCCGTCCTGCAGGATTGCAGGGAAATCGCAGCCATTTGCTGCAGGATTGCAGGCCATGGGTCGTCATGCTACGGCCGGAGAATGAACCCTGGTGATCTGAACTGGGACGACCTGCGTATCGTTGCCGCCGTGCGCGATGCGGGCAGCTACGCCGGCGCCGGCGCACGGCTGCGCATCGACGAGACCACGGTCGGCCGGCGGCTGTCACGCATCGAGGCGGCGCTCGGGGTCCGGCTGTTCGAGGCGGTCGACGGCGTGCGCCGGCCGACGGCGGCCTGCGAAACGGTGCTGGCGCATGTCGACGCGATGGCTGGTCATGCTGCCGAACTCGCGCGGGTCGGCGCGGTCCAGACCGGCGTCGGCGGCCGGTTTCGCATCGCTGCGACGCCTGCCGTTGCAGAAGGCATTCTGGCGCCCCAGATGGCCTTGCTGCTGGGCGCACATCCCGGCCTGCGGCTGCACGTGCTCACCGCCAGCCACAATGTCAGCTTCTCGCGCTGGCAGGCCGACTTTGCCATTCGGTTGCGCAAGCCCGACAAGGGCGACTTCACCATCACGCGGCTCGGCAGCGTCAGGCTCCATCTGATCGAGCCGGCGAATGCGGCGCCGGACTTCGTCTGCGCCTATCCGGACGCGCTCGATGACATTCCCGAGCAGCAGGTCCTCAAGCAACGCAAGCTCATCGATGCCGCGCGCTGTATCACCGACAATGTGCGGGTGATGTCGGAGTTGCTGCGCAGCGGCCAGGCCGCGGCGGTGCTTCCCGAGCACGCCTGCCGCGATCTCCTGTCCGACCGCACGCTGCGGATCACGCAACTGCCGCGCCGCCGTGACATCTGGCTCTTGGTGCAGACGCATCTGAAGCGCGATCCCGCCGCGCGGGTGATCATCGACTGGCTGCGCGATTGCTTTGCGGACTATCAGGGCGCGCAGGATCGGTAGGGGTGGCAAAGGCGTTGCCGATGATGGCGCCGTCTGCCGCACAAAGGCGATCGTGATCGGCATGAGACGCTCGCGCCGCGTCCTCGTCTGCTTGACAGCTCCAGGTTGGGCAACGCAACGTGCGGCCAGCGGGAGAGTCTCCCGCCCGCTTTCGTCCTGGATTCCGCATGACCACGGCTCTGCACCGCAACTCTTTCCATGTTCTCGGCGCGACGCCGCGCGATCCTGCCGTACGTCTGTTCGCGCTGTCCGAAGACCCGGAGATGGCCGCAGATGCCTTGGCTCGACGAAGCGCGTGCGCCCGACTGATCAACCCGCGTATCCGTCTCGAGGCGGAGCTTGGGTGGTTGCCCGGAGTGTCGGAGCAGCAGGCGTCATTGGTCGCGCTCTGGCTCGATCGGCTCGAAGAGGTCGATCCGGCTGCCGCTCTGCCGCCGCTGGCGCTTGCCAACTTGATCGCGGCGGGCATGGAAGAGCGGCGGAGTCCGATGGGCCGGAGCGCGGTCGTCCTCGAGAGCCTTCGGCTCGCGTCAGCGACCGACCTCATCGACCTCGACGATCTGCTGAACGACATCAATTCGGATCGCGCCGCTGCCGGCATTCTCGCCGTGCCGAATGTCGATGTTCTGAACCGCGCCTTGCCGGCGCAACGGCGATACCATGTTCGCGTCATTCGCGATCTCCTGGACACGCTGCCGACCAGCGAGCTGATCGAAGCGGTGGTCGAGGTCGTCGCCCAGAGCACGCAGCATGGCAGCCGCCAGGCGCCGCTGCTGGTCAGTGACCTCGTTGATGCCTACGAGAGGGAGGCGCAGAAATTCGCAGCCGGCGAGATGGCCAACGCCGACCGTCTCATTGCGCGAATCCGGACCGAAGCTGCGCAACGCGACAGCCTGATGACGACGACGATCGATGCGCTCGGCAGGGTCGCGTCAAACTGGACGCGGGTGATGAAGCCGATGCAATTGCTGCAGCGGGCCAATGGGGTCGATCATGCGACCAGCAGGGAACTTGCGCTGCGGATGCGCAGCCTCGCGATCTGGCTGTGCAACGACCAGCGCATGATCGAGGCGATGCGGCAGATCTATGCGATCCTGCGCCGTGAGTTCGGCCTGCTCGCGGCGCTTTCGGCGCGTCTCGAGCAGGATCTGGCGCCGGCGCCACGGCAGGCCGGCTGACGCCACGCCGACCGTCGCCCGCGGACGAGCGCGTCAGCGCCACGCCGCGAGCTGGTCCGTGGCTTGTGTCCTCAGGACAGGACGGAGCAACTCGATGCGGCGTTGCGCGGCATCGAGGTCGGACTGCCGGTAGTTGTAGTCCAGGCAGCGCAGATTGTAGTCCGCGACGAGAGCATTGAATCCGTTCAACTGTGCCGGAGACTGCTCGTCGACCAGTGGATCCATGACGTTGAGGCGGGCGCTTTCCGCCAGGCAATACAGGATTTCCGATTGCGTCAGCGAGCGTTTCAATCCTGCCTCGGGCTTGACCTCGGAGATCGCCGTCGACTGAATCGTGGTGGACTGCACGCTGGGCGAGGACGTTGGCGGCGAGCTCTGGATCGTCGGGCCCGGCGCATAAGTGATGACAGAGGTGGGCGTGTAGGTCGGATTCTTGGGAAGTCCGTAGGATAGGAAGAGCTTCGTGATCAGCAGGCCGACCCCGACGACCAGACCGAGATACAGTTTGGGGTGCTCCGCCGGCTTGGCCGGCGGGTCGACGCGATCGGGAATCGCTGAGACCTGATCGGCTAGGCCGGCAAAGCCCATCGGCGGTTGATCGGTCATGATGTGTTGTCGTCTCGAATGAAGTCGTTGCCAATTCGTCCGCGGCTGCGCCGGTCGTACGTAGCGGCGGACGGATAATGATATGACCCAAATCCAAGATGCAAGAGGGCGCCGGCCCTCGCTCCGCGTGATCGACGTCGACGAGCTTGGACGCAGACCGAACGCGTCCAATGCCGGTCACCCAGCGGTTGCGTCATGCCGGGACTTCTACCATGCTCCGGCGACGGCGGGGCATCTGTTCGTGCTCGGCGACACCAGGGACAACTCCACCGACAGCCGCGTCATGTCGCAGATGAGCTTCATTCCGGTGGAGGACGTGATCGGCCGTGCCGGGATGATCTTTTTCTCCATCGCGGAGGGACAGCAGGGCCAGCCCGGCAAGTTCCGCACCGAACGCAACCGGGCGATCGTCGTGCTGTGAGTGAGCAGGATCGTCGCGTGCGATTGCGACGGCGCGGGCAAATGCGTCAGTTCTCAATCTCTCTCAGCAAAGAACGTCCCGCCTGACAAGCTTGATCATCAGGACCATACTTGCACGATTTCGACAGCATCTTTCTAGCTCGCGCGTGATCCTTTGTGACGCCTGTGCCGCGGATCAGGTGAAAGCCAATCATTGAACAGGCCCAGGGATCGTCCCGTTCGCAGGCGAGCTCGAACGTGCGAATGGCGCAGGCGTTTCCGTCGTCGGTCATGTCGGTCTTGGCGGCATGATTGGTGCAGCCGGAGGTGACACCCAATACGCAGGCTCTCAGGAAAAGAGCGTGAGCCAAGTCTCCTTCGCTTACCCGCTGCCCGACGAGAGCGGCACCGTAACAGTCTCCAGCCGAACCGGAACGGCAGCTGCTCAGGCATTGATCGAACGCTTGTGTGCAGCGCTCGATCGAAAAATCCAGTGGGTCAGCCTGATGCCGCGACATCACATCGGCGGGACATTGGCCTGCTGTCTTGGGCAGCCAGTTCGGCCAGTTGGCCTCAAGCGCCGGCACACGCTTCTCTGGCCCGTTGTCGAGGTTCGGCAGGCCCTGGCCCAGCGCGACTGACAAGGGGATGACGATGGCCAAGACAGACGCAAGTGTCTTCCAAGCAAAAAGTGTCTTCCAAGCAAATGTCTTCCGATTGAGCATGCGGCGATATTCGTGAGCGGTTTGGAATGTGCGTTTGCATGGGCGCGAACCGACGCTAGCCGTTCGACGCTCCCCGTACAAACGAAAACCCCGGCATCGCTGCCGGGGTTTTGCAACTCGTCAGATGACGCGTGGACTTAGAAGTCCATGCCGCCCATGCCGCCGCCCGGAGGCATCGCGGGGCCGCCGGCGTTCTTCTTCGGCAGCTCGGCGACCATCGCCTCGGTGGTGATCAGCAGGCCGGCCACCGACGCTGCGTTCTGGATCGCGGCGCGCACGACCTTGGTCGGGTCGATGATGCCCTTGGACACCATGTTCACGTAGTCGCCCGACTGCGAGTCGAAGCCGTACGCATACTGATCCTTCTCGAGGATCTTGCCGACGATGACCGAACCGTCCTCGCCCGCGTTGATCGCGATCTGGCGGGCCGGGGCGGAGAGCGCCTTGCGGACGATCTCGATGCCGGTCTTCTGGTCTTCGTTCTTGGCGCGGACGCCCTTGAGCTGCTCGGAGGCACGGAGCAGGGCGACGCCGCCGCCCGGCAGGATGCCTTCCTCGACAGCCGCGCGGGTCGCATGCATCGCGTCATCCACGCGATCCTTGCGCTCCTTGACCTCGACCTCGGTCGCGCCGCCGACGCGGATCACCGCGACGCCGCCGGCGAGCTTGGCCAGACGCTCCTGCAGCTTCTCACGGTCGTAGTCCGAGGTGGTTTCCTCGATCTGCGCCTTGATCTGCGCCACGCGCGCCTCGATGTCGGCCTTCTTGCCGGCGCCGTTGACGATCGTGGTGTTCTCCTTGTCGATCATCACCTTCTTGGCGCGGCCGAGCATGGAGAGGTTGACGTTCTCGAGCTTGATGCCGAGGTCTTCCGAGATCGCCTGGCCGCCGGTCAGGATCGCGATGTCCTGCAGCATGGCCTTGCGGCGGTCACCGAAGCCCGGCGCCTTGACGGCCGCGACCTTCAGGCCGCCGCGCAGACGGTTCACGACCAGGGTGGCCAGAGCCTCGCCCTCGACGTCCTCGGCAACGATCACCAGCGGCTTGCCGGTCTGCACCACCGCCTCGAGCAGCGGCAGCAGCTCGTTCAGCGACGACAGCTTCTTCTCGTTGATGAGGATGTAGGCGTCGTCCATCTCAACGCGCATCTTGTCGGCGTTGGTGACGAAGTAGGGCGAGATGTAGCCGCGATCGAACTGCATGCCCTCGACGACGTCGAGCTCGGTCTCGAGCGACTTGGCTTCCTCGACGGTGATGACACCCTCGTTGCCGACCTTCTTCATGGCGTCGGCGAGGAACTTGCCGATCTCGGAGTCGCCGTTGGCGGAGATGGTGCCGACCTGGGCGATCTCGTCGTTCGACGTGACCTTCTTGGAGTTCTTGACGAGATCGGCGACGACCGCCTCGACCGCGAGGTCGATGCCGCGCTTCAGATCCATCGGGTTCATGCCGGCGGCAACCGCCTTGGCGCCTTCGCGCACGATGGCCTGGGCCAGCACGGTCGCGGTGGTGGTGCCGTCGCCGGCCGCGTCAGCGGACTTCGAGGCGACCTCGCGCACCATCTGCGCGCCCATGTTCTCGAACTTGTCGTCGAGCTCGATCTCCTTGGCGACGGTGACGCCGTCCTTGGTGATGCGCGGAGCGCCGAACGACTTGTCGAGGACGACGTTGCGGCCCTTCGGACCGAGCGTGACCTTCACGGCATTGGCGAGAATGTCCACGCCGCGCAGCATGCGGTCGCGGGCTTCGACGCCGAACTTTACGTCTTTCGCTGACATATTGGATTTCCCTGAGTTGAATTGTCTGTCTCACCCCTTGGCGAGGCGCCCGCGGGCGCGCTCCTCAGGGTGAGCGTTGTGCGAGCTTGGATCAGGCGGCCTTCTTCTTGGCGCCGACGTCGGTCAGGACGCCCATGATGTCGCTTTCCTTCATGATCAGCAGCTCCTGGCCGTCGATCTTGACCTCGGTGCCCGACCACTTGCCGAACAGCACGCGATCACCGGCCTTGACGTCGAGCGGAACCAGCTTGCCGCTCTCGTCGCGGGCGCCGGGGCCCACCGCGATCACTTCGCCCTGCGAGGGCTTTTCCTTGGCCGAGTCGGGAATGATGATGCCGCCAGCGGTCTTCTCTTCGGCGTCGATGCGCTTGACCACGACGCGGTCGTGAAGCGGACGGAAAGCCATACAGTCCTCCTAAGCAATTGAAGCGATTGTCAGTTTCTGGAGATTTGGCAGTCGGTGCCGGCGAGTGCCAGCACGCGGGCTGGATTTAGGCGAGAGTTTTCGGCCGGGCAAGGGCTTGTAGCAGAAAAATTAGCAGTCGACTCCAGCCTCTGCCAAAGCGTTCCGATAGCGTTAACACGGCCGGAACGGAGCGTGAAACCCCGTATTAGCACCCGGGCTAAGTGGCTGCTAATGCAGCATTTTTCAACATGCCGTTAAACATTTGAGCTTGAGATGGGTTGAGGACATGCGTCACATTTCGAGAGCGTGAGCGCATCTTTGCCGGGTGGCTCCATCCCGGGTTGGCCACACGGACATGCGCTCCAGAAACGGAGGTTGGCATGGTGTCGAAGGTTGAGGTTTCCGAGGACTTTCGGAAACAGGTGCTGGGTTACGGGCTGACGACCGCGCAGATCCTGTATCGGATGCCGGACCATCGCTCGCTGCTGCAGACATACGTCTGGCAGAACTACGACCTGTTCCCGAAATTCCCGGCGCTGCAGGACTTCCTGGCATTCTGGCAGGAGAAGCTCGAGGGGCCGCTGTACTCGGTCACGGTGGCGCACTCGAAGCTGATCAAGCCGGCCGAGCTGCGCGCCGTGGACGGCGTGTTCCGGCTGCATTGAGCTGAAGGCCACCGTAGCCGCCTCATTGGCCGGTGTCATTCCGGGGCGCGCGCAGCGCGAGCCCGGAATCCATCGGGCGGCAGAGCGCGCGGAGCAATGGATTCCGGGCTCGTGCTGCGCACGCCCCGGAATGACGACCTTGTGCGGAGCGTCTGCGGAGTTTCTTCCAACTGTGATAGCCTCGGGTCGAGGACTCGCAGGGAGAGCGCCATGGCCAGGAAGAGCCGCAGCACCACGTCAGCATCTCGCGCCGCCGCCAAGGCCGCGCCGCGTAAGACGGCAAAGACCAAGCCCGCGGCGAAGACCGTCGCCAAGACAGTTGCTAAGGCATCTGCCAAGACAGCTGCCAAGACAGCCTCGAAGCCCGGTCGGGCGGCCGCACCGTCCGCGCGCAAGGCGCTCGTCAGCAAGGGCCGCCCAGCACCGGCGCCAAGGCGGCCGAAGCAGAAGGTCGCGATCAGCCATCACCGCGAGGAGGACTTCAAGGCCGACGGCCTGCGCGCCTATGCACACTACCGCGATCTCGGTATTGCCGCCGCGACTCACGGGCTGGCGCGGGCGCACGTCATCCGCATGCTGCCGCCGTGCAATCCGCAGGAGGTGTCGAAGCTGCACACCCATGCGGTCGATTTCCAGATGGTCTACGTGCTCAAAGGTTGGGTGAAGAGCTATCTGGAAGGCGTTGGCGAGACGCTGATGAAGGAGGGCAGCTGCTGGACGCAGCCGCCGAAGATCCGGCACATGATCCTCGACTATTCCGACGACGTCGAGCTGCTCGAGGTGATCCTGCCGGCCGATTTCAAAACGGTCGAAATTGTGGCCAACAACAATTAGACATAAAACTGCGGTTCCTCTAACCTTTGAACAAGGATTGGGGGAATCGTCCGCGCCAGGGTTGTTTTAGCGGTGCGTGGGCTCAGTCAGGCCAGCTGCAGATCGGCATCTGCGTCCCGCTGGCTACCGGCGAGCGTCAATCCTCCTCGTTCGGGAGGAACGCCAAGTGTTGCCCATCCATCGCGACGACATCGACTGGTTGCGCGCCCTCGCGGTGCTTGCGGTCGTCGCCTTTCATTTCGAGGCGCCGGCGATCTTCGGCGGCTTCGTCGGCGTCGACATCTTCTTCGTCATCTCGGGCTATCTGATCACCGGCATCATCACGGCCGAGATCGCCAAGGGCGAGTTCTCGTTCGTCCGCTTCTACGAGCGGCGGGTGCGGCGGCTGTTGCCCGCGCTCTACGTCATGGTCGCTGTCGCTGCGATTCCTGCGTCTCGGGACCTGCTGAGCTCGGAACGCGTGGAGTTCTTTCGCTCCGCGGCGGCGGTGGTCAGCTTCACCTCGAACATCTTCTTCTGGCTGCAGTCGGGCTATTTCGATCACGCGGCGGTGGACAAGCCGCTGCTGCACACCTGGTCGCTGGCGGTCGAGGAGCAGTTCTATCTGGTCCTGCCCATCGTGGTTTGGCTGGTGCTGCGGGGCGCGCGCGGCCGCTGGCTGCCGTTGATCCTGGCACTGCTCGCCGCCGGCTCGTTTGCGCTCGGTCTGATGCTGATGCGAAGCGGCGCGTCCGCGAGCGCCTTCTTCCTTAGCCCGCCGCGTGCCTGGGAGTTCCTGCTCGGCAGTCTGGTTGCGGTTTCGGGCCTTCCGGAGCCACGGCCCGGCTTGGCTCAGCGTTCGGCGCGCGTGCTCTCGCTGGTGCTGATGGTCGTGCCGATTCTGTCGCTGCGGCCGGGACCGGGCTTCCCGGGCGTCAACGCACTGGCGCCGTGCCTGGGCGCTGCGCTGTTCCTGTGGAGCGGGGTGGGCGTCGCCAACGTCCGGCGCAGCCCGTTGTCACCGCTCGGCGTGGCCGCCTTCTTCGGCCGCATCTCCTATTCGTTGTATCTCTGGCACTGGCCGGTGTTCGCGTTCGCGCGCTTTGCCAAGCCGGGTCTCGCACTCGATGGCTGGGAACGGCTGGGCCTGTTCATGCTGACGGTCGCGGTCGCCACGCTCTCCTGGCGCTTTGTCGAGCAGCCGTTCCGCACGCGCCGGCTCGTGGCCACCCCGCGGGCGGCCTTCGGCCTCGCGGCGGCGGCGAGCGTCGTGCTGCTGGCCGGCAGCGGCACCGGCCTGCTGCGCGCCGGAGCCCTGTCCGACGTCGACCGTGAGGCGCAGCGGCTCGATGCCTACAACGACTATGACAGGGCGCAGCCCTACCGCGTCGGCACCTGCTTCGCCACGCCGGACGGGCGGGTCGCGGCGGAGTGCCTGCGGACCGTAACCGGCAAGACCAACGTCCTGCTCTGGGGCGACAGCTTCGCCGCGCAGTACTACCATGGCCTCAGGGCGCAGCTCGATCCGGAGAGCGTCAACATCATGCAGGCCAGCCAGCCGACCTGCATGCCGACCTTCAGCGCGGAGACGCAAGGCGTACCGGCTTGCCGCGCGCTGGCCGACCAGATGCGCGACTATCTCGCCACGACGCGGCCCGATCTGATCTTGCTGTCGGCGGACTGGCTCGAGAACGCGCGCCCGCCGCGCTTTCCCGGCATGGTGCGCGATCTCAAGTCGATGTTGGACCGGTTGCGGGCCGCCGGAATCCCGGTGGTGCTGCTCGGCCCCGCTGTGCAGTTCCGGGCGCGGCTGCCGTCGATGCTGGCGCGGGCGATCTTGCGCGGCGTGACGCCCGATCCCGTTGCATTCGTCCGGTCGGACATCTTCGCGCTGGATGCGGCGATGCAGGCCGCTCTTCCGACGAGCGCGGGCTTTGCCTATGTCTCGGTGCTGGCGTCGGTGTGTGAAGGCGGCAGATGTCCGCTCACCACCGCCAATTTCCCGCTATCCTTCGATCATGCCCATCTCACGGCGCAGGGCTCGGAGACGGTCATGAGGAAGATGGTGCCGCGAATTCTTCCAGGCCCGATGCAGCCCGGCTCAGTTCAGCAGGCCAACGATCGCGCCCATCAGGCACGTGGTGAGAGTGCCGGAGACGATTGATTTGAGGCCGAGCGCGTTGATCTCGTCGCGCCGTGTCGGCGCCATCGTGCCGAGGCCGCCGATCATGATGCCGAGGCTGGCGAAGTTGGCGAAGCCGCACATCGCATAGAGCATGATCAGCCGGGCACGCGGATCGAGCGCGGCGGTATCGAGCTTTGCCAGCTCGACATAGGCGATGAGCTCGTTGAGCACCGTCTTGGTCCCCATCAGGCTGCCGGCGGTGACGGCTTCCGACCACGGCAGTCCCATTAGCCAGCAGACCGGCGCCATGACCAGGCCGAGCAGCCGCTGCAGCGAGATCGCGGCGCCGCCGACCGCGGGAAGCAGCGACAGGATCGCGTTGGCGAGATGCACCAGCGCGACCAGCACCAGCAGCAGCGCGACGATGTTCATCAGGAGCTCGAGCCCGGCGCTGGTGCCCTTGACGATGGCGTCCATCGTCGAGGACACCTGCATCTCGGGATCGCCGAGCGCGCCGCCGGTGAGCTGCTTGCCGGTCTCCGGCACCATGATCAGGCTGACCAGGATCGCCGCCGGCGCACCGAGCACCGAAGCGATCACGAAATGCGCGGCGGCATCCGGAATCAGCGGAGCCAGAAACGTCGCATAAAGCACCAGCACGGTGCCGGCGATGCCGGCCATGCCGCCGGTCATGACGAGGAAGAGCTCGCTGCGCGTCATCTGCGCCAGATAGGGACGGACGAACAGCGGCGCCTCGACCATGCCGAGGAAGACGTTTGCCGCGGTCGAAAGGCCCACCGCACCGCCGACGCCGAGCGTGCGCTCGAGCAGCCAAGCCATGCCGCGCACCAGCGGAGGCAGCACGCGCCAATAGAACAACAGCGTTGTCAGCACGCTCATGACCAGCACGATCGGCAGCGCCTGAAAGGCGAGCACGAAGTCGGCGCCGGGCGCCTTGAGGTCGAACGGCAGGGCGCCGCCGCCGACATAGCCGAACACGAACGACGTGCCGGCGCGGGAGGCCTGTGAGATCGCGCCGACCGCGTCGTTGATGGCGCCGAAGGCGCGCGCCACCGTCGGCACCTTGAGCAGCACCACCGCCGTCAGCAGCGTCACCATCAGCCCAAGCGCGGCCTGTTTCAGTGAGACCGCGCGCCGGTTTTCGCCGAGCGCCCATGCGATCGCCAGCAGTGCCACGATCCCGAATGCCGATTGCAGCTGAAGCATCACGTCCCCCCGAACCCCGGCGCGATTATGAGCGCAGGGTCCAGCCCCGCGCAATGCCGTGCGGCCATGCGCGGGGCTGCGATTGACAAGCATCTGGCCCTGCGTCACCCAGGGCGCCATCATGTCGACCACCGTCCCGATCGGCGCGCGCGAGCTCCTGAAGCAAGGCGCGTTCCTGCTGTTCTTGTCGTCACGCAGCCTGTCACGCTTCGCGAGCCAGATCGCCGCCGTGGCGATCGGCTGGCAGATCTACGATCTCACCGGGCGCGCCTTCGATCTGGGGCTGGTCGGGCTGATCCAGTTCCTGCCGACGGCGCTGCTGGTGTTCGTAGCCGGCAGCGCCGCCGATCGATTTCCGCGCAAACGTGTGGTGCAGCTCTGCCAGCTCACGGAGGCGCTCACCGCTCTCTATCTGTGCTGGGGCGCGTATGCAGGCCAGCTCGGTGAATTCCAGCTGTTCGCGGCGACCTTCGTGCTCGGCATCACCGGCGCGTTCGAGAGCCCGGCGACTGCAGCGCTGCTGCCGCTGATCGCGCCGTCGGGCACGCTGCAGCGGGCGAGTGCACTGTCGAGCGGGGCGGCGCAGCTCGCGACCATCGCGGGTCCCGCGATCGGCGGCTTCGCCTACGCGGTCGCGCCCGGACTGCCCTATGGCATCATGATGCTGTTCTGGCTCGGCGGCATGGTGCTGACCGGACTGATGCAGGTGCCCGACGACGTGCCGGCGGAGCGCGTCGATGGCAGCAAGGACGATCTGTTCGCCGGCGTCCGCTTCATCCGCGCCCATCCGGCGATCCTCGGCACCATCTCGCTCGATCTGTTCGCGGTGCTGCTCGGCGGCGTCACGGCGCTGCTGCCGATCTATGCGCGCGACGTTCTCGATACCGGGCCGTTCGGGCTCGGCGTGCTGCGCGCCGCGCCCGCGGTCGGTGCGCTGGCGATGACCGCGGTGCTGGCGCGCACCACGATCACGCGCCGCGTCGGCCTGCGCATGTTCCAGGCGGTGATCTTGTTCGGCGTCGCCACGGTGGTGTTTGCAGTCTCGCACGTCATGTGGGTCTCGGTCGCGGCGCTCGCCATTCTCGGCGCTGCCGATACGATCAGCGTGGTGATCCGCTTCTCGCTGGTGCAATTGGCGACGCCCAACGAGATGCGCGGCCGCGTCGGTGCGGTGAACTTCCTGTTCATCAACGCCTCCAACCAGCTCGGCCAGTTCGAGAGCGGCCTGACCGCGGCACTGTTCGGCGCGATGCCGGCGGCCGTGCTCGGCGGCGTCGGGACGATCGCGATCGCGCTGCTGTGGATGAGGTTGTTTCCGGAACTGCGCAAGGTCGAGCGGCTGGAGTAGAGGCTCGTTCGTGGATCATGCGCATCCCGCAATAGCAGCCTGAGGTCCGACGTCCCGAAGTTTGCAACTGGACGCACTGAAGCTCCGATGGTAGCCCGATCACTATGGGGCAAGCTGAAAAGGCCTGTCCCTTGGGGTGGGGGACGCTTCATGGTTGGACCTTCGATGCTGCCGGCGGCCGCTGCGCCGGCAGAACGCATTTCGACACCGTTCGCGGGAGATCGGCTTTTGCAGCTTTCGAGCATTCTGATGCTATTGCTCCTTGCGGGGTGCGCCAGCGCGGCGGCTCCGGTGCTTCAGGCGGAGGCCGGGCAGACGGTCGCGCAGCCGAGCGACATGTCCAAGAAGGACTCGCGAGCGCTGGCGGCGTCAGTCGCAGCCGATCCGGTGCCGTTGCAGCGCCGGCGTGAAGCCATTGCGCGAGTTCTGGAAGAGCATCTGGGCTACCGCACCTGGTTGGACGACGGCGCGCCACGCCTTTCCGAGGCGAAATTCTCCGGACCCTTCGAGTATGGCGGCGGTCCGTTCGAGCCACAGCGCATCACGATCTATTGCGTCTCGGCTAAACTTGAGCTGCCGCTCATACCGACGACACGGGTCACGGTGGTGCATTTTGAGCCGGGCGAAGGTGGTCGGGAAAAAATGGAATTTAGAGTCGCCATGAACCACACCCCGAAAGGCTGCATGCTTGCTAAGTATGGACCATTTCCGGAGATCGAGCGGGTTCGCGAACAGCGGCGGCAGAAAATGGGCAAGCCCGCTTAACGGGTAGCCTTCCTTAGCTAGCCGCAATGCTCGGTTCGTCGAGTTGCGCTGTCCGTCGCGCCGGCGCGAGCAGGTGCCAGCCGAGATAGAGGGCAAAGGCCGGCGGAATGAGGCCGGCGCCGGGCAGCTGGACGTTGCCGAGCAGCAGTTGCAGGGCCGGCAGCCAGAACACCAGTTGCACCAGCCTGCGGCCGACATCGTCCAGGCCTCCAGCGGCGAGCAGCGCGAGAGCGGCGCAGGTCAGCGGCAGCACGTCATAGGTGCCCATATAGGGCGACACGCAGATCGTGCTGGCGAACAGGAAGGCTCGCAGCCGTGCCGGATCGGCATCCTTGCGCAGGCGGTACACGACGAACACGCCGATGACCGCCGCCACCGCCGCGATCAGCTGGATCGCGTCGGCGGCGCGATCGCCGAGCAGGCCGCGGAAGCTCATGAACAGCGTGGCGTGATAGGGCACGGCGATGCCAGTGGGATCACGCAGCACTTCGCTGAGCATCGGAGCGGCCTTGGTGACGTAGTCGTGCCAAGCCTGCACGCCCCCGATCGCGACGCTGGCGCCGAACAGCGCCGTCGTTGCCAGAGTCGACCAGGCGATGACGCGCCAGCGACCGGAAGCGACCAGCATCACCGGAAGCAACAGGCCGAGCTGCGGCTTGGCGGTGAGCAACCCGATCAGCAGTCCCGCGAGCGCCGGCCTGCGGTCCATCAGCGCGAGGCTTCCGAATAGCGCGGCCGTCGTCAAAAACGAGCTCTGGCCCGACAGCAGGCACATCAGCGCGGCGGGAGACACGGCCACGAGCAGCAGTGCCCGCCGGTCGGCGAAGGCATCGCGGCAGGCCACGTCAAGCGCGAGCGCGCTGAGAACGGCCCAGGCGGCGAGCGCCGGGAAGTAGTCGAGCAGCCCGAACGGCGCCATCACCACCAGCGCATTGGGCGGATTGGGCCAGTTCTGGATCGGATAGTCCGAGCCCAGCATGGCCGCCAACTCGTGGTTGTAGGCCACGAGATCGTAGAAGCGGGTGGGATCGTCGCCGAAGGCGGCGCGGCCGAACATCCAGAGGTTCAGAAAGTCGCGGCCGATCACCAGCGTCGTCTTGTCGCGCGGAAAGGGCCAGGTCCAATGCGCGGTCGCTAAATAGGTCGCCAGCGTCAGCACGAACAGCAGGCCGCCCAGGATGAGCAGGCTGCGCAGCATCTCGCGGTCGGCGGGATCAGCGGCCGCCGGCGTCACGACCTCGAGCAGTCGTCCCGGCCCTGTCGTCCGTATGGTGCGCGACGCGGATGGCGGCATGGAGCTGGCTCGGTGACGACTCCAGGTGGCGGACGAAGACGGTAACCTCCGCAAATTATCGGGCCCGCCTTAAGATACCGTTTAATCCTGCCGGGCCATATTACCTTAGGTTGCGCGACGGCGGTTCGACCGTTCAGCAGAAGGCAGCGCAGCAGGGGGCTCGTCATGGATGCGGCTGGAATTGCCGTGGTCATTCCTGCGTTTCGGGCGGCGGATACCATCCTGCCGGTCATCGCCGCGATCGGGCCGGAGGTCGGCCTGATCGTGGTGGTCGACGATTGCTGTCCCGACGGGACCGCGCTTCTGGTGGCCAATCTGTGTTCCGATCAACGGGTGGTTGTGCTTCGCCACGATGCCAATCGCGGTGTCGGAGGCGCTTTTCTCTCCGGGCTGCAATTCGCGATCCGCCGCGGCGCCGAGATCATCGTCAAGATCGACGCCGACGGCCAGATGGACCCGGCGCTGGTGCCGGCGCTGGTCCAGCCGATCGAGAGCGGACAGGCCGACTACGTCAAGGGCGACCGCTTCTTCTTCCTCAACAACGCCGCCACGATGCCGCCGGTACGCCTGTTCGGCAATCTCGCTTTGTCGTTCATGGCCAAGCTGTCGACCGGCTATTGGACCATCATGGATCCGACCAACGGCTTCTTTGCCGTGCATGCGCGGATCGCCGAACTGCTCGACGTCGACCGCATCGCCAACCGCTACTTCTTCGAGACCGACCTGCTGTTCCATCTCGGCCTGCTGCGCGCCAAGGTGGTCGAGTTTCCGATGCGCGCCCGCTACGGCGGCGAGATCTCGAACCTGCGTGTCTCCGAGCAGTTCGGACCGTTCCTCGCGGGGCATCTGCGCAATCTGAGCCGCCGCGTGCTCTATCGATACTTCTTCCGTGACCTGTCGTTGGCCTCGCTGCAGCTGCTTGCAGGCGTGGCGCTGCTCGGCTTTGGTCTGGTGTTCGGCGGCTATCACTGGCTGGCGGCGCCGCCGGACCAGCTGGTGCCGACCGGAACCATCATGGTCGCAGCGCTGACCTTGCTGATGGGCTTCCAGCTGCTGCTGTCGTTCCTCAACTACGACATGAGCGCGAGCCCGCGGGAGCCGCTGCATCCCTCGCTGCACAAATGTCGCAAGTTTAGCGTCGGCCTGAGCCAGGCGGAGCAGGGCGTCTCGATCGTGCCGCGCGAGGAGCGCGAGCCGTTGCGGCGGCGCACGGCCTGAGCCGCGCGCCGCGCTGGATTAGCCCCGGCCGACGAACGGCATCTTGGTCGCCATGACCGTGATGAACAGGACGTTGGCGGACAGCGGCAGGCCGGCCATGTAGGCGACGGCGTCACCGACCGCCTTCACGTCCATGCGCGGCTCCGGCATCATGCGGCCGTCCGGCTGCAGCACGCCGCCGACCATGCGCTCGGTCATCGGCGTCTCGGCATTGCCGATGTCGATCTGGCCGACGGCGATATCGTAGGCGCGGCCGTCGAGATTCGACGCCCGGGTGAGCCCGGTGATCGCATGCTTGGTCGAGGTGTAGGGCGAGGAGAACGGCCGCGGCGCGTGTGCCGAGATCGAGCCGTTGTTGATGATGCGGCCGCCGCGCGGGTTCTGGTCCTTCATGATACGGAAGGCGTGCTGCGTGCACAGGAACGGCGCCGTGAGGTTGGTCGCCACCACCGATTGCCATTGCTGCATCGTGAGGTCCTCGAACGGCACCGGCGGCGCGCCCATGCCGGCGTTGTTGAACAGCAGGTCGAGCCGGCCGTAGGTCGACTTGACGGTGTCGAACAGCGCCGCGATCGAGGCGGGGTCCATCATGTCGGCTGTGACGGGGAGGCTCATGCCGGCCGGGCCGAGCTTGGCTGTTTCCTCCAGCATCTCCTTGCGGCGCCCGACCAGCACGACCGTGAAGCCTGCATCCATCAGCGCCAGTGATGCGGCGCGGCCGACACCCGTGCCTGCGCCCGTCACCACTGCGATCTTCTTTGCCGCTTCAGCCATGTTTCCTCACCTTCAGTTTTGATCGGTATTGCAGTTTCGATTTCTGCGTTTCAGTGCTTCGATTCGCTTTGCGTCTTGTAGGGCGGCCGTGGAATGTTGTTGTGCGCGGCGCGCAGGGCGGCCGACCAGCGCGAGCGGAGGTCGTGGAAATACGGCTCGCCGGCCTCGATGCGGTGGTTGAGGTCGGCCTCGCAGGCCTCCGCACGCACGACCAGAACGTCGATCGGCATCCCGACGCCGAGGTTCGAGCGCATCGTCGAATCCATCGAGATCAGACCCGTCTTCAGGGCATCATAGAGCTCGACGTCATAGTGCATCGCGCGGTCGAGCACCGGCTTGCCGTATTTGTGCTCGCCGATCTGCAAATAGGGCGTGTCCGTCGTGCATTCGATGAAGTTGCCGGCGGTGTAGACCATGAACAGCCGCATCCGCGAGCCCTTGATCTGGCCGCCGAACAGGAACGAGACGTCGAACGAGATGTCCTCGGCCTTCAGCGCCGGGCCTTCGGTGGCGTGCACCGTGCGGATCGCCTTGCCGATGCGCTGTGCCGCCTGGAACATGGTTGGCGCGTTCATCAGCGTCTCGACCTCGCCCGTGTTGGGATCTTCCATGCCCTCGGTCAGTGTCGATAGCACCGACTGGCTGATGGCGAGATTGCCGGCGCTGGCGATGGCGAGGATGCGCTCGCCGGGATTGGAGAAGATGTGCAGCTTGCGGAACGTCGAGACGTTGTCGAGACCGGCGTTGGTCCTGGTGTCGGCGATCATGACGAGCCCGTCACGCACCAGAATTCCGCAGCAATAGGTCATCGTCGTCCCCTCGAGCCAGAGCGCGAATTACTAGCGAAAATCGGCGGCCGGTCCAACCCCGCTGTGCCGAAGACCCCCGCCGTCGCTACAACAGAGGTCGTCATTCCGGGGCGGCGCGAAGCGACGAGCCCGGAATCCATCTTTCGGCACGTTCTGCGGGGCGATGGATTCCGGGTTCGCGCTTGCGCGCGCCCCGGAATGACATCGAGGGTGGGGTTACGGGCGCGGGCCCGAATTCAGGACTGCCGCTGCGACTGCGACTGCGATTGCGACTGGCCGCCGCGGCCGACCTGCTCGACCTTGACCTTGACGGTGAGGGTCTCGGCGCCGCCGCCATAGCGCGTGCCGCGCACCGGCGCCGCGCCGAGATAATCGAGCCCGAGCGCCACCCGCACATGCGCGTCGGTTGTGCAGATGCAGTTGGCGGCGTCGAACCCGACCCAGCCGAGGCCGGGAATGAAGGCTTCCGCCCAGGCATGGCCGGCTTCCTGGTGCACTGCACCATCGGAGCGCAGGAAGTGTCCGGACACGAAGCGCGCCGGGATGCCGCCAGCGCGCGCGCAGGCAATGAAGATATGAGCATAATCCTGGCAGACGCCGCGCCGCAGACCGAACGCCTCCGTGGCCGAGGTGCCGCTATGGGTCGGACTCTCGTCGAAGGTCATGTGCTCGTAGATCTGCGTCATCAGCGTGTGCAGGAAGCCGAGCACGTCGCTTTCCGATTCCGCGCGCAGGTCGCGCACGATGGTCGCCATCGCCGCGTTGGCGGTCGTGAGCGGGGTCTGGCGCAGGAAGAAGCTCGGCGGAAACCGCTCGTCCGATCCCTTCAGCACACCGCCGGTGTCGTGGGTCTCCACCAGGCCTTCGGCGGTGATCGTGAGATCCCCGAGCGGCCCATGGGTGATCACATGGGTCACGTTGCCGAACGCGTCCTCGTGCATGTCGAGCCGCGAATCGGTCGAGACGTCGATCTGCCATTCCGCCACATATTGGCCGTCATGGCTGCCGGGCGTCATGCGGATGATCTGGATGACGCCGGTCGCCGCCGGCTCGTAGCGGTAGGTGGTGGAATGGGAGATACGCAGGCGCATGGCGGTCGACCAGTCTTCGTCAGATGTGCTGTCCGCGGTAGCTCGTTTCACCTTCGCCCGAAAGGGCAGGCCGGGCCTTGGGCTGGATCGACGAGTAAATCGGGGCTCCGGGCGTGGTCTTGCGGCCACAGTCCGGCGCGCCGCCGTCGTCAGATCAGATATTGCTTGGTGATGATCTCTCCCAGCCGCGAATTGTCGGCGATGAACTCCTGGATGAACTCGTGGACGCCGTGCTGGAAGATGTCGTCCATGTTGGAATGCTCGAGCCGGTTGCGGACGCCGCGCGCGTGCCGCTGCGACGGACCCTGGCGGCCATAGGCGACGCCGATCTGGTCGAGATTGCGGACGAGGTTGCCGTAGCAACTGGCCAGCGAGCGCGGCAGCGTGTCGTTGAGGATGAGGAGATCGGCGATCAGCCAGGGTTTCAGCGTCTCGCGATACACCCAGTGATAGGCCGTCAGCGCCGACACCGAGCGCAGGATCGAGGTCCACTGGTAGTAGTCGAGCGGGCCGCCGACATGCTCCTCCTCGGGCAGCAGCAAGTGATATTTCACGTCGAGAATGCGCGCGGTGTTGTCGGCGCGTTCGAGATGCAGGCCGAGCCGCGAGAACCAATAGGCGTCGTTGCGGAGCATGGTCCGATAGGCCGAGCCGTCGAAGCGCAGCGAAGTCTCCTGCACGAAGCGCAGGAAGCGCGCCAGTTCCTCGCGCGTCTTGGTGCCTTTGCTCCAGACTTCCTGCAACTCGATCCAGGAGCCGTTGAGGGTGTCCCACATCTCCGAGGTCAGCGCCGTCCGGACCGAGCGCGCGTTGAGGCGGGCGGCCTCGATGCAGTTCTTGATCGAGGACGGGTTCGATGGGTTGAACGAGAGATACTCGATGACGTTCTGCTCGTTGGCCTCGGAATAGTGCTCGTAGAAGCTGGCACTGACGCCGGCGGTCAGCAGCGCCGATTCCCACTCGTTGGTCTTGCCGATATAGGCCGCGGGAAGGGCGGTGACGCGCAACGTCGCGTCGATGGTGCGGGCGAGATACTCGGCGCGCTCCACATAGCGGGCGAGCCAGTACAGGTTTTCGGCGGTGCGCGACAGCATGGGCAATCTACAATGTGCGGAGTGAACCTGCCCCGGCGACGGGGAAGGCGTGCACGGGAATGAAGCTCGTGGTCGAGCTATTGCGGCGAGCGCAGTGCGCTCCCTCTCCCCGTTCTTCACGGGGGCGCGACGAGCTTCGCTCGCGCTGAGAGGGCTGGGGTGAGGGGCAGCCGCGCGGGTGGTGCGAGTTGATTGACCTGTACCCCCTCACTCGGATTGCATCTGGCGATGCAATCCGACCTCTCAGCACGAGCGAAGCTCGTCGCGCCCCCGCAAGCGGGGAGAGGTGACCGAGCCGCGAGATATGTGCGTAACCTCTACTCATCCAGCACCCATGTGTCCTTGGTGCCGCCGCCCTGGCTGGAGTTCACGACCAGCGAGCCCTCCTTCAGCGCCACGCGGGTGAGGCCGCCGGGCACGATGGTGGTGCGGTCGCGCCCGGTCAGCACGAACGGCCGGAGATCGACATGGCGCGGCGCCAGCCCCGAGGTCACGCAGGTCGGGCAGGTCGACAGCGCCAGGGTCGGCTGGGCAATGAAGCCCTCCGGCTCGCGCTTCAGCTTGTCGCGGAACGCCTCGATGGTCGCCTTCGTCGCCGCCGGGCCGATCAGCATGCCGTAGCCGCCGGAGCCGTGCACCTCCTTGACGACGAGCTCGCCGAGATGGTCGAGCACGTAGGACAGGTCGGCTGGTTCGCGGCAGCGCCAGGTCTGCACGTTCTTCAGGATCGGCTCCTCGCCCAGATAGAACTTCACGACGTCCGGCATGTAGGAATAGATCGCCTTGTCGTCGGCGATGCCGGTGCCGACCGCGTTGGCGAGCGTGACGTTGCCGGCGACATAGGCCGACATCAGCCCGGGCACGCCGAGCGCCGAATCCGGCCGGAAGGTGAGGGGGTCGAGGAAGTCGTCGTCGACGCGGCGGTAGATCACGTCGACCCGCTTCAACCCCTCGGTGGTGCGCATGAACACCTCGTCGTTCTTGACGATGAGGTCGCGGCCCTCGACCAGCTCGATGCCGAGCTTGTCGGCGAGGAACGAGTGCTCGTAATAGGCGGAATTGTAGATGCCGGGCGTCATCAGCGCGACCGTCGGCTCGGCCGAGGCGCTGAGCGGCGCGACCGAGCGCAAGCACGACAGCAGTTCGTCCGGATAGCGCTCCACTGGCGCGACGCGGTGCCTCGCGAACAGGTCCGGAAACAGCCGCATCATGATCTCGCGGTTTTCCAGCATGTACGACACGCCCGACGGCGTGCGCGCATTGTCCTCGAGCACGATGAAGTCGTTGGCGTCGACGCGGACGATGTCGATGCCGGCGATGTGGACATAGACGTCGTGCGGCACGTCCTGCCCGTTCATCTCCGGGCGGAACACCGGGTTCTGGAAGATCAGGTCATCCGGCACGACGTTGGCGCGCAGGATGTCGCGGCCGTGATAGATGTCGCGCAGGAACATGTTCAGCGCCTTGACGCGCTGCTTCAGCCCCTTCTCCAGCAGGGTCCATTCCTTGCCCGAGAGGATGCGCGGGATGACGTCGAACGGGATCAGTCGCTCCTGCGCCTCCGCCTCGCCATACACCGCGAAGGTGATGCCGATTCGCCGGAACAAGAGCTCCGCCTCGTGACGGCGATACTCCAGCGCCTCCGGCGGCGTTTCCTTCAGCCACCGCGACAGCTCTTGATAAGCCTGGCGGACATCGCCGCCCGGCTGGTTCATTTCGTCGAACGCGACTGCCATAGATGCCCGTGTGTCCCAGCCTCGTCATACATTGCATGACTCCTGAGGATGGTAGCAAGGCCCGGGCCAGCGCGATATGCATTCCTCGGCGGCATTTCGCAGGGGTTGCGGAAAGCGTGCCTGAAAAACCGGCTGCATGATGCTCAAATCCACGGCATAAGTTCAGACGTTCCGGATGACATTGGCGCCGCGGCGGGCCAAAAGAGACGGGAGATGCGAGGAGATACCATGAGCGAGATCGTCACCGCGGGGTTGCTGGTCATCGGCGACGAGATCCTGTCCGGCCGGACCAAGGACAAGAACATCGGCTTCATCGCCGAATACCTGACCAATCTCGGCATCGACCTCAAGGAGGTCCGGGTGGTGTCGGACGACGAGCCGGACATCATCGCCGCGCTGGATGCACTGCGGCACCGCTACACCTATGTGTTCACCACAGGCGGCATCGGGCCGACCCATGACGACATCACGGCGGATGCGATCGCCAAGGCGTTCGGCGTCGGCATCGACCATCATCCCGAGGTCGTGGCGCGCTTTCGCGAGCGCTGGAGCGAGCAGGAGCTCAACGAGGCCCGGCTGCGCATGGCGCGCATTCCGGACGGTGCCGAATTGATCCAGAGCGCGACCATCCTGGCGCCGGGCTTCAAGCTCGGCAACGTCATCGTCATGGCGGGGGTGCCCTCGATCATGCAGGCGATGATGGACATCGTGGCGCCGAAGCTGAAATCCGGCGTCCGCATGCTGTCGGAGACGGTCCGCGCCAACTCGCGCGAGGGCGACATCGGCGGTCCGCTGCGCGAGATCGCCAAGGCGCACCCGGACACCATCATCGGCAGCTATCCCTTCATCGACGAGGACCAGAAGCCGAACACCCATCTGGTGGTGCGCTCGCGCGACCAGGACAAGCTGTCGGCAGCGATGGCGGCGGTCAAGGAGATGCTCGCCGGGCTCAACGTGACGCGCTAAAGCTGGTTCAGGTTTCGAGAACGCACGGACGAGATGAATGCCAGACAAGACCTTGAGTGCTGAGGAGCGAGCGGGCCGGGCCTTCCCGGTGTCCTGGGACCAATTCCACCGTGATTGCCGGGCGCTGACCTGGCGGCTCAACGAGATCGGGCCGTTTCATGCCGTGGTGGCGATCACCCGCGGTGGCTTGGTGCCGGCGGCCATCGTGGCGCGTGAGCTTGGCGTGCGCATCATCGATACGATCTGCATCGCAAGCTACGACCACACCAAGCAGGGCGAGCTTCAGGTCCTGAAGGGCATCTCGCCCGACACCGCCAAGCTCGGCGGCGGCACCGGCAAGGGGCTGCTCATCGTCGATGACCTCGTCGACACCGGCAAGACCGGACGCATGGTCCGGGATCTTCTCCCCGATGCGCATTTCGCCACCGTCTACGCCAAGCCGAAGGGCCGGCCGCTGGTCGACACCTTCATCACCGAGGTGTCGCAGGATACCTGGATCTTCTTCCCGTGGGACACGGCGCTGTCGTTCGCGCCGCCGCTGCGCGACGGGGCGGCGTAGTCAACGTCGTCATTGCGAGCGAAGCGAAGCAATCCAGGGCTGTCATCGGGACTCTGGATTGCTTCGTCGCTTCGCTCCTCGCAATGACGACGGGTATGGAGTGCCGCCATGCCGCTGCAGAACCGCGTCACCCCAATGGGCGACATCGTCGCCACGCCGCATCGCGGGACGTTCACCGGCAATCGCGGCATCATTCATGATCCCGCAACCAAGACGCTGCTGACCAAACGCTGGTCGAGCCCTGCCTGGCTGGTCTGCCTGTGCGCGTTCCGCGGCAAGCGCCGCGAGGTCATGGCGCGGCAGAGCTGGACCGAGCTGTTCTTCCTCGATGAGGCTACCGCGCTCGCCGCCGGCCACCGTCCCTGCTTCTACTGCCGCCGCGACGACGCCAACCGGTTTCGCGCCGCGTGGGAGCAGGGCAATGGCGTGAGCGGCGTCCGCGCGGCTGATATCGACAAGGTGCTGCACGGCGAGCGGCTCGACCATCGCCGCAAACGGCTGCATCCGCTGACCGCGCCGTTTCGAACGCTGCCCGATGGCGCGATGGTTCAGGCCGGGGACGAAAGTTTTCTGATTCTGCAGGGCAGAGCACTTCCGTGGTCGTTCGCCGGCTATGGGCAGCCGCGCGAGGAATTGACCACACCGCAGCTGCTGACGCCGCCCTCGACCTTGCGCGCTCTTCAGGCCGGCTATCAGCCCGTACTGCACCCGAGTGTGAAGGCGTCGCGGGGTGCGCAAAGGCGCGGATGCGCTCTTTTGCCACCCTAAGCCACACACTCCGCTGTCATTCCGGGGCGCGCGATAGCGCGAGCCCGGAATCCATAACCCCGAACGTTGGTTTGGACCAAGACAAGTGCCACGTCGATCTCGTGCCTCACGACCGATCGTGGCTATGGATTCCGGGCTCGTGCCGCGCACGCCCCGGAATGACGCCTGGAGAAACACTGCGCCCATCTCCGCGCGTGCGCCGCTTGATGGTGGGCACGGCACGCGACGATGTGCCACGAACTCACAACGTGCCCCGCGCCTTTGCCCACCCTACGGCAGCATCATATTCGCGAGGCGCTGCTGCGCTTCGGCGCGGATAGGAGTGTCGGCCGGGATGCGTTCCAGCACGCCGTCGCCGAACAGGGTGTAGAGGTCGAGATCGCGCATGTGGACGTAGCCGATGTGGCAGCGGCAGATGTCGCCGCTGCACGCGCGGGGCTGCAGCACCTGCTCGAAACCGGGATCGTAGAGATTGCCGATCACGTCACGGACGAAATGGCAGCGCCGCACCGCGCCGTCGCCATCGACCGTGACCATCTCCTCGCCAGCGCGGCAGGCGCGGCCGCGGCTTTGATAGACCTGCAGATTGAGCTCGAACAGTGGATCGACGGCGACGATGCGCGCAATGTCCTCGGACGTGTAGTAGTCGGCGACTCGCTTGTAGGCATTGACCCACAGATAGGTCGTCGGCGGCAGCGCCGCGCGCAGCGCCTCGATCTCGTCGAGATGCTCGCGCAGGCCGACGATGCCGACGCTATGGCGGGCGCCGATGCGCTCCAGCGTGCGGCATTGGTCGAGGAAGCTGTCGCGCGGGATCTCGCCGGGATGATAGGTGCACCAGAACGCCGCGCGCTCGAGGTCGCAATCGGCGACCCAGTCGAGATTGCAGGACAGGTTGGTCTGGATCGCGACGCGCCCGACATGGCCGAGACGGCTGAGACGGATCATCGCCGCGCGATAGGGTTTTCGGATCAGAGCCTCGCCCCACGGCGTGAACAGCACTTTGAAGCGATCGGTGGGGCGGGCCTCGATCCAGGCCAGGAAACGCTCCAGCGCAGCATAGTCGCGCGCCAGCGCCTCGCGGCTGTCATGACGCTTGGCGAACGGACAATACGGGCAGCCGTAATTGCAGCTCGCCAGATGGCCGCGATAGAGAATGGACAGGTTCAGCGCCATCCAAAACTCTCCATGCGAAGATTGACCTCGGCGGTGTAGAGCCACGGGCCGATCACATCGGCGCGTTCCAGGCCTGCCGCGGTGAGGCGCAACGTGTCGGCGGTGTTCTCGGCGAGGCCGGCGCCAACCAGCAGGTCGAGTTGCGGCATGTCGTCGTCCAGCTCGGTTCCGAATGCCAGCCGGTAGCTCGCGCGCGAGACGCCGCTGACCTCGAGCAGCGCACGCAGCACGTGAGCGCGCCGCTGGTCTTCGGCCGACAGAGCCACGCCGAAATGCGCCTGGGCAAAGCTGTCCGGCGTGCGCGCGAGATAGGCGGCCAGAATGTCGCGAACCCCGGAGCGTCCGACGGCATACTCGCTGGAATAGTGCATGGCCGATGTCATCGAGCGCGCGCCGCAGCCGAGCCCGAGCGTGCCGTCGGTCATGGCGTCATGGCGGGGCGGATGCGGCGTGGCCCTTCGGAAGCAGCGCATGTTGATCTGCTGATAGCCAGCGGCAAGCAGCCGGTCGCGTCCTGCGCGATAGAGATCTCGACGGATGTCGACAGCAGTGATGGTGTCGGCGCCGCGCGCCAGCCCGGTGAGCGGGCGGACATAGAGCGGATAGAGGAAGATCTCCTCCGGCTGCCAGGCCAGCGCGGCTTCGAGTGTGGCGCTCCAGGACGCCGGCGTCTGGCCGCGTCCGCCATAGATCAGGTCGATGTTGCGCACCGGAAACTGCGCCGCTGATATCGCGGCGAGCGCCGTCTCGACCACGGCGCGCCGCTGCGGCCGTCCCAGCGCGCGCGCCTCCGCATCGTCGAACGACTGGACGCCGATGCTGATGCGATCAATGCCGAGCGACCGCAGCAGCGCCAGCTTCTCGGCGGTCACAGTTTCGGGCGACACCTCGACCGAGGTCGTGACCGCCTGGGGCGTCAGGCCGAACCGCTCTGCGATGATGGCAAACAGCCGTGCGAGTTCGTCTGTCGACAGATAGCTCGGCGTGCCACCGCCGATGGCGATGCGGGCGAATTGCGCCGGTCCCAGTGCGCGCGCCGCTGCTGCCGCCTCGTGCGCGATCTGGTCGAGCAGCCGCGCGGCTGCGTCGGCCTCCGCATTGACGGTCGTGAACAGATTGCAGAAGCCGCATCGCATGGCGCAGAACGGGATGTGGACGTAGAGCTCCAGCGCCTGTTTCGGCTCGGCGGACCATATCTCGGACAGTTGCCGCGGCGGCGTCAGCGGCCGATAGGCGGTCTTGTGCGGATAGGCATAGGCATAACCTTGATAGAACGATCCCGCGAGCCGGCGGGTGAGCTCCGTGGCCGGCGTCTCGTCGGCAGATTTGGCCACGGGCATGCTCATGGCGCCACCTCGGCTGTGGCGGATTCGCCCGGCTGCGCGCAGACGAACTCCGCATAGGGCACGTCCCAGACACTGGGATGCGCAAGCCTGTGACCATGGAAGCCGTCCTCGCCATAGGCGGTGCCGTGATCGGCGCAGATGATGGCGAGCAGCGGTGCACGCTGCGTCAGCGCCGCGAACAGCGGCGGAACGTGGCGGTCGACATAGGCCAGCGCCGCGGCCATTGAGGCCGGAGTGTCGTGCGTGGCGCCCGGCAGGAACAGCCGGTTGGGCTGGTGCAGGGCCGAGACGTTGACGAACAGAAACAGCCGCTGCTCCGCAGGCAGGGCGGCGATGCGCGACAGTGCCAGCGCGACTTGGCGCTCGGTCGAGTGCGGCGAGGCGACACCGAGCGTCTCGTCCCAATGGCTCTCGGCGAACAGGCCGGGCAGCACGCTGCCGAGCGGAGTCTGCTTGTTGAAGAAGCCGACGCCGCCGATGCACAGCGTGTGATAGCCGCGCCCGGCCAGGCCCGTGACGATGTCGGGCGTCTCGAACTCACAGGTCGTGTCGGTCGTGGTGACGCTGCCGGCAAAGCGCGCCGCGAAGAGCCGGGGATGTGAACCTGGCCGCGCGGGCGTCGGCAGGAAGCCGGCAAAGAAGGCCTGGTGCGCGGCATAGGTGAAGCTCGCTGGCGCATGCCGCTTCTCCCAGCGGCCGCCGGGCAGCAGGCCGGCGAGGTTGGGCGTCTGCCCGGCTTCGAGCGCCGCGACGGCGACGTCGTAGCGCAGCGTGTCGAGCGTGATCATCAGGATGTCGTGGCTGCCGACCACCGCCTTCGCATCGATGTCAGGAGCGCGCGCCGTCATGCGGCGGCCTCCAGCGCGCGGAGCTGCAGATCGTAGGCGTCGAGCCCGGTCTCCGTCGCGATGCCCTTGAGCAGGTCGCCGAACGCATTCACCTCCAGCACGGCGTGCCGCGCAAAGCCGGTGGCGACGGCGACGTCGATGCCGAGTTGCAGCGCGCCCGGAAACGCCTGGGCCACGGCGCGGCAGGTCGCATCGAGCGCGAGGACAGCCGGCTTGCTCATCCGCGACAGCAGCGCTGTGGCATCGGCGCGCTCGCCGCCGAGATGCAGATTGGTCATCGGATGGCGGCTCTTGCGCAGCACGCGGAACACCGGCTCGCCATTGATGACGAGGACGCGCAGATCGGCGACGCGGCCGTCGATGCTGGCCTTCGGCACCCATGCCTCGACATGCAGCCCATGCGGCGCCAGCGCATCGACGAGGCGGGCGATCGCGGCCGGCGATGTCTCGCTGCGGATCGCGCGCGTGTTGTAGAGCCGCACGCCGGCGCCGTCCGCGACGGTCTCGACCGTCGTCACCGCGCGCATGCCGAGCTTCGAGGTCGCCAGCGCCACCGTGCCGGCGGCGGCCGAGCCGTGCTGCAGCTTGAGAAACACGCGCGGCATCCGCGCCGCGATCATCGCCGCCTGCAGCGCCTCGAACGAGCCGATCGCCGGCAGCGTCGCCGGAACGGGAATCGCGCGCGCCGCGAGTCTCGCGTGGCAGGACGTCTTGTCGAAGGCATGGGCGATGGCGTCGACATCGGGAACGAGGCGGATGCCGTCATGCGCTGCGGCCCGCCGCGCCACCGCCGCAAGCACGTCCATCAGTCCGAAGAACAGCTGACGCGGCGGCAGCAGCCGGCCGCGATCCTCAAGCTGTTCGGTGATCTCGCGATACGACAGATGGTGCAGGCCGCGCTGCGCGCTCGCGGCGATGCCGCGCGACAGCAGGCCCGCGAGCACGTCGGGGGCTCGGCCGGGAGAGTCGATGCGGACATCGGCCTCAGCGGGAATGCGGGACGCCGCCTTGTCGGGATCGGCGATCAGCTCACGATAGTCGATCAGCAGCGCGGGTGCGTGTCCCGCGCGGTGACGGGCCGCCTGATACGACGCGACGCGTGGATCACCGGCGCTGCCGATGATGACCGCAGCCTTCCGCCCGGCCTGGTCCTGCCACGCCATACTCTGGGCGACCGGCCGGTTCATTCCGCCACGGCCACGTAGCGATCGCCGTCGCTGTCCTGCTTCTGCCGGTCGTCGGTGTTGACGGGAATGCCGAGCGCGGCGAGCTTGGTCAGGCCGGCTTCCGAGACAAAATGGTGGGCGATGTTGAGATGCTCCAGGCCACGGATCGCCGGACTGGCCACCAGATAGTCGACGCCGTCGTCGCCCAGCGTTCCCAGCGACAGATCGAGCCGCTTGATGCGCGACAGGATCGGCGCCTGTGCCACGATCGCGGCGAGATCATCGGCCCATTCGCAGTTGCGCAGGGCCAAGGTGACGAGCTTGGGAAAGCGGTTGCCGCTGAGGATCGGGATCAGATCCGCCGGCGTGCTGTCGCCGCCATAGCCTTCACTGCCCAGCCAGATTTCAAGATGCTCGAGTTCAGGCAGCTCCGCGGACGCGATCTCGCGAACGACAGCGCCCGACAGGCCGCCGGTTTCGACCTTCAGGATCCTCAGCCGGTCATGCTTGATGCGGCCGAGCTGCAGCGACTGGCCGCCGCGGATGCCGAACTCTTCCAGCGCCGGAAAGGCGCCCCAGAACGCCGAGACGTCGGATTGCTCGATCCACGAAATCTCGCTTTCCTCGCTGGAGATGTCGCCGAAGAACAGCGCGCGCAGCCTGGACAGCCGATCGGCATCGGCCACGATGATGGGCACCGCCTGGTCGGAAGAACCGGGCATGCCTTCTTCCGGATCGCCCCAGATGCCGATCACCAGCGCCTCGGTGTTCTCGACGCCCTCGGTGCTCATGAATTCGCCCCAGAGGTCGGAGAAGGTCGAGAACGGGCCCTCGACGCGCAGTGCCAGGCGAATGGCGGATTGCGTCGGATCGGGCAGGCTGCCGCCCGGCTCGAAATCGACCACGTCGCGACCGTGGAATGTCCAGAGGTTGGCTTCGATGCTCATGCGCGTCTCTCACATGCTGCGGTCAGGGGCGTAGGCAGCGTCGTGCCGGACGGCGTCATGTCTCCACCATCGGCTGGTAGTCGTCGGGATTGTCGTAGCCGGCGGTCCAGGCGATGGCCTGCCGGCAGCTGCGCATGGTCGGCGGCACGCGCAGCATGAACTGACGCTTGGTCGAGGGACAGATCACGCTGACACAGACCAATGGCTCGTCGTTGGGAACGGCAACCCGGAGCAGGCTGCGCGGGCCGCCGCTGTCGCGATCCCTGTCCAGCACTTCCGCCTTTGCCTTGGTCATGAACTGCTCGAAGCCGAAACGCTCCATCATGACGCGGCGAAGCTCGGCATTGTGCTCGCCGAGGATTTCCTGGACGTCCAGCGTCTCCGGCCGGAAGGCGATGCGCTCGTCGACCGGCACGCCGTACCAGCGGATCGGGACATCGGCCAAATGCGGCGGCATCGCCGTCAGGCCTGAGCCGCCGACATCGATCGAGGCGGTGACCATGAGGCTAGGCGGCACGGAGGTGATCCCGGGACAGCCCGAAATGTCGAGATGCGCGATCTGGCGGATGCTGTCGGGCAGCGCCGGCACATGCAGGCAGCCGCGCAGCATCAGGGCGCCATGGCGCACGACCAGATCGGCCGGCAAGGTTTTGAGCGCGGTACAGCCGGTGAGATCGAGATAACCGACGTTCAGGCCCTCGGGCAGCGTTTCCAGCGCGAGACACGTCCGTGCCGTCAGCCGTCCGACCTTGAGGCCGCGCGGCAGGCGCTTCAAATTGCGGCAGTTGCTGACGTCGAGATGCTGCGTCACCTGCACGTCATCCGGGATCGCCTCGATCGCGGTGTTCGCCAGGATCATGTCGCGGCAACGGATGCGATGGCCGACCGTCGTCAGGTCGGGAGCATGCGAGGCGTCCAGCCTGCTGACATGGAGATCGTCGCCGGTCTCCTTCGCAAGAGCGGTCAATTCGAGCGGCTGCAGCAGTTCTTTGACGAGACCCTGGTCGACCTTGAACTCGTAGTCCTCGATCAGATCGCGGGCGGATTGGAAGGCATGCTTGCTGTGATAGTCGGTGGCGCCGATCGCGTGAGCGCGCATCTCGGCATACAGGGCTCGGGCTGCAGCGTAATCGGTCAGGCGTCGGGCGGTGATTTCTGCAACGCAGGCGTCGAGCCAGTTGCGCAAGTCTTCCTGATTGCCCGACGCGGCCGCTGCGGCCTTCAACTCGGCGCGAAGCGCCGCTGCGGCATTCAGGTCCTTTTTGACGAGGACCTTATGGACGACGACGGCCGCCTCCGGCCAGCGTTCGAAAACGAGCCGGCCGAGCAGGGGACGAATTTGATCGAGCTGGGCTCGGGCGCGCGCGGGATCGGCTGCAACGTAATCTTCATGGGTCAGCCGTCGATAGACCGCCGATGCCCAGATTGTCCGATGCTTCGGGTTCTGGCTGGACTTGGTGAAGTCATCCAGCTGGACGAAGATCTGCTCTGCCACAGCAGGGGCCTGCTGCTGAGTTCGCCAGATGACATTGGCGGCGGTCTCGGCCCAGACCGTGTCGAGCGCAGGCTCGCCGTGACGCTCGGCGAGCGTACGAATGTACGACATGACCTCCAGAATGCTAGCGACCGGATGCTTCCCAAGTTCATGCGAGAGCGTCCGTGCCAGCGCGAGCCTCACGGCCGGCGAAGCATGCGTCCCGGCGCAATCCTGCAACTGCGTAATGAAAGGAGCGCGCTTGTCTTCATCCAGCCAGCGACAGACGCTCCGCGCGCCTGCCGCCCATGCATCCCATAGCCGCTGCTCGCCGGTCTCCTCTGCGAGCAGCCGGAGCTGTGCGAGCAGAGCGTCTGCGACGGGTTTGTCGCTGTAGCTGTTCGCCTGGATCAGGACGAGGACGTCGATGGCCCAATTCAGGCGGGTGTCGGGCGAAATGCAGTGCACGCGCTCGCGTTCAATCCAGGAGACGTGAGTCTCCGATTGCGAGACAATCAATGTCACCAAGGTTGGTCCGAGGTCGCTGAGCTGCTGCTCATCGAAGCTGTCCCAGGTGAGATAGTCTTCGGCGATGGCAGCGCGTCGGGTTGCGATCTTTGCGGTCGTGCTGTCGTCCGACGTCATTTTCATATGGTCATGCCGCGCTAGTCGCCGACCACGCGGATTTCGCGCTGGGCATATTCGCGCTGGCGCCAGACACGGTACTGTCCTGACGGCAGCTCGATCGGCCCGTGCTCCTCGTGCACGATGCGGGCGCCGGCGCGGCGGGCGTCGAGAAAGAATTCGCCGAGCGTGATCGCGCCCTGGAACAGAAGGGCGCTCTGCGGACGTTCGAGCCGATGGCTGTGTCCGGTCAGCTCGCCATGCGCCAGAATGCCATGCGGCACCGGGCTGCGCTGTGCCTGGTCGGGAATCTTGTCGACACGGCGAATGAGGATGTCGCCCTGCCGCCACAACGGCCACGTCGTGTCCGGCACAGCCGCGGCCGGGCGGACCGCCGGGCGGCGAAACAACTGCAGCAGGGTGGATATGATCGACACGGCGCGGACCTTGAATGTGGCATCGGGGCGAATTGATGGACGACACTCTCGCGTGCCGCGCGGCATTCAGCAAGAGATCGCCATGACCTGCGGTGTGATGGGGAGAAATGGGCCGCAACGTCCCTGGGTTGTAGGGCCTTCCGCTACAGCATCCGCCCACGCAGCGAACGGCACACTCCCCCATGCCGTCAGGGGCATCGCGAAGCGATGAGCCCGGGATCCATCATCCCGAACGGTGATGCGACGAAGACAAGCGCCTCATCTCAGTTGCGGCCTAACCTGCTGAGTACGTGCTTGGCCGTGCGGAACAGGCGCTCGTCGCGGTTGAACTGTCCGATCAACTGGACGCCGACCGGCATGTCGTCGCTGCTCGTCAGCAAGGGCAGGCTCAGCGCGGGACAGCCGACCAGGCTCCACAGCGAGCAGAAGGCGGGATCGCCGGTCGCCTCCAGGCCCTGCGGCGCGGCGCCCACAGCGGGCAGGGTGATGATTGCGTCGGCGACCTGCTCGAACACGCCTGACAGGCCTTCGGCGTAGCGCTCCGCGTCGCGGCGCGCGGCCAGATACTGGACAGCGGTGATGCGGCGGCCTTCGGCGATCAGCTCGGCGAACTGCTGACTCACCGGCCCGCGGTCGGCGTGGTGGCCGAGATTGTGGGCCATGTCGACCGCCATGATCGCGCGGTGCGCGTCCCAGGCTCCGGCGAAGCCGGCAGGCAGCTCGACCTCCTCGGCGTGGAGATCCCGCGCGAGCGCTTCGATGGCGCTGCGTGCGTCCGCATCGGCGCGGTCCCACACCGGCGTTCTGACGAAGGCGAGCCGGGGCGGCAGCGGCCAGGCGCTGCGGAGCGCCGCGCCAAAGCCAGGTGCGGCATAGGGCCGGCTGTCGGGATCGGCAGCGTCCTGTCCGACCAGCACGTCGAGCGCCAGCGCGAGATCATCGAGCGAGCGCGCGAAGGCGCCGACATGGTCGAGCTTGCGCGACAGCATCAGCGCTCCGGCGCGCGAGACCAGGCCGTGGCTCGGCTTGACGCCGTGGACGCCGCAGAACGATGCCGGACGGATCACCGAGCCGTTGGTCTGCGATCCCAGCGCCAGCGGCGCGAGGCCGGCGGCGACCGCGGCCGCAGAGCCCGATGACGAGCCGCCCGGCGTGCGCGCCGTGTCATGCGGATTGCGGGTCTTGCCCGGCGCGTAATAGGCGAACTCGGTCGTGACGGTCTTGCCGATCACGACCGCACCGGCCTCGCGCAACCGGCGGACCGCGGCCGCATCAGCGGACGGGCGGTGGCCGGCGAAGATCGGAGAGCCGTATTCGGTGGGATAGTCGGCGGTGTCGAACAGGTCCTTGATGCCGACGGGAACGCCGTGCAGCGGCCCGAGCCGGCCGCCCATGCTTTTCCAGGCGTCGCGGGCGCGCGCCTCGGCCAGCACGACCTCGGGGTCGACATGGGCGAAGGCCTGGATCTCGCCGTCGATCGCCGCGATGCGTGCGATCAGCGCTGCGGCAATCTCCTCGGACGAGAACGTGCCGGCGGCGATGCCTTGCGCGACGGCGGTGGCGGTGAGCTGGCTGGGATCGAGGCCGGACAATCGGTTCATCCTTCAAGGCCGACGATAGTCCGACCGGCAGTGGCGCAGCCGGGTCCATCGTCGCGCAACGTTACGGCCTTGATGCCGCAGGCCGAGCCGCGGCGTCAAATCCGTTGTCAGCCGCCATAGAGATATTTCGGCAGCCACAGCGTCAGGCCCGGCCACAGATACATGATGACCATGCAGAGGATCACGATCAGCATGTACGGCATCATGCCGCCGAAGATCTGGTTCAGCGTTACGTGTTTCGGCGCGACCCCCTTGAGATAGAACGCCGACATCGCCACCGGCGGCGACAGGAAGGCGGCCTGCAGGTTCACGAACACCAGGGTGCCCCACAGGATCGGGTCGATGTTGAAGTGCTTGAGCAGCGGCAGGAAGATCGGACAGAAGATCACGATGATCTCGGTCCACTCCAGCGGCCAGCCCAGGACGAAGATGATCGCCTGAGACAGGATCATGAACTGCACCGGCGACAGATCCAGCGACAGCACCCATTTCTCGACCAGGGCCTGGCCGCCGAGGATGGCGAACACGCCGGAGAACAGCGCCGAGCCGACGAACAGCCAGCACACCATGGCCGTGGTCTTGGCGGTGAGGAACACGGCCTCCTTGGTGCGCTGCCAGTTCAGGGTGCGCGCCTGGATCGCCAGCAGGAACGCGCCGGCCGCGCCGACCGCGGCCGATTCCGTGGCGGTCGTGATGCCGAACAGGATCACCGCCAGCACGACCACGGTGAGAATGCCGAGCGGCATGATCGAGGTGGTCAGGAGCTTGATGACCTGGAGCCGCTCGGCATCGAGGCGGAGATAATAACGGACCTGGAGCGCCAGGCAGGCCAGTGCGATGCCGCCGAACCACCAGTAGAATGCGGCGGGCGGCCCGTTGTCGCTCGGCGCCTCGGGCGTCGCCGGTCCGGACGAGCCGAGCTGCTCCAGCCCTTCGGGCGCCGCTTCGGCGACGCCTTGCGGATGGATCACGACGTACCACCACACCAGCGCCAGCGTGGAGCCGACGCATAGGAACGGCACCAGCGTGTAGAGGAAGTTGCTGGCGACCTCGCGATAGCCGAGCGGTCCGTTGTCGGCCTTGATCGCCTTGGCCCGCGCCGGCGAGCCCAGCGCCTTGAGCAGGCCGGAGAACATGTTGGTGCCGTAGGCCGCCTGGAACTTGCGCATCCAGTCGGGCACCGGCACCTCGGTCTGCTCCTTCGGCAGCGGTGGCGCGACCTTGGGATTCAGCAGCGCCCAGCCGACGATGTAGATCAGATACAGCAGCGACAGGAAGAAGCCGGGAAACATCGCCGAGGCGTAGAGCTTCACGACGGACTGGCCGGCGACCGCGGCATAGACGATGATCATCACCGAGGGCGGGATCAGGATGCCGAGCGTGCCGCCGGCCGTGATGACGCCTGCGGCAAGCTTGACGTCGTAGCCGGCGCGCAGCATCGGATTGAAGGCGATGACGCCCATCAGCACGACCACGGCGCCGACCAGGCCGGATGCGATGCCCCAGAAGGTGCAGACGATCAAGGTGGCCACGGCGAGCGACGCGGGCACGCGGCGGAAGGCGAGCTGGATCGAATAGAACATCTTGTCGACCAGGGCGCCGCGCTCCATCACGTAGCCCATCAGCACGAACAGCGGAATCGAGATCAGCACGTCGTTGGTCATGGCGCCATAGGTGCGCTGGACCATCAGCTCGAACACCTTGTTCTCGGTGAACAGGTGAGTGGGATCGTAGAAGGCGATGAAGCCGAACACGATGCCGAGGCCCATCAGCGTAAATGCCGTCGGGAAGCCGAGCATGATGACGACGACGATGAGCCCCAGCATCAGGAGGCCGAGTGCCGGATCGCTCATTTGCTCAGATCTCCACCCATGCCGCGCTGGCGGGCGATCTCGTCGATCGCCGCCGCCTTCTCGATGACCGCCTTGCGCTCGGCGTCGTCGACATATTCGCTGTGCTCGAGCTGCTCGCCGACCACGTCCATCTCGGCGACGTCCTTCAGCCGGCTCGGCCATTCGCCGGTCTTCAGGCAGACGGCGGCGCGGACCACCTCGGCCAGGCCCTGCAGCATCACCAGCGCGCCGGCGATCGGAATCACGGTCTTGAAGTGATAGACCGGAGGGCCGTCGGCGGTGACGTTGGAGTGCTCGGCGATGCGCCAGGAATCGGCCGCGTAGAAATAGCCGGCATAGACCAGCGCCGCGATGCCGGGCAGGAAGAACACGATATAGAGCACCAGATCGAGCGCAGCCTGGGTGCGCGGCCGCATCGATGAGTAGAGGAAGTCGCCGCGCACATGGGCGTTCTGCGCCAGCGTATAGGCGCCGCCCAGCATGAAGAGCGAGCCGTACAGCATGTTCGTCAGGTCGAAGATCCATGCCGTCGGCATGTTCATGATGTAGCGCTTGAACACCTCCGCACACACGACGAGCATCAGGGCGATGATGAGCCAGGCAGCCAGCTTGCCGACCCAGGTGCTGATGCCGTCGATGGTATGCAGGACTTTCTGAGTTTCCATGCCCTCGTCCCCGCTCGGCCGCCGCGTGCGTCGCGGTCTGCCGGAGCCTCCCCACTTCAATCCACCCCCGACCATCCCGTATCGGGTCCAGGCTTTCAAGATCGCGCAAGCCGGACGTCAAGCA
Organism: Bradyrhizobium sp. HKCCYLS20291; assembly: GCF_051167715.1. Taxonomy (NCBI): domain Bacteria; kingdom Pseudomonadati; phylum Pseudomonadota; class Alphaproteobacteria; order Hyphomicrobiales; family Nitrobacteraceae; genus Bradyrhizobium; species Bradyrhizobium sp. HKCCYLS20291. Next base: position 221,203 of record NZ_JBNPTO010000008.1, on the reverse strand, counting down.
GCAGGGCACCGTCCGGCGGTCCAGCCGGCCGGTGCCCTGCGGTTTCGATCCGCCTCAGAGCTTCTTCGCCGCCGCGTTGGCGCCGAAATAATGGTCGAAGGCCATGCGCCGGTTGACGACCGTGTCCTGCTCCCAGCGCGCCGCGCGTTCGGCGAAGGCGAGCTGCGACATCAGGATCTTCTTGAAGATCGGATTTTCGGCCGCCTTCTTCTTCGCCACCTCGTCGTAGATCTCGAGCTGCTGCTTGAGGATCGCCTCGGGCGTCTTGTAGAACTTCACGCCGTCCTTCTGCAGCGCGAGATAGTCCTGCGAGTAGCGGTCCACCGCCTTCCAGGACATGTCGGCGGAGGCCGCTTCGACCGCATTGCCGATGATCGCGCGCATCTTCTCCGGCAGCGCGTTGAACTTGTCCTTGTTGAACATGATCTCGAACTGCTCGGCGTTCTGATGGTAGCTCTGCAGCATGCAGACCTTGGACACGTCAGGGAAGCCGAGCAGCTTGTCGGACGAGGCGTTGTTGAACTCGGCCGCATCCAGCAGGCCGCGGTCCATCGCCGAGACGATTTCGCCGCCGGGCAGGGCGTTGACCGCAGCCCCCATGCCGGTGAAGACGTCGATCGAGATGCCGACGGTGCGGTATTTCAGGCCTTTCATGTCGTCGGCCTTGGCGATCGGCTTCTTGAACCAGCCGAGCGGCTGGGTCGGCATCGGTCCGTAGGGGAACGACACGACGTTGGCGCCGATCGACGCGTAGAGCTCCTCGAGCAGCTCCTTGCCGCCACCATATTTGTGCCAGGCGAGCAGCATGTTGGCGTCCATGGCGAAGGCCGGGCCGGAGCCCCACAGCGCCAGCGCCGTCTGCTTGCCGTAGTGATAGACCAGCACGCCATGGCCGCCGTCGAGCACGCCCTTGGAGACGCCGTCGAGCAGGCCGAAGGCCGGCACCACCGCGCCGGCGGGCAGCACTTCGATCTTCAGGTCGCCGCCGGTCATGTCGTTGACCTTCTTGGCGAAGTCGAGCGCGTATTCGTGGAAGATGTCCTTCGCCGGCCAGGTGCTCTGCCAGCGCATGTTGATCGGGCCTTGCGCCTTGACGACGGCGGGCGCCGAAACGGTCGCGACGCCTGCGACCGCTGCGCCTGCGAGAAACTTGCGGCGGGTCGCCGCGGACGGATTCGTGGTGGTCATTGAAGCTGCCCCTCCCTGTGCGTTCGTTCTGCGTGTTCTTCGACACTTCGCGCGATCACGACACGTGATGATCATGACCCTGATCGCCGGGCTTTATTCCGGACCACCGCAAATGCCGCGGTGGCCCGCCCCTTGTGCGGGACAGTACGGGCTGGGCTGCGGTCTTTCAACACAGGGGGTGTGAGACGAAAGGTCTCGGAGGCGGGCTTGACTCAAGCCGCCGGAAAGTATCGCGCGGGTTGTGGAGGAGGGATGCTGCTCTGCGATAGCGCAGCGGCGGGATCGCCCGCGCATGATGGCATGGTCATCGTCATGCCAAGGTCAGGCCAAGGCGCCAGCCGACACTGTCACCGGCCGGCGCCCAGGCAGCGCCCTCAGGCGAACCGCTGCCGTGCCAGCTTCGCGCCGGTGCCCAGCGCCATCAGCTTGGCCTCGGCGACCTCGCGCCGCATCGGCGCCATGCCGCAATTGGTCGTGGCGATGATGTTCTCCTTCGGCACCACCTTCATGACGGCTTCGAGCGTCTTGCAGACGTCCTCTGCGGTCTCGATTTCGTCGCTGGCGACGTCGATCACGCCGGCCTGCACGATCTTGTTCTTGAGCAGGCCGAGCAGCTCGATCGGCACCTTCGAATTGCGGCATTCGACGGCGACCTGCTGGATGCTGCTGGCGTCGATGACCGGGAAGGTCTCCTCGTATTGCCGCCACTCGCTGCCGAGCGTCTGCTTCCAGTCGGTGTTGGCCTTGATGCCGTAGCCGTAGCAGATGTGCACGGCTGTCGGGCATGTCAGGCCTTCGGCGGCGCGCTCCAGCGCCCTGATGCCCCAGTCGCGCACCTCGTCCATGTAGACGTTGAAGGCGGGCTCGTCGAACTGGATCATGTCGATGCCGTCGTCGTGCAGCGCCTTGGCCTCCTGGTTCAACAGCTCGGCAAAGGCGAACGCCATCTTGACGCGGTCGCCATAGTAGTTGTCGGCGATGGTGTCGATGATCGTCATCGGTCCGGGCAAGGTGAACTTCACGGCGCGCGTCGTGTGCGTGCGCGCGATGCGCGCCTCGTCGCCATGGACGCGGCCCTTGAGCGACAGCGGCGCCACGACCTGCGGCACCATCGCCTTGTAGCGGTCCTTGCGGATGCCCATCTCGACCTTGTGCGCGAAGTCGATGCCCTCGACGCGCTCCAGGAAGCCGTGCACGAAATGTTGCCGCGACTGCTCGCCCTCGGTGAGAATGTCGATGCAGGAATCCTCCTGCAGCTTCAGCGCCAGGATGGTGGCGTCGCGCTTGGCGCGCGCCAGTTCCTCGCCCTTCGACTTCCACGGGGCCCACAACACGTTCGGTTCGGCCAGCCATTCCGGCTTCGGCAACGAGCCTGCGATGGTCGATGGAAACAGCATGGTCGGACTCTCCGGCGTGTGGGGCGGTCAGGCTTGAGCGCCTGTCTGCCATGGCTTACCCTTCAGGTACAGAAGAACGGAGCCGCGCCTGCGTTCCGCAGCGCGGCATAATGGTCCGGGGAAGGAAGCAAGACAGGCATGATCGATCTCTATTACGCGCCGACGCCGAACGGCTGGAAGATCTCGATCATGCTCGAGGAGCTCGGGCTGCCCTATACCGTCATTCCCGTCGACATCCGCGCCGGTGACCAGTTCAAGCCGGAGTTCCTGGCGATCAGCCCCAACAACCGGATTCCCGCGATCGTCGATCACGCGCCGGCCGATGACGGAGCGCCGTTTTCCGTGTTCGAGACCGGCGCCATCCTGATCTATCTCGCCGACAAGAGCGGCCGGTTCCTGCCGTCGGACATCAGGGGACGCTCGCGCGTGATCCAATGGGTGATGTGGCAGATGGCCGGGCTCGGCCCAATGATGGGCCAGCACGGACACTTCGCGCTGTATGCCGCGGAGAAAATTCCTTACGCGATCCAGCGTTACCGCGACGAGGTCGCGCGGCTGTTCCACGTGCTCGACGTGCACCTCGGCAACACCGGCGCCTATGTCGCCGGTGACGACTACACCATCGCCGACATCGCCTGCTTCCCCTGGATGATGACCCACAAGGCACAGGGCTTTGCGCTCGACGACTATCCGAACATCAAGCGCTGGTACGCTGTCTTGCGCGCGCGGCCGAAGCTGCAGGCAGGAATCGCGCTCGGCAAGTTCGTGAAGGAGCCGTTCAACGACGAGACCCGCCACGTGATGTTCGGCGCACGGGCGAAGGAGATGACGGGGAGATCGTGAGCGAGCTTCATGGCGCGGGGCGAGAGCATGGCGAAAACCATTCAGACCGTGTGTTGCCGCCCCTGGATTGCGTCGTCGCTCCGCTCCTCGCAATGACGGAGAGAGTCGTGTGCGCCTACTCTCTCCGCCGTCATTGCGAGCGCAGCGAAGCAATCCAGGGGCGACACGAATGGTCTCAATGACTCCGTAGCGCTCTCGGTGACGAACTTATAGCGACCTTTGAGGTAACCCACATGATCGAATTCTTCTTCGACTGCTCCAGTCCCTGGACCTATCTCGCCTTCCACAACATCCAGCCGCTCGCCCGTGAGTTCGGCGTCGAGATCGTCTGGCGCCCCATTCTCGTCGGCGGCATCTTCAACACCATCAATCCCAGCGTCTATGCGCAGCGCGAGACGCCGGTGCCGGCCAAGGCGGCCTACACGCTGAAGGACCTCGGTGACTGGGCGCGCTCGGCCGGGCTCAAGATCAAGATGCCGCCGACGGTATTCCCGGTGAACAGCGTCAAGGCGATGCGCGGCTGCATCTGGCTGGGGCAGGACATGGTGCCGTTCGCGCGCACCGTGTTCGAGATCTATTGGGGCGAGGACCAGGACATTTCGCAGGATGCGGTGCTCACCGAAGTGTGCCGGCGTGTCGGCATCGATCCGCAGGCCTTCTTCGACGGCATCGCGCAGCAGGGCATCAAGGATCAGCTGCGCATCAACACCGAGGAGGTCGTCAAGCGCGGCGGCTTCGGCTCGCCGACGATCTTCCTCGACGTGACCGACATGTATTTCGGCAATGATCGCCTGCCGCTGATCCGCGAGGCGCTGGCGCGCGCGAAGGGGCGCGCCTGATGCCGCGTGCGATCGTCTGCCGCGAACTCGGTCCGCCGGAGAGATTGCGGCTCGAAGAGCTGCCGCCGCGTACGCTGGGTGACGGCGAGGTGCGGGTGAAGATCCGTGCGGCGGGCATCAACTTTCCCGATATTCTGATGGCCGCGGGCGAGTATCAGCTCAAGCCGGAGCTGCCGTTCACGCCCGGGGTGGAGGCCGCGGGGGACGTCATCGAGACCGGCGCCGCCGTGACGGATCGCACGGTCGGTGACAAGGTGATCGTGCGCATGCGTTTCGGCGCCTATGCCGAGGAGGCGGTGGTCGCAAGCAGCCAGCTCACGCCGCTGCCGTCGACCTTCGACTACGCCGAGGGGGCAACCTATCTCGCCGGTCATGGCACCGCGTATCACGCGCTGGTCGATCGCGGCCGGCTCGAGCCGGGCGAGACGTTGCTGGTGCACGGTGCCGGCGGCGGCGTCGGCCTTGCCGCCGTCGAGCTCGGCAAGCTGCTCGGCGCAACCGTGATCGCTGCGGCGTCATCGGAGCAGAAGCTCGCGGTGGCCAAGGCACGCGGCGCCGATCACCTCGTGCTGTATGCCCGCGAGCCGTTCCGCGACGCCGTCAAGCGCATCACTGACGGACGCGGCGTCGACGTGGTGTTCGATCCGGTCGGCGGCGAGGTGTTCGAGAACAGCGTCCGCTGCATTGCCTGGGGCGCCCGGCTGCTCGTGGTGGGCTTCACCGGCGGGATCGGGCTTGCCCGCACCAACCTGATCCTGATGAAGGGCGCCAGTGTCCTCGGTGTGCGCGCCGGCGAGGCCGTGCGAAGGGATCCCGAGTTGGGCCAGCGCCGGATGGCGACGCTGCTGGAGTTTGCCGAGCAGGGTAAGCTGCGACCGAACGTCTCGCAACGCATGCCGTTCGCGGATTATGCCGCAGCGATGCGGCTGCTGATCGATCGCAAGGCGATCGGTCGGGTGGCGCTGGTGATGGATTAGGCCGTAGGGGGATGGAGTGAGGCACGCCGCCGCCACACCCCCCGCTGTCGTCCCGGCCTCCGCGCCGGGACCCATACCGCGTGATCTCCCTTGTGGCACCCTGAACGTCGTTCTTCGCCAAACACCATCCTGTGGTTATGGATCCCGGATCAGCGCGCGCGTGCCGCGCGCTTGTCCGGGACGACATCGAGGGTGGGGTTGACACCGCTCGCCGTCATTGCGAGCGCTTGCGAAGCAATCCAGGGCTATTGGGGGACGCTGGATTGCTTCGTCGCTGCGCTCCTCGCAATGACGATAACTATTTGTACTCCCGTTCGTCCCACCACGGGAAATAGTCCGGCATGTCGGCCGTCACCGTGTTCTTGAACTGCGCCGGACGCTTCTCCAGGAACGACACCACGCCTTCCTTGACGTCGTCGGAACGTCCCCGCGCGTAGATGCCGCGGCTGTCGACCTTGTGCGCTTCCATCGGATCGTCTGATCCCATCATGCGCCACATCATCTGGCGGATCAGCGCGATCGACACCGGCGCGGTCTTGTCGGCGATCTCGCGGGCGAGCGCGCGGGCGGTCGGCAGCAGGTCGTCCGGCGGCACGACCTTGCTGACGAGACGGCCGGCGAGCGCCTCCTGCGCGGGAAATACTCGGCCGGTGTAGCACCATTCGAGCGCCTGCGAGATGCCGACGATGCGCGGCAGGAACCAGCTCGAGGCCGCCTCCGGCACGATGCCGCGCTGGGAGAACACGAAGCCGAACCGCGCTGCCTCCGAGGCAATGCGAATGTCCATTGCGAGCTGCATGGTGACGCCGATCCCGACGGCAGGACCGTTGACCGCGGCGATGACAGGCTTCAGCGACTTGAAGATGCGCAAGGTGACCTGGCCACCGCCGTCGCGCACCTGCGGATCGGAATAGTCGACGCGGCCATCGGCATGCCGCTTGACCGGCCCGCGCTTGGCGTCGCGGTCGAAGGTGTCGGCGCCCGAGGAGAGATCGGCGCCGGCGCAGAACGCGCGGCCGGACCCCGTGACGATGATCGCCCTGACGCCGTCATCCTTGTCGGCGCGGTCGAAGGCGTCGATGAGTTCTGTCATCATCGTGCCGGTGAACGCGTTGAGCTTCTCCGGGCGGTTCAGCGTGATGGTGAGAATCTTGTCGGCGACGTCGTAGAGGATGGTCTGGTAGGCCATGGGGGTTTCCTGTCGTCTTGTTGTTCTCGTTGTTAGAAACGGCATTCCAGCGCGATGCGCAAGCGTCGAGCCATGTCACGCGGCAAGGCACGCTCGCGGTATTCCGTAGGGTGGGCAAAGACGCCGTGCGCAACGCGCGCGGCGACGTGCCCACCATTTGCACCGATGCTGCGGCGGTGGGCACGGCGCCATGAGCATGGCAAGCTTGGATCGTGCGGTGCGCGCGCCTTTGCCCACCCTACGAGACAGGCGGTTGCGGCCATGGCCGCTGCTCGCCGCGCAATCCCTCGAAGGTCTTGGCCAGGCCGAGCACGCCGACATCGTCGAAGCGGCGGCCGACGATCTGCAGGCCGATCGGGAAGCCGTCGGAATCGTAGCCGGCATTGACTGATATCGCCGGGTTCTCCGACATATTCCACGGCACGGTGTAGGTGATGTGCTCGAACGGCGCCTGCGGGTCGTTGACGGGCGAGGCAAACTCGGCGGGAAACTTCACGCCAGGCGAGACCGGCGAGATGATGTAGTCGTGTTCGCAGAACAGTCTTGCGGCCGCCGCGCGCAGCGCCATCGTGACGTTGAAGCCTCTGACCACCTCGACGCCCGACAGATCAGCACCGCGCTCCGCCCATTGCAGAATGTAGGGCAGGGTTTTCGCGCGCACCTCGGGGGCGAGCCGGGCCAGATCGTCCCACAGCCGGGCGCGCCAGAAATTGTCGAGGCCATCGAGCATCTCGCGGGTGAGGAAGCCCTTGACCTCGCTGATGACAGCGCCGGCATCCTCGAAGGCTTTGGCCGCCGCCAGCGTCGTTGCGCGCACCGGCTCCTCCAGCGCCTGGCCGACACCGCCGTGATCGAGCATCAGGCCGATGCGCAATTTGCGCACCGGTTTCTCCGCAACCTTCCAGTGCAGGTCCGACGGCGGCAGTGCAGTGCCGTCGCGGCGGTCGGGTTTCGACAGCACGCTCATCATGACAGCGGCGTCGTCGACGGTGCGCGTCATCGGACCGGCGACGCGGCCGACATAGGGCGGGTCGATTGGCACGCGGCCGAAGCTCGGCTTCAGTCCGACGAGACCGCACCACGACGCCGGCAGCCGGATCGAGCCGCCGATGTCGGTGCCGACATGCAGCGGGCCGTAGCCCGCGGCGGCCGCAGCCCCTGCACCCGCGCTGGAGCCGCCGGGGTTCATTCTGAGATCCCAGGGATTGCGCGTCAGCGGGTGAAAGCTCGACAGGCCTGACGACAGCATGCCGTAGTCGGGCATCGTGGTCTTGGCGAAGATGATCGCGCCGGCCTCGCGCAGCCGCGCCACCGGCGGCGCGTCGGCGGCGAGCGGTGCCTGCGCGACACTCGCGGCGCCGAGCGGCATCGGCTGGCCCTTGGTGGCGATGTTGTCCTTGACCGTGGCCGGCACGCCGTCGAGCACGCCGGCGGGCTCGTCATTGGCCCAGCGCTCCGTCGACGCCTTGGCTGCAGCCCGGGCGGCGTCGCCATCGAGCAGATACAGCGCCTTGATATCAGGCTCCCACGCCGCGACATGCGCCAGCACGTCGTCCATCACCTCGGACGGCGAGAACTGGCGCGCGCGATAGCCGGCGATCAGGTCGACGGCGGAGAGATCGTGCAGCGAAGTGATGTCGTTAGACACGGGCTTGTGCATGCTGGTCCTCCGTCACCGAAGCTGTTCTCACTCGCCGCCCGCCATCGACATAGATCAGCGCTAGGCTGCCGGCAGACGCGTCTCGATGATGCGCGCGAACATGCTGGCGCCGATTGGCAGGATCTTGTCGTCGAGCACGTAGCCGGGATTGTGCACCGGCACCGAGCCGTCATGGCCGACCCAGAAATAGGCGCCCGGGATGGTCTGCAGCATGTCGGCGAAATCCTCGCTGCCCATCTTCGGCGTCGAGCGTGTCAGCACCTTGGACGGCTCGACCACGGTGCGCGCAACCTCCTCGACGACCTTGGACTGCTCCTCCTGGTTCACCAGCACGCTGAACGTGTCGCGGATGTCGACGTCGATCTCGCAATTGAACGCCGCCGCCATGCCGGCGCAGATCGCGCGCATGCGCTCGCGCACCAGCGCGCGCACGCTATCCGAGAACGCGCGCACGGTGCCGCAGAGCCAGGCATCGCCGGGAATGACGTTGTAGGCCGAGCCGGCATGGATCTGGGTGATCGAGACGACGGCCGCCTGCAGCGGGTCGACGTTGCGGCTGACGATGGTCTGGATCGCCTGCGCCACGCTGGTGGCGATGACGACCGCATCCTTGGAACGCTCGGGCATCGCGCCATGGGCGCCGTAGCCGGAGATCCTGATATCGAAGAAGTCGGCGCCGGCCATCGCCGGACCCGGCAGGATGGCGATCTCGCCGTGCTCGAGGTCGGGCGCATTGTGCAGGCCGTAGAGCTCGTCGCAGGGGAATTTCTGGAACAGGCCGTCCTTGATCATCGCCCGCGCGCCGCCGAGACCTTCCTCGGCCGGCTGGAAGATGAAGTGCACGGTGCCGTCGAAATTGCGCGTCTCGGCGAGATAGCGCGCGGTGCCGAGCAGCATCGTGGTGTGGCCGTCATGGCCGCAGCCGTGGAAGCGGCCGGGAATGGTCGAGCGCCACGGCAGGTTGGTGTTCTCCTCCATCGGCAGCGCGTCCATGTCGGCGCGCAGGCCGATCCGCTTGCCGCTGTCACCCTTGCCCTTGAGCACGCCGATCACGCCGGTGCCGCCGAGGCCACGATGCACCTCGATGCCCCATTGCGCGAGCTTGTCGGCAACGATGCCGGAGGTGCGGGTCTCCTCGAAGCCGATCTCGGGATGCGCGTGCATATCGCGGCGGATGGCGGTGAGCTCGTCGGCGTAACCTTGGATGCGATCGATGGTGGGCATGGGCGTGTTTCCGTTGAGAGGTTTAAGCTGTGAAAACAGGGCCGTTCGGCTTGAGGCGGATGCCCGGGCGCAGGCGGGTCCAGGGCAGGGTGGAGGGATCGGCAGGCATCGCGCCGGGGGCAGCGCAGATCAGGAGTGCTGCGGCGATCGGCTCGAAGTCGGCGCGGAAATGCACCGAGCTCTTGTTGACCAGGATCGCCTGCTCGGTCGGCTCGATGCCGACGAAGCGGTACATCTCCTGGTCGGCGAGCTGAGATTTGTGCGAGGCCACGACGACCCTGACGTCGGCGATGCGCAAGCACGCTGACGGTCCCATCTCCATCTTGCGGCCGCCATAGAACGGGCCCGGCGCGATGAAGCGGCCGTCGGAGATTTTCTCGACAACAAAACTCTCCTCGAATGGCGCATCGCCGGGGATGCCGCTCCTGCCGCCCAACGACAGCGTCACCGTCGCGCCTTCACCGGCGGAATGGGCCGCGAGCGCCGCCTGCGGATCGTAGATCATGCCGATTGCCGCGCGGCTCGCGCGGTTGCGCACCAAGGCGCGCAGCATGCCGGTGGTGTCGGAATCGCCGCCGGCGCCGGGATTGTCCTGGGTGTCGGCGATCACGATCGGCCGCGTCGCAGTCTTGGCCAGTGTCATCGCATGGCGCACACCTTCGTCCGGCGTGTAGATGCGGCCGTCGAAATCATGCTCGTGGCCCGTCACGACGGCCGCGATTGCATCCGCTGCGTCATCTGCATCCGCCTGCGTACGGCCATAGGCGAAGACGCTGGGACCGCAATGGGCGAAGTCGGCGGCGGGAAAGCCAGGCGCGAACGACAGGGTCGGCACGATGTCGCTCTGCAATGCAGCGAGTTTCTCGTAGATGCCTTTGGTCGGTTGGTCGTTTGTGCATTGCCAGCTGATCGGGATCAGGAACGGCAGCTGCCGGAAGGCTTTCGCAAGCGGCTCCTTCGATTGCAGAAGCAGCGCGAGGTGCTCGGCGCAGGCGCGGCCGGTATCGGCCATGTCGGTGTGCGGATATTTGCGATAGGCGATCAGCGCGTCGGCATGCGCCATCATCTCGGGCGTGACGTTGGCGTGCAGGTCGAGGCTCGCGACCAGCGGCACGTTCGGGCCGATCACCCGGCGCACGCGGGCGAGAATCTCGCCTTCGCCATCGTCGAGATGCTCGGTCACCATCGCGCCGTGCAGGTCGAGATAGACGCCGTCGAGCGGGCCGGCGTCCCTGATGCGGTCGACCATCACGGTCGTGATGCGCTCGAACGCCTCCTTGGTGACATGCGCCGACGGGCTTGCCGCGCAGGCGATGCTGGGAACGATGTTCCAGCCGTTCGCTTCTGCGACTGCGATGAAGCCGGCCTGGCCGGCATTGATGCCGCGCATCGTCGTCAGCACGCTCGCCGCGTCGGCGATCGAGGCGCGGCCGCCGCCATGCATGAAGTCGTCGTAGTCAGCTTTCGTCGGTGCGAATGTATTGGTCTCGTGCAGGAAGCCGCCAATCGCGACGCGCGTCATCACTCCGCCTCGGGCCGTTGACTTTGCATGAGGTTAGACCGGCCCTTGCAGCCCAAGCAAGCGAAGGAGCGATGCCGTTTTGCATGCCGCGTGAGCGGAGCGGTGTAGTGCCGTAGGGTGGGCAAAGGCGCGCCACCCGCGGCGTCGTAGGCTACGGTCTTTCGCGCGCCGTGCCCACCGTCCGCATCCGCCGACACCGCTGGTGGGCACGCTGCCGCCTTCGGCGGCCGCTTTGCCCACCCTACGCATCAATGGAAAGCGTTGCTACGCGACCGCCTCGGACACCGGGCGGAAATTGGCAAAGTCCCAGTTCCGCCCGGGCGCGGCTTCGAGCAGGGACTTGGTGTAGGCCTCCTTCGGATGGGTCAGGATCTCGCCGGCCGGACCCTGCTCGACGATGCGGCCCTTCTGCATCACGACGACGTCGTCGCAGATCTGTGCGGCCACGCGCAGATCGTGGGTGATGAACAGGATGGCGATGCCGAGCCGGCGCTGGATCTCGTCGAGCAGCTCCAGCACCTGGGCCTGCACGGAGACGTCGAGCGCGGAGACCGCCTCGTCGGCCACCAGCACGTCGGGATCGAGCGCGAGCGCGCGGGCGATCGCGATGCGCTGGCGCTGGCCGCCGGAGAACTGGTGCGGATAGCGGCCGATCGCATCCGCCGGCAGGCCGACCAGCTCGAGCAGCTCGCGCGCCCGCGCCGTCGCCTTGGCGTGCGCTGTGCCATAGTTGACCGGTCCCTCGGCGATGCTCTCGCCGACGGTCAGTCGCGGATTGAGCGAACGATAAGGGTCCTGGAACACGATCTGGATGCGCTTGCGGTGGGGCTGCAGCAGGCGGCGGGTCAGGATCGAGATCTCGTGGCCGGCGAGGCGGACGCCGCCGGAGGTCGGGTCGATCAGGCGGACGATGCAGCGCGCCACGGTCGACTTGCCGGAGCCGCTTTCGCCGACGATGCCGAGCGTGCGGCCCTTGCGCAGCGACAGCGTCACGTTCTGTGCGGCGACGACCTCGCGCGCCTTTCCGAGAAAGGAGCGCTCGCGATAGACCTTGCCGAGATCGTTGGCCTCCAGCACCACCGGCTCCTGGGTCTCGGGCCGCGGCGGGCGCGGAATGAGGCTCGGCACCGAGGCAAGCAGGTTGCGCGTGTAGTCCATCTCCGGCGTGCGCAGGATCTTGTCGAGTGCACCGGTCTCGACGAGGCGGCCCTGCCGCATCACCGAGACGCGGTCGGCGATCTCGGCGACGACGCCCATGTCGTGGGTGATGAACAGCACGGCGGTGCCGTGATCGCGCTGCAGCTCGCGGATCAGCGAGAGGATCTGCTTCTGCGTGGTGACGTCGAGCGCGGTGGTCGGCTCGTCGGCGATCAGCAGCTTCGGCTCGAGCACGAGCGCCATCGCGATCATGATGCGCTGGCGCTGACCGCCTGACAGGCGGTGCGGGTAGGAGCCGAAGATGCGCTCGACGTCTGGCAGGTGGACCTGCTCCATCATGTCGAGGATGCGCTTGCGCCGCGCCCGGGCGTCGAGAGACGTATGCGCGCGCAAAACCTCGTCGATCTGGCGGCCGACCGGCACGACCGGATTGAGCGCGGTCATCGGCTCCTGGAAGATCATGGCCATCCGCGTTGCGCGCAATTCACGCAGGCGGCGATCGCTGGCGGTCAGCAGCTCTTCGCCGACCAGCTTGACGCTGCCGCTGACCGGATGCAGCGCGTTCTTGGGTAACAGGCCCATCGTGGTCAGCGAGGTCACCGACTTGCCGGAGCCGCTCTCGCCGACGACGCACAGCGTCTCGCCTTTCTGGACCTTGATCGAGACGCCATCGATGATGCGCGGACCGTTCGGGTTCTTGGTCTTGCCGACGGTGACGACGAGATTGTCGATGTCGAGGATGGTGTCGGTCATTGGGTCAGGTCTCCGCCGTCATTGCGAGGAGCGAAGCGACGAAGCAATCCAGAGTCGCGGGCGTGGCCCTGGATTGCTTCGCTTCGCTCGCAATGACGAAAAGTGAGATGATCATCTGGGCTAAGCGGTGCCGTCACTTGCCGGACTCGCGCTGCTTCATGCGCGGGTCGAGCGCGTCGCGGGCGGCGTCGCCGATCAGGTTGATCGACAGGATCGCGATCGACAGCAACAGGCCCGGCCAGAAGATCAGCTGTGGCTTGATCTGGAAGTAGGAGCGGCCTTCGGCCATGATGTTGCCCCAGGTCGGCGTTTCCGGGCTGATGCCGGCGCCGAGGAAGGACAGGATCGCCTCGGTGAGAATCGCCGCCGCGCAGATGTAGGTGCCCTGGACGATCAGCGGCGCGATGGTGTTCGGCATCAGGTGCCGCCACATGATCTTGGGCATCGAAGTGCCCAGCGAAATGGCGGCCTCGACATAGGGCTCCTCGCGCGCGGTGAGCACGACCGAGCGGACCAGGCGGGCGACGCGCGGGATCTCGACGATGGTGATCGCGATCATGACCGTGCCTACGCTGGCGCCGGACAGCGACACCACGGCGATGGCGAGCAGGATACTCGGGATCGCCATCAGGCCGTCCATCACGCGCATCAGGATGGCGTCGACCCAGCGGAAGAAGCCGGAGACGAGGCCGATGACCAGGCCGATCGCGATCGAGATGATGGCGGCGCCGACGCCGACCAGCAGCGAGATGCGGCCGCCATAGATGGTGCGCGACAACAGGTCACGGCCATAGGCGTCGGTGCCGAGAAGGAATTGCGCGCTCGAAGGCTTCAGCCGCTGCGACGGCGCCAGCAGCACCGGATCATGCGGCGCCAGCAGCGGCGCCAGGACCGAGACGATCACGATCAGCGACAGGCACACGGTGGCCACGGCGATGATCGGCGTCGAAGTCAGGAAGCCGAATCGAGGCCCCAGTCGCGTCGTGACTGGAATCGACGGCTCGGGAGTGGTGACGATTGCCATCGGATTTGGGCCTCAGTAGCGGATGCGGGGATCGAGGATCGTATAGGCGAGGTCGATCAGCAGATTGACCGCGAGATAGATGAACGAGGTCAGCAGGATCATGCCCTGGATGACCGGATAGTCGCGCGCCAGCACGGCGTCGACCGTCAGTCGTCCAATGCCGGGCAGGTTGAACACGCTCTCGGTGACCACGACGCCGGAGATGAGCAGCGCGAAGCCGGAGCCGATCACGGTGATCACCGGCACCGCGGCATTGCGCAGCGCGTGGCGCAGCAGCACCGCGATCTCGCTGACGCCCTTGGCGCGGGCGGTGCGCACGAAATCCTCGCCGAGCACGTCGAGCATGGCGGCGCGCGTCATGCGCGCGATCAGCGCGACGTAGATGAAGGACAGCGCGCAGGTCGGCAGGATGATGCGCTCGAAGAACGGGCCGAAGCCGACGCTCAGGCTCTTGAAGCCCTGCACCGGCACCCAGCGCAAATTGATCGCGAACACCTGGATCAGGATGTAGCCGATCACGAACACCGGCACCGAGAAGCCGAGCACCGAAAGCGCCATCACGAAGCGGTCGATCCAGGTGCCGTGCTTCCAGGCCGCAATGACGCCGAGCGGAACGGCGACGAGAATCGACAGGATGATCGTCGAGAGTGCCACCGAGATCGACGGCTCGATGCGCTGGCCGATCATCTGCAGCACCGGCACCTTGGAGATCAGCGACACGCCGAGATCGCCATGCAGGAGCTGATTGATCCAGGTGAAGAACTGGATGTAGAGCGGCTCGTTCAGGCCTAGCGTGGTGCGGATGCGTTCGAGCTGTTCGGGCGTCGCGTTGTCGCCGGCGAGAATCGCCGCGGGATCGCCGGGTGTGAGCCGCAGCAGCAGGAAGACGAACAGCGCCACGACGCCCATCACGGGGATGGATGCGAGAATGCGGCGGAGCAGGTAACCGATCATCTTGATAGAACCGTCTTCATGGGGCTGAGGTCGCGCACGTGGTGTCGTGAGGGAGCTTGCATGTCATCGTTGTCATTCGCTTTCAAGATCTCCGGCGCTTTCAAGATCTCCGGCGCATGCTCGCCGGCTGTTGCACATCGGCGATGCGACCGCCGCCACCGCGTCGATCCATCGCATTTGCGTACAATGTCGCGGCAACTTTGCAGCGAACTTTCACGCCGCGACTTTGCAAGCCGCATGCCATCATGCGCGGGCTGGAGAGTGGTGTCCACTTGCTCCTCAGGTCCCAGAAAATGAAACCGTGCTGCTGCGCAACAGCGCGTTTGAGCGCGGTGCCGTAGGGTGGGCAAAGCAGCCGCCGCAGGCGGCAGCGTGCCCACCGTCCCGCGGCACAAACTGCTTGGAGATGGTGGGCACGGCGCAACAGCGATCTCGCTTGTATGAAGCGGCACGACCGCGCCTTTGCCCACCCTACGCCCATACAGCAAGGACTGGCCTATGTGAGCGTTGCGAGCAGCCCGGCCATGAGGCGGCCGCGTTCGACGAGACTGTCGATCTCGATATGCTCGTTCAGCGTGTGCATGTCGGCTCCGCGCACGCCCAGGCCGTCGAGCGTCGGGATGCCCAGCGCGCCGGTGAAGTTACCGTCGGAGCCGCCGCCGGCCGATCCGTGCGGCAGCGACATGCCCAGTTGCTCAGCGATGCCGCGCGCCGTCTCGTGGAGCGCCATGGTTCCGGAATCCGGCTCCCACACCGGCCGCGTCACGCCGCGCGTGACGTTGAACGTCACGTCATCAGCGGTGCCGGACAGCGCCAGCATGCGCTCGACGCCGCGATCGAGATCGGCCTGGCGCTTGGCCATGCTCAGTGCCTCGCCGGTGCAGGTGGTGGCCACGCAATTGACCCATTGGCCGCCGTGAACGATGCCGACCGAGAACGTGCAGTCCTCCGTCGTCATGCCGTCGATCGCGAGGATCTGCCGCGCCATTTCCCGGATTGCGGAACGCCCGGACGCCAGACGCGCGCCGGCATGGCTCGGCCGGCCGATGGCTTCGAGATTGAAGCGGGCGATCGCGTAGCGTCCGGTCACCACGCCGTTGTCGGGTCGGCCCGGCTCGGGCACCAGCACGTATTTGTTCCGCTGCGCCTCGGCTTCGATGATGTCGCGGGTCGACGGCGTGCCGACCTCCTCGTCGGGCGTGAACAGCACCGTGATCGGCAACGGTGTCGTGACGGAGGCCTTGATCAGCTGGCGGATGGCCTCCAGCGTGAGATAGTTGCCGCCCTTCATGTCGCAGATGCCGGGCCCATAACATTTGTTACCCTCGCGGCGCCAGGGCAGCTTGGCCAGGGTGCCGACCGGGTGCACCGTATCCATGTGGCCGGCGATCAGGATACCGGGCTCGCCCTGCTTCGGATGCGGGAAGCGGGCACGCACGCAGCCGGCGAATCCTTGCCGGCCGGCGATGCGCTCGATCGTCGCACCCATGATCGCCATGTCGCGTGCGGCGAGGTCGAGCATGCGCTCGACCGCGGCGGCGTCCCACGTCGGACTTTCGCACTCCACCCAGCCGCGCAATCCCTGCAGCATGGCCTCGGCATCGAACGGGAGATTGGCGGGATTCATGTTGCTCTCTTCTCTGTTCAAGGATTCCGTTCAAGGAATTGTCATGATCGGATCGCACGAGACGGAGTCGCACGGGTTTTGTAAAGCGAAAGCTATGCAGTCGTTAACGGCGTCCTCCGCGACTGGCGCCATGCGCCGAATGCGGATTGACGTGCACGACCACCGATGCAAGTGTCGAAAGCTCACGACTGAGCGCCTGTTAGTTCGCACAAGGATTGACCGGCTCGCACAACGAATGATCGGGTTCTGATCAGTTTGGCGTCAACACAATTCCTTCAGGAGACCTCGTAAATGTTCCGCACCCCGCGCTGGAAACGCCTGACGCTCGCCACGAGCCTTGCCGTCTCCATGCTGTCGCTTTCGACGGCGCTGAGCACGCAAGCCATCGCTGCCGGCAAGAAGACGATCACGGCGGTGATGCATTCCGACCTGCGCGTGATCGACCCGGGCTTCACCACGGCCTACATCACCCGCGACCACGGCTATATGGTCTACGACACGCTGCTGTCGACCGATTCGAACTTCAAGATCCAGCCGCAGATGGCGGATTGGAAGGTCTCCGACGACAAGCTGACCTACACCTTCACCTTGCGCGACGGTCTCAAGTGGCATGACGGTGCACCGGTCACTGCGGAAGACTGCGTCGCCTCGCTGAAGCGCTGGGGCCGCAATGACGGCATGGGCCAGAAGCTGATGGACTTCACGGCCAGCCTGGAGGCTGCTGATGCCAAGACCATCGTGCTCAAGTTGAAGGAACCCTACGGCCTCGTGCTGGAGTCGATCGGCAAGCCGTCGTCGCTGGTGCCGTTCATGATGCCGAAGCGGCTCGCCGAGACGCCGCAGGGCCAGCAGATTGCGGAGCAGATCGGCTCCGGCCCGTTCAAGTTCGTCAAGGCGGAATTTCAGCCGGGCGTGAAGGCGGTGTACGAGAAGAACACCGACTACGTGCCGCGCAAGGAGCCGGCGAGCTGGGTTGCGGGTGGCAAGGTCGTGAAGGTCGACCGCGTCGAATGGATCACGATGCCGGATCCGCAGACGGCGGTGAACGCGCTGCAGGCCGGCGACATCGATTTCATGGAGAATCTTCCCTACGACATGCTGCCGGTGCTGGAGACGAACTCCGACCTCAAGATCGACGTGCTCAACAAGTTCGGCTACCAGACGCTCGGGCGCATGAACTTCCTGAATCCGCCGTTTGACAATGTGAAGGTACGCCGCGCAGCGTTCCTGGCGCTGAACCAGAAGGACGTGCTCGACGCGCTGGTCGGCAATCCCAAGTACCAGAAGGTGTGCGGCGCGGTGTTCGTGTGCGGCACGCCGCTGGAGACCGATGTCGGTGCGGAGACCCTGATCAAGGGCAACGGCATGGCGGAGGCCAAGAAGGCGCTCGCAGAGTCCGGTTATGACGGCACGCCGATCGCGATCATGGCGCCGGGCGACGTCACCACGCTGAAGGCGCAGCCCGTCGTTGCCGCGCAATTGCTGCGCGAGGCCGGCTTCAAGGTCGACCTGCAGGCGACCGACTGGCAGACCGTGGTGACGCGGCGCGCCAGCCAGAAGCCTGTGAAGGAGGGCGGCTGGAACATGTTCTTCACCAACTGGGTCGGCGCCGACGTTGCCAATCCCGTGGTGAACGTGTCGATCGGCGGCCGCGGCACCAAGGGCGGCTGGTTCGGCTGGGCCGAGGATGCCGAGATCGAGAAGCTGCGCGACGCCTATGCGCGCTCAGCCTCGGCGGAGGAGCAGAAGAAGATCGCCACCGAGATCCAGAAGCAGAACTACGAGAAGGTGATCTACGTCCCGCTCGGCCAGTACCTGCTGCCCAGTGGCTGGCGCAAGTCGCTGACCGGCGTGCTCGACGGTCCGGCGACGCCGATCTTCTGGAACATCGACAAGAGCGAGTAACGCGCGCGGGTGCGACGCGGCTATTGCAACCATGCGGCGGAGGCAACTCCGCCGCATTTTCATGTCTGCCAGGCCCGGGCTTTCGCATCCCGTCGGTTCCGGATTCCGGAATTCGAGACCACGGCTGAACAGCAAGCGGTAACCGGGTCTATGTTCGGCTCAGACCGGAGCGCAAGCGCGACAATGCGGATCAGCAAAGTCGATTGACGCGCCCGGGAACTGTTGCAACTCTTCGCTTGCGGAAGAACGCTGAGCCGATGCCCGCGGAACGCCGGGTCCGACGCTCGGCTGATCCCGTGTCTCGACGCGTCTCGAGACGGTTGTTCACCCCCGTCAGGTCAAGAGAGATCGCATGTCACCTCATCCGCGCCGGGCTCATACCGCGCTCGCATCCCTGCTGGTTGCGTCCACCGTTCTGCTGCTACCAAGTTTCATGTCCCAGGCGCTCGCGGCCGGCAAGAAGACCATCTCAGCCGTAATGCATTCCGACCTGCGCGTGATCGACCCGGGTTTCACCACGGCCTACATCACCCGCGACCACGGCTATATGGTCTACGACACGCTGCTGGCGACGGACTCGAACTTCAAGATCCAGCCGCAGATGGCGGATTGGAAGGTCTCCGACGACAAGCTGACCTACACTTTCACGCTGCGCGATGGTCTGAAATGGCATGACGGTGCACCGGTCACTGCGGAAGACTGTGTCGCCTCGCTGAAGCGCTGGGGCCGCAACGACGGCATGGGCCAGAAGCTGATGGACTTCACGGCAAGCCTGGAGGCGCCGGACGCCAAGACCATCGTGCTGAAACTGAAGGAGCCCTACGGCCTCGTGCTGGAGTCGATCGGCAAGCCGTCGTCGCTGGTGCCGTTCATGATGCCGAAGCGGCTCGCCGAGACGCCGCAGGGCCAGCAGATTCCGGAGCAGATCGGCTCCGGCCCGTTCAAGTTCGTCAAGGCGGAATTCCAGCCGGGCGTGAAGGCGGTGTACGAGAAGAACACCGACTACGTGCCGCGCAAGGAGCCGGCGAGCTGGACCTCCGGCGGAAAGGTGGTGAAGGTCGACCGCGTCGAATGGATCACGATGGCGGATGCGCAGACCGCGGTGAACGCGGTGCAGTCCGGCGATATCGACTTCATGGAGGCTCCTTCCTATGAGCTGCTGCCGGTGCTGGAGGCGAACCCCGAGCTCCAGATCGACGTGCTGAACAAGCTCGGCTACCAGACGCTCGGCCGCATGAACTTCCTGAATCCGCCGTTCGACAATGTGAAGGTGCGCCGCGCGGCGTTCCTGGCGATGAACCAGAAGGACGTGCTCGACGCGCTGGTCGGCAATCCCAAGTATCAGAAGGTCTGCGGCGCGGTGTTCGTGTGCGGCACGCCGCTGGAGACCGATGTCGGCGCTGAGACCCTCATCAAGGGCAACGGCATGGCGGAGGCGAAGAAGGCGCTCGCCGAGTCCGGCTATGACGGCACGCCGATCGCGATCATGGCGCCGGGCGACGTCGTTGCGCTCAAGGCGCAGCCGATCGTGGCCGCGCAGCTGCTGCGCGAGGCCGGCTTCAAGGTCGACCTGCAGGCGACGGACTGGCAGACCGTGGTGACGCGGCGCGCCAGCCAGAAGCCGGTGAAGGAGGGCGGCTGGAACATGTTCTTCACCAACTGGGTCGGTGCCGACGTCGCCAATCCCGTCGCCAACGTTTCGGTCGGCGGGCGCGGCACCAAGGGCGGCTGGTTCGGCTGGGCCGAGGATGCCGACATCGAGAAGCTGCGCGACGCCTATGCGCGCTCGTCCTCGCCGGAGGAGCAGAAGAAGATCGCAACCGAGATCCAGAAGCTGAACTATGAGCGGGTGATCTATATTCCGCTCGGCCAGTATCTGGGGCCGAGCGTGTGGCGCAAGTCGCTGAGCGGCGTCTTGGACGGCCCGGCAACGCCGATCTTCTGGAACATCGACAAGAAGGAATAGCACCCGCGGTCAGGCAAAAAGAGAGCGCGGCGAAAGCAACTTCGCCGCGCTCTTGTTTTGATAGAGTCCTGCTGAATGACTGGGGATCAGCAGTGCGGATCGCGGACGGCTTCCGGGCCCTCGACCAGCAGAGGCGGGGCGGGATTGTCACGCGTCGGCATCCTTCCGCTGCGGATCGGTGCGGCGGGACTGGGGTGACCACGCTGCTGGTCTGCGGCATCGCTCGACATCATCATGCTCCTTGTCTGCCTCGATAACGGACCGCGGCCATGCGAGTTCCTCGCAGTGGGACGACGACGAAGGCTGGGAGCCGAAGCCACGGAGCGGGACGCTCAGTTCGCGCGCGACAGGCAGCGCGGGATTGCGAGCAAAGCGATTGACGCGCATGGGAACTGCTGCAAGTCTCGCTCGCGCTCGCGCCGGGTTTTTCGAAAGCATCACGTCAAGAGAGATCGCATGTCACATTGTCAGCGCCGACCGTCCTCCGCGCTCGTCTCCTGGCTCGTCGCCTCGGTCATGGCGTTGTCGTCAGCGGGCCTTGCGCCCGCAGCGCTCGCCGCCGGCAAGAAGACGATCACGGCGGTGATGCATTCCGATCTGCGCGTGATCGATCCGGTGTTCACGCCGGCCTACATCACGCGCGACCACGGCTACATGGTCTATGACACGCTGCTGGGCACCGACGCCAATTTCCAGGTGCAGCCGCAGATGGCGCAGTGGAAGGTCTCCGACGACAAGCTCACCTATACTTTCACGCTGCGCGACGGATTGAAATGGCATGACGGCACTGCTGTGACGGCGGAGGATTGCGTCGCCTCGCTCAAGCGCTGGAGCACCAACGACAGCATGGGCCAGAAGCTGATCGATGCGACCGCCTCGCTGGAGGCGACCGATTCCAAGACGATCACGCTGAAGCTGAAGGAGCCCTACGGTCTCGTCCTGGAGTCGATCGGCAAGCCGTCTTCCTACGTGCCGTTCATGATGCCGAAGCGGCTCGCCGAGACGCCGGCAAACCAGCAGATCTCCGAGCAGATCGGGTCGGGTCCCTTCAAGTTCGTGAAGGCCGAGTTTCAGCCCGGCGTGAAGGCGGTCTACGAGAAGAACACCGACTACGTGCCGCGCAAGGAACCGCCGAGCTGGACCGCGGGCGGCAAGGTGGTGAAGGTCGACCGGGTGGAATGGATCTCCATGCCGGACGCGCAGACCGCGGTCAACGCGCTGCAGGCCGGTGACATCGACTTCATGGAATTTCCGCCGATGGATCTGGAGCCCGTGCTGGCGGCCAATCCCGATCTCACCATGAACGTGCTCAACAAGTTCGGCTACCAGACGCTCGGCCGCATGAACTTCCTGTTTCCGCCGTTCGACAATGTGAAGCTGCGTCGCGCGGCGTTCCTGGCGCTCAATCAGAAGGACGTGCTCGACGCGCTGGTCGGCAATCCGAAATTCTATCGCGTCTGCGGCGCCGTGTTCGGCTGCGGCACGCCGCTGGAAAGCGATGTGGGCTCGGAGACGCTGGTGAAGGGCAACGGGGTCGAGCAGGCCAAGAAGCTGCTCGCCGAGGCCGGCTACGACGGCACGCCGGTGGTGATCCTGGCGCCGGGCGATGCGATCACCTTGAAGGCCCAGCCGGTGGTCGCGGCGCAGCTGCTGCGCGCTGCCGGCTTCAAGGTCGACCTGCAGACCACCGACTGGCAGACCGTGGTGACGCGGCGCGCCAGCCAGAAGCCGCCGAAGGAGGGCGGCTGGAACATGTTCTTCACCAATTCGGTGATCGCCGATTCCGGCAATCCCATCGGCAGCACCTTCGTCGGTGCGCGCGGTCAGAAGAGCCCATTTGGCTGGCCCAACGACCCGAAGATGGAAGAGCTGCGCGATGCCTTCGCTCGCGCCACGAGCGCCGCCGATCAGAAGAAGATCGCAGCCGACATCCAGCAGGAAGTCTATGAGCAGGTGATCTATGTCCCGCTCGGGCAATGGTTCGCGCCGAGCGCCTGGCGCAAATCAATCAGCGGCGTGCTGGAAGGGCAGGCGGTCCCGGTGTTCTGGAACGTCGACAAGAGCGAGTGATGTCGCGCGGGTTGGCCGCGCTCGTGATCGTCAGCTGAAGTCGGACGCGCGCAGGCGCTCCGGCAGCCGTCATGTCGCCTATGGCTTGATCTCGTCGAGCGCCGCCAGCACCTCGGTGGAGGCGATCTCGACCTTGCCGATCTCGTTCAGCGCCTCCTCGATGCGGCCGGAGCTGAAAAGACGCGCGGCCTCCTTGCCGTGGCGGTGCACGGCCTCATGAGGCCGCTCGAGGCGGCGGAATGCGGAATCGCCGGCGAAGCGCTGGCCGGCCTCGCCGTAGTACCATTTGCCGAGCCGGCAGGTGTGGTGGTCGCTGAGCTCGTCGGCCTTCAGCTGCAGCCTGCCCACGGACATGTCGACCAGCCGCTTCTTCCAGATGACATGATCGGCCTTGGCCAGCCGGATCACCTGGTTGTCGAGCGAGAGCTTGGAAATCTCGGCCAGCATCTTGCCGACCTTCGAATCCGTCCGGCTCATCGTGTCGGCCAGCGACATCACTTCGTTCGCGTTGGCCATCGCCAGGTCGGCGATGATCGTGATGCCCTGCGCCACCTCGTCGGTCGCTGCGGTCTGCTCGGCGAGGATGCTTGAAATCTCGTCCATCTTGGCGCTGACCACGGTCGTGCGTGTTCCCGCCTGGTCGATGGTCTGGGCCAGATCGGTCATCTCGGACATGCCGACCTCGACGGCCTTGGCGCCGCCGGCCATCGCCTCGACGATGCCGTTCATCTCGCCCTGCAGCCGCTCGATGCGGCCCTTGATGTCCTCGGTCGCCTTCGTGGTCTGCTGCGACAGGCTCTTCACCTCGGACGCAACGACGGCGAAGCCCTTGCCGAACTCGCCGGCGCGCGCCGCCTCGATGGTCGCATTCAGCGCCAGCAGGTTGGTCTGGTTGGCGATGGCGTCGATGGTGCTGACGATCGATCCGATCTCCGCCGACGCCGCGCTGAGGTCGGTGATCTTGGCCGAGGTGTCACGCACCGAGCTCGCAATGCCGTTCATGGTCTGCAGCGTACGTCGCACCGCCGTCACGCTGGTCTCGACCGCCTGGCGGGTTGCCGCGGCCTCGGTTGCAGCCGCGGTCGACGTTGCGCTGATGGTCTGGACCGAGGCCTGCATTTGCACCGAGGCAGAGGCGAGGCTCTGGCAGCGTTCGGACTGATTGTTCGAGGCGCCGATCAGGCGCGCAGCGCTGATCGAGGCTTCGTTGCTGTTGATGCAGAGGTCGACCACCGCATCGAGCTCTGTGGACGCGCGTGCCGCCAGCGTGGTGCCGAGGCGATGGATGGCCGCGATGAGCTCGGGCTTGACCGTCGCGCGCAGCGCCGCCGCATTGACGTCCGCGACATCACGATCGAGCTTGCCGTCGGCCCAGTCCGTGAGACAGCGCGCCAGCGCCTCCTGAAATGCGTCCTGTGTCGTGTCGTCGACCTGGAGAGAGGCCTGCGGTTGATCGTTCTTGCGGCTGCGAAATCCCAGCATCTGTCCCCTCAAGGCCCACGCACGGCGCCACGACCTGCGCCGAGGTTGCCGGCGCTCCAAATTCAACTTGCTTGCAGTTTGGTTACCAAATGGTTTCCGGCTGCAACTACTGGTTGGCGGGAGCTGCAGAATCGGCGACCCGCGTCGAGCTGGCCGGCGCGTCGATGCGCCGGGATGTCGACGGCGGCTGGCCCGGCCTGCTGCAGCATTTCGTGGCCGAGGCGGAAGGCAGCGCCGCATCGTGAGTCGTTCATGGCGGGCGATCAGCTATCCCTCGCAGCCCATGGTGCGCGCGCAGGCGGCGTAGGCGCGCGCCTACCAGCCGAGCGGCCGGCCATCGCGGAAGAAGCCGCTGGTCGGGCCGTCATCGCCGAGCAGTGCGGCCCACACCACGCTGGCGGCCCCGTCGGCGACGGGTCGCGCGCCCATCGCTTCGCCGCCGTCGAAGGTCGCGGTGAAGCCGGGACAGACCGCGTTTATGCGGAGCCCGGGGTTCTCCCGGGCGAGCTTCACCGTCAGCGCATTGAGCGCAGCCTTGGCAACGCCGTAGGAGGCCGGCATCGGCGCCGCAGTAGCAAGGCCGAACTCCGGGTCGCTGTGCGATCCGGCGCCGCTGGAGACGTTGACGAGGCGGCCATGCGCGCTGTTGCGCAACAGCGGCAGGAAGATCTGGGCGACGGACCACGCCCCGAACAGCGTGCTCTCGAAATTGGCGCGGACTTCGCCGAGATCGGCGGTCGACGCGGTCTCGTCATAGCTGCCGAGCGTGGCGGCATTGTTGATCAGCACGTCGAGCCGGCCAAACCTCTCGTCCAGCAGCGCCGCCAGCTTCGCCGCCGCGTCGGGCTCGGTGATGTCCATGCCGTGACCTTCCGCACTCACTCCCGCCGCGCTCAGTTCATCCGCCCGCGCCTGCGCGTCGGCAACTTTGCGCGCGGTCAGCACGATGTGATAGCCGCGCTGGCCCAGCTGCCGCGCCGCCTCGAAGCCGATGCCGGTCGTGCGCCCCGCGCCGGTGATCAGGGCAATCGGAAGAGATGCATCCACGGTTCGCCTCCTGCTCGATTGAGGATGACTTTCCCATCGAAACGCAGAGCCAGCGGGCTCGGATTGGCCCCCATTGCGACGAGCTGGATTCGGCCGGATGAAACACCAGCGCGGATGCGTGGTGCGGACCGTGGGACTCGAACCCACATGACGTTGCCGTCGAGGGTCTGCCTGGCCATAAACTTTGCCGAAGTGCCAGAATGTCTCGCTGGCGACAGTATACGCCAGGAGTATTCAGAAACGGTTTGAGCCGCTATAGCATAAAATGCTATATTATGCTGAAGGAAGGTTCTCATGGCCAGCAGCTACACCGTCGGCAAACACTACGAGGAGTTCATCAAGAGCTTGGTGGACAGCGGCCGCTATTCAACGGCCAGCGAGGTCATGCGCGAAGGTCTGCGGCTGATCGAAGAGAAGGAAGAGCGCCGTAAGGCCAAACTCGAAGCCCTTCGCTCCTCTATCCAGGAGGGACTCGATAGCGGTCCTGCCGAGGCCTGGGATGTGGAAGACCTGATCGCCGAGGCGAAACGCCGGAAGGCCTCGCGTGCAAAGTAGCCGCCTGCTTCGCCCGCAGGCACGGGAAGACGCGCTGGAGATCTGGCAATACATCGCAGCCGATAACGAGACGGCAGCCACCGCGCTTCTCCAGCGCTTCGATCGCGCAATTCGAACGCTTGCCGACAACCCGCTCGCCGGACGTGAGCGCCCCGAACTCGGCCGCGACATCCGCAGCTTTCCGGTGGGCAACTACATCCTCTTCTACATCCCCGCCACAAACGCCATCGAAGTCGTCCGTATCCTCCATGCGGCACGCGACATCACCGCCGAAGAACTGGAGTAGGGCACAAACCAGAGACGAAGCCGATGACCGCGTCGCCAGCCGGGAGCGATGGAAGAGATGGGTTCGGGGAGTGTCACGAAACTGGTGCGGACGGTGGGACTCGAACCCACATGACGTTGCCGTCGAGGGATTTTAAGTCCCTTGCGTCTACCGATTCCGCCACGTCCGCTTTTCGGATCAGAGACCTAGCTCAGCCTTCGTGCCCAGGGAATGAGGCTGTTCGGTGCTCCGAAGCTCATCCTTTGCTTAAGCCAACGCGGCCGCCTTGGTAAAGCCTCAATCCGGCCGTCTCCAGCTGGTTCAGATGGCACGTGAGCTGGCTCGCGCCGGTCCCGACGGTTTCGCGGGATGGACGAGGCGGCTGTCGCAAGGCGCGGAGAGATCACAGGAAAACGTCTCGCTCCGGCTGCGCATGGCGTTGCAAGCGGCCGCGGAATGAACGAAACCTGCGGCTGATGTCGCGAGCCGGCGGCTGGTCCGGCCGGATCGGTGTGTCGCTGCGGATCGGCCCGGACGTCGGGCGAGACGATGTTTTAAGACGGCTGCTTTATCGAGGCTGCATGACGACTGACTGCCATCGCCGGGCTCATCTGCGCCTCGGGCTTGCTGCGGGACTGCTCGCGCTGGGATCGCTGTTGTCCGGCTGCGCCGGCATGAGCGACAGCATGTCGACCGCCTTCGCGGACCCCGCCAAATACGAACTCTATGAGTGCAAGCAGCTCGAAGACGAGCGCAAGGCGCTCGCGACAAAATCCGCCGAGCTGCAGGGCCTGATGGCCAAGGCCGAAACCGGGGCCGGAGGCGCTGTTGTCGCCGAGCTCGCCTATCGCAACGACTACATTGCCGTGCGCGGCCAGTCGCAGTTCGCCGAGGAAGCCTGGCGCCGCAACAACTGCAAGGAGACGCCGCCGGCGCCTGCCATGGCCAAGAGCGGCAAGCCGGCCAAGCCGGGGCGCGCCACGCGTCCGACGGCCTCCAGCGGCGCAGGAGCAGCGTCGACCTCGCCGCGTGGCGGTTCGGTCTATTGAGGCACGCGGCCGGCGCCTAGATCATTGTTTGATCTTTCCGGAAAACCGGATTCCACTTTTCCGGATCATGCTCTACAGCCGCCAATCGTAGATCCAGCTCTGCCGCGCCGATAGCCGCTGCGGCCCCATTGCCTTGATGCTGACGTCGCGCGCCAGGGCCAGCGGCCCGGTCATGTGATAGACGCGGCCTTGATTGCGCGCCGTGCGCTGAACCTGGCCGACGCGGGGGCGGCGCAGTTTTGCGTAGCGCTTCAGCGCCCCTTCGATCGCGGCCGGACCGTCGGACCGCGCCTCGCTCAGCGTCTTCGCCAGCACGGCCGCGTCCTCGATCGCCATTCCGGCCCCCTGCGCGGCAAACGGCAGCATCGCATGCGCGGCATCGCCGAGCAGCGCGATGTTGCCCGCGGTCCATTCGATGCCCTCCGGCACGCCGAACAGCGCCCATTTGCACCAGCTGTCGACGGCATTGAGCAGCAGCCGCGCGGTCGCCGGCCAGTGCGGCGGGGCGAACGCCGCCTTCAACTCGGACGGATCACCCTCGGTGCTCCAGCCGGGACGATTCCAGGTGCCCGGTACCACCGCCACCACGTTGACCTGGCGGCCCGCGGAGATCGGATAGGCCACCAGATGCGCATTGGCCCCCATCCAGAGCTGAACCCGGGCGCTGGTGTATTCGCGCGGCAATTGCCGCGCGTCCAAGGTGCCGCGCCAGGCAATCAGGCCGGAGAATTCGGCGCGCACCTGCGGGAACAGGTGATGCCGGACCGCGGACCAGACGCCGTCGGCGCCGATCAGCGCCAGCACCACGTCCTGGCGGCGTTCGTCGCCGCGCCGATGCACCACGGTGAGACCCTTGGCATGCGCGGCGACGTCCTCGAACTGGCAGCCGAGCCGCAGCTCGACATCGGGATGCGCCATCGCCTCGGCCGCGAGCGCGGCCTGCAGATCGGCGCGATGGATCACCCAATAGGGTGCACCGGCCGCTTCGCTCGCCGCGGCGCCGAGCGGCAGCCGGGCGATCTCGCCGCCGGCCCGCGCGCTCATGATGCTGATGGCCTCCGGCACCACGGCGCGCGCAGTCAGCCGCGGTCCGAGCCCGAGATCGTTGAGAATGCGGCTGGCATTGGGGGAGAGCTGCAGACCGGCGCCGACTTCCTCGAGCCGCTCGGCCTTTTCGAGCACGACGACGCGGAACCCTTTGGTTGCCAGCGCCAGTGCTGCCGTCAGCCCTCCGATCCCGGCCCCCGCGACGGTGATGGTACGCGACGCCACGACACGCCGATCAGGCGACGTCCTTCAGAACGCATTCCGGCGGCCGCGCTTCGCCTGCGGCGAGATCCGGCGCATGGCGGTACAGCGTCGAGCAGTAAGGGCAGATGATTTCCTTGTCGTTGCCGAGATCGAGGAACACATGCGGATGATCGAACGGCGGGTTCGCGCCCACGCACATGAACTCATGCGAGCCGATCTCGATCACCGGCACACCGGCATCGTTGTGGAAATGCGGGACGACGTTATCGGCCATCGGTTTCACCTTGGGTCTCAAGAAGAGCAGAACGAATCAGCGCGGGAAAACGGCCGACAGGACAGGATCGCAGCGCCGAGCGTCGCGGAACGGCGGCGCACCATACTGAGCCAGTAGGCCAATTCCTAGGGGTTGGGAACCTGCGTTGGGTGTGACGCACGCCGTTATTTTCGCGCTTGTGGATTCGACACAAACCTGCCGCCCGCGAGAAGCCCTTCTTTCGTCGGGGCTGTTGTGTCGGCGGCCGGACATCCTATGTTTGACGTGCATTCCCGCGCGAAAACGTGATGGCAGCGTGATCTCGAAGCGAATCGGTCTGAGGTTCAGCCTGGCTCTGGCCGGCCTTGCAGTCAGCGCTGGTGTCGGCGTTGCGCTGTGGCCGCATGCCACGCGGGCTGGCGCCGTCATCGCTGCGCAGGAGGATCCGGTGCGGCTGTCGGAGCTGCAGTTGGCGCCGTTGCTACAGAACGAACCGGCGCGCATCGCACGCGGCGTCGAGGAGGCGCTCGCCGCCGGTGATCCCGATCTCGCCGAGAGCTTCGTCGCGTTGGCCAGGGATCATCACATCGTGCCCGACCCGGCCTTGGTGCAGCGCGTCAGCGACGCAGTCGCGGCCGAGCAGGCGCCGACGAGTGTCGCCAAGCGATTTGCGACCGGTCTCGTCACCGGGCAGGCCGACGATGTCGCGAGCCTGTCGGGCACGGTGGCCGGTGACCTGTTCGTGTTCGGCGACATCCGCGACGCGGTGCGCGAGGGCAAGCATCTGGTGATGGGCGAGGAGACCGACCGGCTGGTGCTTGGTCTCGCCACCGCCGGTCTTGCCGTGACCGCCGCGACTTACGTCTCGGCCGGCGGCGCTGCGCCGGTGCGGGCGGGTCTTACTCTGGTGAAGGATGCGCGAAAAGTCGGCCGGCTCGGCGAAGGGCTGGCGGCATGGGCCGGGCGCTCGGCGCGCGAGGTGGTCGATGCGCCATTGTTGCAGCAGGCGGTCGCCTCGGGCTCGGTGCTGCGGCCGGGGGAGACGGCGACCGCAATCCGGGCGGCGTTCCGCGCCGAGAAGGCCGGCGCTTTGGTGCGGCTCGGCAAGGATGTCGGCCGCATCACCGAGAAGGCCGGCACCCGCGGCGCGCTGGATTCGCTGAAGCTCGCCGAGGGGCCGAAGGACGTCGCTCGCGCCGCTCGCCTGGCCGAATCCAAGGGCGGCCAGACACGCGCGATCCTCAAGCTGCTCGGCCGCGGAGCGCTGCTGCTGACGGCCGGCGCGTTCAATCTCGTGCTCTGGCTGTTCGGCGCCGCCATGACGCTGCTCGGCTTCGTCGCGTCGCTCAAGTCCATGACTGAGCGCGCCACGCAAGGGCTGATCGATCGCGGCAAGCGGCGGCGGCTGCGCCGGATGCAGGCCGCCACGGTGCGCGCCGAACTGGCCGCGGCCGCGCCCTGCGGCTAGAGTTCGCCGAACCATCTCACTCCAGAATCCCGGGACCTCAGACCGATGCCGAGTTTCTCCAACGGCGCCGTCGACATCGCCTTCATCGATGAGGGGGAGGGCGATCCGATCGTGCTCGTCCACGGCTTCGCCTCGACCAAGAACGTCAACTGGATCTATCCGGGCTGGGTCACTGAGCTGCGTAAGGCCGGCCGCCGCGTCATCGCGCTCGACAATCGCGGTCATGGCGACTCGGCCAAGCTTTACGATCCGGCGCAGTACGCGATCGCGGCGATGGCGAGCGACGTGACGGCGCTGATGGATCATCTCGGATTAGCCAGCGCCGACGTCATGGGCTACTCGCTCGGTGGCCGCATCGCCGGCCACATCGCGCTGACCACGCCGGAGCGCCTGCGCTCGGTGATCTTCGGCGGCATCGGCATGGCGATGATCGAGGGCGGCGGTCCGGGCGAGAATGTCGCCGCGGCGCTGGAGGCGCCGTCGCTCGACGACGTCACAGATTCGGTCGGGCGCACCTTCCGCGCCTTCGCCGACCAGACCCGCTCCGACCGACTTGCGCTCGCCGCCTGCATGCGCGGCTCGCGCGGATTGATGTCGCGCGAGGACGTTGGCCGGATCGCGGTGCCGGCGCTGGTTGCGGTCGGGACAACGGACGAAGTCTCGGGTTCGGGGCCGGCGCTCGGCGCGCTCATCCCGGGCGCCGAGGTGCTCGACATTCCCAATCGCGACCACATGCGCGCGGTCGGCGACAAGGTCTACAAGGCCGGCGTGGTGGATTTCCTGGCGCGTCGGTGAGGTTCGCGTGCGGAACGACGCGTTGCTGTAGGGTGGGCAAAGGCGCGGCCGCGCTCTGTCCGCGCATGCGCTTTCGGTAGCGCCGTGCCCACCATCTCACAACACGATGCGCCGCCCGACGGTGGGCACGCTGCCGCCTACGGCGGCCACTTTGCCCACCCTACTGCTGAGCGGGCCGCTCGCTGCCGCTGAACCACCTGGTCGCCGCAATCAGCACGGTGAAGGTCGCGATCCAGACGATACGCGCGCCGTAGCGATCATGCGGCCCGGAGATGACGCCGCAGATCACCGCGTTGCCGAGCAGGGCTAGCGACACGGTCACCGCGAGTAGCGCAACGTCGTCGCGCCGCCGACGCCACACCGCATGGGCGGCGATCGCCGCGGCGATGAGCATCGACAGCAGGGCGACGGGCACGTGCAGCCAGTTCACCACCGCGAAGTTGATCTCCCAATGCTGCTGGTGTGCGGCGCGCATCTGCTTGATCTGTGAGGGGATGTAGCGCTCGATGATGCCGTAGGTGTGCGGCACCCAGCCGCTGGTGCCTTCCCCGGTGGCGACATGCGTCAGCTGTTCGGCCGTTGCCACCGCCGCCGCCTTGGCCTGCCACAGCGGATAGGCGGCGAGCGCGCGCTTCACGATGAAGCCCATCTCGTCGTTCATGCCCTCAAAGCGGCCGAGCTTGTTGAACATGCTGTTGCCCCACAGGAAGTCATCGGCCGTGGGCGGCAGCTCGTTGCGGTAGGGGCAGAGCTTCAGCTTCTCCTGCGCGCAATGATCCTTCAGATATTGCGTGACGATGCCGTCCTGCAGCATACGGCCGAAGGCGACGCCGGTGCCGCCGGGAGTCCAGGCCAACTGGCCCGACAGCGCGAAATTGGCGGCGAGCAGCATGGCTGCGCCAGCGACGATCGTCATGCTCGCCTGGATCAGGCCAGATAGCGCAATCTGCCGGCGCATCCACGGATAGGCGATCCAGCCGGCGCAGCACAGGCCGAGCAGCACGCCCAGCGTGGCGCTGTGGGTCGCGGACGAGAAGGCGACGAAGCCGAACAGCGCGCATTTCTCCAACGCCGAGGTCCGGCGCGCCTGGGTCACCAGGATGAACAGCGCGAGCACCGACAGGCCGGCGAAGATGTCGGTCAGCAGCAGGCTGGCAAGCCAGGGCAGGGCCGTGGTCAGGATCAGCAGCAGGCCGATCCATAACAGGCGCAGCGGCTGGGCCAGGCCGAGCACGCGCAAGGTCAGCTGCAGAATCCATAACGTCGCCAGCGCCTGCAGCCCGAGATTGAGCCAGAAGCTCGATCCTTCGCCCCAGTGCAGATAGAGGCCGAACACCGTCGAGCGGCTGGGCACCAGATAGCCCTCGTACCAGCGCGCGAGATATCCTCCGGTGTCCCATTGCAGCAGCGGATAACCGTTCCACAACGCCGGCGCGACCAGGAAGAGCGGGAGGACGATGACGGGCAGCCAGGCCGCACCGGCCTCGGTCGTGCGTTCGTCCAGGATCTGAATGTTGCTGATGCCTCGTCCCCCCGTTAGGAGCACCATGGCCAGATATGGTCAGGGGCGATATTCAGCAATAGACGCAGAGGTCTGCACGGTAAAGCCGACCCCGTGATCCAGCGGGGGACGGCCGCCATTCTCGGCCGGACTGGTTCCTTTTTGCCTCAGGCCGGTATCCCGCGGCGCGGGAACTCGGCGCTCCCCGTGAAACGTCGGTGTGAAACAAAGCAAGGGTCGAGGCGGGCGCTCGCCTTGAATTCCGGTTCCGGCTGACCAATTTGAGCCGACGCGCACGGCTGGCCTCGGCCGGTGTCGGCGGCTGTAACGGAATTGTCTCAATCCTTGTGTTCTCTTCAACTTCGATACGCTGCAAGGAATGAGTCACCTCGACGAGCTCGCGGAGGACACCATTTCATGCTCCGTGCTATAGATCCCGCCCAGTGAACGTTGCGAGAAGCAGCCATGGCCATGCATCAGACTCACCACCAGGGCGGAAAGCTTGCTGCGCTTGATCCGATTTGGGACCGGATCCGCCACGAGGCCGAAGAGATCGTCCGGCGCGAGCCGGAGCTCGCCACCTTCATCTATTCGACCGTGCTGCATCACAGCCGCCTCGAGGATGCGGTCGTGCATCGCGTGGCCGACCGGCTCGATCATTCCGCGCTGTCCGGCGACCTGATCCGCCAGACCTTCGACGATGCGCTGCGCGGCGAGCCGGACCTCGGCCACGCCTTCCGCGCCGATCTCGTCGCCGTCTACGACCGCGATCCCGCGACCTCGCGCTTCATCGATCCCTTGCTCTACTTCAAGGGCTTTCACGCGCTGCAGACGCATCGCCTGGCGCATTGGCTGCATCGCAACAGCCGCAAGGATTTCGCCTTCTATCTTCAGAGCCGCTCCTCGGCGGTGTTCCAGACCGACATCAATCCGGCGGCGCGCATCGGCCGCGGCATCTTCCTCGATCACGCCACCGGCTTCGTATGCGGCGAGACCGCCATCATCGAAGACAACGTGTCGATCCTGCACGGCGTGACGCTCGGCGGCACCGGCAAGGAGAACGAGGATCGTCATCCCAAGATCCGCCACGGCGTGCTGATCGGCGCCGGCGCCAAGGTGCTCGGCAACATCGAGGTCGGTCATTGCGCGCGCATCGCCGCCGGATCGGTGGTGGTGAAGCCGGTGCCTAACAACGTCACGGTGGCCGGCGTGCCGGCCAAGATCGTCGGCGAGGCCGGTTGCGCCGAACCGTCGCGCACCATGGACCAGATGATCAACGCGATCGGCATCTGAACCCCGACCGCATGCTCTCAATCTCCGAGTCAAGAGCTTTTCAACCACGGGATTTCGTGCGAACACATCGCTGATCCGTGGATCTGACGATCCGCCATTGCCGTGGCGGAGTGAATGTGAGATCCACGGCGTCCCTTTCAGGTCCGTGCGATGATGCTGGCATGAGTGCCGGGATGGACGGACTGAACTAACAAGCTTCGAGGACACGGACGAAACTGCCGTATCGTTCTCAAGCGACGAACAAACCCTGCTGCGATTGGAGATCACCCGTGGACGTACAGGAAGTCAGGAAGCTCGACGCGTATCTGAAGCGCGTGTTCGGCAATCCCAAGATCCGCGTCGTGCCGCGGCCGAAGAAGGAAGACTCCGCCGAGGTCTATATCGGCGAGGAGTTCATCGGCGTGCTGTTCGTGGACGACGAGGACGACGATCGCTCGTTCCAGTTCCAGATGGCCATCCTGGAAGACGATCTGGTGGAGTAGATCATAGCGCCTGCGTTTAAAGAACGGACGTTCAGGCGCCATGCCAGTGAATGTGCCCTCTCCCCCAAGGCGAAGCGAAGCTTCGCCAGGGTGGGAGAGGGCTGCAACGGCTTATCAACTTGCTCGCTTGGGTGAGGGGTATCTCTCCGCGAGTTGTACTCGTCGAAGCATACCCCTCACCCAAGTGAGTCTGCTGCTCTGTCCTACATGCCCTCTCCCGCCCTGGCGAAGCTTCGCTTCGCCTTGGGGGAGAGGGCGCATTCACTGGCACCGCGCTGATCTGCACACGCTTGGGCGCCATCGTTAGGGCGGCTTGATAGTTCTCCACTATTGAGCTTGCCGCCAGCTACTTCAGCGCGTGCATCTGCGCGGTCAGCCGTTCCATCGCGCTCGCGACGTCCTGCCAATGTGACAGCCAGCTGCGCGGATATCGAAACACCATGTCGGCACCGTCGACGCGGCGCTCGCTGAGGCACATGCCGGGCGTGGCGGCATCGCGGGTGCAGCGCGCGGCGAGCGCGGGCTGCTCGGCCACGAACAGGTCCTCCACGTCATACGGCGTGCCGGCGCGGAAGCCGCGCATCGTCAATCCGTCCTGTACCGAAACCGCCGCCGGATTGAGATAGCGCGGGTAGATCGTCCTCAGCCGCGCCTCGGGCGACATCGCGTCATGATGCGCCGAGATCGACACGAAGATGCGGTCGATCGGGTGCGGCGTCTGGTCGATCTGGTCGGCCGAGACGTGATGCGGCGCCTCGGGCGGCGTCAGCGACGGATAGTCGAAGCCGAGATCGACGCGCTCCTGCGGCCCGGTGTGACGCTGGATCTTCACCCTGATGGCCGCGGAAGGCACGTTGAATACGGTGCCGCCGATGCTGACCGGCAGACGCTCAGGTCCCTTGAACTGACCGGCGCGCCACGTCGGCCACAACAGATAGGCAACGAGTGCGACTGCCGTCACGGCCAGCACGCCGCCGGCCAGGATCGGCACGGCATGGCCATGGCCGTTCGCGGAGCGGGCACTGCGGACCGAAAACATCGACATGACGGGCAGGGGATCTCTGGATCGAATCACCGCCGACTATGCCACGCCGATGCGCATTTCTGCAGAATCTTACCGGCCTCCGGCCGTGCGCCCGACGCAGCCGGAATTAACCCTTCCTTAAGGATAATGTGGCGGGCGAGCCGGGTTTTTGCCAAAACCAGCATCGGGCAGTTCTGTAAGTGTGTGAGTGCGTTCGATGTCGGTGGAAGCGTTCAATTCGCTGTTCTCGCTCCTGATCGGTTTCGCCCTGGCCGGGGCCTTGGCCAGCGGCTTTCAGGCCTATGCCGAGCGTCCGCCGGGCTTCGAGCTGCTGCAGGAGGGGGTCACGCCGCGCCGCTTCGCCGCCGTGCCGTTCCTGGTGTTCGCCGCGCCCTTCATCATCATGCGCAACACGCTGCGCGGCGCCCGCATCGAGCGCCGCCGGTTCGAGTTCGTGATGCTGGCGACCGTGATCGCCGGCTTCTGGAGCATGATGTCCGGCACCTTCTTCGTGATGACGCTGCGCGCCGCCGGCGTGCTGACCTGAGTTCCGCAAGCCCGCCGCATGGCGGCGCGGTTGCTTGAAATCGGCGTCGGGGCTGTGCCAAGGTCGCTCGCGAACGGGAGACCTCGATGGCCATCTACGAACTCGACGGGCAGGCGCCCGAGCTGCCTGCTGACGGCAACTACTACATCGCCGAGAACGCGACCGTGATCGGCCGCGTCAAGCTCGCCAAGCAGGTCACCGTCTGGTTCGGCGCGGTCATTCGTGGCGACAATGACTGGATCGAGATCGGCGAAGCCTCCAACATCCAGGACAACTCCACCTGCCACGTTGATCCCGGCTTTCCGTTGCGCGTCGGCCGCAACGTCACGGTCGGCCACAACGTCATCCTGCACGGCTGCACGGTTGAGGACGACGCGCTGATCGGGATGGGCTCGATCGTCATGAATGGCGCCCACATCCGCCGCGGCAGCGTGGTCGGCGCCGGCGCCATCATCACCGAAGGCAAGGACTTTCCGGAATACTCGCTGATCATCGGAGCGCCGGCCCGTGTCGTGCGCACGCTCGAGCCGTCGCAGGTCGAGCGGATGGGGATCGCGGCCCAGGCCTACGTTGCCAAGGGGCCGCGCTACACCAAGGGCCTGAAAAAGATCGGCTGAGGCAGGCGCCGAGCGGCGTCGCGCTCATCGCAGATCTCGTCGCCTCAAATCCCTTCGGACTCGCTGGCCTCGCGGGCGCTGGCGACGCGCTCATGGCCGCTCGCCCAGAGCGCATGCTGCTCGCTGCCATCCTGATAGGGATTGGCCTCGGCCGGAATGTTCTCGCGGGCGGCGCGCTCGCCCTGTTCGAACGGATCTGGGTCGGTGCTCATGCTGCCGTCTTGCTCCTCTTCTTCGCCTTGCGTCCGGGCCGTTCGGCGCGGCCGCCGTCCTCCGCCACGCTCCTGCGCAGCGCATCCTTCAGGTCGGCCGGCACGCCGTGCTTCTCGAGCAGATCCATGAAGGCCTCGTCCGCCAGATCCTGCAGGCTGAGCATCTGATCGCGGCCCAGCTGCTTCAGCTTGTCGAACGTGTCCTCATCGAAAGCGATCAGCTTGCGCACGGCGCGTTGCTCTCCTCGTCGCATCAATCCCCTCCGATCCACATTCGTTCCGGAACGCGGTCTGCCCCGTCGGGTTGACGTGTAAAGGGAGAGCGTCCCATGGCCAGGTTTTCATTAGCTACGTTGATCGTGATTGCAGGCCTCACCACGGCCACCGCCGTGTTCGCGCAGAGCAGCGGTGGTGGCGGAGCCGGCGGCTCCGGTGGGGGAGCAAGCGCCGGCGGCGCGTCGAGCGGCGGCGCTGCGGGCGGCACCAGTCCGAGCGCCGCAGGTACGCCCAGTGCCGGTGCCGCGGGCGCCGGCAGCACCGGCGTGAGCGGCGTTCCGGCCGGCCCGGGAAATGCCGCCGGCCTCAACAATTCGCTGAACGATCCGAGCGGGCAGGGCAATGCCTCGCGGCTCTCGCAGCCCAGCGCGCCCGGCACGAACAATCTGGGCACCGCGCAATCCTCCGGCTCAGGGGCGAGCGGCTCAGGGGCGGGGAATTCGGGCGTGACGACGGGGACCGGTCGCGGTGCTGTCGGCGGCACGGCGGCGACGGGGCCGAACCGGAGCGGCGATGCGGCGGGCGACGCCGAGATCCAGCAGGAGAACAAGAAGGTCGATCAGAAGGTCAAGAGCATCTGCCGCGGTTGCTGATTGTTGCCGCAATCGCAACTCCGGTACGAAGTTGCGACGATCGCGCAGATGTGAGTGCGCTGCCCGCACGCTGTTCCAAATCAGGAGCTAAGACACCCTCGTGCAATGACGCGATCGTCGCTGCTCGAGTGTGGCTGCCTGGATTGGAGACGGATCGATGCGCAAGACATGGGTGGGATTGCTGGCGGGCGGCGTGATCGCGTTGCTGATGGTGCCAGGGACGGCATCGGCGCGCGGCGGCTTCCATCATGGCGGCTTCTACCACGGCGGCTTTCACCACGGATTCGGTCCAGGCTTCGCGATCGGCTTCGGGTTCGGCTCCCCCTATTATTACGGCTCTCCATACTACTACCCCTACACCTATGAGGACCTCGGGGGCTGCTATGTCGTCCGTCAGCGCGTCCGCACGGCGCACGGCTGGCGCACACGACCGGTCGAAGTTTGCGAGTGATCCGGTGAACCTTCAGGTGCTGTGACGCGTTGGCCAGTCACTTCGCCTTAACGATATCTCGTCACCATTTGTTGCCGCTGCGATCCACGAAGCGGCAACGGAGAAAGAGCTGGCGCAACGCTTGCATGGGATCCAGGTATGATGAACTCACTCACATCCCCTGAACTCACGTTCGTCTTCATGGGCATCGTCATCAGTCTCGGCGCTGCGCTGGTCTGGATGGCCTGGGAGATCGAGCAGGGCGCTCGCCAGCCTGCCAAGGTCCGGCGCCGGCGCTGATCGGCAGGGCGCTCTTGTGGTCGAGAATGAAGGGCGC
This sequence comes from Bradyrhizobium sp. HKCCYLS20291, assembly GCF_051167715.1. NCBI lineage: Bacteria > Pseudomonadati > Pseudomonadota > Alphaproteobacteria > Hyphomicrobiales > Nitrobacteraceae > Bradyrhizobium > Bradyrhizobium sp. HKCCYLS20291. The sequence goes on along the minus strand of NZ_JBNPTO010000008.1, from coordinate 183,430 downwards.
GCCAAACGCGCTCTTCTTCTGCATCTCCGCACGGGGATCGCGTAACGCCGTGACTACCAAACCACTGATGAGTTCGTGGAGCGATTGTGGGCGCGCTGCCGCCTCGCGGCGGCTGCTTTGCCCCTTCGTACGTCATCGTGCCTTCAGCTCAGCACTCCGTACTTCTTGAACCAGGCCTGCATCTGCGCCCACGCATCCTCGGCGGCATCCTTGCGATAGGTCGGGCGGTAGTCGGCGTGGAAACCGTGCGGCGCGCCGGGATAGATCTTGAACTCCGCGGTCTTCTTGTTCTCTGCGAGCGCGGCCTTCATGGCATCGACACTGGCGACGGGAATGCCAGTGTCGGCTTCGCCGTAGAGGCCGAGCACGGGTGCCTTCATCTCGGGCGCGAGCTGCGTCGGACTTTTTGGCCAGACCGGATTGGGCGCATCGGTCAACGGTCCGTAGAACGCGACGCCCGCTTTCAGTCCGGCATTGTGGGCCGCATATTCCCACACCGTGCGGCCGCCCCGGCAGAAGCCGATGATGCCGAGCCGCGAGGTGTCGCCGCCCTGTGACTTGGCCCAGGCGACGGTGGCGTCGAGATCCGACACCAGCTCCGCGTCAGGCTTCGCATTCACGATCGGCAGCAGCTCCTTGATGTCTGGGATCTTGGTGAGGTCGGTGCCCTTGCGGAAGTAGTAGTCCGGGGCCACGGCGAGCGCGCCGAGCTTGGCGAGACGGCGCGTCACATCCTTGATGTATTCGTGCAGGCCGAAGATCTCCATCGCCACAACAACGACCGGCGGGTTGCTGGCGCTGGCGGGGCGCGCGAAGTAGGCCGGCATCTCGCCGTCGCCGACCTTGATCTTTGCGTCGCCCACATTCAGGCCGCTGGTGTCGGTCGTGATCACCTCCGCCCGGACCGGGCCTGCAGCCAGCGTATAGCCGGCGGTGACCGCCGCGGAGGCCGTCATGAAGCCGCGGCGCGAAAACGGCGCGACTTTGGTCAGTCCGATCACGTCGGGTGTCAGTGCGGTTTCGGCGGACATGGGGAGCTCCTCTGCGTCTTGGGTACGCATTGAGCCGAGAAGTGCCGGTGAAAAGCAAGTCACCAGCCGGAGAGCCGTGTCTGGGCCGGCCATTCCAGCTCCCGCACCGCGGAAAGCGGGGTGCTGAAAGAACAAGGCCGTCGGCGCAGTATGACGCCAACGACCTTGCCAGCCCCGGATATTGAAATTGGCCCTGTGCCATCCTGAAATTGGCTCGCCATCCGGTACGATGAAGATGGCCTGAATCGTGGCGGACATTTGTGAAACACTTCACAAGGGCCCGGGAAATTTCGGCAGGAATTGTACAGCCTCGTGTCAGGACCGGCTGCGGCGATGCCGGTGGCCGCTGCGGCTGGCGTGGGCGCGGGCCCGTATGCTTCGGTTGCGCGGCGGGGCAGAGGCCTGGTCCGAGGACTGCGTGCTGGCGAACGATTGGCGCAAGCCGTCGATGGAGTCGCGCAGCGTCGAGACCTGCTCCGACAGCCGCTTGGTGTCGGCCTGCTGCGTGGCGAGCAGCCGACGCATCGTCTGCAACTCCTCCTGCATGAGCTGCAGCTGATCGATCGATTCCTGCTGCGTGGCTTCGAGACCCCTGGTCTTCTCGACGAGCTGCTCCGACGCCTGCACCGTGCGAGCCTGCAGCTGTCGCGTCACGGCGCCGCGTTCGACCTCCGGAGGCGAGCCGCCATTGGCGCGCCATAACAGAATACCGCCAATGCCGGCGACGAGCACCACGAAGGTGGCCGCCGCGAGCGCGATCGGCTGCGAGCTCCTGAGGGCGACGGGGCTGGACGTGTCGCCATACAGCCTGATGTCGCGGGTCACCGGATTCATCACGAAACCACCCTCAATCGAAAAAAGCTTCTCGATCGCTCCTCCCAAAACGGAAGGCGCGGACAAATTCGAGCAAAGAACCTTATCCGCTCGAGGCGCAGGTCGTGCGTCTAGCGGACGAGCACGCCGTCAAGATTTGATTAGGAAATCCGACAAAAGAGAGGCCTGCAAGACTGAAAGGTGGCAGGGCGTTGCCGGGGATGGCGCGGTTCCACATTTCGGAACGCGGCAGACAGGGAGGCGTAGGCGGTCTTTACTGGTTGGGGCCGCAGTTCCGGCAGATCGTGAGCTTCTGCTTCAGGCGGGCCTCGTCGGCAAGGTCGGCCGCCTGCTCGTCCTCCCAGCTCATGCGGCCGCGCCCGGTCGATTGCGAGGACATTGCGTCGACTCGGGAATCGCGGCGCTTGCCGCCTTTGCGCGCGCCCCCGACATCCGGCTCCATCACCATCTCGGTGTCGGTCTCGGAGGAGGCGACCCGGCCATCCCAATCGGCTTCCGCCGCTACCGGCTGTGCCGTTACCACTTTCGGCGCGGCAGCCATGGCCGGTTCAGCCGCCGGCGCGCTGGCAGACGCCATCGGGCCCGAGCAGCCGGTGCCCGACATGCAGCAGTTCGCCAGGGTCAGGGCTGCGGCCAGCAGCGTCGCGCATCGCAGAATGATCATGCCGGCAACCTAAACTGGACAGCCACGAGAAGACAAGCTCCGCCGGATACGCCGGCCGCTCGCGGACGTACATGGCAAGCAAGGCCAAAACAAGTTTGCGCGGCGCGTCGATCGTGCGCTCCAAAAAGGTGCGGCCAGGCCTTGGGGGAGGCCTGGCCGCGCGCGAACCGGTCTGGGACGGGGAGGGGTGGGGATGTGACCGGGTCGCGTAACTCGAATTCCTGTGTCGCCTCTGTTTCAGCGTTCTCGAACGCTTCAGCGTTCTCGAACGCCTTAGCGTTCGCGGGCGCTGGCGGTGGCCACCGCCGGGCGACCGTCGCCGAGCGAGACCCAGACGTTAGGGTCGCTCTGCGACTGCCGCTTGACGAAGCGGTAGCCGGTCTCGGTCCAGGCAACGACGCTCTCGCTCTGATTGTCGAGAACGTATTCGCCCTTGTCGGTCTTCACGGTGAGGATGGCATGTCCCTCACCCTTCTTGTCGCGCACCACCGTGATCAGCAACGCCTCGCGGGGCCAGCCGGCATCGATCAGCAGCTTGCGCTTCAGCAGCACGTAATCCTCGCAGTCGCCGTAGCCGTCCGACGGCAGCGACCATTTCTCGACCACGCCCCAATGGTCCATGTCGGTGATCGGCTTGACGTTCTCGTTGACCCAACGGTTGACCTTTATCAGATCCCGCCACGCCGTCTGGGACAGCACGATGTCGCGGGGCTGCGACGCGCCGCCGCGGCATTCCTCGGGAGTCTCGGTGCAGAACTCGATCCAGCCGATCGGGGCCCGCGTGGTGTCGCCCAGGCTCGCATAGAGCACCCGGTCATCACCGGCATGCGCCATCGCGCCCATCGCCATCAGCATGGCGCCCGCCGCCAGCGCTTTGATCTGTCCCGTCCGCCTGACCATTTTGGCCCCCGTTTTCGTTGGGACCATGTGTCTCACAAAGATTTTTCGCTGCCGCTAAATCGCCACGATGGATTTGACGCAAATCCAAGTAAAACAAAGGGATAATTCGTACTTCTCTTGAATCGAATTCGCTTAAAATTTGAATCAATCGGGTTTGATTCAAAGGCTGTGCATTAAGCCGGGAACCGCTGTGATTGCAGCGTCGGGCGCGCTCTTCAGGTCGATTGTTAACTGCGCTGGACGAGGCGTGCGATCGCCGAACGGCACACGGCGCCCGTGGTGGCGGGCGCCGTGTGCTCCGTGAAGTTGCGGGATTTGCGCGGCTTTCGGCTTTACCGCGCGGTAACGCTCTCTTCGAGCGTTTCGGCGAGTTGCGCGTGCAGGAACTCGATGGCGAAGCCGCCTTCGAGATTGCGGATCACGCGTGCCTGCACACGGCCGAGCATGACCTGCGATTTCAGCGGCGGCTTGTTCTCCGCCGCGATGGCCGCGCCCGACAGCGACATGTCGATGATGCGGCAGGTCATCTTGGTGCCGTCCTCGAGCGTCATCACCGCGATCGGGTTGCGCGGAATGATACGGTCGTGGCGGCGATCCTCCGGCAGATTGAGGATGTCGCGGTTGGCGAGCCAGGTGAGCTGTGCCGCGAGCTTGTCGCGCTTGCGCGCGGTGGCACCGATGGTCATCGCAAAGCCGTTGTCGATGATGCGGGTGATCTTGCCCTCGACGCGGCCGATATGGTCGAGATAGGCGATCACGCGGTCGCCGACATTGCCGATGCCTGGCGCCAGCAAAGCCAGCCCGCCCGGCGACATGTTGATCACCTGGCAGGGAAACTCACGCCGGTCCGGCAGCATGTAGCGGCCGAGCAGGTGAACCTTGACGCGCTGGAAACGGCGGCGCTCCTCGGCGGCCGGAAGAGAGAGTTTTTTGTTCGGCAACGCCATGTTTCGCCACTCAAAGCCGGCTCTTTACAGGACCGGATGATCCGGCAACGAAAGTAAATGCTGCACGGTTAATTCAGCGTTATCGCAGCACCGCCTCGTTGGCCGTGGCAACCACGTGGACGTTGCTGGCGATGCTGCTACAACGGCTGCCGCGCGGAAGCGCCAATGACATCTCAGGGAGGGGTTCGATGCGGAGCATGGTGGGTGCGGTGCTGGCGATTGCCTGCGCCGCGTTTGGATCGTCGCCGGCGGTTTGCGCCGACCTCAAGGTCACGCTGCTCGGGACGGGGACGCCGACGCCGCGGCTGTCGAGCTTCAGCGCCGCGACCTTGATCGAGGCGGGACCCGAGCGGCTGCTGTTCGATCTCGGCCGGGGCTCGTCCATCCGACTGTTCCAGAAGGGCATCCCGCTCGGCAGCATCACGGCCCATTTCATCACCCATCTGCACTCCGACCACGTCGTCGGCCTGCCTGACCTGTGGCTGAGCGGCTGGCTCGGCACGCCCTGGGCGTCGCGCAAGGCACCGATGGTGGTGTTCGGACCGAAAGGGACGGTCGCCATGACCGAGAATCTCACCAAGGCGTTCTCGGAGGACATCCGCATTCGCACCGAGGACGAGAACTATGGGCCGGAGGGCGTCGCCTTCGCCGCGACCGACATCGGCCCGGGCGTCGTCTACGACCGCAATGGGGTGAAGGTCAGCGCGATCGAGGTCAATCACGGCGAGAAGATCAAGCCGGCGCTCGGCTACATCGTCGAGTTCGACGGCAAGCGGGTGGTGCTTTCGGGAGACACCAAGCCGGATCCGCGGGTCGAGAAGGCGGCCGAAGGCGCCGACCTCCTGATCCACGAGGTCGCGGTGATCGAGCCGGATCTGGTCAAGACCTATCCGACCTACCGGGCGATCGAGGATCACCACACCTCGCCGGAGGAGGCCGGCCAGATCTTTACCCGCGCGAAGCCGAAGCTCGCCGTCTACTCGCACATCGTGTTTGCCACGGTAAAGCCGGTGCAAGACGTGCCCGAGGCCGCGCTGATCGCGCGGACGCGGACGACCTATCAGGGACCGCTGGTGGTCGGACGCGATCTGACGTCCATCGTGGTGTCGGACCGCATCGCTGTGTTCGCGCCGGACGGCAGCCCGGTGACGCCGCTGACCGGCACGCCCTGACGCTTTCTGCTAGCGCAGGCCCTCATACACCATCAGGCCGCGGGCGAGCGCGAGCTTGCGCAACGTGCGCGGCACCATCGGCTCGGCCGGCGGATGGATGTAGCGCCAGGAGACGATCTCCAGCGGGCCGAGTGCGCCTTGCGGCGTCTCGAACGGTGCGAGCAGGCCGGTCAGGCTGATCGGCTCATGCGCGCGCATGGCGAACGGCAGCAGCAGGAGCTCGAAATGCGCGATGCTGTGGTCCGGCGCCTCGGCCTTGATGCCGGCGATCGCCGGCAACACGTCCTCGGCGACCACGGTGGTGATCTCTTCGATCTCGCGGCGGCTCGACGCGGTGAAATGTGCCGGGAAGCTCTTGTCCTTGACGTCGCCGCCGAGCAGGGCGCAGAGCCGCGTGCCGGCCATGCGGAACGGGAAGCCCAAGTCGGCGTCGCAGGACAGCACGAAGATGTCGCCGAGCAGCTCGCGCACGGCGGACGGCACGAAGTCGCAGCGCTCCGGCGCCTTGCCATGGCCGCGCTTCGCGTTCCAATAGGCGAACAGCTCGCGATTGGACGGATGTTTCATTGGATGACCCCTCGCGTCCTCGACGTCGCCGGGACATCGCTGTCCCGCTTTCGTCCAGGCGCCTCCCTGGTTTGTTGTGCAGGAGGGGCTGTGCAGCGTCCATGCCGATGGTGCGACCCTGCCAGCCTTGTCGCCAGCTTCCGCGCGTTAAGGTTAAATTAACGATGTGCTTGGCAGCGCCCGGAGGATCGTTAAAGAACCGTTCATCAGGTCGCGGCGGAACTTCAAAACTTCGCCGGGACGCAGGTACACGAAGGCGGCGTCAAACAAGTCCGGTCGTCGCGACGGGGAGGGGTGGGGATCAATCAATCCCGGGCTCCCTGCAGCGGAAAAGACCGGCGGATCTCGCGAGGGAGGGTTTTCTCAGAACCCTCCCTCTTTTTCTTTTGTGGCGCCGCGCGGCCGCTGGTTTCGTCCTGAGCCGTCCCGCTTTCCAAATCAGTCGCGCGGTTGATCGCGGAGGCGAAGATTCTTGCGATGTGCCATCCTGAAGCACATCCCGAACGGATCGTCTGGCTGATAGTCGACCCACCGCACGTGAACGATGCCATGGCTGAGGTGCCGGCATGGAGCACGATCACGAAGGCGATCCAGAGGCGCATCGGGCGCCGGTGGTCCCGGCATCACGACGCTCCGATCCATAGCGCCGCCACAGCAATCACCGTCCAGAATACGGGAGGCGGGAACGCCCATGCTGCCGTGCTTCTGATCCTCATGGACCTCATGGTCCTCCGAACGGCTCTAGGCAAGCCCAGCTACGATCGGTAGTCTCTCTCCCTCTGGTTGTGTGCGGGAGGGGGTAAGTTGGGAATTCAGTCAGAGTATCTTTGGTATCTGCAGAGGAAGGGCATTTTGAAGCCGGGGTATCGGCTGCTCGACATCGGGTCCTCGTTCCTCCACGAACTCACCGTCGAAGATGCGCGGCAATTGGTGATCGCATTTGGCGGACAAGACCTTCAGCAAGGGGTCGCGGAGGATCTTTCAGAACGGTCTTACCTGCGCCCTGGGCGAGACATGCTGTATCTGTCCGAACTCCTCGGCCACACCACGATCGACTATGTCTCGTATGACGTGTGCCCGGGGCACAAAACGCAGGTGTTCGACCTCAATCGTGAGGACGTCAGCGGCGACCAACGGGGAACATTCAACGTTGCTCTCAATTTCGGAACCTCCGAGCACATCATCAATCAGGTGAACCTGTTCAAGGTCATGCACGACGCTCTGAATGTAGGAGGCGTGTCCGTCCATCAGAACCCCAGCATCGGGTCTGTCAACCACGGGTACTTCTGCTATCACCCGCGGTTCTTTGATGATCTGCAGCTGGCGAATGGCTACGAAAAGGTGGACCTTTTCTACACGCGCACCTCGGAGTGTATCCCGGCTGATATCGATTTTAGGAAGGCGCGCGCTCCGCTGGAGCAGTCCGATAACGACGACCTCGGGACCGTCATTCCTTGCTTCAACCTCAATGCGGCATATCGTAAGGTGGCAGACGCACCGTTCCGGGTCTCGCTCGAGCTGAGCACCGCCCACTCCGGGCTTGCGAGCGAGATTCGGGCTGTCCACATGGAAGACCCTGTTGTCCACCAAACTCGCGCTGTCGATCTGGTCGCATCACTGATCAAGCGCGGCGCTGCGCGGCTCGGTATCGCGCGTTGATCGAACTCGAACTCAAGCCCTGAAAGCCGTCTCGCCGGACGGCCTTTTCATGGCGCCTTCTTGCATCTTCCAGATCTCGTTCCGTTCCAAGAATTTCGGCGGGTCTCACGGACCTGATGCTCTGAAGGGAGCCATGATCTCAACCGCAGGGGGCGATTTTCTCAGAACCCTCCCTCTTTTTCTTTCTCCTGCGATCCCCGCGACGACCCCGCTCATCAACTCTGCATGTGTGCGCTTGCGCAGGCCGGCTGAAGCCGCCTATCTGACGGGTCTGTTTCTCCGTCGAAAGCGTATGTTCCCTTGGATTCCCCGTCCGACCTCACGCAAGATCCGCCGCTGGTCACGCCGCGGGAACCGATCCTGAACCTGCCGCGCGCGCTGACGGCCTATGTCGTCCTGATCGCGGTGATCCATCTGCGTGTCGTGTTGCCCGACGACTGGGACAATTGGATCGTCAACCTGTTCGCCTTTGTCCCGAAACGGTACGACTCCACCCTCATGGATGGCGCGTTTCCGGGCGGTACGCCGGCCAAGATCTGGACCTTCGTCAGCTACTCGCTGCTGCACGCCAACCTGATGCATATCGGCTTCAACGTGCTGTGGCTGTTGCCGTTCGGCAGCGCGCTGGCGCGCCGCTTCGGGGCTGTCAGGTTCTATCTGTTCATGGCGGTGACGGCGGCGGCCGGGGCGCTGGCGCATCTCGTCACCCATGAGCACGCGCTGGCGCCGATGATCGGTGCCTCGGCCTCGGTGTCGGGCGCGATGGCCGCGGCGATGCGCTTCGCCTTCGTCCGCGGCGGCTTCCTGTCGTTCAATCGCGGCGATGCCGAAGCGGCGGCGCGGGTACCGGCGTTGTCGTTGTCGCGTGCACTGCGCAATCCGCGGGTGCTCGGTTTCCTGGGCGTATGGTTCGGCGTCAACATCCTGTTCGGCGCCTTCGACCTGACGCCCGGCGCCGAAGGTGCCAGCGTAGCGTGGCAGGCCCATATCGGCGGCTTCGTCGCCGGCTTGGTCCTGTTTGCGCTGTTCGACCCGATCCCGCATGTGCGTGATGATGTTGCACCTGCGTTGCCTTCCGAGCCGGTCGACAGTTAGTTGCCGCGATCCCGTGCTTGCGAGCGCGGGTGATTTCATTCATCATTTGCGTCCGATACAACCGGAACACGATTCCGGACAAATAAGGCAGGCGGTCTCGGCCGGTTTCCGGGCGTTTGTCATGAGCATTGCAACCAGAACGCGATGCAACTCAAGCGCAATGGGTGCATTGCCAAACTGTGATTGACGATACGTGATCAAGACTCGCTGACTGAAGACTGCTGCAAGCATCGGCCGCCACGATGCCTCGATGAGAAGGGCGCACCGGCCTCTCAAGGAGACGAGCAATGACAGTACGTGCGATCCTCGACACCAAGGGCCACAAGGTCGAGAGCGTCGAGCCTCAGACCACACTCGCCGAAGCCGCCAAGCTGCTCGCCGAACGCAAGATCGGCGCGGTGCTGGTGATGTCGGGCTCGCGGATGGAGGGCATTCTCTCCGAGCGCGACATCGTGCGCTCGCTCGGTGAGCGCGGCGCCGGTGTCCTCACCGAGCCGGTGTCCGGCGTGATGACGCGCAGGGTCATCAGCTGCAAGCCGGCGGACACGGTTGCCGCGATCATGGAGATGATGACCAACGGCAAGTTCCGGCATCTGCCGGTGATCGAAGGCGGTGTCGTGGTCGGCCTGATCTCGATCGGCGACGTCGTGAAGTGGCGCGTCAACGAGTACGAGACCGAGCAGGAAGCGCTCCGTCAGTACATCAAGACGGCATAGCTCCGCCGGTCGGCGTGGCGGCTCCGGTCGTCTGGCCGATCGCTTCGTGGATCGAGTCCAGCGCGCGTTCGGCCGCCCTGGCGCCGAACGCGATGAGATCGGCCGCGCGATGAAAATCGAACCAGCCGATCTGGCCGACGCGCGGTGAGATCAGGAGGTCCGGCGGGTCGCCCGCGAGCCGGGCGCGAGTGATGCGGTCCTGCATGATGTTGAAGGCGTCGACCATCACCGAAGAGATGCCGGGCCGGCCGCCGCCGCCGAAGAACTGCCGCTTCACGGCGCGCTCGGCCGAGAACAGCTTGCCGAAGCGCCGCTTCGGCGGGGTGCTCTCGATCAACGTCTCCGGCACCTCGACGGGCTGGCCATGCGAGTAGATCGTCGTCGAATGCGTGAACACGTCGCTCGACAGATTGGCGGCGATGACGATCTCGGCGCCGAGCGCGCGCGCCGCCGACACCGGCACCGGATTGACCATGGCGCCGTCCACCAGCCAGCGGTCGCCGATCAGGACCGGTGCGAAGATGCCGGGCAGGGCATAGGAGGCGCGCATCGCATCGACCAGGCTGCCATGAGTCAGCCAGATCTCGTGCCCGGTGCGGATCTCGGTCGCGACGGTCGCGACCTTCATCGGCAGGTCCTCGATGCCGACCCGGCCGAGCGACGCCTCGAGCTGGGCAGCGAGCTTCTCGCCGCCGATCAGGCCGGAACCGTTGAGGCGGATGTCGAGATAGCCGAGCACGTTGCGCATCTGCAGGCTGCGCGCCCATTCTTCCAGCGCATCGAGCTGGCCGGCCGCATACGCGCCGCCGACCACGGCGCCGATCGAGGTGCCGACCACCACGTCGGGCACGATGCCATGCGCCTGCAGGGTCCTGATCACGCCGATATGGGCAAAGCCGCGCGCCGCGCCGCCGCCGAGCGCGAGTCCGATGACCGGCTTTCGGATCGTGCCGAGACCGATGGCGGAGGCATCGCCCCCGCTTTGGCGGCGTCCCATCAACATGTCCAGCACCGTCATCTCCACGCACTGCAACCAGGGTGGCAGGCCGCACACCGCGGCCGCGCCATCATTCCGCGGCAAGCCTACCAGAAGCATTCTTTATGCCGGTTGACGTGGGCAGGCGATGCCGCCGATTTGATCTCCTACGCTGGCCCGCACCGTCGCCGGCCCGGCCGAGAACGCCTGCAACGGCGTCGCAGGGCGGTGATGTTCCCTTCGGACTTGACAGTAGAGGCTTGAATTTGCCCCGTTTTCGGTCAAAAGCAGGATGATGACGACAGGTCGCGGGTTCAGCAGATTCCGGCGCAGCGGGCCACTATGGCTCGTGCTCGCCTTGGCATGCTTGCCGCCCAGCCTCGTCACGTCGCCAGCCGCGGCGCAACTGTTCAGCGATCGTCCGCCGCCGATTCCGCCGGCCTCGGTGCCCGATCCCGGCGCCGCCGTCAGCCTGGCGCCGCCGTCCGGTCCTGGAGCCGGTCCCGTCGCCCCGCCGGCCGTGCCGCAGGCGTTGCCCGGTCCGCCGATGGCCGCGATTCCGCCGGGGGCGCCGGTCACGCCTCCAGCGGTCGCCGCGCCTCCTACGGCGGCGCCGAACCAGGGCGTACTGTCGCTGTCGGCGCGCTACGGCAAGGATCTGCCGGGCATCAATGGTGGCCTGGTCTGGCGCGTCTTCGCCGACCGGCCGGACGAGACTGGCGCCTTCAAGATGCTGCGCGAGGATCGCGGCGCGACGCCGAACATCGTGCTGCCGCCGGGCAACTACGTCGTCCATGTCGCGCTCGGCCTCGTCAGCGCCGTGAGGACGGTGACCTTGAAGGCGGAGACCGACCGCGAATCCTTCATGCTGCCGGCCGGCGGCCTGCGCCTCGAGGGCCGGGTCGGAACCAGCAAGATCCCGCAGAATCAGATCTCTTTCGCGATCTACAAGGGCAGCCAGTTCGACGGTCGCGAGCGCGCTCCGATCGTTCCCAACGTCGCGGCCGGCGACGTGCTGATGCTGCCGGAGGGGACCTACTACATCGTCTCGAACTATGGCGACGCCAACTCGGTGGTGCGCTCCGACATCCGCGTGCAGGCCAGCAAGCTCACCGACGTCACGGTGACGCATCGCGCCGCCGTCATCACCCTGAAGCTCGTCTCCGACAAGGGCGGCGAGGCGCTCGCCAACACCGCCTGGTCGGTCATCAACCCCGGCGGCGACGTGATCAAGGAATCGATCGGCGCCTTCCCCAAGGTCGTGCTGTCCGAAGGCGACTACCGCGCCATCGCCAAGAACGAAGGCAAGGTGTTCGAACGCTCCTTCAACGTCGTCAACGGCGTCGACGGCGAGGTCGAGGTGCTCGCGCGCTGAGCGCAGCTGCCGTAGGGTGGGCAAAGCAGCCGCTGCGAAGCGGCGGCAGCGTGCCCACCGTGCATCAGCAAGCGCATGATTTGCTTGGTGGGCACGGCGCCACCGCGACCCCGTGTTGAGGAGAGCGCAAGCTTCGCGCCCACGCTACACACCGCGGTGGGTGTTACGGATGTGCATCCGCTTTCTGCCGGAAAGTTACGACCGGCCGCGGATCTTCAAGGTCAGTTCGTCGAATTCTGTCAGCGCCTCATCGCTGATGGGACGTTGCATGACCTTGCGCCGATCCTTCCGAAGTTCCTCTATCTGTGTCGGGCTGGGAGAGTCGGTGGTCTTTGCGCCGTCCAATAGCGCCTTGGCAAAGGTGACAGCCTCGGCGCTGTCGCGCTGACCGTCGGCGAACGACTGCAGGGCGGCGTCCGCCTCCGGCGTGACGGCGTACCAGAGCGCCAATAGCAGCGACTTCTGAGTATTGAGATCAGTTTCGCGCCCGAGTCTCTCGATCAGGTCGGGGACGAACAGGTTCTCCTCCATCGGAAACAGCATGCAGATCAGTGCGAAGTTCTGCCCGAGCGTCAGGGCATGCTGCGGAAAGAACACCTTGAGATCGGAAAACGGAAGGACCTGGAAGGCGGCCTCGCGCGCATCGAGCCCTGTGCCCGCAAGCCGGTGCACCGTGCTGACATAGTCGGTCGGCTGGATCCCCCTCAAATCGGCCTTGGCGATCGCGCGCAGCGCAATCGCCTGGTCGGACCGGTCCGTCGAGAGGGCGAGCAGCAGCTTGGCTCCATCATAGTAGAAGAACGCCGAGTTCGATGCTGTTTCCAGCTCGCGCCGCAGCTGTGGCAAGGTCGTTGCCGGATCGGCCTTCGCCATCGTCCAGAACTGATCGAGCTGAGCCGACTTCGCCTGCATTGCGGCACGCTCCAGCTTGTGCGGCTCGAAGCTGTAGAGGTCGGTGACCTTGGCGTGGAATTCAGCTTGCGAGATCGGCTCGGCAGCAGCCGCTGCCATCACGAGACAGCCGAACATCAAACCAAGCGCAATTGCGCGGATTGCCGTCATGGGGCGTGTCGCTCGATTCCTTGGGTCCAGGGACAGCCTAGCACTGACTTGATCATCCCGTCATCGCCGAGCTGGAGGGCAGGATGGTATCGCGGCGTGCCTGCTCGTCATGATGAGCGCGCTCCCGATCGGTGAGGTCATAGATCGCGAGCGCAGCATGCACGTCTCGGACTTCATCCGCTGCGCAATCGCGGTCGGCGAGCGAAAGCGCTGGATCACCTTGCGATGAGCTGAATGAGATCCGCGCGGCCAACATGGTCGGTCCGGGGGGCACCGAGCGGCTCATGAACGCGCTCAGCGGCGCGGGAATTCGCGCGCGGAGGAGTGACGGAGTGACGATGTCGGGGACAGGCACGACAACAAGCGGCTTGCCGATCCTTCACGATCTCGGCTGCGTCGTTTCGCTTTCAATTTCGCCGTGTTGCTGGCAAACCTGCGGGCCATCGCGCTGACACCTGAGATGGCACCATGATGCGTCGAAGTCTTCCATGTTGGCTCTGCCTCGTGCTGGCGCTCGGCCTGGTCTCGGCGGGCACGCCGCCCGCTATCGCCGGATGCTACGACCGCGACGACGCCGGCCAGCAGACTCGCTTTCGCGTTTCGGGAGGCGTGGTCGAGGATATCAAGACAGGACTGATCTGGCAGCGCTGCACCTTCGGCACTCGGTGGGACGACAAGAGCGGCTGCGTCGGTGAGATCGCCGCTGTCAGTCTCGACGAGGCGCTCGCGGCGGAGGCCGATGGCTGGCGCGTGCCGTCAGGCCCTCAACTCGAAACCATCGTCGATGTCGATTGCGGCAGCCCCGTTGTCGATCGCGCGGTTTTTGACGACATCAGTCCTGATGAGGAGGGGCACGCGAAGTACTGGACGACCACGCCGATGGGCATGCTCGATCTGTATTGGAATTTCGACTTCACGGACGGGCAGGCGGACGCGAACTCGCGCGGCATCCAGCTGGCCGTGAGGTTCGTTCGCGCGAAACGCTAGAGTGGCATCCCGCACGGCATTTGCCCGTCGGGTTACTTTGTCGCAGTTATTAGTCCTTGCACCGTCGGGCAAATCAGATCGATCTTCTCGCGCATCCCGTCCCATGTTGAGGGGCGTATCGCGGTCGTCACGGCACGCGGGGCGGGGAGCGGTGGGCGTGGTGGATTGCAGCGCGGGGGTGCTCGCGCCGACGAACAATTCGCTGCGCACGGTCAAGTCGCGCGGTCCTGACATCCCGACGCTGATGTCCCGTGCAGCGCGCGAAAGCGCGTTGTCGCGATATGGTGGCCAGAAAGCACGGCGCACCAGGGAGAACGCGAAGCAGCCGTTAAGCCATCGCGCAGGGAGGGCCGGGTTTCCGGCTGACCTGTGGTACCTGCCGCCTGCATTTTTTTCGCAGGCGGGCCACGGGCCTCAGTCGAGGTCCGGTCCTCCCTGCGCCCTCACGCTGTTCGAGGGCGCCGCATGATGCATCACCCGGGCGATTGTCCGTCGCGGGAACGTAGTTGCGCATCCTTGGCCTCGATCTGCGGAGGACGCATTGTCGACTTGCGCAGCGATCGAAGGCCTGAATGTGGAGTCGTAGGGTGGGCAAAGGCGCGTGCACCATTGCTTCTTCGTGCAAGATCGCCGTGGCGCCGTGCCCACCATGGCGCAACGAATACGCCGCGCGACGGTGGGCACGCGCCGCCTTCGGCGTCGCTTTGCCCACCCTACTGCAGCGTCGTCGGTGGCGCTCAGAACCTTGTCACGATGTCCGCCAGCGCCGGGCGCGGCCGGTCTTCGCTTGGCTTGGTCGGCTTGCCGATGTGGATCAGCCCCGCAAGCTTCTCGTCGGCCTTCAGGCCGAGCCCGTTCATCACGTCGCGGTCGAACATGAACCAGCCGGACAGCCAGCAACCGCCATAGCCGAGCGCGGTGGCGGCGGTCAGGATGTTCATGGCGCTGGCGCCGGCGGACAGCTCCTGCTCATAGGCGGGCACCTTGGGATGCGGCCTGGTGAAGCTGACGAGGCCGATCACCAGCGGCGCCTCCATGAGGCGGTTCCTCTCGACCTCGAGTTCGGCGGCGCCGGCCTGCGGGTTCCTGCTGGCGAACACGGACGCGATCACCTCGCCCGCTCGCCGCCGGCCGTCGCCCTCGAACACGATGAAGCGCCAGGGCGCGAGCTTGCCGTGATCGGGCACCCGGGCGCCGATGGTCAGGATGGTGTCGAGCTCGGCGGCGGTGGGGCCGGCGCCGCTCATCTCGCGCGGCTTCACGGAGCGGCGGGTCTTCAGGAGTTCAATCGCGTCGGGCACGTGGCGGGATCTCTCAATGGTTATGGCGCGGAGATAGCATGCGCCTCCACCCGCAACGAGGGTCCGGCACGGCGTTTTGATCGCTTCTATCGCCCGGCGGAGTGCGGGGGAGGGCAACTGCGGCCATCTGTCAGCGGCCGTGTTCTGGGTTGGCAATTGTGGAAATTTGGGCGGATCGGTAAAAAGATGACGATGAGAAGCCTGCCCGGGGGGCCCGGCCCAGACCTGATGGTGCAGGACCCGGTGTTGCAGGACTATGCCGTGGGAATGACAGCGCTGACACCCTCCCCCGATGCCGTCGCACGGCTGCGCGGCCAGCCTGGGTTTGACCAGGCGATGCGCGTCTCGACCGCGGCCGCCGTTGCGCTCTATCGGGGCGACCGGATCCTCAATGCGCTGCTGAGCGACCGCGCGCGGGCGCTGTTTCCGCATGTCGCGCTGTACCTGCACTTTGCTCCGCATCGTGAGGGCGAACTCGGGCTCACCGTCGGCGCCATGAAGGAGATGTGCGCGCGGATTGGCCTGTGCAGCGGCGGCCGCTGCGAGGCGATGCTGGTCCTGATGCGCGCCACCGGGCTCGTCGCGTCCGCCTCCAATCTCGACCGGCGCCGGCGTCCGCTGGTGCCGACCGACAAGCTGATCGCGCTGCATCGTGAGCGCTGGGGCGTCCAGTTCGACGCCATGAGTGCGGTGCTTCCGGAAGCCGTGGCCTACCGGGCCGCGCTCAACGACCAAGCCTTTGTGAAGACCTTCGTGCTCGAGCTCGGTCGCCGCTTCATCGCCGGCACGCGCGTGCTCGACGGCGCGCCGGAGCTGGAGCCGTTTGCCGAGCGCACCGCCGGCATGGTGATCCTGTTCAGCCTGGCTCATGGCGGCGCGCCGGATCAGCCGTTCCCGCCCGAAGGGCCGGTGCCGCTCTCCATCAACGGCCTCGCGACGCGGTTCTCGGTGTCGCGCAAGCATGTGCTGACGCTGTTGCGCGATGCCGAGGAGAAGAATCTCCTGGCGCGCGGCGGCGCCGGCAACGACGCCATCACCATTCTGCCGCCGGGGCGCGAAGCGATCGAGCGGATGCTCGCGACGATGTTTCTCTACATGGCCGAATGCGCCGAGGTGGCGCTGCAGGCGGCGGGCAGGGAGGGGAGAGGGACGGATGCCGTTGCAAGCTTGTCGGCATAGCCGAGTGCGAAGAGTCAGTTCGATACTGGTTGGTGCGGTGGTGCTGCCGCTGTGCAGTCTCGGCCTGACTGACGTCAGCCTGGCCGACCCTGCGGGCAGCAGCACGGGGCAGACGGTGGCCGCCCCGGACGCGGCGACAAAGGAGATGGACGTCGGCCGCTACTACTGGAGCAAGCGGGACTACGCGGCTGCGATCTACCGGTTCAGGACGGTGGTCACGCAATATCCGGACGCGCCGAGCATTCCGGAAGCGCTGTTCCGGTTGACCGACTCCTATCTGAGCATCGGACTCAAGTCCCAGGCCCAGACGGCCGCCGCCGTTCTGGCCCGGCTCTATCCTGCCGTGCACTGGTCGAGCGACGCGCGCAATCTTTTGCAGGACGCAGGTCTGGAGCCTGTCGAGGATCCCAACTCTTGGCTGTCACGCAAGGTCAAGTAACAGCCGAACTGAAAGGGCCCCGGCACGCCTGCCGAGGCCCTCGTCGAGATCGTCTCAGGTCGGCTTGGTCACGCCGCCTCGCGCTGCCGGCGCCGCATGTCCGGCGGCGTCGCCTCGTCCACCAGAGCGGCGATCGCCTCCGCGGTCGGCAGCACGGTCTGGCCGTCGCGGCCGAGCCGGCGCACGGAAACCGAATGCGTCTCGGCCTCCTTCTTGCCGACCACGAGCAGCGCCGGGATCTTCTGCAGCGAATGCTCGCGGACCTTGTAGTTGATCTTCTCGTTGCGAAGATCGATCTCGGCCCGCAAGCCGGCCCGGCGCAGCGCCGCCAGCACCTGCTTGGCGTATTCGTCGCCTTCGGAGGTGATGGTGGTCACGACGACCTGGGTCGGCGCCAGCCACAGCGGGAAGCTGCCGGCATAGTGCTCGATCAGGATGCCAATGAAGCGCTCCATCGAGCCGCAGATGGCGCGGTGGACCATCACCGGCGCCTTCTTCGCACCGTCCGCGTCGATGTAGAACGCGCCAAAGCGCTCCGGCAGGTTGAAGTCGACCTGCGTGGTGCCGCACTGCCAGTCACGGCCGATGGCGTCGCGCAGGACGTATTCGAACTTTGGCCCGTAGAACGCGCCTTCGCCCGGATTGATCTCGGTGCGGATGTGGTTGCTCTGCGCCTTGATCTCGTTCAGCACGGTGGCCATCACGCGCTCGGCGTGATCCCACATCTCGTCGGTGCCGACGCGCTTTTCCGGCCGGGTCGAGAGCTTCACCGTCAGCTCGCCTTCGAAGCCGAAATCCGAGTAGGTCGACAGGATGAGATCATTGATCTTCAGGCACTCGTCGGCGAGCTGGTCCTCGGTGCAGAACACATGCGCATCGTCCTGGGTGAAGCCGCGCACGCGCATCAGGCCGTGCATGGCGCCGGACGGCTCGTAGCGGTGGACGACGCCGAACTCGGCGAGCCGCAGCGGCAGGTCGCGGTAGCTCTTCAGGCCATGCTTGAAGATCTGCACGTGACCGGGGCAGTTCATCGGCTTCAGCGCGAACCAGCGCTTGTCCTCGGCCTCGTCGCCGGCGGACTGCGCCGCGAACATGTTCTCGCGGTACCAGTTCCAGTGGCCCGAGGTCTCCCACAGCGACTTGTCGAGGATCTGTGGCGCATTGACCTCGTCATAGTCGCCGGTGAGGCGCCGGCGCATATAGGCGATCAGCGCCTGGAATATGCTCCAGCCTTTCGGATGCCAGAACACGACGCCGGGGCCTTCCTCCTGGAAGTGGAACAGGTCGAGCTCGCGGCCGAGCTTGCGGTGGTCGCGCTTTTCAGCCTCCTCGATCTGCTTCAGGTAGGCGTCGAGCTGCTCCTGCTTGGCGAAGGCGGTGCCGTAGATGCGGGTCAGCATCGGGTTGTTGGAATCGCCGCGCCAATACGCGCCCGCCACCTTCATCAGCTTGAAGGCGCTGCCGATCTTGCCGGTCGAGGTCATGTGCGGGCCGCGGCACAAATCGAACCAGTCGCCCTGGTAGTAGATCTTGATCGGCTCGCTGCCCGGAATGGCGTCGACGAGTTCGACCTTGAACGCCTCGCCCTTGTCGCGGAACACCTGCTTGGTCTTCTCGCGGTCCCAAACCTCCTTGGTGAAGGGTTTGTCGCGGCCGATGATCTCGCGCATCTTCTTCTCGATCGCGGCGAAGTCCTCGGGCGTGAACGGCTCGTTGCGGAAGAAGTCGTAATAGAAGCCGTTCTCGATCACCGGGCCGATCGTGACCTGAGTGCCCGGCCACAGCGCCTGGACGGCTTCGGCGAGCACGTGCGCGCAATCGTGCCGGATCAGTTCCAGCGCGCGCGGATCATCGCGATCGACGAGCTCGAGCTTGGCGTCGTCATCGATGGGATCGTTGAGGTCGGCGAGGTCGCCATTCAGCGCCATGGCGACGGTGCGCTTGGCGAGCGAGGGCGAGATGCCCTTGGCGATGTCGAAGCCGGTGGTGCCTCTGGGATATTCGCGCTTGGCGCCGTCGGGGAAGCTGATGGTGATCTTCTCGACCGGAGCGGCGGGCTTCAGATTGCTGAGGCTGTACTGGAAGCCGGATTTCTGCTGGTCGGCGGCGGATTTGGAGTCGGGCGATTTGGAGTCAGGCATGGTTTCTCTCCTGGAGCTCACTCCTGCGAACGAGCGCAGGTAAGCGGGAGCAAGGGGTATAGCAGGGGATTTCCAGGCTGCAACCGGGAGAGGGACGGGAAAACCGGCCGTTTCGGATGGCGTGTTGCCATGCGGACATTGCCGGGGCGGGCCGGTATGATACAACTTCAAGTGTTTGGGGCGTGGGGACGCGTTGGCGATGGTGTCTGCAGGGGACACGCCGTTCTCGGTTTTTTTCAAGCGTGGGGCCGCGCAGCTTGCGGCCGCACTGATTGCGCTTGCCGTGACCGGCGCGCCGTCGCGTGCGGCCATTCCGGCCGCGGGCAAACCGGCTGCGGCCAGGCCTGCCGTGCAGCAGAGGCCTTTGCTGCAACCGAGGCCGATGCTGCAACAGAGGCCTGCCGTGGAGGCGAGGCCCGCAACACCGGTCAAACCCGGAGCGGAGCTGAAGCCTGCGAGGCGTCCGGCCAAATCACCGACTCCTGGTGCCGGCATCGCCCCGATCTCGTTCGCGCTCGTCAAGGGCACGCCCGATTCGTGTGGTCCGGGCTGCGACAGCTGGATCGCGGCCGAAGGCAAGATCGACGGCGGTGCCGCGGCGCGGCTGCGCAAGTTCATGAAGCAGATCGGCGACCGCAAGCTGCCGATCTACTTCAATTCTCCGGGCGGCAATCTCGAACAGGCGCTCGCGATGGGCAACTTCCTGCGCGAGAAGAAGGCTGCGGCCCGCGTCGGGCGCACCACCTTGCGCGATTGCGGCTTCGAGCCTCAGGAGGGCGAGGCCTGCACCAAGCTGAAATCGTCCGGCCGCGAGCTGCACGGCGAGGTCTGGACCCGCGGCGCGATGTGCAATTCGGCCTGTCCCTACATCATCCTCGGTGCACCCTCGCGCGAGCTTGCCCCGGACGTGACGCTCGCGGTGCATTCGCCGCGCGTCATCCTGAACTTCACCGGCGGCGTGCCGACCCGCGAAATGCGCGCGCAGGCGATGCAGCGGGCGATGGAGCGTTCCGACAAGATGGTGCTCGACTACATCACCAAGCTTGGCGCCGATCCGGGACTGCTGACGGCGGCGCGGTCGGTGCCGTTCGAGGGCATGCGCGTGCTGACGCGCGAGGAGATTGCGCGCTTCGCCCTCGACCGCCGCGAGCGGGTCGAGACTCCCTGGATGTTCGAGGCGGCCAGCCGCGGCATCGGCTACAAGACCATCCTGACGCGCAAGGACGGCGAGGCCACGTTCCGCACCACGCGGGTGCAACTCGTCTGCTTCGATCAGGATCGCTTCGAGCTCGATGTCGAGCGCAAGGCCATGCCTTCGATCGGGGCCGCCGCCCTGTCGATTGCGGGCGGCGACGTCAGGCTCAATTTCCTGTCGCCTCCGCGCCGCGTGGGCGAGCGCGAAAGCTGGGGCGTCCTGTTGAATGCCGGCCAGATGAAGACGCTCGCTGCGGCGTCGGGCATCGAGCTGAGCGATGCGCTGGCTACTGCCGCGCGTCCCGGCCTCGCGGCGTTTCCGGTCGCCAGCGAAGGTCTGCAGAATGTCGTCAAGCGGCTGACCGACACGTGCCCGCCGTCGAGGGTTGTCGTTCATCCACCGGGGGCACCGGTTCCGTGGATTCAGATTCCATCGCCACAGGCCTCCGCCCAGCCGGCCAACTGACGCGTCGACACGAACAGCGCGACGAACACAATGTCATGGACGGCATGAGACATTTTCATGCAAATGCATGGAAAACTCTGATAATCAGGCCGCATGACATCGGACCAGACTCCCGCTCGCTTCGCCCCGACCGCGCTGATGCTCGGCAACATCGTCACAGGCTGCTCGGTGATGGCCCCCGCCGGCATGCTGCCGGAGCTCGCTGCCGGTCTTGGCGTCGGCGTTCGCACTGCCGGGCTGCTGATCACATTCGGTGCAGTGGTGCTCTGCATCGGCTCGCCGCTGACGGCGTGGCTGACCAGCCGCTTCGATCGCCGCGCGCTGCTGGCGGCCACCTTGCTGGTGCTCACGGGCGGCAACCTCGTCTCCGCGCTGGCACCGGACTATGCGAGCCTGCTCGCGATCCGGCTCGTCATGCTCGCGGTCGGCGCGCTGTACACGCCGCAGGCGGCCGGAACCGCTGCCCTGATCAGTTCGGCGGAGAAGCGCGGCAGCACCATCGCCTACGTCTTCCTCGGCTGGTCGCTCGCCGCCGCGGTCGGACTGCCGCTGATCACCTTCGTCGCCAGCCGTTTCGGCTGGCAGTCGGCCTATGTCATGATCGGCGGCGCCGGGGCGGTCAGCTGCGCTCTGCTGACTTGGCGGCTGCCGTCGGGCTTGAAGGGCGCGGTGGTCGAGCTGCGCACCTGGATCGAACTCGGCCGCAACCGCATGGTGGTGCTGCTGCTCCTGGTCACCACGCTGCAGATGTCCGGGCAGTTCGTGATCTTCACTTTCATGGGGCCGCTGCTGAGGAGGCTGACCGGCGCGGATGCGAACCAGATCGGCTTGGTGTTTGCGCTCTACGGGGCGTGCGGCTTCCTCGGCGTCGTCATCGCCACCCGGATCGTCGACGGCTGGGGTCCTTATCGCACCTCGCTGCTGTTCACCTGCCTGTTGTTCGCCGGGATCTCGATCTGGACGGTCGGGGCCGGGGTGTATGCCCTGATGGCGGTCGCCGTGGTGATCTGGGGATTGGGGTTTGCATCGACCAACTCGATGCAGCAGGTCCGCCTGGTCGCGGCAGCGCCGCCGCTGGCGTCGGCCTCGGTGTCGCTCAACACCTCCGTGCTCTATGTCGGCCAGGCGATCGGTTCCGCGGTCGGCGGCGTCCTGTTCGAGCGCGAGCTGGTCGGCGCCACCGGCTACGTCGCGATGGTCTTCGTCGCCCTGGCACTGCTGGCGATCCTGGCCAGCCGGCCGCGTCTGCCGGTCGCGGCGATGGCCTGAGGTCCACCGCGAACAGCGGCTTGGCGCTTGGCAAAACCGGTCAGACCGGATTAAAGCCGCTGTGGTGGGAGGCTGCAGGGCGGAGACCGCGCCATGTGAGGCGCGTCGTCCCGGCGGGGGCGATCTCGCGCTTGCGGCCTGGATGAAAGAGACATGGCATGAAAAAGACGATACTGAGCCTTGCCGCAGCGCTGTTTTGCACCTCCGCGCTCGCCCAGAGCGCACCGATGGTCGGCGACCGTCCGCTGGTGCAGGTCAAGCCGAAAGCAAGCAAGGGGATGAAGACGGCAGCCGCGGCACCGGCCAAGCCGCAGTCGATGGCCGTCAAGCTGCAGGCCTGCCTGGACATCGACGACGGCACCAAGGAGCGGCTGGACTGCTATGACGCGGTCATCCCGCCGGCCGCCAAACCGAAGGCCATGAAGGCGAAGGGCGTCGCCGACTGCAAGTACACCAAGGAACAGGACGAGCGGCTCGCCTGCTTCAACGGCTTTGTTGAGAACATGCCGAAGCTGCCGAAGAGCTGAGACCAACCTGTCTCAGCGCGTCGACGTGCCGCTCGAGGCGGCCTGGGCGCCGGCGGCGACCCGGATCGGCGGCTGGGCCGCTGCCATCCTGGCAAGCACGTCGCGGATCGGATGGCGGGTCCACGCCTGGGTGACGTAGTCGCGGTGGGGGATGCCCTCGTCGGTCTCGACGAACACCACGCTGCCGGGACGCAGCGGTCGCTCGATGTCCTCCGAGACCTCGATGCCGCGGTTGCGCAGCATGGTCATCAGCTCCTGGTCATGCCGTGCCGTGTAGCGGGTGTAGGAGCTGATGAAGAAGCTCGAGCGGTTGCGCTCGATCCAGCCGGCAAACTTGTCGAGCTGGCCATAGACAGCATCGAGCAGCACCACGCCGCGCACGCGCTCGCCGATGCCGCCGACGTCGAGGCTCCAGGCGGCGGGCAGGAAGCCGCCGCTGTAGCCGACGATCACGATCGGCATGTCCGCGAAGGTCCTGGCGCTCGCAGGATCGCCGGTCATGCGGGCGAGATTGATCGCCGCCTCGTCCATGAAGCGCTTGAAGCCGCCGGGCTGCCAGAACTTGCCGGCACTGGAATCGGCGGCATCGACCGCCATCTGCGGCGCGAGCAGCACCGCGTTGACGCCCGATCCCGTGATCTGCTGCGGCACCAATTGGCGGTCGCGCACGTCGCGTTCGAGCGTGGCGCCGTTGCCGTGGAAGAACACCACGATCACACCCGGCTTGCGCAAGTCGAATTGCTGCGGAACGTGCACCAGAACCCGGCTGTCATTGTAGGTCTGGTCCTGCCAGTACACCCGGCCCGAAAAGCTGCGATGGCCGCGGCGCTCGCCGCTGGAGACGTTGAGAAAGGGAGCGTCGGAGGCCGGATTGTTGCCGAAATAGGGGAAGGCCGACGACTTCATGCTGACGAGCGTCGTGAGATCCTCGCGCTGGCGCAGGGCCGGGCTCTGCGGCTCCAGTGAGGCGAGTTGAACAGACGGCGGCTTCGGCGCGAAGTCGGAGGGCGCGTGAAGCTGCAGGCTTTCACTCGCAGACGGGAACCGGTCGCGAAACTCCGGCGCGGGAAAGCGGTCGTCGAAATTGAGCGCCGGCGCCGCGTTGGCTGCCAGGGTTTCTGGGGCAGGGGCCTGATCGCATTGCGCGAGCGACAATGACAAAGCGGCCGCAGCGAGGGCGGAGGCCGTGCGGCGCGGTCTGCGGGATGGTCCGTGCGCCGGCGCCCGCAGCCGCACCCGGCCACGACGACAGCTCCACGATCTCGGACCGGTCCCGATCATAGGTCTCCAACACCGGTCCGAGCCGCCCTGCGGCTCACCACGGCCAACGGTCTTACCTCAAGTTGCGCCGACCATCTTGAGGTCGCGTTAAGGATGGTGCCGGCAGCAGCCGGTCACACCACGCGATCGTGTCGTGAGTGTGAGGCGCCCCGCCGCGCGCGGCAATGCCTCCGCCACCGGAAGCGCATATTTCGGTTCTATATTACCGCAAATTCCGGCCATATTTATCCCGCGTTAACTATGATTGAATGCTTTGGCCGGAACATGGGCCGGAAGCAGGGAAGGGGCGCCGATTGCCCCTGAACGAGATGGCTGCGTCCGAAGCAGATGGCGATCCATTGGCGGCCCGACCGGGCGGCGTCGTGCCGTCAGTGTCCTTGCCGGTCGCGATTGCCATCGTGATCGCCGACATGATCGGCGTCGGCGTGTTCACCAGCCTCGGATTTCAGGTCAAGGACCTCCCGTCTGGATTTTCCATCATGGCCCTCTGGGCCGTGGGCGGCCTGGTCTCGATCTGCGGTGCGCTCTCCTATGCCGAGCTCGGCGCGATGTTTCCCCGCTCCAGCGGCGAGTACAATTTCCTGACACGGGCGTTTCACCCGGCGATCGGCTTCATGGCCGGCTGGGTCTCGTCCACCGTCGGCTTCGCTGCGCCGGTGGCGCTGGCGGCGATGGCGTTCGGCGAATACGGCCGCCTCGTCCTGCCCGGCGTTCCGCCGCTGCTGCTCGCCGTCGGCGCGGTGTGGCTGGTGACTTTGGTACAACTCGGCGGCATCCGGCAATCCAGCCGCTTCCAGTTGCTGTCGACCCTGCTGAAGCTCGGCCTGATCGTCGCGTTCCTGATCGCCGGCGCCACCTTGAAGGTGACGCAGCCGGTCTCGTTCCTGCCGGCCGCTGCCGATCTCGGTTACGTCACCAGCGCGGCATTTGCGACCGGTCTGGTCTTCGTGATGTACGCGTTCTCCGGCTGGAACGCCGCCACCTACATCATCGGTGAGCTGCATGCGCCGGAGCGGACCTTGCCGCGCGCGTTGCTGGTGGGAACATTGATTGTGCTGGTGCTCTACATGGCGCTGAACGCAGTATTCCTGCTGTCCGCTCCGATGACCGAACTCGCAGGACAGTTGCAGGTCGCGAGCATCGCCGGAGCCCACATCTTTGGTGACGCCGGCGGACGCTTCGTCGCCGCCATGATCTGCGTCGGGCTGGTGCCCTCGATCGCGGCGATGATGTGGATCGGGCCGCGCGTGCTGATGACGATGGGCGAGGACATTCCGGCCTTGTCACTGTTCGCGCGCCGCTTGCGCAACGGGGCGCCGGCGCATGCGGTTCTGTTCCAGCTCACGGTGGCGACGTTGATGCTGTTCACGGAGAGCTTCGAGGCGGTGCTCGATCTCGTCCAGTTCTCGTTGTTGTGCTGCTCGTTCCTGACGGTGCTCGGCCTGTTCAAGCTGCGCATCACGCAGCCCGAGATCAAGCGGCCGTATCGTGCCTGGGGTTACCCGGTCACGCCCTTGATCTTCCTCAGCGTGACCGGCTTCATGATGTACTATCTGCTGACTGCGCGGCCCTGGCAGGCTGGGCTGGGCGCGACGGCGATGCTGTCGGGATTGCTGATCTATTGGTTCGCCCACGCGCGGTCGCGGACCGCCGCGGCGAGCGTGCCTGGTTCGGAGTGAGAATGCGCCTCCTGTCGAGACTGTCACTGGTCCTTGCCTGTCTCATCGTTGCGATGAGCTGGGGTGCTCGGGCCCAGACCGTCACGCCCGATGACACCGCGCGGGTGCTGGCAGGGCTGACGGCGTCAGCCGGTTCGCCGTTGGCGCTGCTGGCGCAGGATCCGGCATGGCGGCGGCACGCCGCCTTCTTCGACAATGCCTTCAATCAGCTCGAGCAGCGTCAGCTGTTGAAAATCCGGACATGGACCGACGCCAACCTTTCCGCGCCGCGACCTGCGATGTTCTATTTCTTCTCAGGGCCGGACTTTCTCTACGCCGACGCCTTCTACCCGAAGGCCACGACCTACGTCATGGCCGCTCTCGAGCCGACCGGGCCCATCCCTGACCTCACGAAACTGCCGCGCGGAAGCATCGGCCCCGCTCTGTCCTATGTCGAGCGGTCCCTGCAATCGATCCTGAGCTTCTCGTTCTTCATCACCAAGGACATGAAGGTCGATCTGCGCGACGGCGAGATCGAAGGGACATTGCCGATCCTGTACGTGTTCCTCGCGCGCACCGGCAAGACCATTCGCAGCACCAGCCTGATCTGGCTCGACGAGAGCGGCGCGCAGCACGCCGCCAGCGAGCCGCCGACGCGCAACGCGACCAAGGGTGCCCGGATCGTGTTTGCCGGCGCCGACGGTGTCGAAAAGACGCTATATTATTTCTCGACCGACCTGTCGGATTCGGGCGTGAAGGCGAGCGGCTTCCTCAAATTCTGCGAGCCGCTTGCGCCGGGCAACAGCCTGTTGAAGAGCGCATCCTACCTGATGCATCAACACGGTTTCTCTCAGGTGCGCAGCTGGCTGTTGAAGAACAGCGCGACCATCGTCCAGGACGATTCCGGCATTCCGCTGGCGAGCTTCGATTCCCGCGCGTGGCGGTTCTTTCCGTTCGGACGCTATGCCGGGCCGATCGACAAATTCCCCGACATGTATCAGCCGAGTTACGCGAGGCTGTTCGAGCGCGCGCAGCCGCTGGAGTTCGGGATCGGATATCGCTGGCGTACGCGAGAGTCCAACGTGCTGCTGTCGGTCAGGGCCCCCTCGGCGGACACGACGGTCTCGGCCGAGGCGACTGCACCGGCCGAGACGAGCTACCAGCCACAGCGCATCCGCCGCGTACCGCGTCCGCCCGAAGCGGTTCCTGTTTATCCGCCGCCACGCCGTGATGACTTCCTGTTCTGGCCGCGCTGGTAGGCGAGGTTCAGCGTCACCAGTGAACGTGCTGGCTGGGCACGATGTAGGAGGTCGTGATCGGGGGCAGGGTGGTGCTGTCGTCCAGATAGCGCCAGGCACCGACGATGATGATCAGTAGCGCCAGGATGCAGAGCAGGTCCACCTGCCGCGGGTCATGACCTGTATCGCCGTGGTCCGACGTCTTGTGGGACCGGTCGGGTCTGGGGCTGATTGTCCAGCGCATCGTTGTTTCCTCCCAGAAGGAAGCGTCACATCAATGCAAGCTCGATCGGCGGAGTTCCTGTGCGCGCCGCCGTCTCATTCTATCAGCTAATCATAGCTCAGGGGAGTGCCAGATCCGGTTGCGGCAGATCAAGCCGCGAAGCGGATGTTGCACCGCAATCAGTTCGGCCCGTTGACGCCGCGCCAGCGCGCGTAGCGCCACGGCAGGTACCAGCGGGCGCGTGGCGGGATTGCGCTTGGGACGTTG
Organism: Bradyrhizobium sp. HKCCYLS20291; assembly: GCF_051167715.1. Taxonomy (NCBI): domain Bacteria; kingdom Pseudomonadati; phylum Pseudomonadota; class Alphaproteobacteria; order Hyphomicrobiales; family Nitrobacteraceae; genus Bradyrhizobium; species Bradyrhizobium sp. HKCCYLS20291. Next base: position 156,262 of record NZ_JBNPTO010000008.1, on the reverse strand, counting down.
TCGATCCCCGAGGTGCCGAAAGGCTGGCAGCGAAGCAGGCGCGCCAGCGTCATCCAACCGCCGGCCCAGAGCCCGTAGCGGTCGATGGCCTCATCCGCGTAGACCGAGCAGGTCGGCAGATGCCGGCAATTGTAGCCGACCAGTGGCGATAATGTGTGGCGATAGACCCAGATCAGAGCGTGTGCGCTGCGCCGCGGGATTCGCGACAGTGTGGCTGACCGATCGTGCGCAGAATGGTCGTGATGAGAACATGAGTGCTTCATGAGCGCGATGCCGAAGCGGTGAGCGAACGTTTGACCGGTTCCCGGGCAAGGAACCAGTGATCGCGGGCATTTGTGGTGACGTGATGCAACAATGGCCGGTTTTCAGCGGCGCCGCAGTACGGCGCGGCTGGACGGTAGGGGGTTGCCCGGATACGTTTCCCGACAAGGATGTGACAGACTAATAACGGATTTGAGGCCAGTTTGTCAGGCCTTGCCGCGATGGAAACGGGAAACTGCCTACCGAGCTTAACGAGGGGGACAGATTGGGCGTGAAATTGCTGCGGTCGCTTGAATTGCGCTGGATGCTTCTCGGTGTTGCAGCGCTTGGAACGGTGCTCGGTGGCGCCATCCCCACCATGTCCAACACGGCGCGTGCGGGCGCCGCTCTCGAAGAACGCAAGCTGCCGATGCGGTTCGAGTGGGTGGCCTGCGAGCCGAATTGCGGCTGGGTCAGCGCGGTCGGCATCGTCACCGGCGATAGTCCCAAGGACTTCGAGGAGTTCGCCCGGGGGCGGGATCTCAACGGCGCCACCATGGTGCTCGATTCCAGCGGCGGCTCGGTCAATGACGCCATCACGCTGGGCCGGCGGTTCCGCGGCTTGAAGCTGCGTACCACGGTGGGCACGACGCTGCGCCCGAGCCGCGCCAGCGATCGGCCGCGGGTCGCCTCGGAGGCCTATTGCGAGTCGATGTGCGTGTTCCTGCTGCTCGCCGGCTCGACCCGCTACGTGCCGGACGCAGCTCACGTGCGCGTCCACCAGATCTGGATGGGCGACCGCGCCGACGACGCCAAGGCGGCGAGCTATACCGCGCAGGACCTGATGATCGTGGAGCGCGATATCGGTCGTCTCGCCAAGTACACCTTCGACATGGGCGGGGCCGGGGATCTGCTCTCGTTGGCGCTGAACGTGCCGCCGTGGGAGGACCTCCACGAATTGTCCCGTACGGAGTTGCGGCTGACCAACCTCGTGACCACGGACATGGTCGCCGATGTCCTGCCGCCCGGAAAGGGGGCCGTTGCGGTGGCGATCGCGCCGCGAGGGCAGGACAAGAGCCAGGACCGCTTCTCGGCCGCATCGGCCGATCCCGACAAGGGCTCGCCGTCGCGCTCGACCCGGACGGCCGAGGCGCTGCCGCCGAACACGGTCGCGGCAACGCCGCAGCAGTAAGCGCGGCATCCTCTCCTCCACGGATCGTATTCGGCGGTCCGTGGGTATGCGACCGCGGACTGGCCCGATTATCCCTGCGCAGCCGCTGCGGCTTGGTCTGTTCCCGTCTGATCGGCTGCATTTGGGCCTTGCGCCTTCTCGATCTGGCCGATCGCGTCGACGACGGCGTCGAAGGTCAGCAGCGTCGAGGCATGCCGGGCCTTGTAATCCCGCACCGGCTCGAGCAGGGCGATATCGGCCCATTTGCCCTCCGGCGGGGCGCCGTTCTCCTTCAGCATCCGCCGGACGGTGTCGCGCAGCTCCCGCAGCTCGGAAGCGCTGGAACCGACCACGTGGCGGGCCATGATCGAGGATGAGGCCTGGCCCAGCGCGCAGGCCTTCACGTCATGGGCGAAGTCGGTCACGACCGGGCCGTCCATCTTGAGGTCGACCTTCACCGTCGAGCCGCACAGCTTGGAATGGGCGGTTGCGGTCGCATCCGGGTGATCCAGCCTTCCGAGGCGCGGAATGTTGCCGGCGAGCTCGATGATGCGCTTGTTGTAGATGTCGTTCAGCATGTGGCTTGCGTTCCGGAATTACCGGCGGCTCGGCCTTGGCGGCCGGGTTTCATCGCCTTATATTCGAGACTATATGGAAATGATTGGCAGGAATTCCAGCCACATCCACAGGCGTCGGGCGCCGGGAGCGCCAAGCCTGCGGATCCCACCTCTGCAGGTGACGCCGTCCAAGGTGACGCTCTGCCGGTGACACTCCAGTCGGCTCGCCGACTGGTCGAACGGAGTTGAGATGGACACTTTGATCAAGACGCTGCGCACGAACAAGCCCGAGGGCAAGCCGTCCGAGACCAAGCTGGCCGCCGAGCGTTCGGCGGAGCTCGACCCGGCCGAATTCCTCGCCGCCGCGGTGCGCCCTGACCGCCCCCGGCCGTCGCGCGCCGAGGCCGAGGCTGCGGTCTATACGCTGCTGAATTACATCGGCGAGGATCCGACCCGTGAGGGCCTGATCGATACGCCGCGCCGGGTGGTCGAGGCCTATGACGAGCTGTTTCAGGGCTATCACCAGTGCCCGGCCGAGGTGCTCGACCGCACCTTTGGCGAGACCGCGGGCTACGACGATTTCGTGCTGATCCGCGACATCGAGTTCACGTCGCAATGCGAGCATCACATGATGCCGTTCTACGGCAAGGCGCATATCGCCTACACGCCGGTCGAGCGGGTCGTGGGCCTCTCCAAGCTCGCACGCCTGACCGACATCTTCGCCCGCCGGCTGCAGACCCAGGAGCATCTCACCGCCCAGATCGCCGCTGCGATCGACGAGGTGCTGAAGCCGCGCGGCGTGGCCGTGATGATCGAGGCCGAGCACACCTGCATGTCGGTGCGGGGCGTCGCCAAGCACGGCGCCATCACCTTCACCAGCCGCTTCACCGGCATGTTCAGGGACAATCCGGCCGAGCAGTCGCGCTTCCTGTCGATGGTCCGCTCGCCGCTTCGATAAGCCTTCCAGGTTTGAGATCCGTGTCGTCATCATCAGTAGAACGCGAGGAAGGCTTGGCCTTCCTGCCCAAATTCGATGCGGCCGGCCTCGTCACCTGCGTGACGACGGACGCCGCGAGCGGCGACGTGCTGATGGTCGCGCACATGAACGACGAGGCGCTGCGCAAGACGGTCGCGACCGGCGAGGCCTGGTATTTCAGCCGCTCGCGCAATGCGTTGTGGCGAAAGGGTGAGAGCTCGGGTCAGACCCAGCGCGTGATCGAGATGCGCACCGATTGCGACCAGGATGCCGTCTGGCTGCGTGTCGAGCAGACCGGAGCCGCCTGTCACACCGGCCGGCATTCCTGCTTTTATCGCAAGGTCGAGACGGCGGAGGATGGCGCCGCGAGGCTGGTGTTCGTCGACGCCGACCGGCTGTTCGACCCCGCCGCGGTCTATCGCAAGTAGGTCAGAGACCTGCCTCCGCAACGATCCGGGGTCGTTCATTGGCCGGGCCGGGGTAGTGAATTAACCTGCCATTAACCATGCCAGCCGCATTTTGCCTGATGTTTCCGGCGCGTTCGTCTGCCAGTGCATCTGCAAACAGCGGGTCTTCTCATGTCGGTCGACGCATCCAACTCCTCGCCCCTGGGGATCCTCGACGGCGTTCGGGCGAAGGTGGCCGGCGCCATCAAGCAGGCGGCCGACAGCGTCGGCACAAGCTTCGAATATCTGCTGTCGACGGCCAAGATGGAGTCGGACTTCAACCCGACCGCCGGCGCGTCGACCTCGTCGGCCCGCGGCCTCTATCAGTTCATCGACCAGACCTGGCTCGGCACCGTGAAGCAGGCCGGCCCCGATCTCGGCTACGGCCAATATGCCGATGCGATCAGCCGCAATTCATCGGGGGACTACACGGTCAGCGACCCCGGGATGCGGCAAGCCATCATGAAGCTGCGCGACGATCCAAGGGCGTCGTCGGCGATGGCTGCCGCGCTGACGCAGTCGAACAGCTTCCAGCTGACCGGCATGATCGGCCGCCGGCCGACCGATGCCGAGCTCTACATGGCGCACTTCATGGGTGTCGGCGGGGCCGCCAAGCTGATCTCCAGCGCCCAGGACACGCCGAGTGCGTCGGCTGCCCGGATATTTCCCAGCGCGGCCGCCGCCAATCGTCCCATCTTCTACGATCGTGACGGTCAGGCCCGCAGCGTCTCGCAGGTGTATTCGGTGCTGAACACGCGCTATGCCAGCGCGGCGAACTCGTCGGCGACGCGCGGCGCCCTGGCTCTTTACGGTGGATCGTCGCCGCCCGTCGCGGTCGCCAATGCAGCTGGCGGCGGTGCGCTGCCGACCACGGACACCGCGACCTTCCTCTCGATGTTCCCGGATGCGAGGGGCACTCAGCGCGCCGCTGCGACAACGGCGGACGCCTCGGCCGCGAGCCGACCGGCCGATCCGATGTTCCGTTCGTTGTTCCAGGTGGACGGCCAGTCGACCCAGGCGGTGTCGCCGGATGTCCGCGCCCTGTGGGGCCGTTCGGTCGCGAGCACCGCGTCCGCTGATCAAGGCGCAGACGATAATGGCCGTGGCCGCACTCAGCCTCGACTCGACCTGTTCAGCGACCCCAACGGAACGTTCTCGGGCTGACGCGGCGGCGAGGCAGTGCCATTCGGTGCGCCGTCACTCGGCGTTCAGCGCGGCGTCTTGCTGATCCTCCAACGTCCGTCGGCGGCCTGAACGATAGACATCGGCTTGCCGTCGGCGTTGGTCAGTTTGACCGTCTTGTCATCCACCCAGCCAGCGAATTTCGTCTTGGCCGGCAGCTGAATCTTGTTTTCCTTCGAACTCCAGACCTTGACCGGCTGTTTTCCGCTGGTGTCGTGCACAACGACGTTGTCGATCTCCTCCTCGCCATATTCCTCCGCCAGCGCCCAGCGTCCGGTCGGCGAGAAATGCGGAAAGGCCGATCCGAATTCCAATTCGCGTCCGGTCCTGCCATCGACCGCCGTGCAGACGCCATCGTCCACGCGGTGGTTGCAGACCACGAACAGATGCAGTGACGGATAGAAATCGGCGAGCCCGTAGCCGAAGGCGCCGACGTCTATGGCATCGGTGGTGGTGGTGTAGGTCTTCCGGCTGCCGTCATCCATCCGAATGACGAGCGTATTGTCGCGCATGGCCGCGAGCGGACCGGCCAGCGCGATACACTTTTTATTGAACTCCTCCGTCGGGCTCCGGGAGAAAGACTCTTCGCAGGTCTTGGCTCTCACCGCCGCAGATGCGGTGCCGGAAGGAGGAGAGGCTTGCTGGGCGCGAGATGGCCAAGCTGCACCAACCAGGAGGATCGTGCTGACGAGCAGGACAGTGCGACGGTGCATCCGAGATTCCCGATGAGGCGATCCAGCCAGGATAGGGGCCGGGGCGGGATCTGTCAGTGCAGCTTTTGCGGGTAAGACGGCGCCGTTCTCGTCAGCATGATGGGTGGTTGGCGAGAGCCAGCGAATGTTTTCGGTCTCACTTTCGTATTCGAAGCCTGCCGCATCAGCCGAAATTTCCCCGTCGCAATACGGCAAAACGTTGCCTTGGACGGTACCTCAATATTGCATTAACCATTGACCTTAACAAAACATCAACGAAACCAGTTACTTATGGTGAACGCTTTGTTAAGCGTCGTGGTTTATTTTCGGTGCTGTTGAGGCCCTCGTGGCCTTGTTTGCAAGTTGCGTAAGCCGGAAAGACCATGATCGTTCGGCAGTTTCTCAGTTGGGTCAGAACCGCGCCCGCCGGTGAGCGGGCAGAGGCCACCAGGGCACTCGCGCGGGCCTGGTTGTTGTCGGATCTCAGCGACGAGGACCGTGGCGCCGCCGAAGGCGCGCTCCTCATGCTGCTGGACGATTCGTCGCCGCTGGTGCGGCAGGCGATGGCCGAGGTGTTCGCGAGGTCGGAGGAGGCGCCCGCCGCCATCGTCCAGGCGCTCGCCACCGACCAGGCCTCGGTCGCCGCCATCATCCTCGAACATTCACCGCTGCTGATCGATGCCGATCTCGTCGACATCGTCGCGACCGGCAACTCCGAAACGCAATGCGCGATCGCGCGGCGGATCGGTGTGCCGGCGCCGGTCTGCGCCGCGATCGCCGAGGTCGGCAGCGCCGCGGCGGCGCTCGAACTGATCGAGAACGCTTACGCTGAGCTCCCGCCATTCTCCTGGGACCGTATCGTCGAACGCCATGGCCATCTCGCCGCCATTCGCGAAGCCATGCTGGTGCTCGATGATCTACCCGCAGCGACGCGCGCGGCCCTGGTCGGCAAGCTCTCCGAGACGTTGACGCAGTTCGTTGTTTCCCGGAACTGGCTCAGCGCCGACCGGGCGGAGCGCATCACCAGCGAGGCGCGCGACCGCTCGACCATCACCATCGCGGCCCGCTCGCGCGGCGAGGAGCTGCGGGGCCTGGTCCAGCATCTGCGAATGACATCGCAACTCACCGCCGGCCTGATCCTGCGCGCGCTGCTCTCCGGCAATGTCGAACTGTTCGAGATCGCGCTCTCCGAGCTCGCCGAGATGCCGCGGGCGCGGGTGTCAGCGCTGCTCAATGATCGCGGTCGCGCCAGCCTGCAGGGATTGCTGCGCAAGGCCGGCATTCCGGACACCACCTTCGATGCGTTTGCGATCGCGCTCGAGGTCTGCCGCGAGAACGGCTTTGCCGATACGCTGAGCGGGGCGGCGATCCTGCGTCGCAAGATGGTCGAGCGCGTGCTCACCCATTGCGCGACGGACCGCGATGCCGCCGAGCCGCTGCTGATCCTGCTGCGCCGTTTCGCCACCGAATCCGCCCGCGATGAAGCGCGCGAGTTCTGCGACGAGGTGATGGCGGAGGATTTCGTGGCGGGCTTGGAGTTCGGACTGATCGCGGCATAGGTCGGCCTTACGGTCTATCAGCAACTCCCCTGCGCAAGCTTGGCCATCTCTCTCCGCGTCATTCCGGGGCATCGCGCAGCGATGAGCCCGGAATCCATAATCCCGAGCGGTCGTGTGGCGAAGACAAGAGCCGCCGCCATCTCGAGCCTCATTGCACCCTGTGGGTATGGATTCCGGGCTCGCGCTACGCGCGCCCCGGAATGACGAGCGAGAGAGAACGGGTACAGCTTCCTGCGCGTGAATTGCTCGAAGGCGGCTTGCCGCCGAGCTCGACCGTCAGCACTTACGGCTGATCGCTCGGCACCAGGCTCGGGGCCAGGATCGCTTCGAGATGTTCCGGCCGATTGCGGTTGACCTGGACAAGGTAGTCGTCGGCGACGCGGCGCAGGCGCCGGCTCAGTTCGGCGGCGACCGTCGGGCTGTGGTACTTGGTGTGATCGTGCACGATCGCCTGGATGGCGTTGACGTGGTGCTCGAACAATTCAGCGGGCACCTTGTCGAGATCGGGAGCGTGCTCGATGATCCGGCACAGGCTGTCGGCGACCTCCGCGGCCGCGGGATAGCCGAAGGTCGCAGCGTCGCCCTTGATGTCATGGGTGGCTCGGAACAACTCCTCGCAGGCGTCGTCGTCGAAGCCGGTCTTGACCACGGCCGCATAGGCCTTCGTCAGGCGCTCGGCCTCGGTGTCCATCCATGACTTGAACTCGCCAGAGAGCCCGGCGAGCGCCGCTTCGGCACGCGCGATCGGATCGTCGAGATCCTTTTCGTTGGTACGGTGCAGCACCTTCTTCAGCGGATTGGGCTGGGTGATCACATGGTGTGAGGGGTAGCTCTTGACCTGGATTGCCGGGGCCTTGTCTTTCGCCATCTCGATGTCCTCAGGTGATGCCGACCAACGCAACCATGTTGACGTGAAGATTCATAGCCGAGGAACCGGACCCGCTGTGCGGCCATTCCCGGACGGCGTTAACAGAGACTCACTGCTGCGCCGTCAAACTGCGGAGCGCGCTTTATCCAGAAGTGACGGCTGCTGGAAGATCTCAGCCTCGCCACCGATCCGGCGCTCGGGACCGATATAGGCCGTGTTGGTGTTGCGGCGGCGGTCCGGGCCGAAATAGGTCTTGGTCTTGATGAAGGGCCGGGGATTGGCGACCACGTTGAGAATACGCTGGTAGAGGCCCTTCGCCGAAATCGGCTTGGCCAGAAACTCCGTAACCCCGGCGTCGCGCGCGACGGTGACGCGGCGCTTCTCCGAATGACCGGTCAGCATGATGATCGGAGCGTAGGGGTTTCCCTTGGCCTCCGGCTGGCGGATCATCTGCGCGAGCTCGAGACCGTCGAAGATCGGCATTGCCCAGTCGGTGATGACGATGTCCGGCGAGAAATGGGTGTACATTTCGAGCGCGGTGGCGCCGTCCTCGGCCTCGTTGACTTCGCGCGCGCCAAACGAGTGCAGCAGCGTCCGCAGGATGCGGCGCATGTGCGGGTTGTCGTCGCAGACGAGAAAGCGCAGCTTGTTGAAGTCGATGCGGTACATTTTGGCCGGCCTGAAGGCATCACCAATGAAGGTGGTCAACGCGCATTAACCATACGGAGCGCCGGGTTAACAAAGCGTTGCGGCGACGCCGTTGTTCGCCCCGTTGATGCACGGCCGCCGCCCGGGCCGGAGCGCGGGCGCTTGAGCACCGACGTCTTCGCCATGCTCGCAATGACGCGGAGTGAGCGCCTGGGGCTAGTAGCCGAACTGCTCGCTCAGGATCCGCTCTTCGAGGCTATGGCCGGCGTCGAACAGCATCCGCATCGAGATCGTCTTGTCGGAGAGCACCTCGACACGCTGGACGTTGCGGACCTCGTCATGATCGGCGACGGCCGCGACCGGCCGCTTGTCGCCTTCGAGCACCTCGACGATCACATACGCGGTGTTCGGCAGCAGCGCGCCGCGCCACCGCCGCGGCCGGAAGGCGCTGATCGGCGTCAGCGCCAGCAGCGCGGCGTTGATCGGCAGGATCGGGCCCTGCACCGAGAGATTATAGGCCGTCGAGCCAGCCGGCGTCGCCACCAGCACTCCGTCGGCGATCAGCTCGGGCATGCGCTCGCGCTCGTCGATCAGGATGCGCAGCCGCGCGGTCTGCGCCGTCTGGCGGAACAGATAGACTTCGTTGATGGCGTGATGGATGTGAACGACGCCTTTGGCGTCGGTCGCGCGCATCAGCAGCGGATGGATCACCGATTCCTGCGCCGCCTCGAGCCGGCCGTGCAGGTCGATGGCCGAGAACTCGTTCATCAGGAAGCCGACCGTGCCGCGATGCATGCCGTAGATCGGCTTGCCCGAGCGCATGTGGTCGTGCAGCGTCTGCAGCATCAGGCCGTCGCCGCCGAGCGCCACCACCACGTCGGCGAGGTCCGGATCGGAATTGCCGTACAGCGTCGAAAGCTGCGTCAGTGCGGCCTGGGCCTCGGCACTCGGGCTCGCGACGAAGGCGATCCGCTCATATCGCTTGGGCGTGGTCATGCGTCGATCGGGCTCGCTGGTCATGGGCCGGTTGAGGGCGCCGTGTCGTCTAGCCGACCTTGGCCGTGCTTGTCCATCGTCGCCGGTATCATGGTTCAATAGGGCCGGGTTGAGGGCCGATGCCGCCCGGAATTGGGCGCAACATCGCGCCATCGTGTCCGATCATGTCGCGTGCAGGCGGGGCAGGGGACTTGTCATCGCGACGTCATTTTTCCTGCAGGCTGCGAACGGGATCCCAGCCGGTCAAGCCGTCCTGGAGAGCGGCGGTGACACGCTGGGCAAACAGCGCGCTCGGAGCGTCGTTCGCTGCCCGTGCTGCGAAGCAATCGCAAGCCTGTTGCAACTCACCGGCGCGCCAATGCGCCAGCCCGGCCGAATAGCCGTCGAGCAGCGCGCGTTCCGGGGAGGACAGCTCGGCGGCGCGGCCGTGCAGCTCGTAGATCTTCAGCGACTGCTCGCGGCCCTTGACGCGGATCGTGTCGAGCTCGCGCCATGCGAATTCATCGCCGGCGAGCGACACCGTGCTGTCGGACGCGATGATCGTGGTGCCGTAGAACTTGTTGGCGCCTTCGAGCCGCGAGGCGACGTTCACCGCATCGCTCATGACGGAGTAGTTGAAGCGGCGTTCCGAGCCGAAATTGCCGACCAGCGCAGCCCCGCTGTTGATGCCGATGCGCTGCGCCACCTTGATGCCCTGGAACGCGGTTGAGGTGCGGTTGAGCTCGGCGAGCCGCGCCTTGCAGTCGAGCGCCGCGCGCGCGGCGCTCCGGGCATGATGGGGATCATCGAGCGGGGCGCCGAACACCGCGACCACGGAGTCGCCGATGTATTTGTCGATATAACCGTCATGGCTTTCGATGACGTCTGATATCGCCGAGAGATATTCATTGGTCAGCGCCATCAGCTGCTCCGGCGTCATCTGCTCGGCGATGCGCGAGAAGCCCTCGATGTCGGAGAAGAACACAGTGACCTCACGGGTCTCGCCACCGAGCTGCGGCAGCCGGTGCGAGGCGAGCATGCGGTCGATCTCGCGCGGCGCGAGATAGTAGGCGAAGCTCTTCTGCAGCAGCCGGCGATCCTTGTCGGTGACCATGAAGCGATAGGCGGTCGTTGCCGTCAGTGCGAGCAGACCGGCAGAGAGCGGCTCTGCGAGGGGCAGCGCATAGGCTTGGTTGAAGAGGGTGGCGGCGAGTGCTGTGTAGAGAACGGAGAGCGCGGCGAGCAGCCCGGCCGCAGAGGCCGGCCGCAGCAGCCGCGCCAGCAGCGCGGCCGACAGCGCCAGTGCCGCGGCGATGGCGAAGATCGCGGGGCCGCTCAGTTCGATCGCGGAGTCCTGCCGCACCAGATTGTTCACTGCGGTGGCATGGATATACACGCCGGCAATGGTGCTGCGTGCAAAGGTCTCGGCCACCTTGCGTTCGTCCAGCACGCAACGCGGCCGCCGTGCGCCCTCGGCGCGGGTCGCGAACCGCTTCGACGTGACGCGCCGGTCCTCGATCCCCACCGTGCCGATGAGGACGACCTTGCCGGCGAACTCGCGGCGGAAATACTCCTTGTCGCCCTTGAGCGCGCAGGCGCGCAGATCAGCAAAGGAGTAGGTCGGGATGTCCTGGGCGCCGCCGGCGAAGTTCAAGGTCATCGTGCCGGGCACGCTGCCGGGGATGCGGTAGTCGCCAAGCGTCACGCCATCGGCCGATATGACCGGCGCCGTGCCGACGGCGCGCGCCGCCAGTTCGAGCGCCATGCTCGGCACGGCCTTGCCGTCCGCGCTCAGCGTCAGCGGATGGCGGCGAACCACGTCGTCGCTGTCGGTGTAGGTGTTGAGCGGCCGCAGGTTCTGCTGCTGGCGTACCGCGATGCGCTGTCCGGGAGCGGGCAGGATCGGCGGCTCGCCGAAGATCTCGCCTAGCACGACCTTGCCACCGGCGGCGGCTGAGGCGAGCGCGCGCAGAAACTCGCGATCGAAGCCGCGCGTCTTGTCGCCGAGCGTGGAGTCGCCGAGCGGAATCTCGGACTGTTCGATCGAGGTCTGGAACACCATGTCGAAGCCGGCCACCTTGGCGCCGCCGTCGATCACCGCCGACAGCACCCGGCCGATTTCGCCGGTCCAGGTCAACAGCGGCGCTCCTTTGAAGGGCGGCGCCTGATAGCTCTCCTCATCGATCGCGATCACGACGGCCGGGCTCGTCACCGCGTCCCGGCGATTGCCGAACAGCTCGAAGCGCAGCCAGGTCAGCGCATCCAGCGACAGGCCGCGGCCGCGCTCGAACGCCGGCGAGACGAACAGCCCGGCGCAGCCCAGCGCAATGGCGATCACGGCAAGCGCGTCGCGCGTCCGGCGTCCGATCGCCACCTCTCTCGGCTCTCAGTTTCAGTTGAGCCGGATCAGTCGACCGACCGCGGGGCCGGGCCCCGCCTTGGCCTGCGCGTCGACCTTGAACACCAGGCGCGCAGCGCCGAAGCTCGCCACATAGATTCCGCCCGGCGTCAGCGGATGGCTGGTGCCGGCAAAGTCATAGAACCGGCCCTTGTACTGCCGGCCCGACAATTCGATCTGCTGGCGCTCGCCAGGCTGATCGAGCCGCTCGACGACCAGCGTGCCGCTCCCCTTGGCCTCGACGATCGGCGAGGCGCCATAGATGACGGCTTGCGCCACCGGCGGGTTGTCCGACCCGAGGCTACGCACGATGGTCGCTGCCACCTCGCTGGTCTCGCGCGTCGTCGCCTGGGCATGGCTGGCGTCGCAATTGACGATGTCGCTCTTGAGCGTCGCGCCGTCGACCTTGCTCTCGGCCGGGCCCACCGTCACGTTGCCGGAGCCGCTGACCGTCTCGCGGCGGCATGATTTCAGGTAGCTCATGACCACAGCGCCGTCGGGCCCGAGCTTGATCACCTGGCCGGGCGCGACATAGTCCATCAGCTCGGCGCCGGCGACCTCGCCCTGGACGTCCTCGACCAGCGCGGCCGGAGGCCCGGCCCAGGCCGCCGTCGGCCCAAGGAGAGCCGGTGCGGCTAGCCCGGTGAGGGCCGCGACGATGAACGTCGGGTACTTCATGATGAACTCCGTGATCGCAACCGGCGGCGCGGCTGTTGTCCCAAGATTGGGACGTCGGACGGGACCGAGAGGTTCGAGCGCATATCACAACTGCAGGGAACAGGCACTCGCCCCGACGTGACCTGGATCACGGAAGAGTTGGTTGAGCTTAATCCGCAGCCGCGGTTCATGCGGCGGGAAAAGAGCGGTAACTTTCGACCGCGGCGTCGCACGCGGCCAGAGGAGTGGTTTGGATGAGCGGTTCGAAAGCTTGCTTGATGCGGAATGCCCTGCTGGCCGCGACAATGACTGCGTTTGTCGCCGTCCAGGCCGTGCGCGCCCAGGACGCTCCGCCGGCGGCTCCGGCTCATGCCGAGTCCAGCACCCCGCGCACCGGCTCGGCCGGGGATCGGTCGGCCAACGCGCCCGGGTCGTCAGCTGCCGCCGAGCAGCACAAGCTGCCAGCCGATTCGACGACCACGCACACTCTGGAACTGCGCGGCCGTACGCTGTCGTTTGCTGCCACCGCCGGCTCGATCCGCCTGTTCAACGAGAAGGGCGAGCCGCAGGCGGACATCGCCTACACCTCCTATCAGCTCGACGGCACCGACCGCGCCAGCCGTCCCGTCACCTTCTTTTTCAATGGCGGACCGGGGGCGTCGTCGGCCTATCTGCAGCTCGGCAATGCCGGCCCGTGGCGGATCGGGATCGATGCGGCCAGCGTGACGCCGTCCGCGAAGCCGGATCTCATGCCCAATGCCGAGACCTGGCTCGACTTCACCGATCTCGTTTTCGTCGATCCCGTCGGTACCGGTTACAGCCGCTTTGTGGCATCTGGCGAAGAGGTGCGCAGGCGCTTCTACTCGGTCGATGGTGACGTCCGCTCGCTGTCGCTGGTGGTGCGCCGCTGGCTGGAGAAGCACGACCGGCTGGCGTCGCCGAAGTTCATTGCGGCCGAGAGCTATGGCGGCATTCGCGGTCCGAAGATCGTCTATAACCTGCAACACGATCAGGGCGTCGGCGTGAGCGGTCTGATCCTGCTCTCGCCGCTGATGGACTTCCGCGACTATTCCGGCTCCAGTCTGATGCAATATGTCGCGAGCCTGCCGAGCTATGCGGCCGTCGCCAGGCAGATCAAGGGGCCGGTGAGCCGCGCCGATCTCGCCGATGTCGAGCGCTACGCCAGCGGTGACTTCCTGCTCGATCTCGTCAAAGGCGAGGCTGATGTCGAAGCGACCAACCGGCTTGCGGACAGGGTCGCGAGCCTGACCGGAATCGACCAGACGGTCAGCCGGCGCCTGGCCGGCCGTTTCGACATCTCGGAGTTTCGCCGCGAGTTCGACCGCAAGAATGGGCGCATCACCGGCCGATATGATGCCTCGGTGCTCGGCATCGACCCAAATCCGGATTCGAGCCGCTCGCGTAGCGGCGATCCCTCAGGTGACGTGCTCACCGCACCGCTCACCAGCGCTGCGGTCGAGCTGACCACGCGCAAGCTCAACTGGCGGCCCGACGGGTCGTATGAGTTGCTGAACGGCGCCGTCAACAGCTCGTGGGATTTCGGCCGCGGCATCAGCCCGCCGGAATCGGCCGGCGACATCCGGCAGATCATGGCGCTCGATTCGAAGCTGAAGCTCCTGATCGGCCACGGCCTGTTCGACCTCGCCACGCCCTATTACGGCTCGAAGATCCTGCTCGACCAGTTGCCGGCCTTCGCCCGCCCGCCGCGGCTCAAGCTCGTAGTCTATCCAGGCGGCCACATGTTCTATTCCCGCGACGACGCGCGCAAGGCGTTCCGCGGCGAAGCCGAAGCGCTGATGAAGTAGCGCTGCATCAGGCATCCTTCTTCCGGCGACCCTTCGGGTATGTCCGCTCCATCTCCGCCCTGACCACGCGCTCGGGCCGCACCCGCGCGCCGGCCAGCCAGATCTCACTGACGCCGGTCTTGGTGCGCACGCGCCGGACTGGCTCGCCATGGCTCGCATAGCCGGCGGCCTGCACGATTCGCCCGGTGTCGCGGCCAGTCGGCTCGATTCGCGCGGCGTCGATGAACGGATTGATGAAGTTCGGATTGGCGACCATGACCTGGGTGCCGAAGGGGACAAGGTCGACCGCGCCCCACAGCGTCCACCAGCGCCCCGTCCAGTCCCGCGTCTTGCGGGAGGGCGCGCCATGCTGGGCAAAGGCCTGCAGGATGAACTTGGCGCCATTGGCCCATGCCGGCGCCCAGCCGTCGATGGCATTGGTCAGAACGGTGATCGCAAGTTCGCGGGCGGGGATGACCGACGTGCGCGAGATATAGCCCTGGAAGCCGCCGCCATGGCCGAACCAGTCGAAGCCTGCGGTGGTGCCGCTCATCAATGCGAGACCGTAATAGGCCTCCTCGATGTCCTGCGGGACGCGCCATTGCCGCCGGACCATCTCGCGCCGGCTCGCGACCGAGAGCAGGCTCTTCTTCGCGTTGGGCGCGAGCTGGGCAAAGAAGCGGGCAGTATCGGCTGCGGTCGCGACGACCCCGGCGGCCGCCATGATCGCGTTGGTCGGATTGTCGCCGGGAATCACCGCGCGCCGCCCGAGCGGCTGGTTGCGTGAATGGCCCCGCGCGAATGGCACGGACTTGCCGAGCAGCGCCATGTCCGGCGCGCTGTCGCGCAAGCCCAGTGGGGTCATGATTTCGCGCTGCAGCCAGACGGCGTAGGGCTCGCCGGTTATGGCCTCGATCACCAGCCCGAGCAGGCCGTAGCCGTGGTTGGAGTATTTGAAGCGGCTGTTCGGCTCGATCGCCGGTGCGAGTCGCAGCTCGGCGAGCAGTTCGTCCTTGTCGAGATAAGGCCGTCCGTTGGTGAATTGGCTGGAATCCTTGCCGTCCCGGATCAGTCCCGCCGTGTGCGACAGCAGCTGGCTGAGCGTGGCGGTCGCGACGTCGGGATGCAGATCACCGACATGGTCGCCGACCGCATCGTCCAGCTTCAGCCGCTTCTGCTCGCGCAGGCGCATGATCCCGGCTGACGTGAACGCCTTGGTGTGCGAGGCGATGCGGAAACGATGCCGCGGCGTCAGCTTCTCGCCGCTGTCGAGATTGGCGGACCCATAGGCTGCTTCCATGACGATCTCGCCGCGATGGGCGATCGCGATGATGCAGCCGGGCTGTTCGGAGACCTCGACCTGAAAGGCCAGCCAGTCCTTGATGTAACCGAGTGCTGCGCCAAGCCAGGGCTCCACGAGGCAATCTCCCGTTCAAAAGGCATGATCAATATTCAAAGATGCAAGCTCTCATCCATAACGGACGAATGGCCGCGGACAAACGAAAATGGCGCAACCCTTTCGGGTTGCGCCACTGTTGTGACCGGGGCTGGACCGATCGCGTCTTAGTAGACGAGGCCGGTGCCCGGCTGCTTCTCGAGCGCGTCGGCCAGCGACCGATATTCGGCGCTGTTGGTACCGGCGAGCTGCGCCACCTTGTCGAGGTGATACTTGGCCTGTTCGCGGTTGCCCTGTTCGAGCTGCCACAGGCCGTAATACTGCCAAGTGCGCACGTGGTTCGGATCATCCGCCAGGGCCTGCTCGTAATACTGCTTCGAGGCCTGGTAGTTGCCGAGCTTGCGGTAGGAGTAGCCGATCAGGTTGGCGACATCGGCGACCTCCTCACGGTTCATCGCCTTGAGCTGCTGGATCGCGGTGGCGTAGTCGCCACGATCATAGATCGAGGTGTAGGCCGTGCGATAAGCCGCCAGGAACTTCGGATCTTCGATGCTCGAGCTTTTGTCCTTCTTCTTCTTGGAAGAATCCGACGCCGGCGGCGGAGACGGGGTGTCGCTGCCAGCGGCATAGGCCTTCGACAGAAGCAGCGGCCCGGAGGCCACGGCCATCGAGAACAGCGCCAGCGTGGCAATCCTGATCGCAGACTTTTTCATTCGTAATCTCCCGAGTTGTCGATCCAACAGGTGGTGACTGCATGCGGAGAAGAACTTCCGCAGCTGCGAAATATTCCCGTTCGTTTGCGCGGATTTTGCGCCGCGATCGGTTCATTATACTGGCCACATAATGACAGGCTAGTCATCTCGATGACTATCCCTTCATGTCCATGAACTGAATTCGTCGCTTTACTTCACGGCAGGTTCAGTGCCGGTTCCCTATCGTCGTTTCCATGATCACGAGCCCATCCAGACTGGATGGTACCTCCAGATCTTCACATCACGGAGACGACCATGCTGAAGACAATGTCCGTCGCGCTGCTCGCCACTTCGATCCTGGCTGCGCCTGCGTTCGCCGCTGGTCCTGCAAAAACCGATGCATCCGCGAAGTCCACGCAGACCACCGGAGCTGCCACCATCAAGACGGAAGCGCCAAAGACGGGCGCCAAGACTGATGTCAAGACTGATGCCAAGACCGATGCCAAGACCGGCTCCGTCACCCAGGCCGGCGACAAGGCCAACGAGATGAAGCCGGCGGTCGACAAGCCCAAGGGCAAGCCGCATGCATCGCTGCTCCGCCACAAGCATCGTCACGTCGCGCATCTCCGCCATCACCACAACGTGAAGGTTTCGCACGCTGCGGTGAAGACTTCGGCGAGCGCCAAGGCGGGCATCGAGACGGCCAGCCACAAGAAGGTGAGCTTCAAGCGCGTCACTCCGGCGACCCGCCGCGGCTGATCCCTGCGCATGCCGTGACGTCAATCGGTTTGTCGCCGGAGCGCCGAAAGGTGTTTCCGGCGACAGCCGTTTGACCAGCCGGGACGCGGCGCCGATTTCACTCGCCGCCGGCTTGGGCTAGAAGCTCGCACGACGGGATCGTTGAGAGTTGGGCGCCGTGGCGATGGGGAAAATGAACTGCTGGCCGGCGGCGATGCTGGCGCTGCTGCTGACGGGGTGTGCCAGCGGGGGTCCCGCGGCATTCGTCGCCGAGGACAATCGCGGCATCTCCTATACCGATGATCGCGGCGTCTCGAACCAACCGTTTCCGGCCAGCTACCGCAGCGAGCTGCTGGCGTACCTCAAGACCTATCTCAACAATCCGGTTGGCGTGCGGGACGGGGCGCTGGCCGAGCCGGTGCAGCGCACGGTCGGTGGTCGGCTACGATACGTGACCTGCCTGCGTTTCGCCGCCCGCGACTCCGATGGCAGCTATCCGGCGCCGCGAGAACGCGCAGCGGTCTTTGTCGACGGCCGGTTCGACCGTCTGATCGAGGATGCCGCTGAGCTCTGCGGGGGCGCGACCTACGCGTCGTTCCCGGAGCTGGCGGCTCTGACGCGCTAGCCGCCTTTTTGCAGGTCTGGCACGTCGTCGCAGGGGCTTGTCGCAGCGCGGCGCCATCACAAGTACGAGACGGGTTCAAACGCTTTGCCGCCTCACCGCGACCAAATGTCGGGCGAGGCGTGCAGCTTCACGGAATCTTCGGGAAGCCTATGGAACAAAAGGCCTTTGTTGCTCTCTGGTGACACGCGCTGAGCAATCACAGCTGCGTCACCGCCATCGCGCAACCCAAATGCGGCCATGATGTTCGATAGATGTCGCAAACGAATAACGGGGACGTCCCATGAAACGGTTTTTTTTGAGTGCAGTGGCTTTGACTGCTTTGGCCGCGCCGGCCTTCGCCGCCGACATGCCCGCGCGGACCTACACCAAGGCGCCGGTCTATACGCCGCCGCAGGCGATCTATAACTGGACCGGCTTCTACCTCGGCGGTCATCTCGGCGGCGCCTTCGCCGGCGCCAACAGCCTCGATGGTAACAACGGCCGCTTCCTCGGTGGTGTCCAAGGCGGTTTTGACTACCAGTTTGCCCCGAACTGGGTGCTGGGTATTGAAGCCCAATACAGCTGGATGGACCGGAATACGACCAATTTCGGCTTCCCCGGCGCGACGCTCGTAACGGCCACCGGCGCCAACCAGCTCGGCTCCGTGACCGGCCGCCTCGGCTACACCTGGGGACCGGCGCTGCTCTATGCCAAGGGCGGTTACGCTTGGCGTGACGGCAACGGCCTCGGCGTCAGCGTGGCGGGTGTGCCGGCCGGCTTCACCACCAGCGGTAACAACAAGGATGGCTACACCGTCGGCGCCGGACTGGAGTACATGTTTGCGCCCAACTGGTCGGCCAAAGCCGAGTATCAGTACTATAATTTCGGCAATACCACCTTCACGAGTGGTCCGGCCCCGGTCGTGGGCAGCCGGTTCAACAACGATGAGCACACGGTCAAGGTCGGGGTGAACTACCGCTTCGGTTGGGGCGGGCCGGTCGCCAGCAAGTACTGATCGCATCGCCGGGACGGTGACCAATACGGCCAGATGGGGCTGCGCCCGCGTTTCGACGCGGGCGTTTGGCTGTCTGGGGGCCGGGAGGGTCGGGGTGCTGGAAGGCGTTCACGCAGTGCAAAAAAATTTTCACACCTCCGTGAAACTTTCGTCACCAATTGCTATTATGAGTACGCCGGTTTGATGGATCATCCCACATGCGTATCTTAGTGTCCCTGCTGTTGCTGTCGGCGGCTACTTTGCCGTGCTCCGCCCAAACCGTCCTGAAGTCCGAACCGTTGATGCTGGCCCCTTACGAGGTGGCGCTGGTGCAAGCCGCGTCGTGCCCGTCGGGGAAGGTGCTGAAGGTGACCGGTGCAATCCGCGGCGTCAGCCGCAAGCGCGCCTGCGTCGCCCTTCCGTCCGAAACCGCATCTTTGGCTACGGCGACGCCGTAGAGCCGGATTTCATGGCGACCTCGCAGCGGGCAGCTCTGGCTGCCCGCTGATCGCGGCCCCGTCTGCCGCGAGCTTCCCTAAGACAAATCTCTTCCCGCCACGTAGCGAACGGCCGGTCCGCTCGTACGGTCGTGCAGACGCCGCCCGGATCAGGAGGCGAACGGGATGTTGAATTCCTGCTCTGCCTCGGCGCGGTTCTGCCAGGGATCTTCCTCCGGCTCGGCAGCGCAGGCCCTGATCTCGTAATCATTGTCGAGTTGCAGCTGGGCCGTCGAGCGGCCGGCGCTGATCATCACGTCCACCACAAGCCCGCTCTGTCGCGCCAGCCTCCACACGTCCGCCTCGGTCGGGTACGCCTTGCTCATCTGGGCGTCATTACAGAACAGGGCATAGGGCATTCCAAGCAACTCCAGGTCGGCGGAGAATGAACCGAGGATGAACAGGGGTTGTAGCGACACCCGGGCATGTTTTGGGCCGGAAAACGGCCTTTTCGGTCCCGGCGAGTCGTAAACGAGTCCTAAATTTTTGGAAAAAGAATCCGTGGGACTCCGGGGCTAGAATCGCCGGATGGTTAAGCCATGGGAACCGATCTCCACATCTTCTGCGGGCGGATCCAGCTCACGCTCACCTTTGGGCTGCTGCTTGCCTGCGTCGCGAATTTGGCGCTGCTGTGTGCGTGGCTGTAGCGCCAGCGCGTCGGTTTCCGGCTTCATTCGAAGGGTTTTTTGCTTGGTGATGATAGCGGTGAGGGCTCGTGGGGATCTTAATCCCCGGGGGTCTCAATCCTCGGGGATCACGGTCCCGGCGGCCGAGGCCTTCAGACGCGCCAAAGTTGTGCTGAAATATTCCTGCCGCTCACGATTGAGGCGCTCCTGGTGGGCCCGAAACCGGGCCACGCGGGCGCGGATTTCCGTTTGCATGTCGCGCTGCAAGTCGAGCTGCGAAGCGATGCTGGTGAAGTGCTCCGATGCCGGCTTGGCCGGGCGCATCGGGCTGGCTTGTCGCGCGCCGGCCTCGCCGCCCATGGGCCTGACGGGCTCAGATGGGGTGGCCCCGGACGACACGTCGGAACGCGGGGGGGAGGCTGCACCAGCGGGAGCCCGCTCTGCTACCGGCTGAGCCGTGCGCGCCAGCGCGGTCTGTTGCGGTGTCACGGGCGTGCCGACCGGCACGGACGGCAGTTCGAACTGCGCAAAATCGGCCGGCTTGCCGGTCACCGACTGCACGAACGCCATCGTCTGTGCGATCAAAGCGTCGCGCTCTTCCTTCCAGCTCATGACGCCCGTTCCCCCGTCGCTGCCACAATTGCAGCAAAGCAGCGGTTGTAAATCAAGCTGGAACACCAGTAGCTTCTGGGGACAACTGAGAGTCGTGCATGAGTTGTGACAACATTGTTGCCACAGTTGCGGCGCGCGATGCCCACGCGCACAGCCCGACAGGCTCAGGTCGGAGCAGACAACGGTATTCCTGACGGCGCTTGCCGTGCATTGGTCGCCAGAAAGAGGGCCATCGCCGGCGAGGTTGCGTCGGATGGTGCCGGCTGAGGGGATTGAACCCCCGACCTTCGGTTTACAAAACCGCTGCTCTACCGCTGAGCTAAGCCGGCTGATGCACCCGGAGACGTTGATATCGGGTGCAGCGGAGGTCTCGTAGGCCAAGCCTGACGACGGGCTCCGAAGCGCGGTGTTCGTACCAGAGTTGATGAAGCGAGGCTACTGCCATGGGCAGTCCCGCACTCTCGTCCTGGCACGCGAAAGGGCGGCCGTTCGGCCGCCCCCTGACGCTGCGCCGCTTGCGGCGTTACTGGCAAATGTGCATCGCGCCGTCGCTGCCCTTGAACAGCGTGCCGGGGCGGCAGACGAGGCCGTTGCGGGCGGCGTAGCTGTTCCAGTCGCCGTAATAGCCGTTCTGGCCGCGATCAAAGCTCGGCTGACCATAGCGGTACGGGCCTGGATCGTAGGCGTAAGCATCGGCGGTACGGAACGGCGCCGTGGCGATCGCGCCCGCGGTGCCGATGGCGGCGCCAGCCACGCCGGCGGCCGCGCCCACGGCGCCAGCGGCGACATCCGCCGGCCAGAAGCCGGTGCCGCGGCGATTCCAATCGTTATTCCAGCCATTATTCCAGCCGCCATCCGCGCGCTGCTGCATCATTGCGGCGTCATGGCGGGCCATGTGGCGGTGGTGCATGTCGCGCGCCATCGCCGGGCCGGCCAGCGCGGTTGCGAGAACAGCAGCCCCGAGAATTGCAGATCTGATCATGGAATACTCCGTCGTTGAGCCCCATCCTCTAAGTACGATCCAGCGGCGGTGTTCCGCCGCAACCCTCAATGTTTTTGCATGAGCTACGCGCTTCTTCTGCCGTGTCGCGCGATGAGAGAGCGGGAGGCTCGCGGCTGCGTGCCGCGCTCTTCGCCACCACGCTTTAACCCTGCCGAGCAAAGCATCCTGGGCTCATTAACCCGGACGAATGGCCGACGCGTTAGGCTTACCTGCAGATCGAGCCGCGCGCTTAACCCATGGCGGCGCGCGTTGCGGTATTGATAATGCGGCAACCAGGGCGTGAATTCATGCGTTTTGCACCGGCTCTTGCGATTCTGATCGGCACGGCATCGCCCGTGCTCGCCAGCGAAGGCTTTGAGATCGTGATCCCGCAGCGGCCGGGCGTGCCCGTGGTCATCAACGGCGTCGATGCGTCCTATGCCGTGGTCGAAGGCCAGTTCGGCCTCGGCAAGGGTCATCACATCCAGCCGCGGGTCTATGGTGGCCGGCCGTACGATCCGGAGCCCTATGTCGGTCACTACTATCCGTCGCTCGGCTCGAAGCCGGGCTATGGCCGCATGGAGATCGAACCGCCGGCCGATCGCAAGCTGCCGAAGCCTGCAGAGAGCTATTCCCGCTCATGGGGCGCCGAATCGAGGATGCAGCCGGCCGAGCCGGAGGTGCCGATGTATCCGCCGGCCGTGATCCTGGCGCCGCGCGAGGGCCCGCGCGATGACGGCAATCGACCACCGGCCTATCTCCGCTGAGCCGGGTCCGAAACAGTTCGAAGATTAAGAAAACAGATCAAGAGGAGAGAGTCATGCGTCCTACGATTTCTGCACTTGTCGGCATTGCCGGCCTGGCTGTCGCCGGCAGCGCGCCCGCCATGGCCTGCGGCTATTCGTCATGCGCGCCCTGCGGCCATGCCAGCCCGTGCGCGCCGACCGTCAGCTATCAGCCGACCCACACCTATCATCACGATCACGGCTACGGCTCTTCCGCTTGCGGCAACTGCGGTGGGCAGTACGAGCGCCTGGCGGAGCCGACCCGGCAGTACTACTACGTGAACCAGGGCCCGACCTACAGCGGCCCGGGCGCGTTCGCGCCGTATCCGGCCTACCAGGAGAATGCGATCCCGGTCTACCGCTACCACCATCGCCACCATGCCTATGAGGTCACGCGCGTTGCGCCGGCGATGGTCTACGGCCAGCCTCACAGCGCCTATCGCTGGGGTGCCTCGTCTTATTATCACGGTCAGCGCGTGCTGCGCCGCTACTACTGACCAGCACGATTGGCACGATCACGCAACGCCCGTGCGCCTCACGCGCGCGGGCGTTTCGTCATTTGGGCATCAGGCCGAGCCGGCTCGCGCCGACATAGAGCGCGAGCACTGCGGCATTGGAGACGTTGAGGCTCTTGATGGCGCCGGGCATGTCGAGCCGCGCCACCACGCTGCAGGTCTCGCGCGTCAGCTGGCGCAGGCCCTTGCCTTCGGCGCCGAGCACGAGCGCCAGCGGCTGGCGCAATTCCACCGCGGCAATGTCGATGCCGCCGGCGCTGTCGAGCCCGACCGTCTGGAAGCCGCGCTCGTTGAGCCGGGTCAGCGCGCGGGCGAGATTCTGCACCGTGATGATCGGCACCAGCTCGAGCGCGCCGGATGCGGACTTGGCCAGCACGCCGGTCGCCTCCGGGCTGTGTCGGGCGGTGGTGACGATCGCCCTGACGTCGAACGCCGCCGCCGAGCGGAGAATGGCGCCGACATTGTGCGGATCGGTGATCTGGTCGAGCACCAGGATCATGCCTTCGGGGGACAGCGTGTCGATGTCGGGCGAGGGCAGGGGATCGGCTTCGGCGAGCAGCCCCTGATGCACGGCATCCGGGCCGAGCCGCTGGTCGATCTGGCTCGGCCGCACGATCTCCGGCGCCACCCGGGTCTCGATCCGCTCGTCGGCCAGCCGGCGCGCCGCGTTCTCGGTCAGGTACAGCTTGCGAATCTTCCGCTTCGGATTGCCCAGCGCCAGGGTCACGGTGTGCCAGCCGTACAGGATCACCGGGCCGTCCGGGCCGGATTCGCGCTCCCGCCAGGCTTGCGGCCGCTCGAAACCGCGCGGTTTGCCGGGGAATTTGCCGCCCTGACGGCGGAAAGGGGGCTTTCGATCGCGTTCGCTCATGCCACGAGCTTCTGTCACGGCCCGCGGATTCTGGCAATTTGGCACCGCCCGCTTGGGAAAATTCGTCGTCCCTTGGTTGACTTTACGGCCCCGCTTCGATCATAAGGGCCCCGGCCGCGCAGCGCCCCTCATCCGGGCCCCGCGGTCTTACCGTCTCCATGGCGCTGATGGTCGCTCAACCGCTTGTTCCGCGGTCCGCCGTCAACTGCCGTCGATACGGGGGAGTGTCCCGAGTGGCAAAGGGAGCTGACTGTAAATCAGCCGCCTCATGGCTTCGCAGGTTCGAGTCCTGCCTCCCCCACCATCGGCTACTGACTCCGCTGAAATTGATCTCTGTTGGTCGCGTTGAGAGTGCGATCCTACGATCTCGAACCGGGGCTAGTTCGGCAGAACTTGTCCGGCGAACTCTTCGGCTCACCTGATGTCCGGCGGCGCGCCGGCCGTGAATCTGGTTCACCCACTGGTGAAAATACCTCATTTGTCAAAATCCATCTGCGTGGTCACAGCTAGGCTGTTGGAGACCGCAGTGCGCCCCTGCCGCCGATTTCTTGCCGCCGCCCCCAACCACATCAAATGACCGAGGCTTGCCATGCTCGAAGACCATCACGATCGGTCGGCCGCCATTGATCTTCCGTCCGACAGCGCTGGCCGGAAGCGAATCTCGATCTATCAGCCGGAGACGGCGGGGCAGATTTTCCCGGAGATTCCGGAATTTGCGAACCATGCGGAAGAGCGGGCCTATCGCAAACAGCATCTCGTCGCGGCATGCCGCGCGTTTGCGATGCACGGCTTCGACTACGGTTTCGCCGGCCATTTGACCGTACGTGATCCCGAGCGTCCGGAACTCTACTGGACCAACCCGATGTGCGTGCACTTTTCACAGGTGAAGGTGTCCAACCTGATCCTGGCAGACCACAAGGGCAACGTCATCGAGGGGCGTCACGCGATCAATCGCGCGGGCTTTGTCCTGCATGGTGCGGTCCATGAGGAATACCCGGAGGTGATGGCGATGTGTCACGCACACACCGTGTATGGCACCGCGTGGTGCGCGACCGGCCGGCCCTTGGACATGATCAGTCAGGATGCCGCCGCGTTCTACAAGAGCCATGCCGTCATCGGCGCATCTGCAGGAGCCGTGGCGGTCGAACAGAAAAGCGGTGTGTCGGTCGCCAAGGAGATCGGCCGCAATCGCGGTGTCCTGCATCAGAACCATGGGCTCTTGACGACCAGCCACCACAGCATCGACGACGCTGCATTCTGGTTCATCGCCCTCGAACGCGCCTGCAAGCAGCAATTGCTGATCGAGGCTACCGGCATCAAGCCGAAGCTTCTGTCGGAAAAGACCGCAAAGTACAGCCGCGAGCACGTCGGCAGCGACTACATCGGTTGGCTGCACTTCCAGACGCTCTACGGTCAGATTGCCGAGACCCAGCCGGACATGTTTGACTAACGAATATGTTCGCGAAGGGCGCTCTTCGCGCCTGGGCACGATCTTCAACGTCACACGAGAAACCTCGCACGAGGCATCGAGATCATGGATACACGTGTGTTCGAAGCGTCACTCGCGGCCGATGGCTATACGGAGATAGAAACGAAGACCTATGCTCCCACGCCTGCGAATGGCGAGCATGGCCATCATTTCTCCGTTCGGGGTCTCGTGCTCGACGGAGTCTTCACGATCATTCGTGGCGCGGATGCGGTGTCCTACCGGGCTGGGGAGGTCTTTGCCGTACCCGAAGGTTGTCTCCACTGCGAAGAGATCGGTCCTGCCGGCGCGCGTGTTCTGGTTGGCCGCAAGTATTGAGACGGCGGGCGACCTTGCGCCCCCTCGTCATGCGCCTGACCGGTCATTTCACAAGTCGAAGGATAGCTGTTCGTCTCGCTCCAGGCTGAAGTCCATGCCAGACTTGTTCTCGCCGTACACACTCAAGAGTGTGACCGTGCGCAATCGCATCGCCATGTCGCCCATGACGATGTATCGGTCGACCGATGGCCAGGTGTCAGACTTTCATCTGATGCTCCTGGGGTCGCGCGCCGCTGGCGGGTTCGGCCTGGTCTTTGCCGAGCAGATCGCAATTCAACCAGATGGCCGCACCAGCATGGGCTGCGCCGGCCTTTGGGACGATGCACAGATGGACGGCTTGTCGAGGATCGTCCGCCTCGTCAAGCACATGGGAGCGGTGCCGGCGATCCAGCTCGGTCATACGGGTCGCCGTGGCAGCGAGAACAAGCCATGGCAAGGCAGGACACAGCTGCCGCCGAGCGATCCGGACGGCTGGCAGGTCCGCGGTCCGTCTCCGATACCGCATGGGCGGCGATATACACTGCCGGTTCAGGAGCTGAGCGTCGGGGACATTCGCGACATCATGCGCGCCTATGCGGACGCAGCGCGCCGCGCAGCGGAATGCGGTTTCGAGTGGCTCGAAATGCACTTTGCCCACGGTTATCTCGGCTCGAGCTTCTTTTCGCCACTCGGTAATCAGCGCACGGATCAATATGGCGGCTCGCGCGACAAGCGTTTGCGCTTCCACCGGGAGGCGCTCGACGCGGTACGCGAGGTCTGGCCTTCGCAGCTCCCGCTGACGGTGCGCCTGGGATCCGATGACTTCAACGAGAATGGGATCCGCTTCGATGACGCGATCTGGGCAATTGCGGAATTGAAGAAGCATGGTCTTGATTTCGCAGATATCAGCCTCGGCCTGAACACCGACGATATGAAGGATGTCCCGTTCGATCAGGTTGGCTTCATGGTGGAGCGCGCGGCGCGCGTGCGCCGCGAAGCCGCAGTCCCGGTGGGCGTCAGCTGGAATCTCGGCATTCCCGCTGCGGCCGATCGGGTCATTCGCGAGGAACTGGCGGATATCGTGTCCAACCCGCATTGGCCTTTTTGGGCGGCCCAAGAGCTTGCTCACAGCGATCCCGTTTCACTCCTGCCGGAGGACTGGGGCTGGTGGCTGCGAAACAGGCCCGGGCCTGAGGGCTCGATCGGCTGGCCGCCCGTCGCTTCGCGAACGGGGCGATGATGACCAGACCGTCGGAATTCAGCGTGCTCGGAGTTGCCGAGCAAGGCGCCGCCATCGCCCGCGGTTTGATCCAATTCGGCCACGCTGCCGCCAGCCCGCCGTCATCGGATGGATCCGATGACGTCATCGATGTTTCCCGCTGTTGCCACGGGTGTCTGCGCATCTCGTTCGCCTCGGACATCAGGCGGTATGAACCACGTTGGAACGCAGTCATCGTGCAGACATCGACGCGCTCAGGGCGGTCGCCGTCGTCATCGTCGTTCTCTTCCATCTGAAAATCGCTGGTTTCGAGGCCGGCTTTGCCGGCGTCGACATCTTTTTCGTCATCTCCGGCTATCTGATCATCGGCCAGATCCTGCGCGACGTCGCGGCGGGACGTTTCTCGCTGTCGGACTTCTATCTGCGCCGGGCGCGGCGGCTGCTGCCGGCGCTGATTGCGACGATTGCTGCGTGCTTCGCTGTCGGCTGGCTGTTTCTGTCGCCCGACGCGCTGCGGCAGCTCGCCAAGGAGGCGACGCACGGACTGCTGTCGATCTCCAACGTCCAGTATTGGCGCGAGGCGAGCGCCTATTTCGCGCCGAGCGCCGATCAGCTGCCGCTGCTGCATCTCTGGTCGCTGTCGCTCGAGGTCCAGTTCTATGCCTTGGCGCCTTTGCTGCTGATCTGGGCCGGCCGCAGCCGTTTTTTTCGCGTCATCGCTGCCATCGGCGCGCTGTCCTTCGTCGCCGCGGTGCTGTGGCTGCCGCAGGATGCGGACGCGGTGTTCTTCCTGACGCCGTTCCGGGCGTTCGAATTCGGGCTCGGCGCGCTCGCTATTCCGCTCGAGGCGCGGCTGTCGTCTTCGCCGCGCGCGCGAACGATCATGGCGACGTGGGGAGACATCGTCCTGCTCGGCAGTCTCCTCCTGATCGGCCGCGCCCAGGCCTATGCCGGCGTCGCCGCGCTCGTGCCATGCGTCGCCGCCGCGATCATCATCGCCGCCAATGCACCGACATCGCTGGTGATGGCGCGCCCGGTCCGGGCGGTCGGCGCCGCGTCCTATTCACTCTATCTCGTGCACTGGCCGGTGATCTTCTTCGTCCGCTTCATCATTGGCGATGCGGCAGAGACGGCGGCCGGACTGGCCGTGCAGCTCGCGCTGATCGCGGCGCTGACGACGCTGCTCTACACGGGCGTCGAGCGGCCGATGCGTCGGCTCGCCTGGCCGCGCTGGGCGCAGGCGGCGAGCTTCGCGAGCGTCGTGGTGGTCTGCGCCGGGCTCGCGCACATGACCTTCCGCGCCAACGGAGTCGTCTCGCGGCTGGCGGACGACCAGCTCGCGCTATCGGAGCTTCAAGGATTCGGCCTCAACAAATGTGGACGGACCTTCGGCCGGCTCTGTGTGTTCGGCGATCTCGACGGCACGCGCGGCGTCGAGATGCTTGGCGATTCCTATGTCCAGCAATATGTCGCGGTGCTCGATGCGTCCTTGAAGACGCGTGGCATGATCGGTCACGTCTCGACCCTGATGGATTGTCCGGCGCTGGCGGGCCTGACCGCGCGAGGGCCGCGGGCGCGCGTCTGCGCTGACAACCGTGACAGCGAATTGCCGCGGATCCAGCAGTCGCAGGCCGATTTCGTCATCATCGGACAGGCGTGGCACAAGTATCTCGATCTCAGCGGCGGCCCCGAGGCCGAAGCGCGCAACGCCGACGTGGCCGCGCATCTCGTCGAGACCGTCCGGCTGCTCGACCGTCCGGGCCGACACTTCCTGGTCATTGGCGGCCAGGTTCGGCCGGTCAATTGCGGCTTCGATCAATTGCGCATGCTGCCCGGGCCGCTGTGGCACGCTCCGGCCAAGCCGTGCGATGCGGTGCCTCGTGGCGAGGCGATCGCAGCGAACCGCACCATCGATGCCGTCCTGGCGCAGGCGATCGCGCCGCTGCCCAAGGTGGCGCTGTTGAAGCCCTCGGAAGTGTATTGCGACCAGCGCTGTCCGGTGGTGCAGGATGGCGTCTGGCTGTTCCAGGATGCCGGCCATTTCACCGTGGCGGGGGCGCTGCGCATGGGCGAGCGTGCCGCTCCGATCTTTGCGGCGTTCCTGGCGGATGACTAGACGAGCGTTTCCATATTGTTTCCGGGTTGAGCCAATCCCACTACTGTCATGCTCCGCGAAGGCGGAGCATCCAGTACTCCGCAGCAGAAGATATTGAACCGAGGTGTCACGGCGTACTGGATCGTCCGCCGGAGCCTGTCCTCGGGCTCGCCGGAGGCGAGACCCGGGGGCGGACGATGACAGCCGGTCAACATGATCAATGCGTCAGGACTTCAAAAACGGGTCGTCCAGGATGGCTGGAGAGGCCGCTCAGTCGCTCCTGCGCGCGGCGGCGGACAAGACCTGAGAGGCCGCGACGATGCGCGCGGCTGCGAGCTCGGATCCCTGCGCGGTGAAATGACCCTCGTCCCAGGCCAGCGGCGCGCCGTCGTCGGCCTGCAGCACGCAATGATGGCCGGGGCAGAGCAGCGTCAGCAGCGAGACGTAGTCGGTCTGCGGCACATCTTTCAGCAGCGCCTGCAGGAAGTCGTCGGTCTCGCGCGGCAGCTCCACCATGTGTCCGTCCGTCCGAACGCCGAATCGCGCGGTCGCGATCAGCAGGCTTGGCAGCGGACGATCGAATTGCGGGCTCGGTCCGACCACCACCACACGGCTGCCTGCCGCGGTGAGCGCGCCGATCGTGGCGAGCAGGCCTGCTCGCGCGGCCGGTCCCATCACCGTGCGTGACCAATTGGCCGAGAGGATCACGATTTCGGGTGCGAGATCGCGCACCAGGCCGGGGAGGCGGCCGTTGAAGTCGGCGCACGCCGTCGACTGACCCGGTTCGACATAGGGGACGCATCCCGCCATCGTCACGCGCAGCAGCGTCGATTGCGGCGGCAACGCCCGCACCAGCCCGTGTGCGAGGTGCGCAGCATGGCTGTCGCCCCACAGCAGGATGTTGCGGCCCGGACCCTTGGCGAGGCAGGCCGGCTGCAACGCCGTGAAGGTCTGGGGCGAGGAGAGGAAGCAGGTGCCGTCCTCATAGACGCGGCTGTGGTCATAGTTGAGGTAGTCCGCGATCGCCTGCTGCTGCGGCGACAGGCGCGCCGGAAAGCCGGACCAGACGATCATGACCGCACTGACCGCCAGCGCGACGGCGCCGGTCGCGGCCAGCGCCCGCGCCGTCACCGGCCATGTGGCGCGTCGTGCGGGCTGCTCGATGAGATAGAAGCTTGCAAGCGCGAGACTCGTGCAGGCGCCGAGCAGCGCGAGCTTGTCCATCGCCGAGCTCGGCGGCCCCCACACCGCCGTGGTCAGCGACACGACCGGCCAATGCCAGAGATAGAGCGAGTAGGACCACAGCCCGACCGCGATCATCGGCCGTGCCAGCGTCAGCACGGTCCTGTTCAGCGACGGGTTGCCCCAGATCACCGCGGCCGTGCCGAGGCAGGGCAGCAAGGCGGCGATGCCGGGGTAGGGCGTGCGCGGCGAGTAGATGTTGGCGGAAATGCCGAGCGCGATCCATCCGAGCGTCGTTGCCGCG
Source organism: Bradyrhizobium sp. HKCCYLS20291 (assembly GCF_051167715.1). NCBI lineage: Bacteria > Pseudomonadati > Pseudomonadota > Alphaproteobacteria > Hyphomicrobiales > Nitrobacteraceae > Bradyrhizobium > Bradyrhizobium sp. HKCCYLS20291. Next base: position 126,193 of record NZ_JBNPTO010000008.1, on the reverse strand, counting down.
ATCCGCAACCGCTGATTGCGCAGCGCCGGCACCGCTTCAACCGCAAGCAGCGCGCCGAGCGCGAGCTGCCAGGCGCGTGCCGGCAGCAAATAGAACGCGGTCGCAGGCTGGGTCCGCGTCTGGATCACGCAGAGCAGGAACGAGACCGCACAGATCGCGCCGAGACTCGCGAGCATCAGCGCACGCCGCTGCCTGAAGACGGCGAGCGCCAGCGCCGGAAACAGCAGGTAATATTGCTCCTCGACGCCGAGCGACCAGGTGTGCAGCAGCGGCTTGGTGATCGCAGCCGCGTCGAAATAGCCCTGTTGCAGCCAGAACAGGATGTTGGAGGCGAAGGCCAGCACCGCCAGCGCCTGCTGCGCCGTGGACACCGTCTCCGGCGGCAACTGGATGATGCTCGCGCCGAGCAGGGTCGCGCACAACATGGCAAAGGACGCCGGCAGGATGCGCCTGGCGCGGCGCCGGTAGAAGGCGGCAAAGGAGAATGTGCCGTCGCTGACCTCGTCGCGGATGATGCGCGTGATCAGGAAGCCGGAGATGACGAAGAACACGTCGACGCCGACATAGCCGCTGCGGAACGGCGGGATGTCGTAGTGGAACGCGATCACCGAGAGGACCGCGAAGGCACGCAGGCAGTCGATGTCGGGACGGTAGTCAGGTGAACTCAAGATGGCTGTCCGAAGGCTCGCTTGCGGTTGCCGCCACCTGCGAGGCGGTCAGCGCGCGCGGCGCGACCCTGGCACGCGTCGATTGCAACCGCAACGCAAGGCGCCGCGCTGGAGATCGGGATCGTGCAGACATGACACAACGCCATCGAATTGACATCCCGCCGCGGCTTTGCGGCTTGCCTTCACAGACTTGCCTCAATGGCGTGATGGCCTGCCGGCAGTCTGTGCGTCAAGCGAGCATGTCATGCGTACATTGGGGCGGAAGACCGGCCAAGCCGGTTTGTTGTGTGGATTTGTTCTATTTGAGGTTGTTGCGGGCGTAGGCCTTGCGCACAGCGCAGAGCCGGGCGCATCACCGGCCGGAGAGCAGGCCAAGGACGTCGGCAAGGACAGCGGGCCGTTCGGCGGCTGCGAGCCGATCGGGCTCACGGCGTCGGGCGAACTGGTGTTCCCGCTCGAATGCAAGAAGATGATCAAGAAGCCGGCCGAATCGCCGGTCGCCGAGGACAAGCCGCCGGCCGATGAGACAACCGCCTCGACGGATGCAAAGCCAGCCGCCCAGGGCCAGGCTGTTGCTGCCGACAAGGCGGCCGCCGCGGCCAAGCCGCCTGCGGCCGACACCGCTGCAGCTCCCCCGGTCGCCGTCGCGCCGAAACACGCGGCTGTCACCGGCAAGCCGTCTGCGGGCATCGCGCCCACGACCAAGCTCATGAGCAGGCCGGTCTCCAGCAAGTCGGTCTCCAGCAAGTCGGCGTCCGGCAAGACTGTGGCGGCCAACCCCGCGGCAACCAGCGCCGCACCTGGCAGGACGCTCGCGAGCGCTGCGCCGGGCAAGCCGTCGGGCAGCAAGACCATGGTGGTTGTGGCGAAGGATGCCGGGCAGCCCGACCCGAAGGCGGTCACCAAGGAGGCCAGCAGGCCGAGCCCGATGGCGGCGATCAGATCGATGATCGTGATGGCGAAGCCCTCCGGAGCCGCGACGGCGGTGCCCGCCCGGTCGCAGGTCGAGGAGAGGCCGCGGCTGCTGCGCACCGCCAGCATGCCGGCCTGCGTGCAGTTTCGCAGCTACAATCCGGCGACGCGGAGCTATCGCGGCTATGACGGCCACATCTATGCCTGCCGTTGACCGGTGGACGTGAGCCGATGAAAGCCGCGAGGGTGTGAGGCGACGGCGCGCAGCGCGCCGTCGGCAGATGGTCGGGGCGCGGGCGCGCGGGACCTGCTATAGAGCGCGCGCAATCGTCCCGTCTGTCCGATCCGTCCGTTGAAATGACCGAGCCACAAACCGACCTGTTCGAGATGCGCCGGCTGGAATCGCTATCCAACACCATCTTCGGTGTGGCGATGACGCTGCTGGCCTACGATCTGCCGAAACCGAATTTTGCCCACATGCCGGGCTGGCCGGAGCTGGTCCACACCTATTCCGGCCACCTGGCGGGGCTGGTGCTGAGCTTCATCATCGCCGGCGTGTTCTGGATCAGCCATCACCGCCGGTTGGCGCGCCAGCCGCTCGGCAGCCGTCCCGTCGTGCTGCTCAACCTGTTTTTCCTGCTGTCGATCGTGCTACTGCCGGTCACCAACAATCTCTACAGCAGCTACCGTCTGAGCAGCGCCGTCGCCGTGCTCTATGGCGCGCATCTGGCGGTCATCGCCGCGCTGAACGCCGCTTTGTGGTGGCTGGCGTTCGGCGGCGGGCGCCATGCCGAAATCGCCGGCGCGATCTTTCCGGTCGTCGTGTTCGTGCCGGGAATCGCGCTGGCGGCATTGGCGCCGGAGTATGTGCAGTATTTCTGGATGCTCGGCTTCGGCGGCATGGTGGTGCGGCGTTTCGTGCGCGCGAAGCCGGCAAGCGCCGCGGACGATCTCGCCTGACGCAAAAAACGCGGCGGGCCGTCCGACCCGCCGCGCCTCCGATCTTGAACTCGCTGGTCCAGGGCTGAGAGCGCCCCGTTGCCGAGCCGCGATGGGCACGATCCGCTGACGAATCACGCGCTCATCGAACGTTGCTCACGAAGAGCCGCTCAGCGGGCGATCCCAGCGAGGTGACAGCGCTTGGTGAAAGACACTGGATCACCTCCTTTCGTTGTTGATGGAGATCTCAATATAGGGCTGTCCGAGCCCGAGGGGTAGGGGGGCCGAATACGGAACCTGATCGGCCGCGCCGCCTGCTGCGTTGCAGCCATGGCGCGCGCCGCGCCCGATTCGGGGCCTGCTGACCTCCACCCCACCTGTATCGGGATCTCGCCCGAAGAGGTTGAGACCGGCTCCGGACCATGTTAGGGAACGCGCGAGACGCGGGTGTAGCTCAATGGTAGAGCAGCAGCCTTCCAAGCTGAATACGAGGGTTCGATTCCCTTCACCCGCTCCAACGTGTTTGACCGCGAGCAATCCCGTCGGAAGACACCAATCCGATCGGTCGCGGCGGATCTGTTACCCGTCTGCCAGCTTGACTTGCCCAGGTTGCCCAGGCCGCCGAGCACTTCCACTGAAGTCTGGATCTTAGCGATCCTGCGGCGCCGACGTGCTACGGAACAAGCCTCCTTCTGCCGAGCGATGAATTGAGTTGGTTTGTAAGGTGCTGACTGAACGAAATGTCGGAAGGTGTGAATCCGTTGGGGCCTGTCGGTCCGAAGGTGAGCAGGAGTTCGTGGGTTCGGGTTCGGTTCACATTAAGTATAGGGGTCCCGCCTCCCGAGAGAGGAATGAGCTTGAATTGTGGACTAACTCCGCCACTTGATACGACGACGAATTTCAGGTCGTAGCTATAGACATCCACCTTTTCGGGTTTTTTGTCTCCCATCGGTTTCGACGAATAGAGAAGATCCGCTGCCATTACATGATCTCGCAAGAACCGCTCGATTCCGAGGTCAGACTTGACGAAAAGAGAGCTAACATTCTGATCGATCGGCCAATTCTCTACATCGCACATTTTCTGGTTTTTGCCTGGGCCAGCGATCTTGGACACGCCCCAATAAGAATAAGTGGTATCCGTGCGCGTCGCAGTTGATGAGAGTTCGCCTGATAGGCCGACACCCCAACTGCGGCCGATCGCATTGCCCGATTCCATCCCGTCTGGAAGCGTACGATTGTAGACGAGGTTGGGAGTGAGGGCTGAGCTTTCCGCAATCGTCAATGTCAACTGTAGTTGAACTCCATAGTCCGGGGGTATCGCCGGCCCGAAACTTGTCGGGATTTTGTTGACTTCGCGTATCGCCTTGATTGTCTCGCAAAAGATATTGCGTTTGATATTAAAGACCATGTCGGTGGCGATGTCCTGAGCCTCCCAGCCCTCTGTAAGACGAGGTGGTGTAAAGCCGCAGCCGACAAGCACGATCGTCAGGGCGAACGCCATTGCCCTCGATATGAGTGTGGGCATGTTTTTGTGCCTCAATCGGGTAGCTTGGCGCCGGCATCGGGCTGAAGCTGCTTCAACAATTTGTTGGCGTCATCACGTTGCAAGGCTTTGATGGTGACCTCGAAGCCTGGCTGTGACTTCTTGACGACCAGGTGTCCCTGGTCACCAACGGACTTGGCGAGCTCAGGAAGCAGTTCGCTGGGCACATCGCTGAGCACAAAATCGAAATTGTCGCCGGACTTCATGATCCGGAGCGCGTCGATTTTTGGGTAGCACAAGCTTCCCCAAAGTCTTTCGTCGGCGGAACACGGCGGCGGATGCGGGACCATACTCGTCTCCTGAAATATTCGCCTACTTTGCAATCCGTGTAGTCAGCCACGCGACGCGCAGATTGCGCAAGAGTATACGTGAGGTTGCGCGTCAAAAATCCATGGTTGTTACGTTGTGGCAACACAATGACGGCGCGTTGGGTCGTGGGCGTGGCGCCTGCCGATCAGCGTGCACTAGTACTTGCTCTGGCCGCGCGCGTGGGAACTTTACCCCGAAACGCCCGCATCTGGCCGCTCAGGAAGCGCAGCAGGTGGCCTGCCGCGTGCGGCAGCTCGCGGCCGCGGCGGGTGATGACGCAGGCTTCGCTCGAGGCAAGCAGGCGGTTGTCGATCGCGATGGCGGCGAGCGAGCCGTCGGCGAGATCGGCGGTGATCGAGAAGGCCGGCAGCAGCGTCAGGCCGAGGCCGCTCTTGACGAAGTGCCGGAGCACGTTGATCGAGCTCGTCGTCAGCTTCGGCGACAGCGGCACGCGCTCGGCCGCTTCGGCCATCGCCACGATCTGGCGCGTGCCGTAGCTCGGATGCATCAGGCCGAGCGGATGGTCGGCAAGCTCGCGCAGGCGCACCGGGCGGCCGAGATGCGCGAGCGCATGATCCGGCGGCACGATCGCGCACAGCGGCTGGCGGCTCGCGGTGGCGACGCGGATGCGCGGGTCGGCTGACGGGTTGAACACCAGGCCGATGTGATAGCGATCCTCGGCCACCGCGTTGACGACGTCGTTGGTGCCGGCGAGATCGAACGACATGGTCAGGTCGGGATGGCGCTGCCAGAATCGGCCGAGCGGGCCCGTCATCAGGTCGCTGACGAAGCCCTCGCCTAGCACGATGTCGACATGGCCGCGCTTGAGGCCGGTGAGCTCGCGCAGCTTGGCCACGGTGTCGGCCTGGTCCGCCTGCCAGTGCCGGAAGCGCTCCACCAGCAGCGCGCCGGCTTCGGTGGCGCGGATGCCGCGGCTCAGCCGTTCGACCAGCGTGAGGCCGAGCTCCTTCTCCAGCAGCGCGATCTGCCGGCTGATCACCGAGGCGTTGATGTCGAGCGCCTCCGCGGCGGCGCGGACCGAGCCTAGGCGGATCGTCTCATGCAGGTAGTGCAGACGGTGGTGGTCGAGCAAGGCGGCCATCGCGGGGGGAATTTCAACTGTTGACCTCAGGTCAACAATAGCGGCGGTTGCCGCTGATGTCTGCCCTCTGATCAGGCCGCTAGGCTTCTGAGGCAATTTGCGTGGGAGGCGTCGTGACCGCCGTCGGCATCATCGGACTCGGCAAAATGGGACGCGGCATGGCGCTGACGCTCAAGGGCGCGGGCTTTGCCGTGACGGGCTACGATGCGCTCGCGGCGACGCGCGAGGCATTGGTGGCCGAGGGCATCGCGATCGCCGACGGCATCGGCGCCGTCGTCGCTGCCGCTGATGTCGTCATCCTCTCGCTGCCCACCGCCGAGATCGTCGAGCGGGTCGTGGCCGGTCCGGGCGGCATCGTCGCCCATGCGCGGCCCGGCGTCGCCATCGTCGACACCTCGACGTCGCATCCCGAGACCTCGCGCCATCTGGCGGAACTGGTTCGGTCGCACGGCATGGGCTTTATGGACGCGCCGGTCAGCGGCGGGCCGAAGGGCGCCGCGACGGGCACCATGACGATGGTCATCGGTGCCGAGGATGCCGATCTCGCTCGCGTGCTGCCGGTGCTGGAGCGCATGAGCGCCAAGTGTGTGCATGTCGGCGGCGTCGGCGCCGGCAACGTCGCCAAGATCGTCAACAATCTGCTCTGCGCTGCGCATCTGCTCACCGCAGCCGAGGCGCTGCGCATCGCCGGTGCTGCCGGCGTCGATGCCGAGCGGCTGCTCGAAGGTCTCAACGCCGGCTCGGGCCGCTCCGGCGTCACGCTGGTCAACGTGCCCAACTGGATCCTCAACGGCGCCTTCGATTCCGGCTTCACCATGCAATTGATGCGCAAGGACGTGCGCTTGGCCGCCCAGTTCATCGGCGAGCTCGGCCTCGCGCTGCCGATGGCCGCGGACACCGCGCGCATCTGGGCCGACAGCGCCGGCAGCATCGCCGACACTGATGATTTCAACCGCATCGTCGAGCTGCAGCTCGGCCCGATCGCGAAGGCATGAGAGTGCAGCCATGACTCATTTCATCGATCCGCGTCTGCGCGCGGCCGCGCTGCCATTCTGGCCCGAGTTCGAGAATATCGGCTCGCATGTCGGCGGCGAGCAGATCGTCGGCAACGGTGCGACGGTGTCGGTCAACGATCCCGCGACCGGCAGATTGCTGTTCAGCTATTCCGATGCCGGCGCTGATGTTGCAGCCAAAGCAGCCGCTGCCGCCGTCGCCGGACAGGCGGAATGGGCGCGCACCACCGCCGCGGCCCGCGGCCGCGTGATGCAGGCCGTGGCGCGCGCGATCCTCGCCGCCGCCGAGCCGCTGGCGCAGCTGGAAACGCTATCCGCCGGCAAGCCGATCCGCGATACCAGGGGCGAGGTCGCCAAGGTTGCGGAGATGTTCGAGTACTATGCCGGCTGGGCCGACAAATTCCACGGCGACGTCATTCCGGTGCCGTCGAGCCATCTTAACTACACGCGCCGCGAGCCGATGGGCGTGGTGCTGCAGATCACACCGTGGAATGCGCCGATCTTCACCGCCGGCTGGCAGATTGCGCCGGCGATCAGCATGGGCAATGCCGTGCTGCTCAAGCCGTCGGAGCTGACGCCGTTGACGTCATTGGCGCTCGCTGTCATCGCCGAGCGCGCCGGATTGCCGAAGGGCGTGGTCAACGTGCTCGCCGGCTTCGGCCACAGCACCGGTCAGGCGGCGCTCGAACAGCCTGCCGTGAAGAAGGTCGTGTTCGTCGGTTCGGTGCCGACGGGGCGGCTGATCGGCGAGGCGGCGGCGCGCCGCCTTGTACCGTTGGTGCTCGAGCTCGGCGGCAAGTCGGCCAACATCGTATTCGCCGACGCCGATCTCGAACGTGCCGCGATCGGCGCGCAGGCCGCGATCTTCGGCGGTGCGGGGCAGAGCTGCGTCGCCGGCTCGCGCCTGCTGGTGCAAAGCGCGGTCTACGACCGCTTCGTCGATCTGGTCGCGCAGGGCGCGGCGAAGATCAGATGCGGCGATCCGCTGTCGGCGGAGACGGAGATCGGGCCGATCAACAACGCCAAGCAATATGATCACGTGCTGTCGCTGATCCGCGCAGGCGCGGAGGAGGGTGCCGAGATCGTGGCCGGCAGCAACGGTGAGCGCGCGCCCGCCGGCTATTTCGTCAGCCCCACTGTGCTCAAGAACGTCACCAACGACATGGGCATTGCGCGCAAGGAGGTGTTCGGCCCGGTCGTCGCCGCGATCCGGTTCGACACCGAGGAGGAGGCGATCGCGATCGCCAATGACAGCGAGTTCGGGCTCGCCGGTGCGGTGTGGACGATGGACGTCGCGCGCGCGCATCGCGTTGCCGCGCAGGTGAAGGCCGGAACGTTCTGGATCAACGCCTACAAGACCATCAACGTCGCCTCGCCGTTCGGGGGCTACAACAACAGTGGCCACGGCCGCTCCTCCGGCGTCGAGGCGCTCTACGAATACACGCAGGTGAAGAGCGTGTGGGTCGAGACCGCGGCCGAGCCGGCCGTCGCCTTCGGCTACGCGCCAGGCTTGCGCGATTGAACCTGCATGGCATGATGAGTGCAGGAGCTGCGCACCCCGAGAACGAAACAGTTCCGGAATAAGGAACAGCATCATGTCGCGCTTCGTCAACGTCGCCATCGGCCAGCTCGGCCCCATCGCCAGGAGCGAGCAGCGCCCTGCGGTGGTCGCACGGCTGATGGCGCTGATGCGCCAGGCGCACGCCAATGGCTGCGACCTCATCGTCTATCCCGAGCTCGCGCTGACGACGTTCTTCCCGCGCTGGTACATGGCGGACCAGGCCGAGATCGACAGCTTTTTCGAGCGCGAGATGCCGGGGCCGGAGACGCAGCCGCTGTTCGCGCTGGCGAAGGATCTGCGCATCGGCTTCTGCCTGGGCTACGCCGAGCTTGCTGTCGAGGACGGCATCGTGCACCGCTACAACACGGCTGTTCTCGTCGACAAGCAGGGCAGCATCGTTTCGAAATACCGCAAGGTGCATCTGCCGGGGCATGCCGAGCACGAGCCGTGGCGCAAATTCCAGCATCTGGAAAAACGCTACTTCGAACCGGGCAGGAGCTTCGGCGTCACCCACGCGTTCGGCGGCGTCATCGGCATGGCGATCTGCAACGACCGGCGCTGGCCCGAGACCTATCGTGTGATGGGGCTGCAGGGCGTCGAGATGGTGCTGATCGGCTACAACACGCCGGTGCACAATCCGCCCGCGCCGGAGCATGATGATCTCTCGCTGTTCCACAACCGCCTCGTGATGCAGTCCGGTGCCTATCAGAACGGCACCTGGGTGATCGGCGTCGCCAAGGGCGGCATCGAGGAGGGCGTCGACGCCATCGCCGGTAGCTGCATCATCGCACCATCCGGCGAGATCGTCGCTGCCTGCGCCACCAAGGGCGACGAGATCGCGCTGGCGCGCTGCGACCTCGATCTGTGCAACTCCTACAAGCAGACGATCTTCAATTTCGACGTCCATCGCCAGCCCGCGGCTTACGGCATGATCGTCGAACGCAAGGGCGAGCGGCTGATGGCCGATGGGTCGGCGGTGCGGAAGCAATGATTGGCCCGCATCTCTCCTCTCGTCATTCGGGGCATCGCGCAGCGATGAGCCCGGAATCCATAGCCACAGGCGGACGTGCGAGGCACGCTGGTGGTGACATCTCGCTCTTCCGAGGCCCGTCTGTGGCTATGGATTCCGGGCTCGTACCGCTGCGCGGTACGCCCCGGAATGACGAGAGGAGAGAGGCGGGCCCTTGCGTCCCATGCCTCATTTGCGTTCAAATGAATGCACGCGACGTGCATGGCATGGGCCTTGCTTACAAAACCGGCAAATGAACTCAGGCAGATTGCATCAGGAGCAAACATGGATCGCAGAACGGTATTGAAGGGTTTGGCGGGCGCGGGTGGTCTGGCGCTGACGGGTCTTGCGGCGCCGGCGATCGCGCAGGGCGCTGCTGCGCGCACCTTGCGGTTCGTCCCGCAGGCCAATCTCGCCAATTTCGATCCGATCTGGGGCACGCAATACGTCGTGCGCAACGCGGCGGCGATGGTGTGGGACACGCTGTACGGCATCGATGATCAGTTCGTGCCGCAACGTCAGATGGTGGAATCAGAGGAAGTCTCGTCCGACGGCCTGACCTGGACCTTCAAGCTGCGTCCCGGTCTGAAATTCCACGATGGCACGCCGGTGCTCGCCAAGGACGTCGTTGCCAGCCTGACGCGCTGGTCGGCGCGCGATCCGATGGGCCTGATGCTCAAGGCGATTCAGAACGAGCTCACCGCGGTCGACGACAAGACCTTCAAATGGGTGCTGAAGCAGCCTTATCCGAAGATGCTGTTCGCGCTCGGCAAGGGCAATGCGCCCTGCGCCTTCATCATGCCCGAGCGCATCGCGCAGACCGATCCGTTCAAGCAGATGTCGGAATACATCGGCTCTGGCCCGTTCAAGTTCGCCAAGGGCGAATGGGTGCCGGGCGCCAAGGCGGTGTTCGAGAAGTTCACCGACTACGTGCCGCGCGAGGAGAAGCCGGTGTGGCTCGCCGGCGGCAAGAAGGTGCTAGTCGACCGCGTTGAATGGGTCATCATGCCGGATCCCGCAACTGCCGCCGCGGCGCTGCAGAACGGTGAGGTCGACTGGTGGGAGAACCCGATCACCGATCTGGTGCCGGTGCTTAAGGGCAACAAGAACATCGGCGTCGACATCGGCGATCCCCTCGGCAATGTCGGCTCGTTCCGCATGAACCACCTGCACGCGCCGTTCAACAACGTGAAGGCGCGCCAGGCGATCCTGATGGCGCTGAGCCAGGAAGACTACATGCGCGCGCTGGTCGGCGACGAGAACGCGCTGTGGAAGCCGCTGCCCGGCTTCTTCACGCCGGACACGCCGCTCTACACCGAGGCCGGCGGCGAGATCCTGAAGGGCAAGCGCGACTTCGCGGCCGCCAAGAAGCTGCTCGAGGAAGCCGGCTACAAGGGCGAGCCGATCACCTGCGTCGTGGCCCAGGACCAGCCGATCACCAAGGCGTTCGGCGACGTCACCGCCGATCTCCTCAAGAAAATCGGCATGAATGTCGACTTCGTCGCCACCGATTGGGGCACGGTCGGCGCGCGACGCGCGCAGAAAACGCCGCCGTCGCAGGGCGGCTGGCACATGTTCCACACCTGGCATGCGGGCGCCGACTGCATCAACCCGGCCGCCTACACCGCGCTGCGCGCCAATGGCGACAAGGCCTGGTTCGGCTGGCCGACCAGCGAGAAGGTCGAGACCGAGATCACCAACTGGTTCAACGCCAAGTCGCTCGACGAGGAGAAGACGGTGGCGGCCCGCATCAACAAGGCGGCGCTGGATGACGTGGTGTTCGCACCGACCGGCTTCTTCCTCGGCTACACCGCCTGGCGCAAGAACGTCTCCGGCGTGACCAAGGGGCCGATCCCGCTGTTCTGGGGCGTGTCGAAGACCGCATGAGGCGCTGACATCTCATGCTCGCTTATGCGCTCCGACGCGTGCTGTCGACCTTGCCCGTGATGGCGATCGTCGCGCTGTTTGTCTTCAGCCTGCTGTACATCGCGCCGGGCGATCCCGCCGTGATCATCGCCGGCGACCAGGCGAGCCCGGCGGACGTCGAGCGCATCAGAGCCAATCTCGGACTGGACCAGCCCTTCCTGGTCCAGTTCGGCAGCTGGGTGTGGCGCCTCTTGCACTTCGACCTGGGCACCTCGATCTTCACCAATCTCCCGGTGGCGGCGATGATCGCCCAGCGCATCGAGCCGACCTTGTCGTTGATGATGGTGACGCTGTTCCTCACCATCCTCATCGCGGTGCCGCTCGGCGTCATCGCGGCCTGGAAGGCCGGCACCTGGATCGACCGCGTGATCATGGCCTTCGCCGTGTTCGGCTTCTCGGTGCCGGTGTTCGTGGTCGGCTACATCCTCGCTTACGTGTTCGCGCTGAAGTTCGATCTGCTGCCGGTGCAGGGCTACACGCCGCTGTCGCAAGGCGTGTGGCCGTGGCTGCAGAACCTCATTCTCCCGTCGGTCGCGCTCGGCTGCGTCTACATCGCGCTGATCGCGCGCATCACCCGCGCCGCGATGCTCGAAGTGCTGCAGCAGGACTACATCCGCACCGCGCGCGCCAAGGGGCTCGGGCAGGGCGGCATCCTGTTCATCCACGCGCTGAAGAACGCCGCGGTGCCGATCGTCACCGTGGTCGGCATCGGCATTGCGCTGCTGATCGGCGGCGCCGTCGTCACCGAGAGCGTGTTCGCCATTCCCGGCCTCGGCCGGCTCACCATCGATGCCATCCTGCGACGTGACTATCCGGTCATCCAGGGCATCGTGCTGCTATTCAGCTTCGTCTACGTGCTCGTCAATCTCCTGATCGACATCACCTACACCCTGGTCGACCCGAGGATCCGCTATTGACCGCCACGACCACCACGTCGCCTCCCGCAGGGCTCGTCGTTGCGCCGCGTCTGCCCGACCTGATGGCCGCGCCAAAGATCCGGCGCGGCGCCATCGGCTTCCTGCGCAACCATCCGACGGTCGCGTTCGGCGGCGCGCTGCTGCTGCTGCTCGTGATCATCGGCGTGTTCGCGCCGTTCCTTTTCACTGTCGATCCCACTGCGATCGCGCCGGCCAAGCGGACGCGGCTGCCGTCCGCGGATTTCTGGTTCGGCACCGATGCGCTTGGCCGCGACATCTATTCGCGTGTGCTCTACGGCACCCGGGTGTCGCTGACCGTCGGCCTGTCGGTGGCGTTGGCGGCGTCACTGATCGGGCTCACGATCGGCCTCGTCGCCGGCTTCATTCGCTGGGCCGACGGCGTGCTGATGCGCTGCATGGACGGGCTGATGTCGATCCCGCCGATCCTGCTGGCGGTCGCGCTGATGGCGCTGACGCGCGGCAGCGTCGGCAACGTCATCCTCGCCATCACCATCGCCGAGATCCCGCGCGTCGCGCGTCTCATCCGCGGTGTCGTGCTGTCCTTGCGCGAGCAGCCTTACGTCGACGGCGCGGTCGCTTCGGGCACGCGCACGCCGATGGTGATCCTGCGCCATATCCTGCCAAATACGATGGCGCCGATGCTGGTGCAGGCGACCTACATCTGCGCCAGCGCCATGATCACCGAGGCCATCCTGTCCTTCATCGGCGCCGGCACGCCGCCGACCATTCCGTCCTGGGGCAACATCATGGCCGAGGGCCGCGCGCTGTGGCAGGTCAAGCCCTACATCGTGTTCTTCCCGGCGGCGTTCCTGTCGGTCACCGTGCTCGCCGTGAATCTGGTGGGCGACGGCCTCCGCGACGCCCTCGACCCGCGCATGGCGAAGAGCCCATGAGCGGGATGGTGGGAAGAATGTCAGTGCGCGCCATCGCAGAATCCGCGTCGCAACTTCCTATGATGCGCTCCATTCTCTCCGCCCGTCATTCCGGGGCAGCCCGCAGGGCTGAGCCCGGAATCCATAACCACAGGACGATGATGTGGAGCGAGATCCCACAACGGGTGTGCCTCACACACCTCCCTGTGGGTATGGGTTCCGGGCTCGCGCTGACGCGCGCCCCGGAACGACGTGGGGAGAGAGCGGGGCATGCCACTGACTCAACGAGACTGAGCGAGCTCATCTGCGACCACGAGTCCAACGTCCCGGAGCTCACCTGATGCCGCTGCTCGAGGTCGAGAATCTCCAGGTTCATTTCCGCACGCCGACCGGCATCAACCGGGCCGTCGACGGCGTGTCGTTCCACGTCAATCCGGGCGAGACGCTCGCCATCGTCGGCGAGTCCGGCTGCGGCAAGTCGGTCACCTCGATGTCGATGATGCGTCTCATCCCGGAGCCGCCGGGCAAGATCGCAGGGTCCATCAAGCTCGAGGGCCGGGACATCCTGTCGCTGTCCGATCGCGAGATGCGCGCGCTCCGCGGCAACGACATCTCGATGATCTTCCAGGAGCCGATGACGAGCCTCAATCCGGTGCTGACGGTCGGCCGCCAGATCGGCGAGACGCTGCGGCTGCATCAGGGCCTCGACCGCGACGCCGCCGAGAAACGCGCCGTCGAGATGCTCTCCCTCGTCGGCATCCCCGAGCCTATCAGGCGCGTCCGCGAATATCCGCATCAGCTGTCCGGCGGCATGCGCCAGCGCGTGATGATCGCCATGGCGCTGGCCTGCAATCCAAAGCTTCTGATCGCGGACGAGCCGACCACCGCGCTTGACGTCACCATCCAGGCGCAGATCCTCAAGCTGATGCTGGAATTGAAACAGCGCGTCGGCGCCGCGATCATCCTGATCACGCATGATCTCGGCGTCGTCGCCGAAGTCGCCGAGCGGGTGATGGTGATGTATGCGGGACGCAAGGTCGAGGAAGCGCCGGTGAGGGAGCTGTTCCGCTCGCCGCGCCATCCCTATACGCAAGGCCTGCTCGGCGCGCTGCCCAAGCTCGGCTCGTCGCTGTCGGGCGAGACCAAGCGCCTCGCGGAAATTCCCGGCCAGGTGCCTGACCTCAAGCAGCGCATCGACGGTTGCGTCTTTGCCGGCCGCTGCGCGCTGGCGACCGACCTCTGTCGGCAATATGCACCAGGCCTGGAGCAGAAGGCCGCGCATCACATCGCCGCCTGTCATTTCGCCGCCAAGGAGCAGGCCGCCGCATGACCATGCCGCTGCTCCAGGTCAACGACCTCAAGAAGCATTTCCCGATTCGCAGCGGCCTGTTCGGGCGCAGCAAGAGTCGCGTCCACGCCGTCGACGGCGTGTCGTTCGAGATCGCGCGCGGCGAGACGCTGTCGCTGGTCGGCGAATCCGGCTGCGGCAAGTCCACCGTCGGTCGCGCCATTCTCAGGCTGTTCGACGTCACCGCCGGCCAGATCGTGCTCGACGGCCAGCGCATCGACGATCTCGCCCCGGGCTCACTGCGCGACATGCGCCGCCGCGTCCAGGTCGTGTTCCAGGACCCGTTCTCCAGCCTCAACCCGCGGATGCGGATCCGCGACATCCTCGCCGAGCCGATCCGCAATTTTGGCCTCGCCAATGATGCCGCCGAGCTCAATGCGCGCATCGCCGAGCTGATGGACATCGTCCGGTTGCCGCGCGATGCGGTCAATCGCCGCCCGCACGAATTCTCCGGCGGCCAGCGCCAGCGCATCGGCATCGCGCGGGCGCTCGCGGCCAAGCCCGAGCTGATCGTCTGTGATGAGGCGGTGTCGGCACTCGACGTTTCCGTCAAGGCGCAGATCGTCAACCTGCTGCAAGACCTGCAGCGCGAGTTCGGCCTCGCGCTGCTGTTTATCAGCCACGACCTCGCCATCGTCGAGCACATGACCCACCGCGTCGCCGTGATGTATCTCGGCCGCATCGTCGAGATCGCCCCACGCCGGCAGATTTTCGCATCCCCCGGGCATCCCTACACCAAAGCGCTGCTCTCAGCCGTCCCGATCCCCGAACCCGGCGCCGAGCGCTCGCCGATCATTCTGAAAGGCGACGTGCCGAGCCCGGTCAACCCGCCGAAGGGCTGCCGCTTCCACACGCGATGCCCGCTCGCTTTCGACCGCTGTCGCAGCGAAGTGCCGGAGCTGCGCTTGAAGGGCGAGGAGCAGTGGGTGGCGTGTCACCTGGAGAACCCAGCGTAGTTCGCGTCGCGGCTCTGGTCCCGTCGTCCTCGCATCATCCTCCGCCGTCGTCCCGGGCAAGCCACGCCGGCGCGAAGCGGCGGTGGGGCGCTGACCCGGGACCCATAATCCGTGACGGTTGTTGGCTTGCGCAAGTCGGGCGATCTCGTGTCACGACATCGTCCTGTGGTTATGGATCCCGGCGTTCGCCGGGATGACGGCGGGGGTGTGGAGGCAGCGGATTTCTTCGGAGAAAGCTGCGGTAGGTGCCTTTTCGCCTGCGACCCATCCGCCACACCGTCCCGGCCAATCGTCGGCAGCGGCCCGCCGTCCCCAGGGGGGTGCATTGTCAGCGCTCAACCCGGCGACTAGAAATTGATCTGGTTGAGGAATCTCCAATTCGCCGTGCTGGGACCCGTGCTCCGGCCGGCCTGTCCCGCGTTCGATGAGGCCGCCATGCATCTTGCCCATGATCCCACGGCACCCCCGGCAGCCCCGATCAGCTTCGACCAGTTCCTGGCCGTCGACATCCGCGTCGGCACCATCGTCGCCGCCGAGCCCTATCCGGAGGCGCGGAAACCGTCGCTGAAGCTCACGATCGACTTCGGGCCGGGCATCGGCACCCGGCGTTCCAGCGCGCAGATCGCCTCGCTCTATGACCCGGCCACCCTGGTCGGCCGCCAGGTCGCGGGTGTCGTCAACTTCCCGCCGCGGCAGATCGGCAAGTTCATGTCGGAGGTGCTGACGCTCGGCTTTCCCGATGAACAGGGCAACGTCGTGCTGTTCCAGCCCGACAAGCGCGTGCCGAACGGCGCGCGGCTGTTCTGAGCGGGGGGCGATACCGTGGATATGCTGCTGGAACCTGTTACGCTGCCGCCATTCCCTGACGGATTGAGGATTTCGCTGCGGCAGATGCATCTTCTCCAGGCTCCCATGGGCGGCACCCTGGTGACCGGCGGCGCCACGTTCCGCGTGTTCGCTCCGCATGCCAAGGCGGTCTACGTCTCCGGCCCGTTCAACGACTGGGCGCAGGATGCGAGCTGCCGTCTGGCGCCGATCGGCAACGGGCATTGGGCGGTGTTCATCCCCGGCCTGACGGACGGCGATGCCTACATGTATTTCGTCGAGGGCGAGGGCACCTCGGGCTACAAGCGCGATCCGCATGCGCGGCTGCTCACGGTCGATCCGCCGTTTCCCCAGTCACATTCCGTGCTGCGCAATCCCGCTGCGTTTCCCTGGCATGATGCGGACTACACGCCGCCGCCCAACAACGAGCTGGTGATCTATCAGCTTCACGTCGGGACCTTCGACATGAAGGCCGGCAATCCCGACGGCTGCTTCTTCGATGTCATCGAACGCGTGCCGCATCTGGCAAAGCTCGGCATCAACGCCATCGAGCTGCTGCCGGTGCAGGAATTCCCGTCCATGTTCAGCATGGGCTACAACGGCACCGACCTGTTCAGCCCGGAGACCGACTACGGCGAGGCCGAAGCGGCGCATCTTGCGGCCTACTTCGCGCGCACCAATGCAATCCTCGCCGCCGCGGGCGCCATGCCTTACCCTGATGTCGGCATGGTCAGGCATTGCGACGACCAGCTGCGCGCGCTGATCGATGTCTGCCATGTCCACGGCATCGCCGTGCTGTTCGACGTCGTCTACAACCATGCCGGCGGCGGCTTTGACGAGAACAGCATCTGGTTCTTCGACCGCCAGGCCTATGGCGATCCCAACCGCAGCCTGTATTTCACCGATCAGGGCTGGGCCGGCGGGCAGGTGTTTGCCTATTGGAATGCCGACGTGCGGCAGTACCTCGTCGACAACGCCATCATGCTCTATCGCGAGTATCATGCCGACGGCCTGCGCTTCGACGAGGTCAGCGTGATGGACCGCTTCGGCGGCTGGGCGACCTGCCAGCAGCTCACCGAGGCGCTGCGGGCCGAGAAGCCGGACGCGATCCAGATCGCGGAATACTGGCCGGTCAATCCATGGGTGGTGCGGGACATCGCCAAGGGCGGCGCCGGCTTCGATGCGACCTGGAGCGACGGCTTGCGGCTCGCCGTGCGCGGCGCCGTCGCCAGCGCCGCCGGCGGTGCGGGCGCTCAGGTCGCGATGCAGCCGATCGCCGCGGCGATCGCCGATCTCAGCCTCGACAAGCGCTGGTGCGCCGTCAACTCGATCGAGAACCACGATATCGTCTATGCCGGTCGCGAGCCGCGCATCTCGCGTCTTGCCGATCCCATCGACAGCCGCTGCTGGTACGCGCGCAGCCGCTGCCGCGTCGCCACCGGCCTGCTCCTGACCGCGCCGGGCATCCCGATGCTGTTCATGGGCCAGGAGCTGTTCGAGGACCGGCCATGGAGCGACACGCCGAGTCTGGACACCACGATCCAATGGGCGCTGCTCGACGGCGACGACAAGATCACCGCGGACGCGATGCGCTTCACGTCGGAACTGATCGCCATCCGCCGCACCCATCCGGCGCTGACGGCAGAAGGCTGCGCCATCGTCCACGTCCACGACGCCAACCGCGTGCTCGCCTTCCACCGCTGGGACGGCCAGGGCGACGACGTCATGGTGATCGTCAGCCTGAACGAAACGCCCTGGCGCGACTACGCGATCGGCTTTCCGGCCGGCGGCACCTGGCACGAGGTGTTCAACAGCGACGTCTATGACAATTGGGTCAATCCGGGCGTCGTCGGGAATAACGGTGCGGTGAATGCGAACGGCCCGGCACTGCACGGCCAGCCCAGCTCGGCCATGGTGACAATTCCTGCGAATGGCGTGCTGGTGTTTGCCAAGAAATGAGAGCGCAGGGTGGGCAAAGGCGTAGCCGTGCTCTCTCCACGAACGAGATCGCAGAAGCGCCGTGCCCACCATTCTTGCTGATGAGCGCGGATCGACGGTGGGCACGCTGCCGCCTTCGGCGGCCGCTTTGCCCACCCTACGCTAGCGTCGTTCACGGGCGAACGGCGCCCGGTCCGATGGCGAGGGTCTTGACGAGCTTACGATCGCCGGAGGTGTCACCGAACAAGCCATGGGCTGCCGTCCAGGACAAATCGGAAGCATCCGATCGACCCCCAGAATTTGAGGGCACGACGGTCACGAGGCGTATGGTCGGCACCTGCTCGCCTTCGTGCTTCCAGGCTTTCGTCGGCCTGTCCACCGCAGGCCACATCAAGACGCCCCAAAGCGAAGCCAGCGCGAGCCCTGCCACCAAGAGAAGGCCTCTGCGAGAAAGTGATGCCATGGCCGCGACTCCGCACTGAAATACTCGTGCTTTCTTCGAGCCTAGCAGACCGGGCTCGACAAGTCCCGCGCTGCGGGGGGGGCGACCGTCTCTCCACCGTCATTGCGAGCGCAGCGAAACAATCCAGGGTGGTGGGCGGGACTCTGGATTGCTTCGCTGCGCTCGCAATGACGTGGTGAGAGCATCGCGCGCTCGGCGGATTGAGCCGTGGGATGCGAACTACACGATCAATCGTGCCTGGCGTTCGGCAATCCCGATTGCGGCCCCATCTCAAACAATGAGGCGCCCTCGGCGCTCCGCGATTCCGATCACTGCTTCTGTCCCCGCATTGAAATCGAGATTGTCCGCCTCGATGCCATCCGAGAAGATCACGCCACTCTCCGGCATCAGCGAACGCAGGCGCAAGGTCTCGCTTCCATTCAGGCCGCCGCAGACCAGTGAGGTCTGCGACGTCCTGCTCGGGAACGGCTCGCGCACCGCGAAGCGAAGCTTGCGGGCATCCCAGGGCAGGGCGGTGTAGTCGCCGTCGCCGTGGCCGCCATAGCTGCCGGCGATGGCCAGCGCGCCGGTGACGATGCTCTTGAACCAGGCGGTCGAGCCGAGCCCCGTTGCCACGATCAGTCCGCTCGACGATTGCCGCTCATGGGCCTCGCGCGTCGCGATCTCGTAGCGCGCCGACACATGCGTGCGTGCGCCGATGAAGAGGTCGTTGACGGCGTGGAGCACCTGGCCGTCGGCGAGGCTGGCGCGCGCCATGGTCACCGCCTTCGCCGCGCGCTTGTCGGCGGCGACCTCCGGCAGCAGCGCAGCAAGATCGGCCGGCGCGAACGGCAGCAGCACGCCATCATGGCGGGCGGCATCCGGGTTGAGGCCAAGCAGCGGCTGGCCGTCGAGATATTTCATGGTGTTGGCGACGAGGCCGTCGGGGCCCAGCGCCGCTACGATGTCGGCCGGGCCGAAGATGAAGTTCGGCAGGAAGCCGCGGTCGACGATCTGGTAGCGGCCCCAGCGCTCCAGCGTCTGCGTCGCCGTGGCGCGCGCGGCCTGGTAGGCCGCGTGCTCGCGTTCGTAGTCGGAGAAGTCGGCGCCGAGATGCTCGACATAGAAGCGGGCCTGGTCGGCGGTGAGGAATTTTGCGATCAGCTCCTCCAGCCGCGTTCTCCTGGTGACCAGCACCACCTTGCGGTCATTGCCGGACACGAGCAGCCTCCGCGGGCTTCTGCATCAGGCTGTTCAACAGCTCCGGCGAGACGTTGAGCTGCCCGATCTTCTCGGCCTTTTCGGCGAGGCCGGAGAACGCCTGCGCGATCAGCTGGCCCGGCTGCATGCCGGTCGCGGCGAGTGCCTGGATGACGCGGGTGTCGACGCCCTCGAAGATCTTCATCAGCGCGCCGACGCGATAGGCTTCGGCATCGGCCAGCGTGCGGGTGTTGGCCGCATTCAGCGACACGAAATCCTTGCGCCTGGCCTCCAGCCCGATGTCGGCGACCATGCCGGCCTCGCGCAGCTCATTCTTTTTCGCCGCGACGCTGGCCTCAGCATCCATCTGCGTCTCGCGGATGGAGCGCTTCTTCTGCTCGACGGCGATCTCGGTATCGAGCTCGCTCTCGCGGATCGCCCGCTCGCGTTCGACGGCGAAGTTGCGCCGCGCGAAGATGGCCTCGTCAGCCGTCTTCAGGATCGCCTCGCGTGCCTCGGCTTCCAGCGCCTTGGCCGTCTCCGGCGTCGGCTTCACCGCGCGGACGGCGACGCCGAGGATGTCCAGGCCGAGCGCATCGATGTCGGCGCGGCGCTGCAAGCCCGTCGCGATCGCTTCCGCGATGCGGTCGGAGGCACGCAGCGCTTCCTTCAGGGTCATGTCCTTGACCGCCTGCTGCGCCAGCACCTCGACGGCGCCGAGCACGCGCTGCGGCAGCTCCTCCGGGTCATCCGACTCGTATGTCTTGCCGTCGCGCTTGAGCGTGAAGTTCAGCATCGCCGCCGCCTTCTTCGGCTCGCCGATGCGGTAGGTGACCTGGCCCTGGATCGTCAGCGTCTGAAAGTCGCGGGCGATCTGCTGGAAGATGAAGCTGGCGTCGCGGCTGCCGATGGGGATCGCGACCAGCGACGTGGCAGGCCCGTAATAGAAAGTGGAGAGACCAGCGCCTTCCTCGACCACGCTGCCGGCGCGGTACTTCAGCAGGTAGGTGGTGGGCTGGGCCTTGATGAAACGCATGCCGAACATGGTGGCCTCCTGTCGTTCTGGTACATAAGTGTGTCACACCAACTAAGTAAGTTGGACAGTACAACTAAGTGTGCTAGTGTCAAGGGGCAAAACGGCAGGGGCGGACGGTATGGCAGGACGGCAGGGACAGGGCGTCGGAGCGGGGGACAGGGCCGCCGTGACGCGGAGCGGGCTGGATTTCCCGCGGCCGTTGACCACGGTCGACATCGTCATCTTCACGATCCGCCAGGACGCGCTGCACGTGCTGCTGGTGCGCCGCGGTCACGGCGACGGCGAGCCGTTCCCGGACGCCTTCGCGCTCCCCGGCGGCTTCGTCGATGTCGACAAGGATGCCGATCTCGCAGCCTGCGCCCGCCGCAAGCTCGCCGAGAAGACCGGGGTGGTCAGTCCCTATCTGGAACAGCTCGGCAGCTGGGGCAGCGCCACGCGCGACCCGCGCGGCTGGTCGGCGACGCATGCCTATTTCGCGCTGCTGTCAGCGTCAGCCGCTGACGCGTCGCTCGCGGCCGATGCGCAATGGTTTCCGCTCGAGGGCACCGGTGTGAAGCCGAAGCTTGCCTTCGACCATCAGGAGATCCTGCAGGCGGCCGTGCAGCGGCTGCGCAACAAGGTCGAGTACACCTCGCTGCCGGCCTATCTCATGCCCGCGGAGTTCACCTTGCCCGAGCTGCAGCGGACCTATGAGATCGTGCTGGATCGCCCGCTGGAGAAGAGCGCCTTCCGCACCCGCATGCTGTCGGCCGACCTGATCGAGCCGATCGACAGGATGCGCAAGGGCCCGAACCGGCCGGCGCAGCTCTATCGCCTCAAGCCGGCGGCGGCGCCGGTGTATTTCGCCCGGACGTTCAACGCGCCGGAGTGAGATGAGCGTCCGGCCGGGGGCTGGGAAGCATGCCGGCCGGACGCTTCAGTGCCGCGGCAGGGGGCCGCGTCACCATTCGCTGACGTCATGATCAGGCCGAGAAATCCACCACCAGCGACTTGCTGGTCGCGCTCGACGAGCTGCTGCCGCTGGCGCTGTAGGACGACGTCGTGCTGTTCGAGCTCTGCAGCGCCTCGAGCAGCTTCTTCAGCAACTCCTCGACCTGCGACGCGGAGGACGACGATGACGACGACGACGAGGTGCTCGAGGTGGTGTCGCTGCTCGAGTCGTCGCTCGGCGGAGGACCGGGCGGCGGACCGCCGGCGCCACCGGCCCCACCCGGGCCGCCGGAGAAGGCGTTGGCGAATACGTTCTTCAGCTCGCTCGCCTGGTCGGAGGTGAGCTTGCCGCTGTCGACCTCGCTCTGGATCAGATCGTCGATCTTCGACTGCATCTCGTCGGGCGACGGCGGCTTGCTGGCGCTCGTGGACGAAGACGAACTGCTGCTGCCGCCCTTCAAGGCGGAATCGATGTCGTCGAGCGCCGACGACAGCGCGGTCTGGTCGGTCGAGCTGACCTTGCCGGCCTAGACTTCCTTGGTCAGTTCCTGCTTGAGCAGGTCGAGCGGCGAAAAGCCGCTCATCGAGGAGGCAGAGATCGACGTCATGGCATGCTCCGAAGGTTGCGACATCAAACCTGCCTCCAGGTGTGATCGTGATGCTTAACGGCTGCTTGTTCCCTGTTTCCCGATGTGTCTGGACTGCGGCCGCACACAAAACGAAGCAAGAAAGTCGGCGCTCATGCCGGCGGAACTGGCGGCCATCGCCGCCCGCCCCACCACCGCTGTCATTCCGGGGCGCGCGTAAGCGCGAGCCCGGAATCCATTGCTCCGCGCGTTCTGCCGCCCGATGGATTCCGGGCTCGTGCTGCGCACGCCCCGGAATGACGCCGTCATTTGGAGCGGCAGCCGCGTGCTCCGGCCTCCCGGCCCGCTACGGCAAGGCGGCATGCCGCCAGCGCAGTGCTCGAAGCCGCGAAATGGTGTATCCGCGGGTGACAGGCGGCGCGCCATCGCGCGGCAATCCGCCACAAGGAATAAGCTCCCGGAGGAACTCCATGTCGGCCCTGCCGCTGTCTGGCATCAAGATTCTCGATCTCACCCGCGTGCTGGCCGGACCGTTGTCCGCCCAGATGCTGGCCGATCTCGGCGCCGAGGTGATCAAGATCGAGCGCCCGGGCACCGGCGACGATGCGCGCGCCTTCGGCCCACCCTATCTCCGGGATCCCGACGGCAAGGCCAACAACAACAACTCGTTCTACATCTGCGCCAACCGCAACAAGAAGTCGGTCACGGTCAATATCGCAAGCCCCGAAGGGCAGGAGATCATCCGCGCGCTGGCGAAAGACTGCGACGTCTTCATGGAGAACTACAAGGTCGGCGACCTCAAGCGCTACGGCCTGGATTACGAGGCCATCAAGGCGGTCAATCCGGATGTGATCTATTGCTCGGTGACGGGCTTCGGCCAGACCGGCCCGTATGCACCGCGCGCCGGCTATGATGCGATCTTCCAGGCCATGGGCGGCCTGATGAGCGTCACCGGCCACATGGACGGCGAGCCCGGGGCAGGGCCGATGAAGGTCGGCCCGTCGATCGTCGACTACATGACCGGCATGAACACCTCGATCGGCATCCTCTCGGCGCTGTATCACCGCGACGTCAATGGCGGCGGCGGCCAGCATGTCGACGTCTGCCTGTTCGACACGGTGATCGCCTCGCTGTCGCACTACGCCCAGATCTTCCTGGTCAACGGCAAGTCGCCGCCGCGCCGCGGCACCTGGGGCAATGGCGGCATGCCGGCCGGCGTGTTCCGCTGCACCGACGGCGAATTGATGCTGGTGGTCGGCAATGACGCGCAGTTCGCGCGCACCTGCGCCGTGCTCGGCTCGCCCGAGCTCGCCACGGACCCCAAGTTCCTCAAGAACAACGACCGCGTCGTCAACGGCAAGGAGATCATGGCGATCTTCGCCGGCCTGTTCCTGAAGAGCTCGGTCGCGCATTGGCTGGAGGAGCTGGAGAAGGCGGGTGTGCCGTGCGGCCCGGTCAACGATTTCGCCCACGTGTTCGCCGATCCGCATGTCCGCTCGCGCGGCATGGAGGTCAAGGTCGAGCACCCGTTCGAGCCGCAGCTGTCGGTGATCCGCAACGCGCTGACCTTCTCGGGCACCCCGATCACCGACTACCGCGCCCCGCCGCTGCTCGGCGAGCATACGCAGGACGTGCTGTCGTCGATCGGCTACGACGAAGCGAAGATCGCGTCGCTGAAGCAGCAGGGCGTGGTGTAGGGCGCGACGATCACGACACCCTCCGGTGTCGTCCCGGCGAACGCCGGGACCCATAACCACCGGCCGCTCTATTGAGCCTCGATCTCTCCCCGCGTGCCTCAAGACGGATCACGCGGTATGGGTCCCGGCGTTCGCCGGGACGACTCGTGGGAAGAGTGTGCCTCTAGTTGTGGCGGCGATGGTGCCGCTTCGCTTTGGGTCGGTGATGGCGAGGCTCTGCCACCAACGGCGCCGGCGCCCCCAATTGCTGCCGCGATTCCTGCAGGCGGCGCTGATAGCCGGGTGAGTTCATGATGTTGGCGGCGGCGCCGCGCGCCAGCGCCGACTCGCTGGCCGTCAGCAGCGCGAGCGCTGCGACGGCGAGTGCGAGGGCGAATTGCGGACGCTGCGTCATCTGCCGGCTCCGTCTCCGATGCGAAGGCTAGCGCGCCGCGCGCGCGCCGACCCTGGCCGGTGACTTTGCCGCCTGATCGCGCGTGGTCAAGCCGAGCACGGCGCCGCGCACCACGCGGTCGATCACATCCTCGACATCGTCGAGATCGCATTGGCCATCCGAAAGCTTGGTCAGCCGCTCGCTCTCGCGGATCGTGTGGTGCGCCATCGCCAGCGCAAAATGCAGCCCCCAGAACAGGTCGACCTCCGAGCTGTCCGGCAGTGCGCGCGCCATCGCCGCGGCGAATTTGCGCAGATGGTCGATCTCCTTGTTCTTGATGCGGCGGATCGGCGGCACCGATTCGATCGAGGCGCGGATCATGAACTGCGCCACCGGCGAGCGCTGGTTCTCCGGCCCGAGGCAGCCGCGCAGGATCGGTGCGACGAGGGCGCGCAGGATGGCGCCGATCTCGGCGCGGCCGCCGCCTTCATCCTCCGCGGTGCGCAGCGCGTGCAGCCGCTCGCGGTTCAGCGCGATCGAGCGCGTCACGAACAATTCGGCGATCAGCTCGTCCTTGGAGCCGAAATGGTAGTTGACCGCGGCGAGGTTGACGTTGGCCTCGGCCACGATGTCGCGCAGCGTGACGTCGGAAAAGCCGCGCTCGGCGTAGAGCCGCTCGGCGGCGACGAGGATCGCAGTCCGGGTCTGATCGGTGGCCATGCCGTCCCCAGGGGAGTTGCGTTTCAAACAATTGTATGAAACTATTGTTTGAGACGGCCGGAATGTCAATCGTGGTGCTTCCGCGGGGCGACATTTCGGCGCTGCAGCGACGGGGCCCGCGAAATCGTGCCGCGCAAGATCGCTCTTGCGCTGACGCGGCGGGTGGATCGACACTGCGGCCAAAACACGTTCGAGGAAACGCTCAAGGAGAGTCCCATGGACTTCACGATGTCGGCGAAGCAGCAGGAATGGCTGGAGCGCGTGCGCAGCTTCATGACCAAGCATGTCCGCCCGGCGGTGCCGATCTACAAGCAGCAGGACGCCGAGGGCGATCGCTGGAAGGTGATCCCGATTCTCGAGGACCTGAAGGCGAAGGCGAAGGCGGAAGGCCTTTGGAACATGTTCATGCCGCCGTCACCGCACGAGGACGACGAGTTCCGCGGCGCCGGCCTGAGCAATCTCGAATACGCGCTGCTGTCGGAGGAGATGGGCCGCATCTCCTGGGCCTCCGAAGTGTTCAACTGCTCGGCGCCGGATACCGGCAACATGGAGGTGTTCATCCGCTACGGCACCAAGGAGCAGAAGCGCAAATGGCTGCGTCCCTTGATGGACGGCGAGATCCGCTCGGCCTTCCTGATGACTGAGCCGGCCGTGGCCTCGTCCGACGCCACCAACATCGAGACCCGCATCGATCGCGACGGTGATCACTACGTCATCAATGGCCGCAAATGGTGGTCGTCGGGCGTCGGTGACCCCCGCTGCAAGATCGCGATCCTGATGGGCAAGACCGATTTCGCAGCCGCCAAGCATCAGCAGCAGTCGCAGATCCTGGTGCCGCTCGACACCCCCGGCATCAAGGTCGAGAAGATGCTGCCGGTGTTCGGCTTCGACGACGCGCCGCACGGCCACGCCCAGGTGCTGCTCGAGAACGTCCGCGTGCCGAAGGAGAACATCCTGCTCGGCGAGGGCCGCGGCTTCGAGATCGCGCAGGGCCGGCTCGGCCCGGGCCGCATCCATCACTGCATGCGCACCATCGGCAAGGCCGAGGAGTCCTTGGAGAAGATGGTGCGCCGGCTGATGACGCGCTCCGCCTTCGGCAAGAAGATCATCGAGCATTCGGTCTGGGAGCAGCGCATCGGCGAGGCCCGCACCAACATCGAGATGTGCCGGCTGCTGTGCCTCAAGGCCGCCGACATGATGGACAAGGTGGGCAACAAGACCGCGCAGGGCGAGATCGCCATGATCAAGGTCGCAGCGCCGAACATGGCGCTGAAGATCATCGACGACGCCATCCAGGCCTACGGCGGCGCCGGCGTGTCGGACGATGCGGGTCTTGCCAAGGACTACGCCGGCATCCGCACGCTCAGGCTTGCCGACGGCCCGGACGAGGTGCACAACCGTGCCATCGCCCGGCTCGAGATGAAGAAATACGCCAACGAGCCGCGCCACTGAGCGTAGGTTCGTAGGGTGGGCAAAGCATCCGGCTGTGCGCGAAGCGCGCAGTCGGTTGCGTGCCCACCATTCTTGATCTCGCAGCAAGACGGTGGGCACTCTGCGCTTTGCCCACCCTACGTATTCAATACGACCAAAGGAGCCTCGTCGTGGCCGACGGCGTGAGAAAAGACGAAGACTTTTCCGGCACCAAGCCGGTCGAGGAGCGGCATCGCCTGGACGAGGCCAAGCTTGCCGCCTGGATGGCCGAGCATGTCGAGGGCTATGCCGGCCCGCTGACCGTGCTGCAGTTCAAGGGCGGCCAGTCCAACCCGACCTACCGGCTGAACACGCCGTCGCGCTCCTATGTGCTCAGACGAAAACCGTTCGGCAAGCTGCTGCCCTCGGCGCATGCGGTCGATCGCGAATTCCGCGTCATCGCCGCGCTCGGCAAGCAGGGCTTTCCGGTCGCCAAGGCCTACGCGCTGTGCACCGACGACGGCGTCATCGGATCCGCCTTCTACATCATGTCGATGGAGGAGGGCCGGGTGTTCTGGGATCCGACCCTGCCGCAGGTCGCGGCACCCGAGCGGCGCGCGATCTTCACCAGCAAGATCGAGACGCTGGCGAAGCTGCACGCCTACGATCCCGCCGCCATTGGCCTCGCCGATTTCGGCAAGCCCGGCAACTACTTTGCCCGCCAGGTCGACCGCTGGACCAAGCAGTACCGCGCCTCGGAAACCGAGCACCTGCCGGAGATGGAAAAGCTGATCGAATGGCTGCCGCGCACCTTGCCGACGCAGCAGCGCGTCTCGATCGTGCATGGCGACTACCGGCTCGACAACATGATCTTCCATGCATCAGAGCCGCGCGTCATCGCGGTGCTCGACTGGGAGCTGTCGACGCTCGGCGATCCCATGGCCGATTTCACCTATCTCTTGATGCAGTGGATCATGCCCGGCCTCGACGGTGTCGACCTCAAGGCGTTGAACATTCCGACCCTCGACGAGGCCGCGGCGATCTACGGTGGCGTCACCGGCACGGCAATGCCCGACCTCAACTGGTACTTCGCCTACAACCTGTTCCGCCTCGCCGGCATTCTCCAGGGCATCATCGGCCGCATCCGCGACGGCACCGCCGCCAACGACAAGGCGATCGAGTCGGTCAAGCGCATGGTGCCGATGACCAAGCAGGCCTGGGCCTACGCGCAGAAGGCGGGCGCGGTGTAGTCGCGCCGTCGCCGGCATGCGCGACTTGTGCGCCGGCGGAAACGAGTTGCGGGGGCAGCCGTCCCGCCAGTGAAGAAGCCCGGATGTCGTTTGCCATCCGGGCTGGTCTTAAGGCATTCCGCCACAGTCGGGGCTCAGCGGCCGCCGCCACCGCCACCGCCTCCACCACCGCCGCCGCCTCCACCCGCCATGGTCATCGCGCTGCTATAGCGCGGATCGCTCTGCTTCATGTAGGTGGGCGAGGTATCCCGATGGCGACGCGCAACCTGTTGCGGCGTTTCGATCGTTCCGCACCCTCCCCACGACACGACCTCACAGCGCCACAATTGGATCTCGCGTGCGCCGGCGCTGGTCGCGGCCGCGGCGGTGGCGGCGGCTCCGACCAAGGCGAGCAGGGCCAGTTTCGATAGTCCTGACATGTCTTCCATCCTTCGTTTGGCGAAGCCGGAATGGTCCGCTTGCGAGGTTCGACGAGGCCTCGGAGCAGCTGGTTCGAAGAATGGCAGCCGAAAAATCCCGCTCCGCACGGACCGCACGCTTGAACCCGATCGTCGCCCGCTGCGACGTGCTGTCGATCAGCCGCCGACGTTGCCGCGGGCTGGACCGAGCTGCAGATAAGCGATCGACAGGAAGCCTGCCGCGAGCGGCACGATCAGCAGCTGAACGACGTTGATCGTGCCCTGCAGCAGCAGCAGCGTTTGCGTCGACGGCAATACGGGGGCGGAGTCCTGGATGAGGATGGCGCGATAGATCATGGTCTGGACGCGGCCGAACACCGCGCATGGCAGCAGCACGCAGGCTGCGACGCAGAGCATCAGCCGCAGGAGGTTGCCGCGCGTCGCGTGCCATGATGCGGACAGGCCGAGGCCGTCGGCGCCGATGGCGCTCGCCGGCATCGCCAGACAGAGACGGCAGAGCAGCGCGAAGATGGCGAGCCTGACCAGCAGGGCAGGCAGCGCGAGCGCGATCAAACCTGCTTGGGTCATCGGACCCGCGAAGCTGGGGTCGGGGAGGAGATCGCTCAGCAGCAGCGGCAGCCACATCGGCAGCCACACCATCAGGCCGATGAGCACGGCGACCGCCGTGAAGCGCCAGAAATGGCTGGTGAGAAAATTGCCGAGGCTCGCGGCCGGTGCCTGGTCCAGGATCAGATAGCGATGCCAGGCGACGGCGATGCTGAACCCCGCAAGAACCACCACGAGTTGCGCCATGACGGTGATGGCAGTCGTGCCCACCGGGCCGAGCAGCCCGGCCATGCGCAGCGCCATGGCCGGTGCCGGCAGCAGCGCGCCCAGCACGAGCCACGGCCAGGCGATGCGCAGGATGGCACCGAAGCCGACCGCGTAGCGCGCATAGCTGCGGCGGATGGTGGGCCACGGCGGCAGGCGGGGGGAAGTCTGATCCGATGTCATCGTGTGAGTTCGGGCGGGGCATCCCGTCACGATACGACGGCGCTGGCACCAGCGCCAGCAACCGCGAGACGTGGCTCTGGATGGGCGTCGACGACTTGGCTATGTCTCGCGATGTTGCCCGACGCTGGCCAGGTTGGCGCTTCGCGATGGCCGCTTCGCGAAGTCGATGGCGCCCGTCGGGCAAATCGGTATGTCATGGTGAATGCGTCGTCGTTGTCGCGTCGAGGGACCGCGATGCCTGAAAACCGTGGTCGCCAGGAAAAATCTTCGCCAGCGTGATCAATGGGATCATCCGATCCACCCCATGCGGACGGAAGATTTGTCTTTCGTTTTTCCGGAATTCATGATTTGCTTGCGCCATCCCGTCTCACCGAAGAGAGGCGTTGCGCGCGATCGTCACGACACGCGAGGCGGGGAGGCGGTGGCCGCGGATTGCCGCAGCATGCCCTTCGGGTGTGCGGACGAACGGCGATGCGTGGACGCGAAGTCGTGTGGTCCTGACCTCCCGGTGCCGAGGTCAAGTTGACGCGAGCGCTCGTGCGCTGTGTCGATGACGGGGGCAATCAAGCCGGTCCCCGGGGAGAGCGCGAAGTAAGCGTTAAGACCATCGCGCAGGGAAGGCCGGGCGTTTCCGGCTGCACCTGTGGTTCCTGCCGCCTGCATTTTTTTCGCAGGCGGGCCGCAGGCGTCAGCCGACGCCTGGCCTTCCCTGCGCTCTCTGATGAAAGAGGGCGGTGAATTCAGCAGCACTCGGGCGCGAAGGCGCCGCGGGAGTGAATGTGCATGTTTGGACTCCGTCATTTCGAGCGATGCAGCTTGTCCACCATGGCCCGAAGGGCGACGGTGGAGGCAATCCAGGACGAAGGCGACGACTCTGGATCGCGCCGCTGTGCTCGCGATGACGGTCACAACAAACACTGTCATCCCGGCCAAGCATCGACAGCGCGAACGCGCTGGCGGTGCGCAGAGCCGGTATCCATACGCCGCAGCAGATGTGTTGGGCAAAAAGCCAATTGTCAGCCTGCCTCAAACCGCTCCCTGGGGGTATGGGTCCCGGCGTTCGCCGGGACGACACCGGTGTTTGGTGCGGCGGTCCGCCTAAATCGGCTTCCCCGCATACGGCATCGACGCCGTGAGGCCGCCGTCGACCGGGAAGGCCTGGCCGTTGACGTAGGAGGCTTCGTCGCTGGCGAGGAACAGGGCCATGGCGGCGATTTCGTGCGGCTGGCCGGCGCGCTTGAGCGGGTTGAGCTGGCCGATCTTGCCTTCGGTGCCGCGCTCCTTGGCGCCGTCGAAGATCGGCTTGGTCATGCCGGTCTCGATCAGGCCGGGACAGACGGCGTTGATGCGCACGCCGGTGCCGGACAGCGAGTAGGCCGTCGTCTGCACCAGGCTGATCACGCCGGCCTTGCTGGCCGCGTAGGGATGGCCCGAGGCGCCGGACTTCAGGCCGGCGACCGACGCCGTGCAGACGATGGCGCCGCGCTGCTGCCGCACCATGTGCGGCATCGCGTGCTTCACCGCGAGGAACGGGCCGATCAGATTGATGCGCAGGATCTCCTGCCAGTGCTCGACAGTCTGCTCGGCGATCGGCTTCAGCCCGCCGGAGATGCCGGCATTGGCCCAGATCACGTCGAGCTTGCCGTAGGTGGCGACCGCGCGATCGATGAAGCTGGAGACGTCGGCCTCGGACCCGGCATCGGCGATGACCGCTTCGGCAATGCCGCCCTGCTGCTTCACGAGCTCGACCGTCTCCTTGACGGCGTCGCTGCGATCGACTGCAATCAGTCGCGCGCCTTCTTTCGTGAACATCAAGGAAGCGGCGCGGCCGATGCCGCTGCCGGCGCCGGTGATGATGACGGATTTGCCTTCGAGGCGGCCCATGTTTCCTCCTGTTCGATTTGTGATCAGCTGCGTGCCGCGGAACGGAATTCAAACGTCGTTTCAAACGTGCTGAACGTGCGGAGCGGCTTGAGACGGGCTGGCTCCTCACGTACAGCGAGACAGCTGCGGAGGGAAGGGTTACGCGATGTCAGCTGATGCAACGAAGCCTCCGGTCGTCACCACGCGCTGGTGGTGGGTACGCCATGCGCCGGTCCGCAGCGACGGCGGCAACATTTACGGCCAGTCCGACATTGCCTGCGACACCGGGGATCGCGAGGTGTTCGAGGCGGTGGCGAAGATCCTGCCGCGCAGCGCGGTGTGGTATGCGAGCAGCCTGATGCGCACGCACCAGACCGCGGAGGCGATCTGGGCGGCCGGTTTCCCGCAGCCCCCCGGGATGATCAAGGAGGCCGCCTTTGCCGAGCAGCATCTCGGACAATGGCAGGGCATGAACCGCGCCGCGTTCCTGGCGAGCCGTCCCGCCGGCAGCAACTGGTTCGCGGACATCGACGTGCCGGCGCCGGGCGGCGAGAGCTACATGGATCTGTACACCCGCGTCACCGCGGCGATCGCGCGCATCAATGTGGCGGAAGCCGGCCGCGACGTGATCGCGGTCGGCCATGGCGGCACCATCAAGGCGGCGGTCGGACTGGCGCTCGGCGGCCTTGTCGAGAAGGGCCTGGCCTTCGACATCGACAACTGCTCGGTGACCCGGCTCGATCACATCGTGAGCGGCGATGTCAGCTCATGGCGCCTGCCGATGGTCAATCAGCAGCCCTGGATCGCCGACGCCGCCCACCAGGCGATGCATCAGCCGGCTGGGCCGGAGGTCACGACGAGCAAGCTGGCGTGAGGGATGTTAGGTTTTCTCCATGCATCATTCGCGCTCGTTCATGCTTGGTGCATCAACTTGCGTCGCCACACGGGCAGTGCACCCTCTCCCCTTGCGGGAGAGGGTGGCATGATCGCGCTTCGCGCGATCATGCCGGGTGAGGGGTATCTCTCCGCGAGCTCGACTCGTAGAGACATACCCC
Organism: Bradyrhizobium sp. HKCCYLS20291; assembly: GCF_051167715.1. NCBI lineage: Bacteria > Pseudomonadati > Pseudomonadota > Alphaproteobacteria > Hyphomicrobiales > Nitrobacteraceae > Bradyrhizobium > Bradyrhizobium sp. HKCCYLS20291. Next base: position 94,359 of record NZ_JBNPTO010000008.1, on the reverse strand, counting down.
TCACCCAACCGAGCTTGCGGCGCTGTCCTACATGCCCTCTCCCGCAAGGGGAGAGGGCGCAGTCACCGGCACCGCGGAAAAGTGCATCGACGTTGCGGTAGGTTTTTAACTAACAACAACTGATAGCTAGGAGGAACTCCCCATGACCCTGTTCGACATGACCGGCAAGGTGGCCGTCATCACCGGATCGACCCGCGGCATCGGGCTGGCCATTGCCGAGCGCATGGCCGAGCACGGCGCCAAGGTGGTGATCTCGTCGCGCAAGGCCGATGTCTGCGAGGCCGTGGCCAAGGAGATCAACGAGCGGTTCGGCAAGGGCACGGCGGCCGCTGTTGCCGCCAACATCTCCAGCAAGGAGAACCTGCAGAACCTCGTCGACGAGGCCAACCGCATCTACGGCCAGATCGACGTTCTCGTCTGCAACGCCGCCTCGAACCCGTATTACGGGCCGCTGGCCGGCATCTCCGATGATCAGTTCCGCAAGATCCTCGACAACAACATCGTTGCCAACAACTGGCTGATCAGCATGGTCGTGCCGCAGATGATCGCGCGCAAGGACGGCTCTGTGATCATCGTCTCGTCGATCGGTGGCCTCAAGGGTTCGACCATCCTCGGCGCCTACGCGATTTCCAAGGCCGCCGACATGCAGCTGGCGCGCAACCTCGCCTGCGAATACGGCCCGCACAATGTCCGCGTGAACTGCATCGCGCCCGGCCTGATCAAGACCGACTTTGCCAAGGCGCTGTGGGACAATCCGGACAACCTGAAGGCCTCGACCGCGCGCTCGCCGCTGCTGCGCATCGGCATCCCCGACGAGATCGCGGGTGCGGCGGTGTTCCTGGGGTCCGCCGCCGGCAACTTCATGACCGGCCAGACCATGGTGATCGACGGCGGCGCGACGATCAGTTGAGGCGCGCTCGTCGTGTGGCCTGCGGTGTGGCCTCAACCAACAGCGTCGTCCCGGCGAACGCCGGGACCCATTACCACCGGCCGGCATGAGGCAGGCAACTGGCAGTGACCTCCCTCGACAGATCACGCGGTATGGGTCCCGGCGTTCGCCGGGACGACGGCGGTGGGCGTCGCAGCATCGGGGCTACGACAGTGCCCTCACTCCACCGCCGCGTACACCACATCGCGGACCAGCGTGCGCAGATAGTCGCGTTGCCCCGGGGCCTGGGCCATGAAGACGCAGAACAGCTCCTCCTTGGGATCGATCCAGAAGAAGGTGCCGGCGATGCCGCTCCAGAAGAAGGTGCCGGGCGAGCCGGGGAAGGGGGCGATGCCGGCGTCGCGGCGCACGGCGAAGCCGAGGCCGAAGCCGTGACCGGGCGACAGCAGCGTGCCCTGCGTTTTGACGTGAGGGCCGAGATGGTCGGAGGCCATCAGCTCGAGCGTCTTGCGGCCGACCAGCCTGGTGCCGTCGAGGCTGCCCTTGTTGAGCAGCATGGCGCAGAACCGGGCGTAATCCATGGTGGTCGCCACCAGCCCGCCGCCGCCGGATTCCATCACCGGCTGCTCGGTCATCTTGAACAGGTTGACCGCCTCGCCGGTCCAGGGATCCCTGGCGAACGGCTCGGCGAGCCGACCGGCATTGGCCTCGCTGGTGAAGAAGGCGGTCTCGTTCATGCCGAGCGGCGACAGAATGCGCTCGGCGAGGAAGGCGCCGAGCGCCTGGCCCGCGACGACCTCGATGATTCGCCCGAGGATGTCGGTCGAGCGGCTGTAGTTGAACTCGGCGCCGGGCTGGCAGATCAACGGCAGGCCGGCCACGATGGCCGCGTGCTCTGCGTTCGTGATCTTGCGGCTGCGCACCCGCGACTGCTGGTACAACTGGTGCACCGGCCCGGTGCCGGTGTGCTCATACGCAAGGCCCGAGGTGTGGCGCAGCAGGTCCTGCACCGTCATCGGCTGGACGACCGGGACGAGCTCGAGCTTGCCGCTGATGTCGACGCCGACCTTCTGGTCGGCGAATTCCGGGATGAACTTGGCGACCGGATCGGACAGCAGCAGATCGCCGTCCTCGACCAGCATCATGATTCCCAGCGAGACGATCGGCTTGGTCATCGAGAAGATGCGGAAGATCGAATCGGGCCGCATCGGCGTGTCGGCATCGGGCGCCTGGCGGCCGATGGCGTCGAACCAGCCGATCCGGCCGCGCCGGCCAACCAGCAGGGTCGCGCCCGGGATCGTTCCCTTGTCGGCCTCGCGCTTGAAGGCATCCGACGCCCGCTGCAGCCGCGACGCGGAAAGGCCGAGCGCTTCCGGCCGGTCGTCCGGCAACGGCGGGCTCAGGGAGCGGAGCGCGGAAAGGGGCATGCTGGAGGCGGCGGTCGGCGGGGTCATGGGCTCTCCCTGAAGTCCTGTTGTCGGTTTGCATCAAGTCTGGCGCGGAAGTTGTGCCCTGACCAGTCGATTTGCCCCATTGCACCCTTGCAATGGAGGGGAGGTCTATGCTTGAAAGCGCCCGAACCGGCGACGCAGTCCCGGCTCGCTAGGAGTGTAGCTCAATTGGTAGAGCACCGGTCTCCAAAACCGGGGGTTGGGAGTTCGAGCCTCTCCACTCCTGCCAGCGAGATCAAGCACTTAAGCCACACATCGACGAAGACTGTTCAGCCGGGGCCCGCGACATGCGAGCCCCGAACGCGTTTTGACGGACCCTTACTGCTTCACGAGCGGACACCCGCCATCCTTCAGCGGCCGGAACACCTGGTCGCCGGGCACCTCCGCCAGCACCTTGTAATAGTCCCACGCCGCCTTCGATTCCTCCGGCTTCTTGACCTCGAACAGGAACATCGAGTGCACCATGCGGCCGTCCTCGCGCAGCACGCCGTTGTCGGTGAAGGCGTCGCGCACCGGGGTCTCGCGCATCTTGGCGAGCACCGGCTTGGTGTCGCGGGTGCCGGCGGCTTTCACCGCGTTGAGATAGTGCAGGGTGGCGCTGTAGGTCGCGGCCTGGTTCATGGTCGGCATTCGCTTCATCTTGTCAAAGAAGCGCTTGCCGAAGGCGCGGGTGCGGTCGTTGAGGTCCCAGTAGTAGGCCTCGGTGATGATGAGGCCCTGCGCGAGCTTGAGGCCGAGGCTGTGGATGTCGGAGATGAACATCACGATGCCGGCGAGGTTCTGGCCGCCGGCGACGATGCCGAACTCGGCGGCCTGCTTGATGGTGGTGATGGTGTCGCCGCCGCCATTGGCCATGCCGATGATCTTGGCCTTGCTGGCCTGGGCCTGCAGCAGGAAGGACGAGAAGTCCTGGTTGTTGAGCGGATGCCTGGCGCTGCCGATCACCTTGCCGCCGGCCGCGCGCACGACGTCGCCGGTGTCGCGTTCGATCGAATGGCCGAACAAATAGTCCGCGGTGATGAAGAACCAGCTGTCGCCGCCGTTCTTGACGATCGCCTGGCCGACGGTGTGCGCATTGCCGTAGGTGTCGTAGGTCCAGTGCACGGTGTAGGGCGAGCACGACTTGCCGGTGATGTCGGAGCTCGCGGCATCCGTCACGATCATCAGCTTCTCGAACTGCTTCGACATCTCCATGCCGGCCAGCGCGGTCGCCGAGGTCGGCATGTCGATGACCATGTCGACGGCTTCGTTCTCGTACCATTTGCGCACGATCGAGGCGGCGATGTCGGCCTTGTTCTGCGGATCGGCGCTGATGACCTCGATCGGCTTGCCGAACATGCTGCCGCCGAACTCCTCGATGGCCAGCTTGGTCGCCTCGAGATTGCCCTGGCCGCCGATGTCCGAATAGACCGACGAGAAGTCGCTGAGCACGCCGATCTTGAGCGGCGCCTGGGCGCGGGCAGGGGCGGCGGTGAGGGCGGCAAGACTGAGAGCAGCAAGGCTGAGAGCAGCAAGGCTGACCGCGGCAGCGCGCGTCAGTCCCTTGCCCAGGGCAAAGGTCATGGGTTTCCTCCTGATTGTTCTTGTGAAGCCGAGAATGAGCGGCCGCCGCAGGCCCGGCAAGAGCAGGAACTCCACCGTCACGGGCATTTCGTCGCGGCACGTGCTCAACCTGCCGTAGTGCGGAAATGGCCTGCCGCGGCACGAAAATCCGGCTTGGGGCAGGGCAGGCGGCGCCTTGCCGAGGGAATGACCGGGACACCCCGGTCTGCCCATATCTTGACCTTTGGCCGTTCGGACAGTAGATATCGGCCACCTGCAGCCGGCCCGCTGAAACAGCGGATATCCGGCGCGGCTTTTCACTCCCCGAACAAGCGAGCCCGTGGATTCGGCTCATCTCTCCGACAAGAGGGTGGGCCAAGGCCGGCTGTTCGGTTTTCCCTGTAAACTCTTCAACCGTCTGATGACGGACGCGGACCCCTGACGATGGCCTCAAGCCCGTTCAAATTCCTGCAGGAAGTGCGCTCGGAGACCGCGAAGGTCACCTGGCCGACCCGTCGCGAGGTCACTATCACCACGATCATGGTGTTCGTGATGGTGGCGCTGGCCTCGATCTTCTTCTTCGCCGCCGATCAGATCATCCGTTATCTCATCACCCTCGTGCTGGGCATCCACTGATGGCAACCGCAACGCAAAGCTCCGACAAGCGCTGGTACATCGTCCACGCCTACTCGAACTTCGAGAAGAAGGTCGCCGAGTCGATCCGCGAGCAGGCCAAGCAGCGCAATCTCGAGGACCTGTTCGAGCAGGTGCTGGTGCCGATCGAGAAGGTCACCGAGGTGCGCCGCGGCCGCAAGATCGACGCCGAGCGCAAGTTCTTCCCCGGCTACGTGCTGGTGAAGATGAAGCTGACCGACGAGGCGTTTCACCTGATCAAGAACACGCCCAAGGTGACCGGTTTTCTCGGCGCCGAGAACAAGCCGATGCCGATCTCCGAAGGCGAGGCGATGCGCATCCTGAACCAGATGCAGGAAGGCGTGGAGCGGCCGAAATCCTCGGTGTCGTTCGAGATCGGCGAGAACGTCCGCGTCGCCGACGGCCCGTTCGCCTCGTTCTCCGGCGTGGTCGAGGAAATCGACGAGGGCCGCTCACGCCTCAAGGTCGCGGTCTCGATCTTTGGCCGCGCCACCCCGGTCGAGCTGGAGTTCAACCAGGTCGAGAAGGTCGTGGGCTGAGGCAGCTCTCTCCGCCGTCATTCCGGGGCAGCCCGCAGGGCTGAGCCCGGAATCCATAACCCCATGCGGGAATGGGACGGCGAACTGCCAGCTCCAGCGTGCCCCACACGGCACCCTGTGGCTATGGATTCCGGGCTCGCCCTTGCGGGCGCCCCGGAATGACGGGGAGGAGGGAGCTCGGCTCTCAACTCTTTCCTTTTCGTCCGATCTCGTGTATCGGGCGCCCTTCGCTCCCCAATCGGGGGGCGATTTCGTTCGTGGGAGGCGCGACCGGCTTTGCCAGCCGGATCCAGCGCGCCGGACCACGGTCCCAAACCTCGCCCGACGGGTTTTGTCGCCCCGAGGGCGGTGCGTTCGCATCAGGCAAAAGCGCGAACGCGTTGGAGAATCAGAATGGCAAAGAAAGTAACCGGTTACCTGAAGCTTCAGGTCCCGGCCGGCGCGGCCAACCCGTCGCCGCCGATCGGCCCCGCGCTCGGTCAGCGCGGTCTCAACATCATGGAGTTCTGTAAGGCGTTCAACGCGCAGACCCAGAAGGAAGAGAAGAACACCCCGATCCCGGTGGTCATCACCATTTACGCGGACCGCTCCTTCACCTTCGAGATGAAGACCCCGCCGATGTCCTTCTTCCTCAAGCAGGCTGCCAAGATCCAGTCGGGCTCCAAAGCCCCGGGTCGTGACAAGGCCGGCGCGGTGACCAAGGCGCAGGTGCGCGAGATCGCCGAGAAGAAGATGAAGGACCTGAATTGCGACTCGATCGAGTCGGCCATGAAGATGGTCGAGGGCTCCGCCCGCTCGATGGGTCTGGAAGTTGCGGGGTAAGCGGCCATGGCTATCGGAAAGCGTTTGAAGAAGGCCCGCGAGGGCGTCGACCGCACCAAGCTCTACCCGCTTGCTGATGCGATCAAGATGGTCAAGGAACGTGCCACCTCGAAGTTCGACGAGACCATCGAGGTCGCGATCAACCTCGGCGTCGATCCGCGTCACGCCGACCAGATGGTTCGTGGCGTCGTCATGCTGCCGAACGGCACCGGCCGTACGCTGCGCGTCGGCGTGTTCGCCCGCGGTGCCAAGGCCGACGAGGCCAGGGCCGCCGGTGCTGACGTGGTCGGCGCGGAGGATCTGGTCGAGAAGGTGCAGAACGGCAACATCGACTTCGACCGTTGTATCGCCACCCCCGACATGATGCCGCTGGTCGGCCGTCTCGGTAAGGTGCTCGGTCCGCGCGGCATGATGCCGAACCCGAAGATCGGCACCGTGACCATGGACGTCGCTGGCGCCGTCAAGGGTGCCAAGGGCGGCTCGGTCGAGTTCCGCGTCGAGAAGGCCGGCATCATCCAGGCCGGCGTCGGCAAGGCCTCGTTCGGCGAGGACAAGCTGGTCGAGAACATCAAGGCGCTGGCGGATGCGGTCGTGAAGGCCAAGCCGGCAGGCGCCAAGGGCACCTATGTCCAGCGCGTCGCCGTGTCGTCGACGATGGGCCCGGGCGTCAAGGTCGAGCCGGGCACCGTGCTCGCCTAAGCGGCCAGGCATGAGCTAGATTAGGAAGGGCGGGATCGTTCAACGATCCCGCCCTTCGCATTTGGAGTCCCCGCCGACATGCCCGACAAGGTCCTGATCTACTCCCGCCTGCCAAAATCCCTGACCCAGCGTTTTGCCGACCGCTTCGACCTGCTCGACACCGCCGGCAAGCCCGCGCACGAGGTGTTTCCGGTGGACGAGGTGGCGCAGGTGAGGGCGCTGATCACGGCCGGCGGCACGCCGCTCGGCGCGGCGGAGATGGATCGATTGCCGGCGCTGGGGGCGATCGTCTGCTATGGCACCGGCTACGATGGCGTCGACCTGAAGGCGGCAGCGGCGCGCAACATTGCGGTCGGCAACAGCCCGGGAGCGAACGCGGCTGCGGTCGCCGATGTCGCCGTCATGCTGATGCTGGCGAGCACGCGGCGGCTGATGGTGGCCGACGCTTACGTCCGCGATGGCGGCTGGGCCGGGGCCAAGCCGTCACCGCTGATGAAACCGCCGCCGAGCCTCGCCGGCTGCAAGGTCGGCGTCTACGGCATGGGCGAGATCGGCCGCAAGATCGCCGCGCGCGTCGCCGCGTTCGAGACCGAGGTCGGCTATTTCAACCGCACCCGCTACGACGAACTGCCTTATCAATACTTCCCAAGCCTCGATGCGCTCGCCGAATGGTGCACCGTGCTGATGATCGCCGTCCGCGCCAGCGCCGAGACCACCCACGTCGTCAATGCCGATCTGCTCAGGAAGCTCGGTCCCGACGGCCATGTCGTCAACATCTCGCGCGGCTCCGTGATCGACGAACAGGCGCTGCTGGCTGCGCTGAAGGAAGGCGTCATCGCAGGCGCCGGGCTCGACGTGTTCGAGACCGAACCTCATGTTCCGGATGAACTGACCGCGCTACCCAATGTGGTGGTGACGCCCCATATCGGGGGTAACACGCGGGAATCGCATGTCGCGATGCAGGCCTGCGTGGTGGCCAATCTCACGGCCTTCTTCGCCGGCAAGCCGTTGCCCTATCAGGTCCGCTAGCTAGACCTCGCACCGTTCTCAGCGATCGAGGTCGAGCCGAAAACGCTCCTGCAAGCTTCGTCGGAGCTTTTCATCATCGACGGCCGCGATGCGGATCGCGGCGCGGTCGCGCAGCAGGCGGATCGCTTCGGTGATCCTCAGTTCGCCGTGCTTGCGATGCCATCCGATCGTCATCAAAAACTCATCGAGCATGGCATCCGGCACGCGATCCAACTGGCGGCTGAAGTAGTCTCGCTGGGGATCGCTTCCAGAGAAGTAGACCCGCCCGAACGCCAGGGTCCGTTGGACGAAGGCAGGGCTCGGATCCTGCCGAAGAAAGGCGAAGCGGCGCTCCTGCTCGGCTTCAAACTCGTCCGACGCATAGCGGATGCGGCCGTCCCGCGCGATGCGCAAAGCCTGCTCGTATTGCCAGACCTTGAGATCGTCGCGCTGCTCGAAGATGCGCAAGGCGCGTTCGGATTGATCCGTTTCGAACGAAGTGTCGAAGCCGAACTCGGCGCGCAGAAAGTCAGCCCCGATCGATGGATCCTGGATCTTGTCGAGGATGAGATCAACAAATCTGGCCTTATCCGGCGATTGAAGATGACGGAAGAATTCCGATGCCTTGCGCTCGACGTTCGACCCCCGGAAGGCCCACTGGATCATCGAGGCGACGACCCCGAGCATGTCATCGGCAGTATAGTTCCTGCGCTGCAACTCGAGGACGAGATCGAGCGCGGCGCCGCGGTTCGGGCCTTTGGAGATCTCGGCCGCGCGCCTGGCCAGCTCTGCGTTGTCGACCTTGACGATATCGAGGGGCGCATTCCAATCGATGCCATAGATGGCCGCCGCCAGGTCGATCTCGGAAAAGCCTGGCTTTCCGACCCATACAATCTGCCATGGCCCTCCAGCGCCGCCTTTCCACAGCGACGTGGTGGGGTAGGGTCCGTCGCCGACCGGCCCGAACAGCGGCAGGAAGCTAAGGACCCTTCGTCTTTCGGAGCGCCATGTTGCGGCTACCGCCTCCTCGCCGTTTCGACGGATGCTGATCGTGCCCTCGGCGCAGCACCCATAGGGCTCTTGCAAGATCATGCGTACGACGAGCCCGTCGGGAATCGCATCGATGGTCGTGGTTCTCAGGCAATGGTCGATCCGGCCTGCGGCCTGCAGAGATTGCGAAGCCTGCATGTCGTCCACACTGCACTCCTGAATCGCGGCAAGCCGCGTCAGGCGGATCAACCCCGGGCGTCCTTTCCCGGAGTCGGTCGCCTGGACGTACTGGTCGATGGTGCCGTCTACGAGAAGGCGCGCATACCCCCGGCTGGATCCGTTTCCAACCACAGTGAGTGAACGGAACTCGCGAAGCCCCGCTGGGACCTCGCGGCGAAACAAGGCTGGATCAGCGCTCGATTCAACCATAGCTCGATCGATGACGGAGGCCGCGCACCAGCACGCAAAGAACGCCGGGGGCGCCGCCATCAGGCCCGGCGACATGCGCGCCATGCCGAGCATCAGCATCCCGACGCAGGAGGTGATCCAGACCGCATTCAGGCCGAAGAACAGCAGATGGGCGAGATACATGAACCAGGCCGCGCGGAAGGGCGCGATCGCCAGCGCCCCGTATACCAGGGCGAGAAAAATCAGGCCGATCAGCAGCGTGATTGCGTGCCGGACGATGGAGGTCTTGCGGGAAGGAGACGTCACGCGTTTGCGTTCCCGGGTGATTGCGCAGTGCTCCCCGCGGCTTAGCACGGGCCATGATCATTTTCGGTGAATCGGAGCGGCGCGCGTGCCTGCGCATTGGGAACATGGCAAAGAGTTTTGATCCCCGGCACGGGCAAATCGTTCGCTCGCGACCGAACCTCATGTGCCGGATGAACTCACCGCGCGGCACCACGGCCTTCCTTGCGGCTTGATGCTGCCATTTCAGGTGAGATGGCTCGACGGTCGAGTGTTTCGCGGGGCTCGTAATGACGGGCGGAGAGGCCGAGCGCCCGATTTCACGTCGGCGCTCGTCCGGAGGCCGGCGGGCCACCTAATTGGTGCGAAAATTGCTCTCGGGGGTCTTGGCAAGTCGTCATCGACCCTTTAAAGAACCGGCTTCCGGGCGGGCTGGCTGTTGCTGGCGCGTCCGTGCGCGCATTCCGAAAGCCTAGGGAGCCAGCATTCTTTCTGAGGATATCCATTTGGATCTCTCGGAAGGAACAAGGATCTTCTGCTCTCGAAAATGCCGCAGGGGAGGTCGGTCCGCCGATCCCTCGAATCCTGTCCGAGACTGCAGGCGCCGGCGCGGAAGCTCAATTTCCTCAATGGCTTAATCGTATGGCCTGCATAGACGGGTGAAAACCGGATTTCGGCATGTCCACCGCGCTGGTCGCGCTGGCATGCAGGTTTGGTTCGAACCTCGACACTCCCCGGGCCGAGAGGCCTTGGGAAGGGCAGGCTATTCATCGTCGTGCTGCCTGACGTGTCCTCATGGGTTCTAGCGTCCAGAGGTCGGGTTTGGCGGGGCGGCGGGTTTAACCCGGCGGTCCCGCTTTCGGGCGAAGGCCGCCAACCGGAGAGAGCTTGCTGTGGAACGAGCGGCAAAAAAAGAGGCGGTCGAGGAACTGCACGAGGTCTTCAAGACCACGGGCGTCGCGGTCGTCGCTCACTATTCCGGCCTTACCGTGGCCCAGATGCAGAAGCTGCGCATGCAGATGAAGCAGGCTGGCGCAACGGTGAAGGTCTCGAAGAACCGTCTCGCCAAAATTGCTCTTGAAGGCACGGACGTCGTCGGCATCGGTCCCCTGTTGAAGGGGCCGACCGTGATCGCAACTTCGAACGATCCTGTCGCGGCGCCCAAGGTTGCCATGGAATTCGCCAAGGCGAACGAAAAGTTCGTCATCCTCGGCGGCTCCATGGGTAAAACCGTCCTGAATGTCGACAGCGTAAAGGCACTCGCCTCGCTGCCGTCGCTGGACGAACTGCGCGGCAAGCTCGTCGGCCTGATCCAGGCTCCGGCGACCAAGCTGGCCCAGCTCGCCAACGCACCCGCGGCCAAGGTCGCGCGCGTCATTCAGGCTCATGCCTCAAAGGGCGAAGCGGCCTGACGCCCTTCGCAAACACTCACAAACTGGTTTCGAACCGAACCACACTAAAGGACTACATCAATGGCTGACCTGCAGAAGATCGTCGACGACCTCTCGGCCCTCACCGTTCTCGAGGCCGCTGAGCTCGCCAAGCTCCTGGAAGAGAAGTGGGGCGTGTCCGCCGCTGCCGCCGTCGCGGTTGCTGGCCCTGCCGCTGCCGCTGCCGCTCCGGCGGAAGAGAAGACCGAGTTCACCGTTGTCCTGGCCTCGGCCGGCGACAAGAAGATCGAGGTCATCAAGGAAGTCCGCGCCATCACCGGCCTGGGCCTGAAGGAAGCCAAGGACCTGGTCGAGGGCGCTCCGAAGCCGGTCAAGGAAGGCGTCAACAAGGACGAGGCCGAGAAGATCAAGGCTCAGCTCGAGAAGGCTGGCGCCAAGATCGACCTCAAGTAATCGTTTCGATTACGCGCGGAGCTTCCGTCGGCCACCAGGCCGGCTGGGGGCTTCGAGAGATATCGGTGACCGGGCGGTAACATCGCCCGGTCATCATGCCGACAAGGAGTTTTGCAGGGGTAGCGGGCGGGCTCGCGAATGCTGCAAAAGGCGTGCAACAGGATCGCCTGTTTCGGGCCGGACACGGAAAAGTGTGGAGATTGTGGGGCTTGCCCCTCGAATCTCGGTTATCGTCGGCCCATATTGGGCCGGTAGCACGAAAAGCCGGTTATCGGTGGAGCACCATCTCCGTCGTGGACCGTTGGGAGACAGGCAATTTCGGGCTTTTGCAGTCCGTGACGAGATGGTTCTGACGAGCGGGTGCGCCCTCGCGCCTCGCGCGTCGTTTTGCGTTTTGGTGTTCTGAAGAACAGATCTGGGACGTTTCCGTTCCGCGTTCTGTGCCTCAGACCTTCGAAATGGATCGAAATTCAACCCGGAACGGCGGTGGCAGCCGCTGTTTCGGAAGGTTCGCCCCTCCGGCGACGACATGAGAGGCCACGATGGCGCAGCAGACATTCACCGGTCGCAAACGCGTTCGCAAGTTCTTTGGACACATCAAGGAAGTCGCGGAGATGCCGAACCTCATCGAGGTTCAGAAGGCGTCCTACGACCAGTTTTTGATGGTCGACGAGCCCACGGGCGGCCGGCCGGACGAGGGCCTGCAGGCGGTATTCCGCTCGGTGTTCCCGATCTCCGACTTCTCGGGCACCTCGATGCTCGAGTTCGTCCGCTACGAGTTCGAGCCGCCGAAGTATGACGTCGACGAGTGCCGCCAGCGCGGCATGACCTTCGCTGCGCCGCTCAAGGTGACGCTGCGCCTCATCGTGTTCGATATCGACGAGGAAACCGGCGCCAAGTCGGTCAAGGACATCAAGGAGCAGGACGTGTACATGGGCGACATTCCGCTCATGACCATGAACGGCACCTTCATCGTCAACGGCACCGAGCGCGTCATCGTCTCGCAGATGCACCGCTCGCCGGGCGTGTTCTTCGATCACGACAAGGGCAAGACCCATTCGTCGGGCAAGCTGTTGTTCGCTGCTCGCGTCATCCCGTATCGCGGCTCCTGGCTCGACATCGAGTTCGACGCCAAGGACATCGTGTTCGCGCGCATCGACCGCCGCCGCAAGTTGCCGGTGACGTCGCTGATGTTCGCGCTCGGCCTCGACGGCGAGACCATCCTGTCGACCTTCTACAAGAAGCTGATCTACAAGCGCATCAAGGAAGGCTGGCGCGTTCCGTTCGACGCCAACCGCTTCCGAGGCTATTCGACCGTCAACGACCTGATCGACGCCGACACCGGCAAGGTCGTGCTCGAGGCCGGCAAGAAGCTCACCGTCCGTGCCGCCCGCCAGCTCCAGGAGAAGGGGCTGAAGGCGCTGCGCATGTCGGACGAGGAGCTGCTCGGCAACTACATCGCCGAGGATCTCGTCAACCCGAAGACTGGCGAGATCTACGCCGAGGCCGGCGAGGAGATCACCGACAAGCTGTTCAAGGTGCTGAACGAGCAGGGCTACAAGGACCTGCCGCTGCTCGACATCGACCACGTCAATGTCGGCCCCTACATCCGCAACACGCTGTCGGCCGACAAGAACATGACGCGTGAGGACGCGCTGTTCGACATCTACCGCGTAATGCGTCCGGGTGAGCCGCCGACGCTCGATTCCGCGCAGGCGATGTTCCAGTCGCTGTTCTTCGATGCCGAGCGCTACGACCTCTCCGCGGTCGGCCGCGTCAAGATGAACATGCGCCTCGAGCTCGATGCGCCGGACACCCAGCGCACCTTGCGCAAGGAAGACATCCTGGCGGTCATCAAGACCCTGGTCGACCTGCGCGACGGCAAGGGCGAGATCGACGACATCGACCATCTCGGCAACCGCCGCGTCCGCTCGGTCGGTGAGTTGATGGAGAACCAGTATCGCATCGGTCTGCTCCGCATGGAGCGCGCCATCAAGGAGCGCATGTCGAGCGTCGACATCGACACCGTGATGCCGCAGGACCTGATCAACGCCAAGCCTGCCGCGGCTGCCGTGCGTGAATTCTTCGGCTCGTCGCAGCTGTCGCAGTTCATGGACCAGACCAACCCGCTGTCGGAGATCACCCACAAGCGCCGCTTGTCGGCGCTTGGACCGGGCGGTCTGACCCGTGAGCGCGCCGGCTTCGAGGTGCGCGACGTGCATCCGACGCACTATGGCCGCATCTGCCCGATCGAGACGCCGGAAGGTCCGAACATCGGCCTGATCAACTCGCTGGCGACGTTCGCGCGCGTCAACAAGTATGGCTTCGTCGAGACGCCGTACCGCAAGGTCAAGGACGGCCGTGTCACCGACGAGGTGGTGTATCTGTCCGCCATGGAGGAAGGGCGCTACCGCGTCGCGCAGGCCAACGTGCCGCTCGATGCCAAGGGCCGCTTCACCGAGGACCTGGTGGTCTGCCGTCATGCCGGCGAAGTCGTGCCGATGACGCCGGACAAGGTCGACTACATGGACGTGTCGCCGAAGCAGCTGGTTTCGGTCGCAGCAGCCCTGATCCCGTTCCTCGAGAACGACGACGCCAACCGCGCGCTGATGGGCTCGAACATGCAGCGCCAGGCGGTGCCGCTGGTTCGCGCCGAGGCGCCGTTCGTCGGCACCGGCATGGAAGGCGTGGTGGCCCGTGACTCGGGCGCTGCGATCGCGGCGCGCCGCTCGGGCGTGATCGACCAGATCGACGCCACCCGCGTCGTCATCCGCGCCACGGAAGATCTCGATCCGACCAAGTCGGGCGTCGACATCTACCGGCTGATGAAGTTCCAGCGCTCCAACCAGTCGACCTGCATCAACCAGCGTCCGCTGGTGAAGGTCGGCGACATCGTCAAGAAGGGCGACATCATCGCTGACGGTCCGTCGACCGATCTCGGTGAGCTCGCGCTCGGCCGCAACGTGCTGGTCGCGTTCATGCCGTGGAACGGCTACAACTTCGAAGACTCGATCCTGCTCTCCGAGCGGATCGTGAAGGAGGACGTCTTCACCTCGATCCACATCGAGGAATTCGAGGTGATGGCCCGCGATACCAAGCTGGGTCCGGAGGAAATCACGCGCGACATTCCGAACGTGTCGGAAGAGGCGCTGAAGAACCTCGACGAAGCCGGTATCGTCTACATCGGCGCGGAAGTGCGTGCCGGCGACATTCTGGTCGGCAAGATCACGCCGAAGGGCGAGAGCCCGATGACGCCGGAAGAGAAGCTGCTCCGCGCCATCTTCGGCGAGAAGGCCTCGGACGTGCGCGACACCTCGCTGCGGGTGCCGCCGGGCGTGCAGGGCACGATCGTCGAGGTCCGCGTGTTCAACCGTCACGGCGTCGACAAGGACGAGCGTGCGCTGGCGATCGAGCGGGAAGAGATCGAGCGTCTGGCCAAGGACCGCGACGACGAGCAGGCGATCCTGGACCGCAACGTCTACAGCCGTCTCGCCGACATGCTGGATGGCCGTCAGGGCATCTCCGGTCCGAAGGGCTTCAAGAAGGACACCAAGATCAGCCGCGCGGTGCTCGACGAGTACCCGAAGTCGCAGTGGTGGCTGTTCGCTTCGGCCAACGACAAGCTGATGGCCGAGATCGAGGCCATGCGGAAGCAGTACGACGAGTCGAAGAAGGGGCTGGAACAGCGCTTCCTCGACAAGGTCGAGAAGCTGCAGCGTGGCGACGAACTGCCGCCGGGCGTGATGAAGATGGTCAAGGTCTTCGTCGCGGTGAAGCGCAAGATCCAGCCGGGCGACAAGATGGCCGGCCGTCACGGCAACAAGGGCGTCGTCTCCAAGATCGTTCCGATCGAGGACATGCCGTTCCTCGAGGACGGCACGCATGCGGACATCGTGCTGAACCCGCTGGGCGTGCCCTCGCGCATGAACGTCGGTCAGATCCTCGAGACGCATCTCGGCTGGGCTTGCGCCGGCCTCGGCAGGCGCATCGCCCAGACGGTCGATGCCTATCTGTCGAAGCAGGACGTCAAGCCGCTGAAGGAGACCTTGAAGCGGATCTACGGCGAGGACGAGACCATCAAGTCGCTCAACGACAATGAGCTGCTGGAGCTTGGTCACAATCTGAGCCGCGGCGTGCCGATCGCCACTCCGGTGTTCGACGGTGCCAAGGAGACCGACATCGAGGAGATGCTGAAGCTCGCCGGCATGGACGCTTCGGGCCAATCGACCGTCTATGACGGCCGCACCGGCGATCCGTTCGATCGCAAGGTGACGGTGGGCTACATCTACATGCTGAAGCTGCACCATCTCGTCGACGACAAGATCCATGCGCGTTCCATCGGCCCGTACTCGCTGGTCACCCAGCAGCCGCTGGGCGGCAAGGCCCAGTTCGGCGGCCAGCGCTTCGGCGAAATGGAGGTGTGGGCGCTCGAAGCCTATGGCGCGGCCTACACGCTGCAGGAGATGCTGACGGTGAAGTCGGACGACGTCGCCGGCCGCACCAAGGTCTACGAGGCGATCGTGCGCGGCGACGACACGTTCGAGGCCGGTATTCCGGAATCGTTCAACGTGCTGGTCAAGGAAATGCGCTCGCTCGGCCTCAACGTCGACCTGCACAACTCCAAGCTCGGACCGGCGCCGACGTCGGAAGCGGCCGAGTAGTTCAAGAGATCCGGCCCGGCCGCTCGCGGCCGGGTGCCGGCGCCTTCCTCCCGCGGGTCGGGGCAGGGCGCCGTCTGCCAAGAGATTTTCGAATTTGCGGCTGACCCCCGATCGGTCCGCGAGGAGAATACGATGAACCAAGAAATTATGAATCTCTTCAATCCGACGACGCCGGCTCAGGTCTTCGACCAGATCCGGATCTCGATTGCGTCGCCAGAGAAGATTCTGTCCTGGTCCTACGGCGAGATCAAGAAGCCGGAAACGATCAACTACCGCACCTTCAAGCCGGAGCGCGACGGCCTGTTCTGCGCCCGCATCTTCGGACCGATCAAGGACTACGAGTGCTTGTGCGGCAAGTACAAGCGGATGAAGTACAAGGGCATCATCTGCGAAAAGTGCTCGGTCGAGGTGACCTTGTCGCGCGTCCGGCGCGAGCGCATGGGCCACATCGAGCTCGCCGCTCCGGTCGCGCACATCTGGTTCCTGAAGTCGCTGCCGTCGCGCATCGGCCTGCTGCTGGACATGACGCTGAAGGATCTCGAGCGGATCCTGTATTTCGAATACTACGTCGTCCTCGAGCCGGGTCTGACCGCGCTCAAGGACCGTCAGCTGCTGTCCGAGGACGAGTACCTCAAGGCGCAGGACGAGTACGGCCAGGACAGCTTCACCGCCATGATCGGCGCCGAGGCGATTCGTGAGCTCTTGCGCGGCCTCGAGCTTGAGAAGCTCGAGCAGACGCTGCGTGCCGAGATGCAGGAGACCGACTCCGACATCAAGCACAAGAAGCTCGCCAAGCGCCTGAAGATCGTCGAGGCGTTCCGCCATTCCGGCAACAAGCCGGAATGGATGATCATGACCGTGGTGCCGGTGATTCCGCCGGATCTGCGGCCGCTGGTGCCGCTCGACGGCGGCCGCTTCGCGACCTCCGACCTCAACGACCTCTACCGCCGCGTCATCAACCGCAACAACCGCCTGAAGCGGCTGATGGAGCTGCGCGCGCCCGACATCATCATCCGCAACGAGAAGCGCATGCTTCAGGAAGCGGTGGATGCGCTGTTCGACAACGGCCGCCGCGGCCGCGTCATCACCGGTGCCAACAAGCGTCCGCTGAAGTCGCTCGCCGACATGCTGAAGGGCAAGCAGGGCCGCTTCCGTCAGAACCTGCTCGGCAAGCGTGTCGACTACTCCGGCCGTTCGGTCATCGTCGTCGGTCCGGAGCTGCGCCTGCATCAGTGCGGCCTGCCGAAGAAGATGGCGCTCGAGCTGTTCAAGCCGTTCATCTACTCGCGGCTCGACGCCAAGGGCCTGTCGACGACCGTCAAGCAGGCCAAGAAGCTGGTCGAGAAGGAGCGTCCGGAGGTCTGGGACATCCTGGACGAGGTCATCCGCGAGCATCCGGTGCTGCTGAACCGCGCGCCGACCCTGCATCGCCTCGGCATTCAGGCGTTCGAGCCGGTGCTGATCGAGGGCAAGGCGATCCAGCTGCATCCGCTGGTCTGCTCGGCGTTCAACGCCGACTTCGACGGCGACCAGATGGCCGTGCACGTTCCGCTGTCGCTCGAAGCGCAGCTGGAAGCGCGCGTCCTGATGATGTCGACCAACAACATCCTGCATCCGGCCAATGGTCAGCCGATCATCGTGCCGTCGCAGGACATCGTGCTCGGCCTCTACTACGTCTCGATCATGCGCGAGGGCATGAACGGCCAGGGCATGACGTTCGGCAACATGGCCGAGCTCGAGCATGCACTGCACGCCAAGGCCATCCATCTCCATACCAAGATCAAGTATCGCTGGGAGGGGATGAACGAGGACGGCAAGATCTCGAAGCGCTGGATCGAGACCACCGCGGGCCGCGTCATGCTCGGCAATCTGCTGCCGAAGCATCCGCGCGTCACCTTCGAGGTCATCAACAAGCTGATGACCAAGCGCGAGATCTCGGGCGTCATCGATCAGGTCTACCGTCACTGCGGCCAGAAGGAGACGGTGATCTTCTGCGACCGCATCATGGCGCTCGGCTTCTACAACGCCTTCAAGGCGGGCATCTCGTTCGGCAAGGACGACATGGTCGTGCCGGCGGGCAAGTGGAAGATCGTCGACACCACGCGTACGCTGGCGAAGGATTTCGAGCAGCAGTACAATGACGGCCTGATCACCCATGGCGAGAAGTACAACAAGGTCGTCGACGCTTGGTCGAAGGCCTCGGAAGAGATCGCCAAGGAGATGATGAAGGAGATCTCCGTCACCAAGAAGACGGCGACGGGCGCGGATGCCGACATCAACTCGATCTACATGATGTCGCACTCCGGTGCACGTGGTTCGCCGGCCCAGATGCGTCAGCTCGCCGGCATGCGCGGCCTGATGGCCAAGCCGTCGGGTGAGATCATCGAGACGCCGATCATCTCGAACTTCAAGGAAGGCCTCTCGGTTCTCGAGTACTTCAACTCGACCCACGGCGCCCGCAAGGGTCTCGCGGACACCGCGTTGAAGACCGCGAACTCGGGTTACCTGACCCGTCGTCTGGTCGACGTCGCGCAGGACTGCATCATCACGCAGGACGATTGCGGCACCCATCTCGGCATCAAGATGCGCGCCATCGTCGACGCCGGCACGGTCGTGGCCTCGCTCGGCTCGCGCATCCTGGGCCGCGTGCCCTGCGATGACGTGCGTGATCCGGCCACCGGCAACGTGCTGATCAAGGCCGGCACGCTGATGGAGGAGAGCCATATCGACGCCATCCAGCAGGCCGGCGTGCAGGAGGTGAAGATCCGTTCGGCGCTCACCTGCGAGCTCGTCAACGGCATCTGCAAGATGTGCTACGGCCGCGACCTCGCGCGCGGTACGCCGGTCAACCACGGTGAAGCTGTCGGCGTCATCGCCGCGCAGTCGATCGGTGAGCCGGGCACTCAGCTGACGATGCGCACGTTCCACATCGGCGGCGCCGCGCAGCTCAACGAGCAGTCCTTCGTCGAATCGAACTTCGAAGGCAAGGTCGTGATCCGCAACAAGGCGATCGCCCGCAACAGCGAGGGTCACCTGGTCGCAATGGTCCGCAACATGGTCGTTGCGATCGTCGATGCCGACGGCTCGGAACGTGCGACCCATCGTATCCAGTACGGTGCGCGCATGCACATCGACGAAGGCGATACGATCAAGCGCGGCCAGCGCATCGCCGAGTGGGATCCCTACACCCGCCCGATCCTCACCGAAGCCGAGGGCACGATCGGGTTCGAGGACCTCACCGAAGGCCTCTCGATCTCGGAAACGCTCGACGAGTCCACCGGCATCGCCAAGCGCGTGGTCATCGACTGGCGCGGAACGCGCGGTGGCGCGGATCTGCGTCCGGCCATCGTGATCAAGGGCAAGGACGGCAAGGTCCTCAAGCTCGCTCGTGGCGGTGATGCCCGCTACATGCTGTCGGTCGACGCCATTCTGTCGGTCGACGTCGGGGCGACGGTCAAGCCGGGCGACATCCTGGCGCGTATCTCGACCGAGAGCGCCAAGACGCGCGACATCACCGGCGGTCTGCCGCGGGTGGCGGAGCTGTTCGAAGCGCGCAAGCCGAAGGATGCCGCGATCATTGCCGAGATCGCCGGCACCATCCGGTTCGGCCGCGACTACAAGAACAAGCGTCGCATCTCGATCGAGCCTGTCGACAAGACCGAGGAAGCTCGCGAGTACCTGATCCCGAAGGGCAAGCACATCCATCTGCAGGATGGCGACATCGTCGAGAAGGGTGACTTCATCGTCGAAGGCAACCCGGCGCCGCACGACATCCTGGCAATCAAGGGCATCGAGGAACTCGCGGCCTATCTGGTCAACGAGATCCAGGAGGTCTACCGGCTGCAGGGCGTGCTCATCAACGACAAGCACATCGAGGTGATTGTCCGTCAGATGCTGCAGAAGATCGAGGTCACCGACCAGGGCGATACCGACATGATCTCGGGCGAACAGGTCGACAAGATCGAGTTCGACCTGCTCAACGCGAAGGCGGCGGAGGAGGGCAAGAAGCCCGCCACCGGCAATCCGGTTCTGCTCGGCATCACCAAGGCGAGCCTGCAGACCCGGTCGTTCTTCTCGGCGGCCTCGTTCCAGGAGACCACCCGCGTCCTCACCGAGGCGGCGGTCAACGGCAAGATCGATCCGCTCGAGGGTCTCAAGGAGAACGTCATCGTCGGCCGCCTGATTCCGGCCGGCACCGGCGCCTCCATGGCCCGCATCCGCGAAGTCGCTCTGAAGCGCGACAAGCTGATTCTCGACGAGCGCGAAAAGCAGGCGGCGATCGTGCCGTCGCAGCCCGAGCCGCAGCCGCTGGCGCTGCCGCCGGCCGAGTAACGAACGGCTTGGAAAGCCCTGGCGGTGTCAGGGTCTTCCGTCGTTCATCAACCGTAGAAAAGGCCGGCGTTTGCCGGCCTTTTTTTAACATGATCTTCTCCGGTTGCCATCCTGCGGGCGGGTTGTTCATCTTCCCTTCAGGCGTAGAGGCGCTTCTGAGAGTATCTGATCCGCTGACGTGATTTCCGTCGACCGCGATGGCGATGCGCCGATTTGCTCGGGCGCAAATCCTGTGCGGACCGGTTACGCTATGGCTGATCGGGCCCCGAGGGTGGCAGGACCCGTGGTGATCTGGACGACCGGCGACGTCACCGACAGCCGGAGATGGCGGAACTTCGATGCTTGATCTTGCGATTGTGGGTGGCGGTCCGGGTGGCTTGATGAGCGCCTGGTACTTGAGGCGTAAGCTCGGCGATCTCTGCAAGGTGACGATCTTCGAGGCGTCCGACCGGCTCGGCGGCAAGATCGTCACGCGCAAGTTCGACACGGCGCCTGCGATGTACGAGGCGGGCGTCGCCGAGATCTACGATTACTCGATGACCGGCCCCGACCCGCTGCGCGAGCTGATTCAGCATTTCGGCCTGCAGACGATACCGATGGACGCGATGCAGGTGCAGCTCGACGGTGAGCTGCTCGACGACGTGCCTGGCCTGCGCCGCAAATACGGTCCGAAGACCGCCGCCGCCGTGGAGGCGTTTCGCAAGCGTTGTTCCGACGTGATTTCGCCGGTCGAGTACTACGAAGGCGTCGGCGCGCACGACAACGAGCACCCCTGGGCCTACAAGACCTGCGAGCAGCTGCTCGACGAGGAGGTCGAAGACGCCACCGCCAAGCGCTTCTTCAAGGTGATGGCGCGCTCCGACCTCGCGACCGAGGCCCACAACACCAACGGCCTCAACGCGCTAAAGAACTTCGTGATGGATATCGACGACTACATCGGCCTGTACTCGATCCAGAACGGCAATGAGCAGCTGATCGAGTGCCTGCGCTCGGAGGTCGATGCCGACATCCAGCTCAACCATCGTGTGCTGCGCATCGGCAAGACCGAGCAGGGCCGCTACCGCCTCAACATGATGAACGGCAAGGGGCCGGAGAGCCGCGAGTTCGATCTCGTGCTGGTGTGCCTGCCGCATTCCTGGCTGTCGACGGTCGGCTGGGAGGGCGAGAAGCTGCGCCGGTCGATGGTCAAGCACGTCGCCTATTTCGACCGCCCCGCGCATTATCTGCGCGTCTCGATCCTGTTCGACGAGCCGTTCTGGGGCGACAGGATTCCGGGCTCCTGGTTCATGTCGGAGGCGTTCGGCGGCTGCTGCATCTACAATGAGGGCTCGCGCCACGACGTCGGCAAGCATGGCGTGCTCAACTGGCTGATCGCCGGCTCCGATGCGCTGGCCTTTGCCAATCTCTCCGACCAGGAGCTGATCGACGCCGCGCTGAAGTCGCTGCCGGCTGCGCTCGGCGATTCCAGGGCGCATTTCATGGAAGGCAAGATCCATCGCTGGCTGTCGTCGGTGAACGCGCTGCCCGGCGGCCTGCCGGTGCGCGACGTGATGACGAATCACCGGCCCGAGCCGAAGGAGCATCCGGGGATCGTGGTGGTCGGCGACTACCTGTTCGATTCGACCCTCAACGGCCTGCTCGATTCCTCCGATGCGGCGACCGACATCATCCTGACCGAGATGATGCGGCTGCGCCGCGCCAGGTCGCAGGCGGAAACGCCGCTGTCGGACAAGATCGACCGCGACTATTTCGACAATTACCGCGGGCAGGGGCCGTATGGCGAAGCCTGGTCGCACTTCACCGATCCGGACTATCTGCTCAGCCTGATCAAGATCGTCTGGAACAAGAGCAAGGGCAAGGGCTACAAGCTGCTGGTTGCAGGCTCGGCCAGCGGCGAGCTTGTCGGCGCGCTGCGTGATCGCGGCATCGATGCCTGGGGCATCGAGAACAACCGCTACATCCACGGCAAGACGCCGAAGGCGCTGAAGAAGTACAACAAGCTCGGCTCGATCGCGGACATGCCGTTCAAGTCCGGCGAGTTCGACTTCGTGTTCGAAACCAGCCTCTGCCATCTCGGCGACAAGCAGGTCGCGCGCGCGATTCGGGAGCTCAACCGCGTCGTCAAGACCGGCCTCGTGTTCGGCTCGATCACCTCGGACATGGCGCCGGCGCTGGTCGACCGCTACGACCTGCTGCGCGGCGTCAAGAAGCTCGGCACTTGGTGGGAGTGGTCGGAGCTGTTCTTCGGCAATGGCTTCGATCTCGCCATGCACCGCCGCGATTGCACCGACGAGGTTTGGGCCGCGACCCTGGCGGCCAACAAGGGCCCGGGCCAGTGGTATGCGGACGCGGACAGCCTGCGCTACTCGTTCTTCGACAAGGTCGAGGACGAAGATTGACGACGCTGGCCGCGGCGCCGTGCAGATGTTAAAGGCCTGACGCGCAGGGCTGGCGCGTCGTCGGCCACGCTGCTTCGGTTGGTTGCATGGCGCCCAAGAAACCAGAGTCCACGTCAGGGTCGAAGCCGGCCTCCAAATCAGGCTCGAAGCGAGGTTCGAAATCCGGTTCGGCCGCGGCTGCGCCCGGTCAGACCGCAGACGATCGGATCGCCGGGGAAAGAATTGCGGCGGCCGCCGGTGCCGCTGCCGAGATCGCAAATCGGCTTTCTGGAGCCGCCGCGCCGGGAGCGCCAACGACACCCGAATCGCCGCCGGTAACTCAAGCACCTGTAGCCGCCACCTCGCCGACGACGACCGAAGCGCCGCCGCCCCCCGAGCCGTTACCGGCCCCCAAACCGCCGGAGGCAGCAAAGCCGCCGGAGGCTGCAAAGCCCGCCCAGCCCAAGCCGGTGCAGCCCACCACGAAGCCAGGGCAGCCCGCAAAGCCGCCACAGGCCAGCAAGCCTGCGCCGCCGCCCTCCGACGGGGATGACGACGAGGACAGCGAGGACGAGGACGACGATCTCGACGACGATGATGATGACGAGGATCTCGTCGTCTATAGCGCGCGCGAGGCCGCCGGCGCGCTCGCGACGATCTACGGCTTCGTCAGGCCGCTGCTCGCAAATTACAAGAAGATCCTGGCTTTCGTCACGATCGGCGTCCTGGTCGAGACGTTGTTCAACGTCATCATGCCGCTCAGCCTGAAGTTCCTGATCGACGACGCGCTCGGCGAAGAGGATTTCGAGGCGCTGTACCGGATCCTCGGCGTGCTCGCCGCCGCCGGAATCTTCACCTCGATCGTGGCCGTGCTCTACGAGCGCTGGGACGCGCGCCTCGCGGCAGGCATCATTTCCGATGTCCGCACCCGGCTGTTCGACCACGTGCAGAACCTGCCGGCGGCCTATTTCCAGCGTACCAAACGCGGCGAGATCCTGTCGCGTTTCTCGGTCGACATGTCGGCGTTCGAGGGGGTGGTCAAGACCTTCGTCAACAGCGCCGCGCTGCCGCTGCTCGAGCTCATCGCCGGCATCGTCCTGATGCTGTTCCTCAACTGGCAGCTCGCCGCGATCGCGCTCCTGGTGTTCCCGATCACGCTGATCGGCCCGCGCATCCTGACGCCCAAGGCGGTGCAGGCCAACTACGAGCAGAAGCTCAACGAGGCGTCGCTGCTCGGCGTCATTCAGGAAAACATCGCGGCGCAGGCGGTGATCAAGGCCTTCAGCCTGCATCGCAAGGTGTTCGGCTGGTTTTCCTTCCGCAACGACGCCGCACGGCGGAAGATCGCGGACGCGATGTTCCTGTCGACGATGGTAGAGCGCACGGTGACCATCGCGGTGCTGCTGCTGCACCTGTTCGTGCTCGCCATCGGCGCCTATCTCGCCACCAAGGGCCAGATCACGATCGGCACCTTCGTCACCTTCGAGAGCGCGTTCTGGGAGGTGTCCTACAACATCGCCCATGTCATGCACTTCATCCCGGTGTCGATCTCCTCGGCGGCCGCGATCCGCCACATGCAGGAGCTGCTGGACGAGCCCACGCGCGGCGCCGACCGGCCGGGCGCACCGGACCTGCCGCGCATCAGCCATGACATCACCTTCGAGCGTGTCGGCTTCCAGTATGAGGGCAGCCAGACGCCGGTGCTGGACAATCTCAGCCTGAAGCTCGACGTCGGCAAGCGCATCGCCATCGTCGGTCCGTCCGGCTCCGGCAAGAGCACGCTGCTCAACCTCATCCTGCGGCTCTATGTGCCCGATGAAGGCCGGGTCACCATCGACGGCGTCGACATCCGCAAGGTGACGCGCGACTCGCTGCGCGGCAGCATGGCGGTGGTGTTCCAGGAGAACATGCTGTTCAACATGTCGCTGCGGGAGAACATCCGCCTCGGCAAGGAGGGCGCGACCGACGAAGAGGTGGAGGAGGCGGCCAAGAAGGCCGAGATCCACCGCTACATCATGAGCCTGCCGCAGAAGTACGACACCCTGGTTGGCGAGCGCGGCGACACGCTGTCCGGCGGCCAACGCCAGCGCATCGCGATCGCCCGCGCCATCATCCGCAATCCCTCCGTGCTGCTGCTCGACGAGGCGACCTCGGCGCTCGACCAGACCACCGAGGCCGCGATCAACCGCACCCTGCTCAAGGTTTCCAAGGGCCGCACCATGATCTGGTCGACCCACCGCCTCACGTCAGTGGTCGAGATGGACGAGATCATCGTCATCTCCGGCGGCCGCGCCATCGAGCGCGGCAGCCATGCCGAGCTGCTCGCCAAGAACGGCACCTATCGCAAGCTCTGGGACGACCAAGGCCATCAGCCGAGCCGGGTCGCTCAGGCGGATGACGACGATGATGATGAGGATGAAGACGACGACCTCGAGGATGATGAGGACGAGGACGACGAGGACTAGTCCGCATCACGCCTCAGCGCAGTGAGATGCGGAACGTACGACGGATCTCTCCTCCGTCATTGCGAGCGCAGCGAAGCAATCCAGGGCTGCGCATGCGACTCTGGATTGATTCGCTGCGCTCGCAATGACGCAGAGAGAGGCGGGGCCCGAATGGCAATGCGACTCGTGGGGGCTCACGAGCTTTCGGTCAGACCCCGGATATCGCGGCGCTCATCCGGACTGAGCGATCGCGTCGCGAGCAGGGGGCCAGCCAGCCGGTGCCGTACGCCGCGGCCGAGCGAGACGGCGAATCGGGCCCAGCGCTGGGCGAGCCAATAGGGGCCGCGGCCGATCGAGACTTCGCGGAACTCCCAGGCCTTCTGCAGCGACCAGGCATCGCAGGCTCTCTTGACCGGATCGTCGTAGAACGCCGCGATCTTGGTGTCGCTCATGCCCTCGGTCGAAAGCCAGCGCGGGATGTGGACGTTGCAGAGACGCTCGACGTCGGTGAACACCTTGTCGGAGCCGGTGCCGGTGACCGGGCAGGTGGTGCAGAAGGCGTCGCCGACCAGGACGACACCGGGTATGCGGGTGCCGCTGTTGACGATGAGGTCGGCCGGCCGGACCTTGACCTCGCCGCTGACCGTGTAGTCGCCGGTGATCCGCTTGAGGCCGGGCAGGGCTGCCTCCAGGGTCTCGGCCGGATGGTGCCGGACCGACCGCAGCCAGGGATCGTCGACCGCGCGATAGGCGAACAGGTTGGCGCGCATGCGGTCGCCGATCGGAAACAGCGTGATGTAGGGAACCCGGCTGCTGGCGCGCTCCTGGAAATAGGTCATGGCCGGGAACGGAAAGCTGGGACCGCCGCCAGGCACCAGATCGAAGCCGACCGAGATCGAATGCGCAGGGCTGGTGATCGTCCGGGTGATTCCCAGCATGTGCCGCAAGCCGACGTTCAGCCCATTGGCGAGCACGACCAGCCGCGCCGAGATCGTGTCGCCATTGGAGAGCACGACGGACTGGCGATCCTCGCTGGGGGTGATCGCAACCGCCTTGGCCAGGATCCGCGGCACGGAGCCGGGAATCTCTTCCCGCACCGCCGCCACCAGCGCGTCGTACAGGATGCCGTATTGATGCACCGGCGCGTGATCGAGGACGTAACCGAATCGGGCGATCCAGTTCTCGGAGGCCAGGGTCGCCCGGCGCAGCGCCAGGTCCGCGACCCCCGTGCGTCGGAAACGCCCGATCTGCTCCGCGCCGGAAATCTTCTCGATTCGGAAGTCCGGCGGGTAGACCGCGTGGGGGTCGACCAGAATCGCCGCAACGCCGGCGCGTCCGAGCATGGCAGCCGCGGTCGAGCCGGCCAGGCCGCCGCCAATGATCGCGATGTCGGTATAGTGGGTCACCGGGCGCCTCGTCGAAGCGCCATCCTTGCCCGCCAAAGCCGAACAAAGCCTTAGCCGCGATGTTTCAGATTGTTGCGGAGGGTGAAGGGAATCGCTGTCGGTGATCTGTAGGGTGGGCAAAGGCGCGGCCCCGGTGCATCCGCGCGTGAGCTGGCGGTAGCGCCGTGCCCACCGTCGGACGGCGTACTCCGGGGTGAGACGGTGGGCACGCTGCCGCCCTTTCGGGCGGCCGCTTTGCCCACCCTACGGCACCCAATTTCGTAGCGGCATCACGGACTTGACGGCCCTGCTTGAATGAATAGGTAAGCTGTGCCGGTATCTGTTGCCGGGCGCTGGCCCAGCGCGCCAAGCATCGACATGGAAACGACTGCTTTGCGCATCCTGCGGCGTCGTTTTGCTTGACTTGGGTATTTACCGCTTATAAAAGGCCGGCACTCAACGACAGGCGGTGAGCTTCGCCAGCGTCGGTACGGATCACCCGGACCGCCCCTAACAGGGCACGATGGGCACCAACCTCGACGAATGCCGCTCAAACGCTGTCGATCATAGCTAGGCAATGCCAGAACGATTTTAGATCTCTCGAGCTCGTTCTCTTGAGACCAATTTCGGATGCATGACCTCGGTAGGCCGCCGCCAGCGCAAGCGGGTAGGTGGTTATCGCGGTCCTCTGTGGCGTCAAGCGCTTTCCGTTCAGCGATGAACGGTTGGCGCGATTTCGTTTTGCGCGGATTTCGTCGCGCGAAGCGGCCGGGTGAGGCGGGGAACCTCAAACAGAATTTGCGGAAACCCATCGTGGTTTCCGTGCGAACGTTGAGAAGGGTGAAGGCCAAGATGCCGACGATCAACCAGCTGATCGCAAATCCGCGCGAAGTGCAGAAGTCGCGCAAGAAGGTGCCGGCGCTGCAGCAGTCGCCGCAGAAGCGTGGCGTTTGCACGCGCGTCTACACCACGACCCCGAAGAAGCCGAACTCGGCGCTTCGTAAGGTCGCCAAGGTGCGCCTGACCAACGGCTTCGAGGTGATCGGCTACATCCCGGGTGAGGGCCATAACCTGCAGGAGCACTCGGTGGTCATGATCCGCGGCGGCCGCGTCAAGGACTTGCCGGGCGTGCGCTACCACATCCTCCGCGGCGTGCTGGATACCCAGGGCGTCAAGAACCGTAAGCAGCGCCGTTCGAAGTACGGCGCGAAGCGTCCGAAGTAAGACGTTCGAGAAAAGCGGGAACAGATCAGATGTCGCGTCGCCATTCAGCCGAAAAGCGTGAAGTGCTTCCGGATCCGAAGTTCGGGAACATCATCGTCACCAAGTTCATGAATTCGGTGATGTACGCCGGCAAGAAGTCGGTTGCCGAAGGGATCGTCTATGGGGCGTTCGGCCTCATCGAATCCAAGACCAAGCAGAGCCCGCTGACGGTGTTCGAGCAGGCGCTCGAGAACGTCATGCCGACGATCGAAGTGCGCTCGCGCCGCGTCGGTGGTGCGACGTACCAGGTGCCGGTCGAGGTGCGCTCCACCCGCCGTCAGGCGCTGGGCATTCGCTGGCTGATCTCGGCTGCGCGTGACCGCAACGAGAAGACCATGACCGAGCGGCTTTCGGCGGAGCTGCTCGACGCCTCGAACAACCGGGGGAACGCCGTGAAGAAGCGTGAAGACGTGCACCGGATGGCGGAAGCCAACCGCGCCTTCTCGCACTATCGCTGGTAACGGCGACCCGAACGGAAATCAGGGAACACACCCATGCCCCGCCAACACGCCATCGAAGACTATCGTAACTTCGGTATCATGGCGCACATCGACGCCGGTAAGACCACGACCACCGAGCGCATCCTGTACTACACGGGCAAGAGCCACAAGATCGGCGAAGTGCACGAAGGTGCCGCGACGATGGACTGGATGGAGCAGGAGCAGGAGCGTGGCATCACGATCACCTCGGCTGCCACCACCGCGTTCTGGAACGGCAAGCGCCTGAACATCATCGACACTCCTGGCCACGTCGACTTCACCATCGAAGTCGAGCGCAGCTTGCGCGTGCTCGACGGCGCCGTGTGCGTTCTCGACTCCAACCAGGGCGTCGAGCCGCAGACCGAGACCGTCTGGCGCCAGGGCGACAAGTACAAGGTGCCGCGGATCGTCTTCGCCAACAAGATGGACAAGACCGGCGCCGACTTCTTCAAGTGCCTGGCCGACATCGTCGATCGCCTGGGCGCGAAGCCGGTTGCGATTCAGCTGCCGATCGGCTCTGAGAACAACTTCAAGGGCTGTATCGACCTCGTGACCATGAAGGCGATCGTCTGGAACGATGAATCGCTCGGCGCGAAGTTCGACTACGTCGAGATCCCGGACGATCTCGCCGACCAGGCTGCCGAATATCGTGAGAAGCTGGTCGAAGCCGCCGTCGAGCTCGACGATGACGCCCTCGCAGCCTTCCTGGACGGCAAGGAGCCGGACGAGGCGACCCTGAAGCGCCTGATCCGCAAGGCGGTGCTGACCGGTGCATTCTATCCGGTGCTGTGCGGCTCGGCCTTCAAGAACAAGGGCGTGCAGCCCTTGCTCGACGCCGTCGTCGACTATCTGCCATCGCCGCTCGACGTGCCCGCGATCAAGGGCACCGACGACAAGGGCAACGAGGTTCTGCGCAAGGCGGACGACAAGGAGCCGCTGTCGCTGCTGGCGTTCAAGATCATGGACGACCCGTTCGTCGGCACGATCACGTTCTGCCGCATCTATTCGGGCATCCTGACCTCGGGCACCGGCGTCGTGAACTCGACCCGCGAGAAGAAGGAGCGCATCGGCCGCATGCTGCTGATGCACGCCAACAACCGCGAGGACATCAAGGAAGCCTATGCGGGCGACATCGTCGCTCTCGCCGGCCTCAAGGAAGCGCGCACCGGTGACACGCTGTGCGATTCGAACAACCAGGTGATCCTGGAAAAGATGGAATTCCCGGAGCCGGTCATCGAGATCGCGATCGAGCCGAAGTCGAAGGCCGACCAGGAGAAGCTGGGCATCGCGCTCGCGAAGCTCGCTGCCGAGGATCCGTCCTTCCGCGTGTCGACCGATCACGAGTCGGGCCAGACCATCCTCAAGGGCATGGGCGAGCTCCATCTCGACATCAAGGTCGACATCCTGAAGCGTACCTACAAGGTCGATGCGAATATTGGCGCGCCGCAGGTGGCGTTCCGTGAGCGCATCACCAAGCCGGCCAATGTGGACTACACCCACAAGAAGCAGACCGGTGGTACCGGCCAGTTCGCGGCCGTGAGCATCGTGGTCGAGCCGAACGAGCCGGGCGGCGGCTACGTGTTCGAGTCCAAGATCGTCGGTGGTGCGGTTCCGAAGGAATACATCCCCGGCGTCGAAAAGGGCATCGAGAGTGTGCTCGGCGCGGGCGTGGTCGCCGGCTTCCCGGTGGTCGACGTCAAGGTGTCGCTGGTCGACGGCAAGTATCACGACGTCGACTCGTCGGCCCTGGCCTTCGAAATCGCGTCGCGCGCGGCCTTCCGTGAGGCGCTGCAGAAGGGCAAGTCCGTTCTGCTCGAGCCGATCATGAAGGTCGAGGTCGTGACCCCGGAAGACTACACCGGTTCGGTCATCGGCGACCTGAACTCCCGTCGTGGCCAGATCCAGGGCCAGGACATGCGCGGCAACGCCAACGTCATCAACGCGATGGTGCCGCTCATGAACATGTTCGGTTACGTGAATAACCTGCGCTCGATGAGCCAGGGGCGCGCGACCTTCACGATGCAGTTCTCGCACTACGCTGAAGCGCCGGCCAACGTGTCGGCTGAAGTCCAGAAGAAGTTTGCCTGATTGTCGTTAGCTCAAGTTAGCGACTGAACGGAGAGTCAAATGGCCAAAGCTAAGTTTGAACGTAACAAGCCCCACTGCAACATCGGCACCATCGGTCACGTCGACCACGGCAAGACCTCGCTGACCGCTGCAATCACCAAGATCCTGGCCGAGACGGGCGGTGCGACGTTCACTGCCTACGACCAGATCGACAAGGCGCCGGAAGAGAAGGCCCGCGGCATCACCATCTCGACCGCGCACGTCGAGTACGAGACCAAGAACCGCCACTACGCGCACGTCGACTGCCCCGGCCACGCCGACTACGTGAAGAACATGATCACCGGCGCCGCCCAGATGGACGGTGCGATCCTGGTCGTGTCGGCTGCTGACGGCCCGATGCCGCAGACCCGCGAGCACATCCTGCTCGCCCGCCAGGTCGGCGTTCCCGCGCTGGTCGTGTTCCTCAACAAGTGCGACATGGTCGACGATCCGGAGCTGCTCGAACTGGTCGAACTCGAGGTTCGTGAGCTGCTCTCGAAGTACGAATTCCCGGGCGACAAGATCCCGATCATCAAGGGCTCGGCGCTGGCCGCTCTCGAAGATTCGGACAAGAAGCTCGGCCACGACGCCATCCTCGAGCTGATGCGCAATGTCGACGAGTACATTCCGCAGCCGGAGCGTCCGATCGACCAGCCCTTCCTGATGCCGGTCGAAGACGTGTTCTCGATCTCGGGCCGCGGCACCGTCGTGACCGGCCGTGTCGAGCGCGGCATCATCAAGGTCGGTGAGGAAATCGAGATCGTCGGCATCCGTCCGACCCAGAAGACCACCGTCACCGGCGTCGAAATGTTCCGCAAGCTGCTCGATCAGGGCCAGGCCGGCGACAACATCGGTGCGCTGCTCCGCGGCACCAAGCGTGAGGACGTCGAGCGCGGCCAGGTTCTCTGCAAGCCGGGTTCGGTCAAGCCGCACACCAAGTTCAAGGCTGAGGCGTACATCCTCACCAAGGAAGAGGGCGGCCGTCACACTCCGTTCTTCACCAACTATCGTCCGCAGTTCTACTTCCGCACGACCGACGTGACCGGCGTCGTTCACCTGCCGGAAGGCACCGAGATGGTGATGCCGGGCGACAACATCGCGATGGAAGTGCACCTGATCGTGCCGATCGCGATGGAAGAGAAGCTGCGCTTCGCCATCCGTGAAGGCGGCCGCACCGTCGGCGCCGGCGTCGTCGCCTCGATCATCGAGTAACAACACGAATAGGGAATGGCGGGTGGCGAATGGAGATCCATTCGCCGTTCGCTACTCGCCACTCACTACTCAAAGAAAGATACGGCAATGAACGGCCAAAATATCCGCATCCGTCTCAAGGCGTTTGACCATCGTATCCTCGATACGTCGACGCGCGAGATCGTCAACACGGCGAAACGGACCGGCGCGCAGGTTCGCGGACCCATTCCGCTGCCGACCCGCATCGAGAAGTTCACCGTCAACCGTTCGCCGCACGTCGACAAGAAGAGCCGCGAGCAGTTCGAGATGCGCACCCACAAGCGCCTCCTCGACATCGTCGATCCGACCCCCCAGACCGTCGATGCTCTCATGAAGCTCGACCTGGCTGCCGGCGTCGACGTCGAG
Source organism: Bradyrhizobium sp. HKCCYLS20291 (assembly GCF_051167715.1). Classification (NCBI taxonomy): domain Bacteria; kingdom Pseudomonadati; phylum Pseudomonadota; class Alphaproteobacteria; order Hyphomicrobiales; family Nitrobacteraceae; genus Bradyrhizobium; species Bradyrhizobium sp. HKCCYLS20291. Next base: position 62,587 of record NZ_JBNPTO010000008.1, on the reverse strand, counting down.
ATCAAGCTCTAAGTTTTTGGATTCACGTTCGCCCCATCGCGGACATAGAGAAGAACAGGAAGCACGCCGATGCGCTCCGGAGTGATCGCACAAAAGGTCGGGATGACGCGGGTCTTCACGGAGACCGGCGAACATATCCCCGTGACCGTGCTGAAGCTCGGCAATTGCCAGGTGGTCGGTCACCGCACCACCGAGAAGAACGGCTACGTCGCGCTGCAGCTCGGCAGCGGCAGCCGCAAGACGGTCTACATGCCGAAGGCGGAGCGCGGCCAGTTCGCGGTCGCCAAGGTCGAGCCGAAGCGCAAGCTCGCCGAATTCCGTGTCAGCGAGGACTCGCTGATCCCGGTCGGCGCCGAGATCCAGGCCGACCATTTCGTCGTCGGCCAGTTCGTCGACGTCACCGGCACCTCGGTCGGTAAGGGCTTCGCGGGCGGCATGAAGCGCTGGAACTTCGGCGGTCTGCGCGCCACGCACGGTGTGTCGGTGTCGCACCGTTCGATCGGTTCGACCGGTGGCCGTCAGGACCCCGGCAAGACCTGGAAGAACAAGAAGATGCCCGGTCACATGGGTGTCGATCGCATCACCACGCTGAACCTGCGTGTGGTGCAGACGGATGTTGAGCGCGGCCTGATCCTGGTGGAAGGCGCGGTGCCCGGCTCCAAGGGTGGCTGGATCTCGGTGCGCGACGCCGTCAAGAAGCCGCTGCCGAAGGAAGCGCCGAAGCCCGGCAAGTTCAAGGTCGCGGGTGAGCAGGCTGCCGAAGCGCCGGCCGTGCAGGAGGGCGCATAAATGGAACTGAAAGTCACCACGCTCGAGGGCAAGGAAGCCGGCTCCGTCCAGCTGTCCGACGCCATCTTCGGCCTGGAGCCGCGCGCCGACATCATTCAGCGCTGCGTCCAGTGGCAGCTGAACAAGCGCCAGGCCGGCACCCACAAGGCCAAGGGCCGCGCCGAGATCTGGCGCACCGGCAAGAAGATGTACAAGCAGAAGGGCACCGGCGGTGCTCGTCACGGCTCGGCCCGCGTGCCGCAGTTCCGTGGCGGTGGCCGCGCCTTCGGTCCGGTCGTGCGCTCGCATGCGACCGATCTGCCGAAGAAGGTCCGTGCGCTCGCGCTGAAGCATGCGCTGTCGGCCAAGGCCAAGGACGGTGATCTGGTCGTCTTGGAGAACGCCACCCTCGAGGCAGCGAAGACCAAGGCGCTGATCGGCCACTTCTCGGGTCTCGGCCTGACCAACGCGCTGATCATCGACGGCGCCGAGCTGCACAACGGCTTCGCCGCTGCGGCCCGCAATATCCCGAACCTGGACGTGCTGCCGATCCAGGGCATCAACGTCTACGACATCCTGCGCCGTCAGAAGCTCGTGCTGACCAAGGCGGCGATCGATGCGCTGGAGGCGCGCTTCAAATGAAGACCATCGATCCGCGCCACTACGACATCATCATCGCGCCGGTCGTGACCGAGAAGGCGACGTTTGCCTCCGAGCAGAACAAGGTTCTGTTCAAGGTGGCCGCCAAGGCGACCAAGCCGCAGATCAAGGAAGCGATCGAGAAGCTGTTCGACGTCAAGGTCAAGAGCGTGAACACGCTCGTCCGCAAGGGCAAGACCAAGGTGTTCCGCGGCAATTTCGGTTCGCAATCGGACAGCAAGCGCGCGATCGTGACCCTCGAAGAGGGCCACCGCATCGACGTGACCACCGGACTGTAAGGCTGAGCTGCCATGGCACTGAAGACATTCAATCCCACGACGCCGGGCCAGCGCCAGCTGGTGATGGTCGATCGTTCGGCCCTGTACAAGGGCAAGCCGGTCAAGGCTCTGACCGAGGGCAAGCAGTCGAGCGGCGGCCGCAACAACACCGGCCGCATCACGGTTCGCTTCCTCGGCGGTGGCCACAAGCAGTCGTACCGCACGGTCGACTTCAAGCGTGACAAGGTCGACGTTCCCGCGACCGTCGAGCGCCTGGAGTACGATCCGAACCGCACGGCCTTCATCGCCCTGATCAAGTATCAGGACGGCGAGCTCGCCTACATCCTGGCGCCGCAGCGCCTGGCGGTTGGCGACACCATCGTCGCCGGCAACTATGTCGACGTGAAGCCGGGCAACGTCATGCCGCTCGGCAACATGCCGGTCGGCACGATCGTGCACAACATCGAGGTCAAGATCGGGAAGGGCGGCCAGCTCGCGCGTTCGGCCGGCACCTACGCCCAGATCGTCGGCCGCGACCAGGACTACGTGATCGTCCGCCTGAACTCGGGCGAGCAGCGCCTGGTGCACGGCCGTTGCCGCGGCACCATCGGTGCGGTGTCGAACCCGGACCACATGAACACCTCGATCGGCAAGGCCGGCCGCAAGCGTTGGATGGGCCGCCGCCCGCACAACCGCGGTGTCGCGATGAACCCGATCGACCATCCGCACGGCGGCGGCGAAGGCCGTACCTCGGGCGGTCGTCACCCGGTCACTCCATGGGGCAAGCCCACCAAGGGCAAGAAGACCCGCACCAACAAGTCGACCGACAAATTCATTCTCTTGAGCCGCCACAAGCGGAAGAAGTAAGGAACGACGGACATGGTTCGTTCAGTCTGGAAAGGCCCGTTCGTCGAGGCGTCGCTGCTCAAGAAGGCAGATGCGGCGCGCGCGTCCGGCCGTCACGACGTCATCAAGATCTGGAGCCGCCGCTCGACCATCCTGCCGCAGTTCGTCGGCCTGACGTTCGGCGTCTACAACGGCCAGAAGCACGTGCCGGTGGCCATCAACGAAGAGATGGTCGGCCACAAGTTCGGCGAGTTCTCGCCGACCCGCACCTTCCACGGCCATTCGGGCGATAAGAAAGCCAAGAAGGCTTGAGGATTAAGCGATGAGCAAACCAAAGCGCGAACGGAGCCTCCCCGACAACGAGGCCAAGGCTGTGGCCCGGATGCTTCGGGTGAGCCCGCAGAAGCTGAACCTGGTGGCGCAGATGATCCGCGGCCGCAAGGCGTCGGCAGCCCTCGCCGACCTGCAGTTCTCGCGCAAGCGGATTGCGGTCGACGTCAAGAAGTGCCTGGAATCGGCGATCGCCAATGCCGAGAACAATCACGAGCTCGAAGTCGACGATCTCGTCGTCTCGCAGGCTTTCGTCGGCAAGGGAATCGTGATGAAGCGTTTCTCTCCGCGCGGCCGTGGCCGTTCGGGCCGAGTTTTCAAACCGTTTTCGCAGCTGACGATCATTGTTCGTCAGGTCGAGGCGAGCGCTTAAAGCAGGCGCTGGGAGAATACGATGGGTCAAAAGATCAATCCGATCGGTCTGCGTCTCGGCATCAACCGGACCTGGGATTCGCGCTGGTTCGCCGGCAAGGCCGAGTACGGCAAGCTGCTGCATGAAGACGTCAAGATCCGCGAGATCCTGCACAAGGAGCTCAAGCAGGCGGCCGTCGCCCGCATCGTGATCGAGCGTCCGCACAAGAAGTGCCGTGTCACGATCCACTCGGCCCGTCCGGGCGTCGTGATCGGCAAGAAGGGCGCCGACATCGACAAGCTGCGCAAGCGCGTCGCCGACATCACCTCGTCGGACGTCGTGATCAACATCGTCGAGATCCGCAAGCCGGAGCTCGATGCCACGCTGGTCGCCGAATCGATCGCGCAGCAGCTCGAGCGCCGCGTTGCTTTCCGCCGCGCCATGAAGCGCGCCGTTCAGTCGGCGATGCGTCTCGGCGCCGAGGGCATCCGCATCAACTGCTCGGGTCGCCTGGGCGGTGCGGAAATCGCCCGCATGGAGTGGTATCGTGAGGGCCGGGTGCCGCTGCACACGCTGCGCGCCGACATCGACTACGGTGTGGCCACCGCGTTCACCACCTTCGGCACCTGCGGCGTGAAGGTCTGGATCTTCAAGGGCGAGATCCTCGAGCACGATCCGATGGCACAGGACAAGCGGATGAACGAAGGCGGCGGCGAGAGCTCGCAGCCGCGCTCGCGCCGCGACGCGGCCTGATCGATCAGCCGCGACAAGACAGGTTTGAGGGCTCAAAGCCATGATGCAACCAAAGAAGACCAAGTTCCGAAAGGCGCATAAGGGCCGTATCCACGGCGTTGCGTCCTCGGGCGCGACGCTGGCCTTCGGCCAGTTCGGGCTGAAGGCGATGGAGCCGGATCGTATCACGGCACGCCAGATCGAGGCCGCCCGTCGTGCGCTGACCCGTCACATGAAGCGCGCCGGCCGCGTCTGGATCCGCGTGTTCCCGGACCTGCCGGTGTCGAAGAAGCCGGCCGAAGTCCGCATGGGCTCCGGCAAGGGCTCGCCGGAATTGTGGGTGGCCCGCGTCAAGCCGGGCCGGGTGATGTTCGAGATCGACGGCGTGAGCAACCAGATCGCGCGCGAGGCGCTGCTGCTGGCGGCCGCCAAGCTGCCGATCAAGACGCGCTTCGTCGAACGCATTGCGGAGTAATGGTCATGGCCGAGATGAAGATTGCCGACATTCGCGCGATGAGCCCCGATCAGATGGACGATGCGATCGTCAATCTGAAGAAGGAGCGCTTCAACCTGCGCTTCCAGCGTGCCACCGGGCAGCTGGAGAACACCGCCCGCCTGCGTGAGGCGCGCCGCGACATCGCCCGTATCAAGACCATCGCCGCGCAGCAGCGCGCCAAGACGAAGTAAGAGGCTCGACATGCCGAAACGGACCCTCCAGGGCGTTGTCGTCAGCGACAAGCAGGCCAAGACGGTGGTCGTGCGCGTCGACCGGCGCTTCACCCACCCGATCTACAAGAAGACGATCCGCCGCTCGAAGAACTACCACGCCCACGACGAGAACAACGAGTTCAAGCCGGGCGACATGGTGTGGATCGAGGAGAGCAAGCCGATCTCGAAGCTGAAGCGCTGGACCGTGGTCCGGGGCGAGCACAAGAAAACCGCCTGAGGCGCGTGACGCGGCCCTCCCTCCAGGGGCCGGTTTCGCTTTCGGGATCAAACAAGGCGCAGCTTTCCTGCGCAGCAGATGAAGAGGACGAGGTGCATCAATGATTCAGATGCAGACCAACCTCGACGTGGCCGATAATTCCGGCGCACGCCGTGTTATGTGTATCAAGGTGCTGGGCGGCTCGAAGCGCCGCTATGCCACCGTCGGCGACATCATCGTGGTGTCGATCAAGGAAGCCATTCCGCGTGGCAAGGTGAAGAAGGGCGACGTCATGAAGGCCGTCGTTGTGCGCGTCCGCAAGGACATCCGCCGCGCCGACGGTTCGGTGATCCGCTTCGACCGCAACGCCGCCGTCCTGATCAACAACCAGTCGGAGCCGGTCGGCACCCGTATCTTCGGGCCGGTGCCGCGCGAGCTGCGCGCCAAGAACCACATGAAGATCATTTCGCTCGCGCCGGAGGTGCTGTGATGGCTGCCAAGATCCGCAAGGGCGACAAGGTGATCGTCCTGACCGGTCGCGACAAGGGTCGCACCGGCGAGGTGTTCGAGGTGCGTCCGGACGCCGGCACGGCGCTGGTGCGCGGCATCAACCTGGTGAAGCGTCACCAGAAGCAGACGCAGAACCAGGAGGGCGGCATCATCTCCAAGGAAGCCCCCATCAACCTGTCGAACGTCGCTTACGTCGGCAAGGACGGCAAGCCGACGCGCATCGGATTCAAGATTCAGGCGGACGGCAAGAAGGTCCGCGTTGCCAAGAGCTCGGGAGTTGAGATCGATGGCTGAGACCGCTTACACCCCGCGCCTCCGCACGGAATACGACAGCAAGATCAAGAGCGCGCTGACCGAGAAGTTCGGCTACGCCAACGTCATGCAGGTGCCGCGGCTCGACAAGGTCGTGCTGAACATGGGCATCGGCGAGGCGGTCAACGACCGCAAGAAGGCGGAGACGGCTGCGGCCGACCTGTCGCTGATCGCCGGTCAGAAGGCCGTCGTGACGTACTCGCGCGTCGCCATCGCGACCTTCAAGCTGCGCGAAAACCAGCCGATCGGCTGCAAGGTCACGCTGCGCAAGACGAAGATGTACGAGTTCATCGACCGCCTGATCAACGTCGCGCTGCCGCGCGTCCGCGACTTCCGCGGCCTGAACCCGAAGAGCTTTGACGGCCGCGGCAACTACTCGCTCGGCATCAAGGAGCACATCATTTTCCCGGAGATCGATTTCGACAAGGCCGGGGAGAGCTGGGGCATGGACATCACGGTGTGCACCACCGCGACGACCGACGATGAGGCCCGTGCGCTTTTGACCGCATTCAATTTCCCGTTCCGGCAGTGAGCAGCTGAGTTCAAGCTTCTCAAACGCGGATACCCAGGAGCCAAGCATGGCAAAGAAGAGTTCAGTCGAGAAGAACAACCGGCGCAAGCGGATGGCGAAGAACGCCGCCCCGAAGCGCGCCCGGTTGAAGGCGATCATCGCCGACAAGGAAAAGCCGATGGAGGAGCGCTTCGCCGCGACCCTGAAGCTGGCCGAAATGCCGCGCAACTCGTCGACCACCCGCATCCGCAACCGGTGCGAGCTGACGGGCCGTCCGCGGTCGAACTACCGCAAGAACAAGCTGAGCCGCATCGCGCTGCGCGAGCTCGGGTCCAAGGGCCTGGTTCCGGGCCTGGTGAAGTCGAGCTGGTAAGGAGGGTCGAACATGTCAACACACGATCCCATCAGCGATCTGATCACCCGCATCCGCAACGCGCAGATGCGCTCGAAGTCGAAGGTCTCGACCCCCGGCTCGAAGATGCGCGCCAGCGTGCTCGAGGTGCTGAAGTCCGAGGGCTACATCCGCGGCTATGCCACGGTGGAGCATCCCTCCGGCCGCAGCGAGCTCGAGATCGAGCTGAAGTATTTCGACGGCGAGCCCGTGATCCGCGAGATCGAGCGCGTCTCCAAGCCCGGCCGGCGCGTCTACACCTCGGTGAAGAACCTGCCGCGCGTGAACAACGGGCTCGGAATTTCTGTTTTGTCGACGCCGAAGGGAATCATGGCCGACCATAGCGCGCGTGACGCGAATGTCGGCGGTGAAGTTCTCTTCACGGTGTTCTAAGAAGGATTGAGCCATGTCACGTATTGGCAAGAAGCCTGTGACGGTGCCGTCCGGTGTGACCGCCACCGTCGACGGTCAGACCGTCAAGATGAAGGGCCCGAAGGGCCAGCTTCAGTTCCTCGTCCATGACGACGTCGAGGTGAAGTTCGAGAACGGCCAGGTCAAGGTTGCCCCGCGCAGCGAGACCAAGCGCGCCCGCTCGCTCTACGGCACCGCTCGCGCCCAGATCGCCAATCTGGTCGAAGGCGTCACCAAGGGCTTCGAGAAGAAGCTCGAGATCACCGGCGTCGGCTACCGCGCCGCGATGCAGGGCAAGAACCTGCAGCTCGCGCTCGGCTACAGCCACGACGTCGTCTACCAGATCCCGGAAGGCATCACGATCGCGGTGCCGAAGCCGACCGAGATCACGGTCACGGGCATCGACCCGCAGCGCGTCGGCCAGGTGGCCGCCGAAATCCGCGCCTACCGGCCGCCGGAGCCCTACAAGGGCAAGGGTGTGAAGTACGCGGGTGAATTCATCTTCCGCAAGGAAGGCAAGAAGAAGTAACGGAGCCGGACATGTCGAGAGCAAAGGTTACGAATGCCCGGCGCAAGCAGCGCGTGAGGCTGTCGCTGCGCCGCTCCGCCGGCGGCCGGCCGCGTCTGTCGGTGTTCCGTTCGTCGAAGCACATCTACGCTCAGGTCATCGACGATCAGAAGGGCGAGACGCTCGCCTCTGCGTCGTCGATGGAGAAGGAGATGCGTTCGGCCGGCAACACCGGCGCCGACATCGACGCGGCCAAGGCGGTGGGCAAGCTGCTCGCCGAGCGCGCGGTGAAGGCCGGGATCAAGGAAGTCGTGTTCGATCGCGGCGGCTATCTCTATCACGGGCGCGTCAAGGCGCTGGCCGACGCGGCGCGCGAGAGCGGGCTGAGCTTCTAACATCAATGGATATGGGCGCGAGAGCCCCTCAGAAGATTGGATAGCACCATGGCAGGTGAACGGGAACGAGGCGGTCGCGATCGCAAGGAGCGCGAGGAGCGCGACAGCGAGTTCGTCGACAAGCTCGTCCACATCAACCGAGTCGCGAAGGTCGTGAAGGGCGGTAAGCGCTTCGGCTTTGCGGCGCTCGTCGTGATCGGCGATCAGAAGGGCCGGGTCGGTTTCGGCCACGGCAAGGCGCGCGAAGTGCCGGAGGCGATCCGCAAGGCGACCGATTCCGCCAAGCGCAATCTGACCCGCGTCGCGCTGCGCGAGGGCCGCACTCTGCACCACGACATCTTCGGTCGTCACGGTGCGGGCCGCGTCTATCTGCGTGCGGCTCCGGCCGGTACCGGCATCATCGCCGGCGGTCCGATGCGCGCCGTGTTCGAGACGCTGGGCATCCAGGACGTGGTGGCGAAGTCGATCGGCTCGTCCAACCCGTACAACATGGTGCGTGCGACCTTCAACGCGCTGAAGCACCAGGACAGCCCGCGTTCGGTCGCTGCCCGCCGCAACATCAAGGTGTCGACCCTGCAGGCCCGCCGCGTCGGTGGCGATGCCGAGGCAGCCGCCGACTAACGAACGCGCGCCGCCTTTCGGCCGGCGCATCTCGGAGTGAGGACAATGGCTAGCGCCAAGACGATCAAGATCGAGCAGATCGGCAGCCCGATCCGCCGGCATCACTCGCAGCGCGAGACGCTGATCGGGTTGAAGCTGAACAAGATCGGCCGCGTGACCGAGCTGCCGGATACCCCGGCGGTCCGCGGCATGATCACCAAGGTTCATCATCTCGTCCGCATCGTCGACGAGAAGTAAGGAGAAGGGCGATGAAGCTCAGCGATATCGCCGACAACGCCGGCGCGCGCAAGAAGCGCATGCGCGTCGGCCGCGGCATCGGCTCCGGCAAGGGCAAGACGTCCGGCCGTGGCGGCAAGGGCCAGACCGCGCGCTCCGGCGTGCGCATCAAGGGCTTCGAAGGCGGTCAGATGCCGATGCATCGCCGTCTGCCGAAGCGCGGCTTCAACAACATCTTCGCGCTCGATTTCGTCGAGATCAATCTCGACCGGATCCAGCAGGCGATCGATGCCAAGAAGCTCGACGCTGGCAGCGTCATCAACGCCGAGGCGCTGGTGAAGTCGGGCGCGCTGCGCCGCTCCAAGGACGGCGTGCGTCTGCTCGGCCGTGGCGAGCTCAAGGCCAAGATCAACATCGAGGTGTATGGCGCCTCGAAGTCGGCCGTCGCGGCGGTCGAGAAGGCCGGCGGCACCGTCAAGATCCTGGCGCCCGCCAAGGACGAAGGCGAAGCGGCGTAACTTCTGCGTCATCGCCCCGCCACAGGCTCAGGCTTGGTGGGGCAGGGCGATGGACAGAATGCGTCTGCGCACCAGATAATATCCGACGTCTGCCCAAGCCCCGCGAGCCCTCGCGGGGCTGATGCGGTCAAGAACGGGCGGCGGGAGAAAGCTAGATATGGCCTCAGCAGCGGAACAACTTGCGGCAAACCTCAATTTCGGCGCGCTTGCAAAAGCCGATGAGCTGAAGAAGCGCATCTGGTTCACCCTCGGTGCGCTGCTGGTCTACCGCCTCGGCACCTACATTCCGCTGCCGGGCATCGATCCCAACATCTGGGAGCAGGTGTTCCGCACTCAGGCCGGGGGCATCCTCGGCATGTTCAACATGTTCGCCGGCGGCGGCATCCACCGCATGGCGATCTTCGCGTTGAACATCATGCCGTACATCTCGGCATCGATCATCATTCAGCTCCTGACCACCGTCTCGCCGCAACTCGAGGCCCTCAAGAAAGAGGGCGAGTCCGGCCGCAAGATGCTGAACCAGTACACCCGCTATTTGACGGTGATCCTGGCCGCCGTGCAGTCCTACGGCATCGCCGTCGGCCTCGAGGGCGCCGGCAACGTCGTGGCGGAGCCCGGCCTGTTCTTCCGCCTGTCGACCGCGATCACGCTGACCGGCGGCACCATGTTCCTGATGTGGCTGGGCGAGCAGATCACCTCGCGCGGCATCGGCAACGGCATCTCGCTGATCATCCTGTCCGGCATCGTCGCGGAGCTGCCCTCGGCGCTCGCCAACATGCTCGAACTGGGCCGCCAGGGCGCGCTGTCGACCGGCCTGATCCTGATCGTCATCGTGATGGCGGTCGCTGTGATCGCCTTCATCGTGTTCATGGAGCGCGCCCAGCGCCGGCTCCTGATCCAGTATCCGAAGCGCCAGGTCGGCAACAAGATGTTCGAGGGCCAGTCCTCGCATCTGCCGCTGAAGCTGAACACCTCGGGCGTCATCCCGCCGATCTTCGCCTCGTCGCTGCTGCTGCTGCCGACCACGGTCGCCAACTTCAACGCCGGCAAGGGCCCGGAGTGGTTCCAGTGGATCACCACCCAGCTCGGCCACGGCCGGCCGCTGTTCCTGGTGATGTATCTGGCGCTGATCCTGTTCTTCGCCTTCTTCTACACCGCGATCGTGTTCAACCCGACCGAGACCGCCGACAACCTGAAGAAGCATGGCGGCTTCATCCCGGGCATCCGGCCGGGCGAGCGCACCGCGGAATATATCGATTACGTGCTGTCGCGCATCACCGTGCTCGGCGCCATCTACCTGGCGATCGTGTGTCTGATCCCGGAAATTCTGATTTCCTACGCTTCCGTCCCATTCTACTTTGGTGGCACTTCGCTTCTGATCGTGGTCAGCGTTACGATGGATACCGTGGCGCAGGTTCAGGGTTATCTGCTCGCCCATCAGTATGAGGGGCTGATCAGGAAGTCGAAGCTGCGGGGTCGCCGCCGCTAATCAGTGGCGGATCGCGGCCCGGGAACCAAAAGCCAAAAACAAGGTGTGCGGGAGGGTCGCTCACCGTGTGCCGGGGGGCGAAATTCGTATGAGACTCATTCTTCTGGGACCGCCCGGCTCGGGCAAGGGAACGCAGGCGCAGCGTCTGGTGCAGCGTCACGGCATCGTCCAGCTCTCGACCGGTGACATGCTGCGCGCCGCCGTTGCGGCGCAAACTCCGATCGGGCTGCGGGCCAAGGACATCATGGCCGCCGGCGGGCTGGTTCCGGACGAGGTCGTGGTGGGCATCATCGCCGACCGGATCGAGCAGCCGGACGCCGCCAACGGCTTCATCCTCGACGGCTTCCCGCGGACCGTGCCGCAGGCCGAGGCGCTGGATGCGCTGCTCAAGCAGAAGCAGATGAAGCTCGATGCCGTGATCGAGCTCCGGGTCAACGAGGGCGTGCTGCTGGAGCGGGTCGAGCGCCGGGCCGCCGAGACGCGGGCGCGCGGCGAGGCCGTGCGGGCTGACGACACTCCCGAGGTGCTGACCAAGCGCCTCGCCAGCTACCGCGACCAGACCGAGCCGCTGATCCACTATTATTCCGACCACCGGATGCTCGCGACCGTCGACGGCATGATGCCGATCGAGGAGGTGACCGAGGAGATCGGCCGGATCCTGGCTGCGGTCGGCAAGAGCGGCGGCAGCCGCGCGGCCAAGACGGCGAGCCCGGCCAAGCGGAGCAAGAAGGCGGCGGTCAAGGCCGCAGCGAAGACCCCCGCCAAGGCGCCGAAAGCGGCCAAGAAGGCCGCGAAGAAGGCCGCCAAGCCGGCTGCACCTGCAAAAAAGGCCGGCAAGACCGCCAAGAAGGCTGCCAAGACGGCCAAAACTGCGAAAAAGGCCGCCAAGGCCCCCAAGAAGCCTCCGAAGAAGGCCTCCAAGGCCGCCGTAAAGGCAGCCAAGGGAACCCGGAAAACCTCTGCGAAATCTGCAAAAAAGCGCGCCAAGAGGTGACCGAATCCGCTAGGAGTGGTTGACGACCGCTCCGTGAATCCATTAATAAGCCCGCATCCAAGTCGGATAGTTTTCGAAAGATGCCGGGCCCCGTGAATCGAGGGGTGGGCGTCTTGTTCGCGTTTGCGGACACCTGCCCGAGATAGCGACAGAGAAGACCGGTCCGACCTCGGATCGGTGACAGGAGAGAAGTCCGTGGCCCGTATTGCCGGTGTCAACATCCCGACCAACAAGCGCGTCCTGATCGCGCTCCAGTATATCCATGGCATCGGCCCGAAGATCGCGGGCGAGATCGTCGAAAAGGTGAAGATCGCCGAGGATCGCCGCGTCAATCAGCTGAGCGACCAGGAAGTCCTGCAGATCCGCGAAATCATCGACCGCGACTACGTCGTCGAGGGCGACCTTCGCCGTGAGACCGGTATCAACATCAAGCGGCTGATGGACCTCGGCTGCTATCGCGGCCTGCGTCATCGCCGCGGCCTGCCGGTGCGCGGCCAGCGCACCCACACCAATGCGCGCACGCGCAAGGGTCCGGCCAAGGCGATCGCCGGCAAGAAGAAGTAATTGGCGAATTGCGAATGAGCGGGTAGCGGGTAGGGGAAGCCCTTCTCGCTATTCGCCATTTACCATTCGCTCGTTTGGTGTAGCCGCTGGCATTACGGCGGCGTTGAGATCTCGAGAAAGGTACTTATATGGCCAAGGAAGCCGCACGTGTCCGCCGTCGTGAGCGCAAGAACATCGCCTCCGGCGTCGCGCATGTGAATTCGTCGTTCAACAACACCACCATCACCATCACCGACGCGCAGGGCAACACCATTGCCTGGTCGTCGGCCGGCACGATGGGTTTCAAGGGATCGCGCAAGTCGACCCCGTATGCCGCGCAGGTCGCGGCGGAGGACGTGTCCAAGAAGGCCCAGGAACACGGCATGCGCACCCTCGAGGTCGAGGTCGCCGGCCCTGGCTCTGGCCGTGAATCGGCGCTTCGCGCGCTGCAGGCTGCGGGCTTCACCGTCACCTCGATCCGCGACGTGACGACGATCCCGCACAATGGTTGCCGTCCGCGCAAGCGCCGGCGCGTCTGATGTGAAGGAGGCGGACAGCATGTCCGCCTCGTCTTGCTTTTGAACCATTTCGATTGCCGCGATCTGATGCGCGGTTCTCCAACGCCAGTCAGTCGTCCCCCAGACGGACTGGCCCATGGGTGAAACAGTGACGATCCAGAAGAATTGGCAAGAATTGATTCGGCCGAACAAGCTCCAGGTCACGCCGGGCTCCGACGCGACCCGTTTCGCCACCGTGGTCGCCGAGCCGCTGGAGCGCGGCTTCGGCCAGACGCTGGGCAATGCGCTCCGCCGCATCCTGCTGTCGTCGCTGCAGGGCGCCGCCGTGCAGTCGGTGCACATCGACGGCGTGCTGCACGAGTTCTCCTCGATTGCCGGTGTCCGCGAGGACGTCACCGACATCGTGCTGAACATCAAGGACATCGCGATCAAGATGCAGGGCGAAGGCCCGAAGCGCATGGTCGTGAAGAAGCAGGGCCCGGGCGCGGTGGTGGCTGGCGACATCCAGACCGTCGGCGACATCGTCGTGCTCAACCCCGACCTGCCGCTCTGCACCCTGGACGAGGGCGCCGAGATCCGCATGGAGTTCACGGTCGCGACCGGCAAGGGCTATGTCGCCGCCGATCGCAACCGGCCCGAGGACGCGCCGATCGGCCTGATCCCGGTCGACAGCCTGTTCTCCCCCGTCCGCAAGGTCTCCTACAAGGTCGAGAACACCCGCGAGGGCCAGATCCTCGACTACGACAAGCTGACCATGACGATCGAGACCAACGGCGCGATCTCGCCGGAGGACGCGGTGGCCTACGCCGCCCGCATCCTGCAGGATCAGCTCAACGTGTTCGTCAACTTCGAAGAGCCGCGCAAGGAAGTCGCCCAGGAGATCATCCCGGACCTCGCCTTCAACCCGGCCTTCCTCAAGAAGGTGGACGAGCTCGAGCTGTCGGTGCGTTCGGCGAACTGCCTGAAGAACGACAACATCGTCTACATCGGCGATCTCGTGCAGAAGTCGGAAGCGGAGATGCTGCGCACCCCGAACTTTGGCCGCAAGTCGCTGAACGAGATCAAGGAAGTGCTGGCCCAGATGGGTCTGCATCTCGGCATGGAAGTGCCCGGCTGGCCGCCGGAGAACATCGACGAGCTGGCCAAGCGCTTCGAGGATCATTACTGAGCGAATAGGGAGTGGCGAATAGCGAATAGGGATTGGCGAATTATTCGCTACTCGCCATTCGCTACTCGCCTCTCTGGGCGAACGCAGGCAGCCCACCTGAGCAACATGTCCGACGAACCGTCGCGGCAGATTGAAATGAAGGACTAATACAATGCGTCACGGCAAGGTTCATCGGAAGCTCAACCGCACCGCCGAGCATCGCAAGGCGATGTTCGCCAACATGTGCGCCGCGCTGATCAAGCACGAGCAGATCGTCACCACGCTGCCGAAGGCCAAGGAGCTGCGGCCGATCGTCGAGAAGCTCGTCACCCTTGGCAAGAAGGGCGGCCTCGCGCTGCGCCGCCAGGCCATCTCCGAGATGCGCGACGTCGACCAGGTCAAGAAGCTGTTCGACGTGCTGGCACCCCGCTACAAGGACCGCAACGGCGGCTACACCCGCATCATCAAGGCCGGCTTCCGCTACGGCGACAACGCCGCGATGGCCGTGATCGAGTTCGTCGATCGCGACGTCGATGCCAAGGGCCAGGATTCCGGCCCGGTGCAGGAGACCTCGGAAGCCGCGTAAGCAGCGATCCGATCTTTGGTTTGCAGAACGGCGCCTTCGGGCGCCGTTTTCGTTTCGAGGATGGTTGCTCGGTAGGGTGGGCAAAGGCGCGGCCCAGCTGTCTCCTCACGCGAACTCTCGGTGGCGCCGTGCCCACCATCTCATCGAGAACTGGCTGACGGACGGTGGGCACGCTGACCGCCTTCGGCGGCCGCTTTGCCCACCCTACGATTCGCATGGACCCGTGCTACGCAGGTCATCGACGACCTGAATCGGAGCGCAGCGTATGACCGCGGCAGAACTGCACATCGCCTACGAGCCGGACGAGGATCGCACCGGCAAGATCATCGCGACCGCCAGGGCCGGCGCGTTTGCCGGGCGCGGCGAGGCGTGGTTCGGCAGCCACCTGGATGACTTCGTGAAGGATCTGCGCTGCTATCCGCTGTCGCGGGACAAGCCGCCGATGATCGAAGGCGGATACTTCGATGGAAAGGGAGCGCTTGAGCAATGCTTCGTCCGGATCGTCGTCAAGCCGCATGATTTTCGCGGGCATCTGTTGGTGCAGGCGGATCTGGCCACGCTCGTTCAGAGCACACCGGATGCCGACGTGCAGAACAGCGCCTCGATCCGCTTCCTGACCGACTATGCGATCCTCGAGCGCTTCGCTGTCGAGCTTGGGGACATGCTGAAGGGGCGTCGTCAGGTCGCAATCCTGATGGGCACCACAAGCTAGGGTTCGGCCCCGCTGGCCCGCGGAGAAGGATCGGCTCATCATCGTCCAGTTCCCGTCGATGGCGCGGCCGCGCGAATGGTATGCGTCGCCCGAATAGGCCGAAGCGCTCGGCGAGCGCTGGAAGGCGCTGGACCGCCGGCTGATTTTCGCCGACTGTGCTGCACCTGCGTAAGGCCCGGACCGGCGACGACCGATGTTGAAGATTACTCCCCGCCGCAAGCGCTGGCTGAAGCTGACCTCGGCGCGCTGGCAGCGGCGGGTGCTGTTTGTGGCCGGCGGCCTCGTGGTCGGCGCCGCCGCCGTGGTGCTGGCGGAGCTCGCCGACCAGGCCCAGCTCGCCTTCAACTGGCTGCTGGCGCAATCGCGCTATGCCTCGCTCATCGTGACGCCCACAGGCTTCGCGCTCTCGGTCTATCTGACCCAGCGCTACTTTCCGAATGCGCAGGGCAGCGGCATCCCGCAGGCGATCGCCGCGCGGCACCTGTCGGACACGCGGGCGCGCAGCCCGCTGGTATCGATCCGCATCGCCATCGGCAAGATCGTGCTGACGCTGCTCGGATTACTGTGCGGCGGCTCGGTCGGCCGTGAGGGACCGACCGTGCAGGTCGGTGCCTCCATCATGTTCGCGCTCGGCCGGCTGTCGCCGCGCCGTCAGCCCGGCTTGATCCTCGCAGGCGCCGCAGCCGGCGTTGCCGCCGCGTTCAACACGCCGCTCGCCGGCATCGTGTTCGGCATCGAGGAGATGAGCCGCGCCTTCGAGACGCGGACCTCCAGCCTCGTCATCGCCACCGTGATCGCGGCCGGCCTGACCTCGCTGGCGCTGATGGGCAACTACGCCTATTTCGGCACCACGCCGATCGCGCTGGCCAAGGGCATCGACTGGCTGGCGGTGCCGATCTGCGGCGTCGTGGGCGGCGCGGCCGGCGGCCTGTTCAGCCGCATCCTCATCACCATGGCGCGCGGGCTGCCCGGCGCCGTCGGACGGTTCATCAAGGGCCGGCCGCTGCTGTTCGCGCTCGGCTGCGGCCTTGCCGTCGCGATCTGCGGTCTCGCCTCGGGCGATACGATCTATGGCACCGGCTATGCGCAGGTGAAGAGCGCGCTGGAGACCGGCACGCCGTTGCCGCACGATTTCGGCGTGCTGAAATTCCTTGCCACCACCTTCGCGGCGATCAGCGGCATCCCCGGCGGCATCTTCGCGCCGTCGCTTGCGGTCGGCGCCGGCATCGGCGCCAACATCGCGAGCCTGTTCCAGCACGCGCCGCTGGCGCCGATCATGCTGCTCGGCATGGTGGCCTATTTCGCCGGCGTGGTGCAGGCGCCGATCACCGCCTTCGTCATCGTCACCGAGATGACCGACAACCACGCCATGGTGGTGCCGCTGATGATGGCCTCGCTGATCGCCTACGGCACCTCGAAGCTGATCTGCGAGGAGGGGCTCTATCACGCCCTCGCGAAGGGGTTTGTGGCCAAGGCGGAGGCGAGTGCCGCAGCCTAGCGCGGCGCTCATCCGGGGCTACGCACCATTTGACCCCGCGCGCGCGACGATGCCGCGCTCATGGGCAGGCTGATGCCCGATTGAGCGCGTGCGCTGCGTCTGCGGCCGCATCATCACAAATTCCGCTGTCCGTTCAACATAACAGCCGTTGGCACACGGCTTGCGTAGTTAGGCTCAGCGCAGAGCATCGCTCTCTCGGGTTGGCGTGCCCATCGTCGGGATCCCGTGGGATCGGTGGGACGATGCAGGTCGCGCCCACCGTCGGTGGAGCCTTACGGCTCGTCGCCACCATGGGGTCCATCCCGTCGTCTGGATGGAGACTCGCATGTGCGATCGTGACGGAACCTTCTATCGCAGCTTCTCTCGCCGCAACTTCCTCAAGTCCACGGTGGCTGCTACGGCTGCCACCGTCGCCATTCCCGCTCATCTCGCCACGCTGCTGGCGCCGACGCCGGCGATGGCCGCAGGGACTGTCGTCAAGGCCACCCATGGCTCCGGCTTCTGCAACATGGGCATCTTCCTCGCCAAGGAGCGCAACCTCACGGTCGCCGACGGCGTCGAGCTCGAATTCGTGGTGACGCCGTCGAACACCGAGATCACCACGATGTTCGGCGCCGGCCTCGTCGACATCTCGATGATCCCGTACTCCAACTTCATGACGCTCTACGACGCCGGCGCGCCGGTGAAGATCGTCGCCGGCGGCGGCGTGCAGGGCTGCATCATCGTCGCCAAGGAGGGCATCAAGTCCGCCGCCGACCTCAAGGGCAAGACCTTCGGCACCTTCCAGGCGGATACGCTGGAAGTGCTGCCCTACGACTACCTGAAGAAGGCCGGGCTGTCGTTCAAGGACGTCGACATCAAATATCTCGACACCTCGCCGGAGCTGGCGCAAGCCTTCATGGCCGGCGCGGTCGACGCGATCTGCCACATCGAGCCCTACGCAACGCAATGCGTGCAGCAGCGCAAGGGCGCGACCGTGCTGTCCGACGGCACCGACCTCTACGGCAAGGGCTATTCGGACTGCGTGCTGGCGGCGCGCACGCCCTTGATCGAGAAGAACCCGGCGGCGGTGAAGGCCGTCATCAAGGCCTTGATGGTGGCGCAGAGCCAGGCCGAGGCCGACAAGGCCGCCGCGCTCAAGGACACCGTCGGCAAGTACTACAAGACCTCGATGGAGGCGGCGACCGATGCGTCGTCCAAGCAGCCGATCGTGGTCGATCAGCGCAGCCAGACCCAGTTCATCATCGACCGCGGCGTGTCGATGAAGGAGCTCGGCTACGTCAAGAAGCTGCCCGACAAGGGCGCCTTCGACTGGTCGCTGCTGGAGTCCGTCATCGCCGACAACAAGGCGCTGTATGACGGGCTGAAGCTGAAATCGGCTTAGGTGCTTGTGGCCATCCTTCGAGACGCCGGCCTTCGGGCCGGCTCCTCAGGATGAGGGCTGCCACGCGGCGCAACTGCCGATCCTCATGGTGAGGAGCGTCGCTCTTGCGACGCGTCTCGAACCATGAGGCCCGCCACTCCCCGACATCGTGGATCACACGCATGCGAACTGAATCCGTCGCCGTTGCCGTGCCTGCCGTGGAGGTGCCGGCTCCCGCCGTTCCCTCGCGCAACTGGCGCAAGGCCCAGCGCCGCCTTGCCGCGCTCGCCTGGGCCACGCTGTCGATCGGCTTGTTCGCCGCGATCTGGGAAGCACTCTGGTACTTCGAAAAGATCAACCCGCTCTTGCTGCCGCCGCCGCATCTGTTCCTGCAGGACATTCCCGGCACGCTGAAATTCTTCGACCGCTCCAACCGCGTCGGCTCGGTCGCCTCCGGCGGCGGCATCGGCGCGCTGGCGATCACGATGGTCTGGACGACGTTCCGCGTCTTCACCGGATTGGCGCTCGGCTTTGTCAGCGGCGTCGCCGTCGGCGCCACGCTGCATTACGTGCGCTGGCTGCGCAATCTCTTGATGCCGACCGTGCTGCTGCTGGCGCCGATCTCGCCGGTGGCGTGGCTGCCGGTGGCGATCTTCGTGTTCGGCATCGGTGACGTGCCGGCGATCTTCCTGGTCTTCATCACCGTGTTCTTCACCATCGTGCTGTCGACGTCGGCGCAGATCGAAAGCGTGCCGGTCAACTACATCCATGTCGCCCGCATCATGGGGGCGACACAGACGCAATTGTTCTGGCGCGTCATCCTGCCGTCGATCCTGCCGAGCCTGTTCATGACCTTGCGGCTCAATCTGTTCGGCGCCTGGATGGTGGTGCTGATCGCCGAAACCGTCGGCGTCGGCACCGGGCTCGGCCAGATCATCTCGATGGCGCGCGCGACCTTCAATGCCAAGCTGGTGTTCTTCACCATGGCCGTGATCGGGGCGCTCGGCTTCCTCAGCGACTGGGGCCTGCGCCAGATCCAGCGCCGCATGCTGTGGTGGGTGGCGCCAAACCGGGGAGGGGTGTGATGGTGCGACCGGCCGTGTCCATTCGCAATGTCGGCAAGACCTGGGACGTCGAGGGGCGTCCGCCGCTGCGCGCCATCGATGACCTGTCCTTCGACGTCGCGCCCGGCGAGTTCGTCGTGCTGCTCGGCCCCTCCGGCTGCGGCAAGTCCTCGCTCCTCTACATGATCGCGGGCCTGGAGAGCGTCAGCAACGGCGTCATCGAGGACGATGGCCTGGCGATATCCGGCACATCACCGGAGCGTGGCCTGATCTTCCAGGAAGCCTCGTTGTTTCCCTGGCTCACGATCCTGGACAACGTCGCCTTCGGCCTCGCCATCCGCGCGGAGCTGCCGGAACGCCGCAAGGAGAAGGCGCGTGAGATCCTGCGCCGGGTCGGGCTCGGCGACGCGCTCGACAAGAAGCCGGACGAACTCTCCGGCGGCATGCGCCAGCGCGCCGCGTTCGCGCGCGCTTTGGTGATGCAGCCGCGCGTGCTGATGATGGACGAGCCGTTCGCCGCGCTCGATGTCCAGACCCGCGCCAAGCTGCAGGATTTCCTGCTGCAGATCTGGCAGGACAGCGGCGCCTCGGTGCTGCTGGTGACGCATTCGATCGACGAGGCGATCAGCCTCGCCGACCGCGTCATCGTGTTCACGGCGCGGCCTGGCCGGGTGAAGGAGATCGTGCCGATCGACCTGCCACGGCCGCGTCCGACGCGCTCGCCGCGCTACCACGAATATCGCGACTATTTCACCGAACTGCTCGCCGCCGAGGTCGACAAGGCCTTCGCCGAACAGTCCGGCCTGTAATCCGAACAACCGGGAGGAAGAACGAGATGGCTGACATATTGGTCGGGGCGAAGTGGGTCGTCTCCGGAATCCAGGATCGGCACACGCCCGTC
The DNA here is from genome assembly GCF_051167715.1 of Bradyrhizobium sp. HKCCYLS20291. Classification (NCBI taxonomy): domain Bacteria; kingdom Pseudomonadati; phylum Pseudomonadota; class Alphaproteobacteria; order Hyphomicrobiales; family Nitrobacteraceae; genus Bradyrhizobium; species Bradyrhizobium sp. HKCCYLS20291. The sequence continues at coordinate 42,509 of NZ_JBNPTO010000008.1, read as the reverse complement.
GTGATCGAGAACGGCGCCGTGCTTGCCCGCGATGGTGTGATCGTTGCGGTCGGACCGCTCGCCGAGCTTGAAAAGCTCGCGCCGCAGGCCACCGTGACGCGCCATCCGAACCATGTGATGCTGCCGGGCTTCGTCAACAGCCACCACCATGTCGGCTTGACGCCGCTGCAGCTCGGCTCGCCGGATCATGCGCTGGAGTTGTGGTTCGCCAGCCGCCTGCCGGCGCGCCGGATCGACCTCTATCTCGACACCCTGTACTCGGCGTTCGAGATGATCTCCTCCGGCGTCACCACCGTGCAGCACATTCATGGCTGGATGGCCGGCGGCTTCGACGCCATCCATGGCGCCGCCACCAAGGTGCTGCAGGCCTATCGCGCCATCGGCATGCGCGCCTCCTATTGCTACGCCGTGCGCGAGCAGAACCGGCTGGTCTATGAGGCCGACGAAGAATTCTGCGCCCGGCTGCCCGCGCCCTGGAACGCGCGGCTGTCCGCGCACCTCAAGGCGCAGCAGGTGCCGTTTGACGATTACATGAAGCTGTTCGACGTGCTGACCGCCGAGAACGCCGGCCAGAGCCTGACCCGCATCCAGCTCGCGCCGGCCAATCTGCACTGGTGCACCGATGACGGCCTCGTGGCGCTGCACGAGAAGTCGCGCGCCGCCAAGGTGCCGATGCACATGCACCTGCTCGAGACCGCCTATCAGAAGGAATATGCGCGGCGGCGCACCGGCAAGACCGCCGTGCGTCATCTGCACGATCTCGGCGTGCTCGGCCCGCACATGACGCTCGGCCACGGCGTCTGGCTGACCGAGGAGGACATCGACATCGTCGCCCACACCGGCACCTGCATCTGCCACAACTGCTCGTCGAACTTCCGGCTGCGCTCGGGGCTCGCGCCGCTCAACGTCTGGGAGAAGAAAGGCATCACCATCGGCATGGGCCTCGACGAAGCCGGCATCAACGAGGACCGCGACATGCTGCAGGAATTGAAGCTGGCGCTGCGCGTCCACCGCACGCCCGGCATGGACGACGAGGTGCCGACGGCGCCGCAGATCGTGCGCATGGCGACCGAGAGCGGCGCCAAGACGACCGCGTTCGGCGAGAGCATCGGCAAACTGGAGCAGGGGCGGCTGTTCGATGCCGTGCTGATCGACTGGAACGCCGCGACCTATCCGTTCCAGGATCCCGACATTCCGATGCTGGATGCCCTGGTGCAACGCGCCAAGTCGCAGCACGTGTCGGCCGTGTATGTCGGCGGCGACATCGTCTACGCCGACGGCCGCTTCACCCGTGTCAACCGCGACGAGGTGCTGGCCGAGATCGCCGACATCCTCGCCAAGCCGCGCAGCGAGGACGAGGTCGCCCGCCGCGAGCTCGGCCTCGCGGTGTTCCCGCACGTCAAGCAGTTCTACGACGGCTATTTCGACGGTGCCGAACACACGCCGTTCTATCGGACCTCGACGCGAACGTAATGAGTCGATCCGTAGGGTGGGCAAAGCAGCCGCCGAAGGCGGCTGCGTGCCCACCGCAGCTCAGCAAGCTCCTGGGCCAGATGGTGGGCACGGCGCCATTGCGATCTCGTTCTGGCGAGGGAGCGCCGCATCGCCTTTGCCCACCCTACGATCTGGTGTTCTCCGCCGCCTCCGCTTGCTCCGTCATTGCGAGGAGCGAAGCGACGAAGCAATCCAGAGTCGTGGGCGGGACTCTGGATTGCCTCGCGCGGCTCGCAATCTCTCTCCACACGTCATTCCGGGGCATCGCGCAGCGATGAGCCCGGAATCCATAACCACAGGCCGAGTCGAGGGACCGAGACGCAACGACCTTCGTGCCTCACAAAACATCCCGTGGGTATGGATTCCGGGCTCGTGCTGCGCACGCCCCGGAATGACGATGTGGCGGCACGCTGTGCTCCCCATGTTGTTCATTCATAGGGTGAGCACGCACTTCTGCTTCCCTACTTCCGGAACGGATCCGGCCGCATCAGCAGCTTGCCGGAGATCGAGTTCGGCACCTCGTAGGGCGAACCGACCGACAGCACGTGGCTCAGTGCGATCAGCCGGTTCGGCAGCTTCGCCGGCGGCGGGTCCTGGAACGAATAGGACGTCGGGTTGTGGCACAGGAAGCAGTTCAGCACGTTCTTGATCGGCGTGTTGTCGGCCTGCTGCACGAAGGTCTCGGCGGTGGCGTTGGCGAGGTTGACGGAGCCGACCGCGCTGGTCTGGTCGCTTTTCAGATTGTACGAGTTCGGCAGCATCCAGACGGTGCCGTCGAGGCTGTAGCTCGCAAACGTCGATTGCGGGCTCTTCAGCTTGGTCAGGAAGCCTTGCGCCTGCGCCGTGATGGCGAAGATGTTGCCGACGCCGTTCGGCTGGTTCTCGCCGCCGGTCTGGTTCTCCAGCACGACATTGGTCATCGGCGTCAGCTTCTGGGTCGCGGGATCGAGCCGCAGCTGCGGACGGTTGGCTCCGGGGACAGCCGCGACGTTGACCTGGGAGAATGGCGTGCCGCCCTTGTAGAGCGTGTAGGTCTTCGGGTCGGAGCGGCTCGCCGACGGCACGAACGTGTTGTCCGGCGTCTGCGGCGAATTGTTCTTCAGTTCGAACGTGCCCCACAGGAATTCCGGATGGTTCTCGGTGTAGCCGACCACGTGCAGGCCGATCAGCGCCACGGTCACGGTGACGAACTTGCCGTCGACCGGCTGGATCGTGATCTGGCCGGGTGTGATCTTGTTCTCAAGCACCGGCACCTGCGCCTGCGTCGTGTAGGCGCCGGCCGGCGGTGATTGTCCCTGATCGAGCCGCAGCCAGGTCGCCTTGAACACGGCGTCGCCCACCGCAAACGACGAGTCCGCCGGCTGGCTCTGGTAGCCGCCGGTCGCGATCAGGTTCTTCCGCGCCGTGTTGAAGTAGGTCTGGTTCATGTGCACCGACGCGTAGACCGGGTAGCCGTTCTGGGCCACCAGCATGTGGCCGTCGGCCTGGACGATCGCGCCGGCGCCTTCGGTGAAGCCGGGCATGCCGTGGAAGACCTGCGCGCGCGCCGCGAGCGTCAGCGGGCGCAGTTTTGGCGCGCCGGCATTCTCGGTATTGCCGAGCAGCTCGTCGGGCGTCGCCAACGTCATGAAGCGCGGCACCGTCGTGCCGGAGCCCTGGTCCTTCACCAGCGCCGTCGCCCAGACGAAGGCCTCCCACGACCATTGATGGAAAGCGCAGTCCGGTGTCGGGATCGTCCTCGTGTCCGAGGTCGGGAATGCGGCGTCCGGCTTCAGATATTGGCCCAGCCCCTCCGACCACCCGAAGGCCGGGCAGTTCTTCGCAGGCGGTGGCGGCGCGGCGCGCCCGGCGGTGACTGCGCCGGCCACGACGGTTGCGCTGATCGTCGTCGCGACTGTGATCATGAGCCAATGAAGTGTCTTCATGGCCGAATCTCCATGTGATGTGTGCGCCGGGCGGACGGCGTGCGACCGCGATGCGCAGCAAATGATGTTAAATATGATTCATTCAAAGGTAGTGCGTGACAAACATGCATCCAAAGGTGAGATTTGCAAGACCGGCATCTCACGGTCGCGGGAATTTTTTCACGAGCTCGACCACGCCATCGATCAGATCAGCGTGAGCTGCGGCACAGTCGGCTCCCGGCCATGCGTGCAGGCTGCGGTCGTTCGCTGGACGAGTGCGGACAATGACGTCCTCACACCAGTGGACATCAGCCACAGGAGAGTGAAATGAAATCCATCATTGCCGGTGCCATCGTGCTGGTCCTCACGTCCGGAGCGAGCTTCGCGGGCACGCCGCTGATCGATGCCCGGCAGAGCGTCCAGTCGCATCGCATCTATAACGGCATCGCGTCGGGACGGCTGACCTACCCGGAGACGCAGCAGCTCGTGCGTGGCCAGATCCACGTGCAGAAGCTGAAGAATCAGGCCAACGCCGACGGCGTCGTGACGTCGTACGAGCGCGCCCGCATCAACGTCGCGCAATCCGTGCAGGGTGCGCGCATCTTCTGGAAGAAGCATAATTAGGCGGCGCGGATTGGCGGGTGGGCATGGCACCGCCGTCGGCGACCCGTGCCCACCATTGCGCTGTCAGGTGACATGGATCGGACGAGATGAGCCGCGGACGCAGTGCCCATGACTGCGCCCTCTGCCCCAAAGCCAAGCGGAGCTTTGCCAGGGCGGGAGAGGGCACTGCATCTGGCAGCGCGGTGATTGCTATCAGTCGCGGCGGCGTGCGGCGATGGACTGTGGCCGATCCGGCACGTCGGGCAAATCAACTGCGCGCGTGAACGGCGTGAAGGTCGCGTATGCGGCTTGCAGCCGTGCGGAGCGTGGAAGCCGCGAGCGATTTTTCTCTGTCCGTACAACGGCCTCGATCACGGCAAGCAGCGATCGAAATTTTTCTGTTTCGTTTTTTCAAAAATCATGTTTCACTCCGCCCATCCCGCCTCATGCAGAGGGGCGTACGCGTCGTCACGATACGTGGAGTGTGGGATGCGGTGGCCGGGGTGGCAGCGTGCGCATTCGTGCGTGGACGAGCGCTGTATCCCGGACGCGAAGTCGCGTGGTCCTGGCGCCCCGAAGCTGGCGTCAAGTCCGCCGTGCTTTTGACGAAGCGCGCGGGCGACGGTGGCTAACAAGCCGGACACCGGGGAGATCGCGAAGTAAGCGTGAAAACCATCGCGCAGGGAGGGCCGGGATGTCTCGGCTGCACCTGTGGTTCCTGCCGCCAGCATTTCTTTCGCTGGCGGGCCATGGGGGCGGCGAGCTCCCGGCCTTCCCTGCGCCCTCTCGTCGTCGAGACGGGCGAGACTGCCGCATCACTCGGGCGCATCGCGCCGCGAGGGGGAAGAGGCACGTCTGTAAAAGGCTGTTTGAATACGTGGAACTGACGAGATGAGCCGCGGGCGCGGTGCCCGTGACTGCGCCCTCTCCCCTTGTGGGAGAGGGCATGTAGGAAAGTGCGGCGAACTCGGTTGGGTGAGGGGTATGCTTCCACGAGCGTTGTCTGCGGAGAGATACCCCTCACCCAATCGTCTTTGTGGATGGGCCGGCGATGCGCTCTCCCACAAGGGGAGAGGGCACTGCATCGCGCAGCCGCTGGGCACTACAAATGCTGTAGCTTAGCCCCACCCCTCCAGCACGATCTTGCCACGCGAGGTGTTGCTCTCGATCAGGGCATGCGCGCGCTTGAGGTTCTTGGCGTTGATGGTGCCGTAGTTGTCGCCGAGGGTGGTGCGGATGACGCCTTTGTCGATCAGGTCGGAGACGTCGTTGAGCAGATTGTGCTGGGCGATGATGTCGGGCGTCGTGAACGAGGAGCGCGTGAACATCGATTCCCAGTGGATCGAGATCGCCTTGCCCTTGAACGCGGCGAGCGAGAACTCGGCGGGATCGTCGATCAGGCCGAACTTGCCCTGCGGCGCGAGGAATTCGGCGATCGACTTGTAGTGCTGCTCGGTATGGGTGAGGCTGGCGACGAGGCCGACCGGCGGCAGCTTCAGCGCATCGATCTGCGCCTGCATCGGCTTGGCGTGATCGATCACGGCATGGGCGCCGAGCGCAAGGCACCAGTCGCGTGACTCCGGCCGCGTCGCGGTGGCAAGTACGGTGAGCCCGGTGAGCCGGCGCGCGAGCTGGATCAGGATCGAGCCGACGCCGCCGGCAGCACCCGTGATCAGCAAAGTGCGATCGTCGAGGCTCTTGCCGGGAACGGCGCCGAGTCTGTCGAACAGCAATTCCCAGGCGGTGATCGAGGTCAGGGGCAGGGCGGCGGCCTGTGCGAACGACAGGCTCTTGGGCTTAGCCCCGACGATGCGCTCGTCGACGAGATGGAATTCGGCGTTGGTGCCCTGGCGCAGGATCGAGCCGGCGTAGAACACCTCGTCGCCTGCCTTGAACAGCGTCACCTCGGGGCCGACTGCCTCGACCACGCCGGCGGCGTCGTAGCCGAGGATCTTGGTCCCGCCGGCCGGCGGGGCGGCGCGCTTGCGGACCTTGGTGTCGACCGGATTGACCGACACCGCCTTCACCGCGACGCGGATGTCACGTCCGCTGGGCTCGGGCTTGTCCGCCTCGAAATCGAACAGCGCGCGCGCCTCGGTGATGGGCAACGACTGCTGGTAACCGACGGCCTTCATGACAACCTCCTGGCTGGCCTTCCAATTGGGCCTGTTTGTCCTGCTGGCGTCATTTCGACAAGTACTGTAAAAATGGGGAACTAGTCCCCATTTGGATACTATTGGGCCAAGACACGATGAAACGGAAGAATTTCACCCGCCGGCCTGGCTGCGCGGTCGAAGCCACGCTCGATCTGATCGACGGCAAGTGGAAGGGCGTCATCCTCTACCACCTGCAGGGCGGCAGCCAGCGCTTCGGCGAGCTCAGGCGGCTGATGCCTGGCATCACCCAGCGCATGCTGACCAAGCAGTTGCGGGCGCTGGAGGACGACGGGCTGGTGGTTCGCAAGGTCTATGCCGAGGTGCCGCCGCGGGTGGATTACACCTTGTCCGAGGTCGGCGAGAGCCTACGGCCTGTCATCGATGTCCTGAGGAACTGGGGCGAGCGGCACCAGGAACGGCTGTCCTGCGGCTCCGTTGCAGACACCATCAAAACGCCGCATCAGACCGCCTGAGCTTGGCCGCACCGGCCGTTCCGCCTATATCGAAGCCGTCAATTTCCCAGGATTGTTCGCATGACGTTGATTCGCACCACCGTGATCCTGCTGCTGTCCCTGCTGGCCGCCACTCCGCTCGCGGCGCAGGAGCGGCGCGTGCCGCAATCGGGGGCCGAGCTGCGGCTGTCCTATGCGCCGATCGTGCAGCGCGTGCAGCCGGCGGTCGTCAACGTCTACGCCGCCAAGATGGTGCAGAACCGCAATCCCTTCCTCGACGACCCGGTGTTCCGCCGCTTCTTCGGCCTGCAGGGCGGCCCGCAGGAGCAGATGCAGCGCTCGCTCGGCTCCGGCGTGATGATCGATGCGTCCGGTCTCGTCGTCACCAACGTGCACGTCATCGAGGGCGCCGACGAGGTGAAGGTCTCCCTGTCCGACAAGCGCGAGTTCGAGGCCGAGATCGTGCTGAAGGACAGCCGCACCGATCTCGCGGTGCTCAAGCTGAAGGGCACGCGCGAGCAGTTTCCGACGCTCGAGCTCGCCAACTCCGACGATCTGCTGGTCGGTGACGTCGTGCTGGCGATCGGCAACCCGTTTGGCGTCGGCCAGACCGTGACCCACGGCATCGTCTCGGCGCTGGCGCGCACCCAGGTCGGCATCACCGACTATCAGTTCTTCATCCAGACCGATGCCGCGATCAATCCCGGCAATTCCGGCGGCGCGCTGGTCGACATGACCGGCCGGCTCGCCGGCATCAACACCGCGATCTATTCGAAGTCCGGCGGCTCGCAGGGCATCGGCTTCGCGATCCCCGCCAACATGGTCCGCGTTGTCGTCGCCTCGGCCAAGAGCGGCGGCAAGGCGGTGAAGCGGCCGTGGCTCGGCGCAAGGCTGCAGGCGGTGACGCCGGAGATCGCCGAGAGCCTGGGCTTGCGCTCGCCGACCGGCGCCCTGGTCGCCAGCGTCACGCCGAACAGCCCGGCGGCACGCGCCGGGATCAAGTCGTCCGACCTGATCGTCTCGATCGATGGCCAGGCCGTCGATGATCCCAATGCCTTCGACTATCGCTTTGCGACGCGGCCGCTCGGCGGCAGCGCGCAGCTCGAGGTGCAGCGCGGCGGCAAGCCGGTGAAGGTCGCGGTCGCGCTGGAGCTGGCGCCGGACACCGGCCGCAACGAGATGGTCATCAACGGCCGCTCGCCATTCCAGGGCGCCAAGGTCGCCAACATCTCGCCGGCGGTGGCCGACGAGCTGCATCTCGATGCCGACACCGAGGGCGTTGTCGTGCTCGAGCCGGGCGACGGCACCACCGCGGCCAATGTCGGCTTCCAGAAGGGCGACGTCATCATGGCCGTCAACAACCAGAAGATCGCCAAGACCGTCGATCTCGACAAGGCCTCGCGCGAGCAGGCCCGCGTCTGGCGCATCACCGTGCTGCGCGGCGGCCAGCAGATCAACGTCACGCTCGGCGGATGAGCCCGAAGCGTCCCCAGCAGGGAGGCCCGAGCCTCTTCGCCGCGGCGGGGATGGAGCACGACGCGCCACGGCCGCTGCCGGAGCGGTTGCGCCCGCACAAGCTGTCCGACGTCGTCGGACAGGATCACATCCTCGGCCCCGACGGCGCGCTGACCCGCATGCTGGAGACGCGCACGCTCGGCTCGCTGATCTTCTGGGGCCCGCCGGGCACCGGCAAGACCACGGTGGCCCGCCTTTTGGCAGACGCCACCGAGCTGCATTTCGAGCAGATCTCGGCGGTGTTCTCCGGCGTCGCCGACCTGAAGAAGGTGTTCGACGGCGCGCGTGCGCGCCGCGAGACCGGGCAGGGCACGCTGCTGTTCGTCGACGAGGTGCACAGGTTCAATCGCGCGCAGCAGGATTCCTTCCTGCCCGTGATGGAGGACGGCACCGTCGTGCTGGTCGGCGCGACCACGGAGAACCCGTCCTTCGAGCTCAACGCCGCTCTGCTGTCACGCTCGCGCGTGCTGGTGTTCCACTCGCTCGATGCCGCCGCAATCGAGAAGCTCTACAGCCACGCCGAGGCGATCGAGGGCCGCAAGCTGCCGCTCGACGAAGACGCGCGCAACGTCCTGATCCGCATGGCCGACGGCGACGGCAGGGCGTCGCTGACGCTGGCTGAGGAAGTCTGGCGCTCGGCGCGCAAGGGCGAGATCTTCAACGCGGTGCAGCTGCAGGAGATCCTGCAGCGTCGCGCGCCGATCTACGACAAATCGGCCGACGGCCACTACAACCTGATCTCGGCGATGCATAAGTCCGTGCGCGGCTCCGATCCTGATGCCGCGCTGTACTACTTTGCCCGCATGCTCGACGCCGGCGAGGATCCGTTGTTCCTGGCGCGCCGCATCGTCCGCATGGCGGTGGAGGACATCGGCCTCGCCGACCCGCAGGCGCTGGTCATCGCCAACGCCGCCAAGGACGCCTACGACTTCCTCGGCTCGCCCGAGGGCGAGCTCGCGATCGCCCAGGCCGTGATCTACGTCGCGACCGCGCCGAAATCCAACGCCGCCTACAAGGCCTTCGGCGCCGCCAAGCGCGTTGCGAAAGAGGGCGGGTCGCTGCTACCGCCGAAGCATATCCTCAATGCCCCGACCAAGCTCATGCAGAGCGAAGGCTACGGCTCCGGTTACCAATACGACCACGACGCACCCGACGCGTTCTCGGGCCAGGACTACTTCCCCGAAGCCCTGGGACGTCAGCAGTTCTACGATCCCCCCGAGCGCGGCTTCGAGCGCGAGATCCGGAAGCGCCTGGACTACTGGGCGAAGCTGCGCAAGGAGCGGGGCGGGTAGCCGGCCATGTCACCTGGATCTGACACCGGGAGGACTGCATCAGGCGTTGAACGTGACGCGGGTCCCGGTGTTGATCCGAATGAGCTTGCCCGGCATGTCCCTTTCGACCAGCCTGGCGAACAGATCACCGGTGCAATGCATCGGCAGAACGAAATCGGGATTGAGGTCCTTGAGCGCTGCGACGGTGTCCTGAACGTAGCCGTCCTTCTCCGGGGCAAGATGAAAGCCACCCATGACGGCATGGATCTTGTCGATTCCGGTAACGGCCATGGCTTGCTTCAGCGTGTTGACTATTCCGCGGTGACCGCAGCCGGTAAATACAATGAGGCCGCGCCCGCGCAGGTTTGCGCAAGGCGCGATCTCGTGGCTGAAGTCGTCCGGAATCGACTGGGCGCTCCGCTTGGCCTCCGGCATCTGCTGCGGAAAGCAACCATAGCCGTCGGTCACGCCCACGCTCATGCGCGTCGGCGCGGTCACATGCTCGAAGCTGCGTCGGCCGATGGCGCCCGTCGTGATCAGCTGGCCGGCAACCAGTGTTGGCTGATCGGCAAACACGACCTTCACGCCGGCGCTGTCGAGCGAGGTCCGGTCGAGTGCGCCGAAATTGTACGATTGCGGCGGCGATGTTGGCACGACGATCTCTCGGGTACAGAAAGCCTCCTCACCGCCGAGATAGAGCGAGAGGCCCGGCTTGAAGCGGCCTTTGCTGGCGCCGAGAAATCCGGCCATCCCTCCGAAATGGTCGTAGTGACCATGCGTCATGACCATGGCGTCGAGCATGTCCGGTTGAACCCGGAGAAAGGCCATGTTGTTCATCAGGGTCTCGGGCGTGTAGCCGAAATCCACCAGGACAGATCGACGCTCGGTTCCGGACTGCGTCTGCATCAACGCGGAAACGCCCCACTCGCTCTCCAGGACATGACGCGGAGGCTTGTCCGTGAGCCCCAGCGAAAACGGCTGCACCTCGACATTCGCCAAGCGCATCGGCGGCGCGAACACCTGCTGAAAACTGTCCGTGATCACCTGAATGGTGAGCGCGTCGACTTCCGGCATCGGCACGCTGAGCTTCTGAGCACGGGCCGGTGCTGCGCTCCCCAACAAGCCGCCGATGGTGGTCCACAGAGCCGCGGCGCCCATGCCGCACAGCGCATGTCGTCGGTTGACACTGCTGCTCGAGCGGTTCGGGAGGGAGCCGTCATCGGCACGGAACCGTCCGCGTTGAGACGACGATGGAGGGCCAAGACCACAAGTGCAGCTGCGGAAGAGCATGTCACCCTCCTTGCAAGAAGGCTGTCGCTGCGCGCGTCCAAGATCAGGATATGGCTCAACCTCGACGAGAACCTTGACTTGCATCAAGCGGACAAGATTTGCCGCAATGCGTCACTCAGCATGAGTCTGCGCGACTCCGATCATCTCTCGGTCTTAGAGATCTGCGTCGCCGCGCCAACTGACCGCGAGCTACTTCCCAGTCTGCACGAACTCCGCGATCTCCCGCGTCAACCGGTCGTCGTCGCTGTTGATCGCATACACCTCCGACATGTGACTGTGCTGCGGCAGCATCACCGCGCGGGCGCAGCCAGTAGTAGGGCGCTTGCAGGCGGCCTGCTTCAGCAGGTCGAACTGCTCGACGAAGCGCGGCGGGTCGAGTTCGGCGGAGGCGATCAGCAGCGGCAAAGTCGAGGCCTGCAGGCCGGCCAAGGAAGAGCGCTCCTTGAAGCGGGAAGGGTCGGTGCCGAAATAGGCCATCTCCTGGTCGCCGAGCGGCGTTGCCGTGAGGTCGTAGACGCCGGAGGCCATAATCGCGCCGGCGAGACCGCCGCCGCCGACCTTGTGGAATTCCGGGTGCGACACGTAGCTCGCGACGTGCACCGCGCCGGCCGAATGTCCCATCAGGAAGATGCGGGCGGGATCACCGCCGTTCTCGGCGGCGTGGGCGGCGACCCATTGCACGGCGCTGGCGACGTCCTCGACGCCGGCGGGCCAGGGGAATTTCGGCGCCAGGCGGTAGGTGATGTTGACGCCGACGAAGCCGCTCCTGGCCGCCCACAGCATGATGTTGTCGTAGAACGGGCTGTCCGGCGTGGTGCGCTTGTTGCCGCCGATGAAGGCGCCGCCATGCACGAAGATCAGGACCGGGCGTGGGGCAGCCGCGCTGTCCGGCGTGAACACGTCGAGCAGGTTACGCTCGGCCGTGCCGTAGCGGACGTCGCGCTGCACCTTGACGCCGGCATAGGGTTCCCTGGCCTGCAACGGCGCGTAGATCGCAGCGGTCTTCGGCGGATCGATCACCCGGCCGATCTCGACCAGCTTCCAGGCAATGTCGTCGGACATCGGGCTTTGCTGCGCATGCGCGGAGCTCAGCGCCAGCATGGCTGCAAGGATCGTGAGGGCCCGTCGCGTCAGCGTCATTCGATTCGCTCCGATCAATACCGATTCGGCAGAACACGTGCTCGCCGCCATTATCGCGATTTCGCCGTGACTGGCAGTGGCTTTTGGGATACGCACCACGCATGAGCCGCCGCATCAAGCGAACCCAGAGTAAATCCGACCGTCCCGCCGACCGCCGCAAGGGCGAGCGGCCGAAGGCGGAGGCCGCGCGCAACGTTGGCGCGTCGCCCAAGCGTGAGTCCGCGAAGCGTGAGCCGAGCAAGCGCGCCGATGGCGATCGTCCGCGACGCGAGCGTGCTGCAGGCGAGCGCGAAGCTTCGCCGCGCGGCGAGTTCGGGCGCGGCAAAGGCGATCGCGTCCGTGCCCCACGTGCCGAGCGCGAGGATCGCCGCGACAGCTTCGAGCCGCGCGGCAAGCGCGCCGCTACCGGCAAGCCTGCGCGCTTTGGCGCCGAGCGGCCCGAGCGCAAGCCGCCGCCCGCGCCACCGCCGAAGAAGGCCGAGCCGGAGACCGCGCTGCTGCCCACCAAGGTGCAGACCGTCGTGGTCTCCGCCGACGAGAACAACATGCGCGTCGACCGCTTCCTCGAGGCGCGCTTTCCCTGCCTGTCGTTCTCCCACATCCAGCGCATCGTCCGCAAAGGCGAGTTGCGGGTGAACGGCAAGCGCGCCGACTCCAAGGACCGCCTTGAGGAAGGCCAGACCGTCCGCATTCCGCCGCTCAAGCTCGATACCCCCAAGGTGTCGGGCGTGCTGTCCGAGGCCGAGCAGAAGACGCTCGATAGCCTGAAGGCGATGACGCTGTATGAGGACGACGACGTGCTCGTCCTCAACAAGCCGGTGGGGCTCGCGGTGCAGGGCGGCTCCGGCATGACGCGCCACATCGACCAGATGCTCGAGGTGATGCGCGACGCCAAGGGGCAGAAGCCGCGGCTCGTGCACCGCATCGACCGCGAGACTTCCGGCTGTCTGCTGATCGCCAAGACGCGCTTCGCAGCGACGCATCTGACCGGCGCCTTCCGCAGCCGCTCGGCGCGCAAGATCTATTGGGCGCTGGTGGCCGGCGTGCCGAAGCCGAAGCAGGGCCGCATCTCGACCTACCTCGCCAAGGAGGAGAGTGAGGACGACACCATCATGCGCGTCGCTGCGCATGGTGACGAGGGCGCCAGCCACGCCGTGACCTATTACGCGGTGGTCGAGGCCTCCGCGAACAAGCTCGCCTGGGTGTCCTTGAAGCCGGTCACCGGGCGCACGCACCAGCTGCGCGCGCACATGGCGCATATCGGCCATCCCATCGTCGGCGATCCCAAATATTTCAACATCGAGAACTGGGCGCTGCCCGGCGGCCTGCAGAACCGGCTGCATCTGCTCGCGCGCCGCATCGTCATCCCGCATCCGCGCGGTGGCTTCATCGATGCGACGGCGCCGCTGCCCGCGCACATGCTGCAGTCCTGGAACCTGCTTGGCCTCGAGCACGACCGCTTCGACCCGATCGAGAACGCGCCGGAGGAGTAGCCTCGCTCAGTTGCGAAACTGCTCCAGGAATAGCGTGAGCGAATCGTGCGGCGTCTCGACGTCGAGGATGACCCAGCCGTCCGGGCCCTTGACGACGATGAAGTTGAGAGTCACGCGGCGGCCCTGGTTGTCGAAGCTGGCGGCGACATAGGTCTTGTCGAACTGCTTGCGCAGGATCGAGATCGCCACCGGCCCGAGCTTCCAGCGCGGGCTCTGTACCAGGAAGTCGTAAGGCTCGTGCCGCGGCGCGGTCCAGGCTTTCGCCAGGCTCGGGTCGAAGAACTGCCGCGCCGCCTCCGGCGTTCGCGGCAGCCCGGCGGAGAGCTCCGGCGCGCCCTGGCCGTAATGCGCATAGACGTTGCGGACCAGCGATTCCGGCGAGCCGAATCCGGCGGCCGCCGCGACGGCGCTGCCGAGCAGGATGAGGACGGAGAGCAGGGGACGCATCGGCGGCTCGCATTTCGGTCGATCAGGCCTTATCTACCGCGCAAACAACCAATCCAGTGTGATCATCCCGCGAGAGGGCCGGAATTCTGATGCGTGAATTGTTCGACGAGGTGGTCGGCCAGTCGCCGCTCGATCCGCAGGAATCAGCGCGCCAGGCGATGCGCGCGCCGCTGCGCAAGCGCTTCTACAAGGCGGCCGGTACGGCCGAGGCCGAGGGCGGCTTCCAGGTCACACTCGACGGCCGGCCGATCCGCACGCCCTCGGGGCGCGTCGTCGTGGTTCCGGTCAGGGAACTCGCCGAGGCGGTCGCCGGGGAATGGCAGGCCCAGGGCGAGAGCATCGATCCCACCAGGATGCCGTTGACGCGGTTCACCAACAGCGTGGTGCAGTCGGTGGTCGATCGCGTCGATGCTGTCCGCGACGACATCGCCAAATACCTCCAGTCCGATCTGCTGTTCTACCGCGCCGGCCATCCGGAAGGATTGGTCGCGGCCGAGGCCGCGCATTGGGACCCGGTGCTGGACTGGGCGCGCGACGGTCTCGGCGCGCATTTCATCCTGTCCGAGGGCATCATGCACGTGGCCCAGCCCGAGGCGGCGGTGCAGGCGGCGCGGGATGCGCTGCCGGCCGGCCCGTGGGCGGTGGCGGCGGCGCATGTGGTGACCACCATCACCGGCTCGGCGCTATTGGCCCTGGCGCTGCTGCATGGCGTGCGCGATGCCGACCAGGTCTGGGCGGCGGCCAATGTCGACGAGGACTGGAACGCGGCGCAATGGGGCGCCGACGAGGAGGCGATGAGCCGCCGCGCCGCCAAGCAGATCGACTACCAGGCCGCCGTGCGCATCCTGCAGGCGGTCGGGTCCGCCAGCTGAGGCCGGTTAACGCCGGGTTTAGGGCGAACGTTTAGGCTGTGCGCGTAACCCGAGTACGCGCATGGTCCAGAGTGTCACCCCGCCGCCGTCCGTGAGCGCCCCCCGAGGGGTCGGCAGCTCGTCGGCTGGAACCACGGCGACGGCCGCCACGACGCTGCAGGCCGGTGCGCTGCTCAGTGCGAGGGTGCAGCAGGTGCTCGCCGAAAATCTGGTCCAGGTCGCGATCGGAAACCTGTCGATGGAGCTCGCCAGCGAGCTGCCGTTGCAGGCCGGCCAGACCGTGCAGGTCGCGGTATCGCAGACGCAGCAGGGGCTGCAGCTCGCCATCGTTGGGCAGGGCGGCGCCGGAGCGGCCGGCACCGGCGCAACCGCTACTCCCGCGGCCACCGTCGTCGACGTCACCGGCCGGCTGGCGCCGACGCTGGCGCCGCAGCCCGATCTGCTGACCGGGCTGGAGCGACTCGCGATCTCCGTCGCCAGCGAGGAGGCGGTGACCCGGCAGGGCAGCCAGGGCCAGCTGTTTGCCGATCTGCAGGCGGTGGCTGATGCGCCGAACCTGCCGCCCGCGCTACGCGCCGCCGTCGCCCAGGTGCTGGCGCAGCAGACGCCGCTCACGCCGTCACTGACCGCCGATGACGTTCAGAGCGCCGCCAAGAGCTCCGGCCTGTTCCTGGAAGCTTCGCTTGCCAATGGCAGCGCTGGCGCCGGCACGCCTGACCTCAAGGCCGCGCTGATCGTGCTGCGCCAGACGCTGGCGTCGGTGCTGCAGACCGTCGATCCCGGCACCACCGCGTCAACCCAGCCTCAGCCCGGCGCGTCCTACGCGTCGGTGCTGTCGGAAGCCGGCCGCACCGTCGCCGCGCAACAGCAGAGTGCCGCGCCGTCACTGGTGCCCGGCCTCGAGATCGAGCTGCCGCCGCAGCCCTGGGGCATCGGCACGGCACGGCCGGACGTCGCATCGACCGGCTTCACCTCCTCGGCACTGATCGAGACCTTGAGCCAGGCCAAGGGGCAGTCGCTGACTCCCGGCGCGGTGCTTGCCGTGCTGCAGGAGGCCCAGCAGCAGATCCCGCGCGCCGCCGGCCTCGTGCCCGGCCGCAACGGCAATGGCCGCGGCGACGTCGTCGTCCGCACCAACACCCCGCCACCACCGTTCCGCGGCGGCGCGCCGATGCCGCAAGCCGTGGCGACGCCGACGCTCCGGCCGGACACGCCGCTGCCGGCGGTCGCCCACCGGCTGCTCGACGAGACCGATCAGGCGCTGTCGCGGCAGACCCTGTTGCAGGTTGCTTCGCTGCCCGATCGTCCCGATGCGTCAGGCGCGCGCAATGATCCGACCCAGCCGCGCTGGAATTTCGAGATCCCGTTCGCCACGCCGCAGGGCACCGCGATGGCCCAGTTCGAGATCTCGCGCGACGGCAGCACGCAGGGGGCCGATGCCGCCAAGCGGGTCTGGCGGGCGCGCTTCACGCTCGACGTCGAGCCGGCCGGTCCGGTGCATGCGCTGGTCGCCTTCAGCGGCGAGCGAACCTCGGTGCGCATGTGGGCCGAGCGTCCAGTCACCGCCGCGCGGTTGCGCGCCGGCCTCTCCGATCTCAGCCAGGCGCTCAGCCGCGCCGAGCTGTCGCCGGGCGATCTCGTGGTGCAGGACGGCCCACCGCCGGCTGCGATGCCGCCCAAGGCCGGCCATTTCCTGGATCGCGCGCTATGAGCATCGACGTGAAGGCCGCCAGCAAGACCCAGCTCGCCGTCGCCCTGCATTACGACAAGGGGCAGGGCGCGCCGCGCGTCGTCGCCAAGGGCAAGGGCACGATCGGCGCCAAGATCATCGAGGTCGCCAAGGCGCACGATATCCCGATCGAAGAAAACGAGGTGCTGGCCGGCGCGCTCTCCAATGTCGAGATCGGCGACGAGATCCCCGAGGAGCTCTACAAGGCCGTCGCCGAGGTCCTGGTGTTCGTCCTCAATCTGTCGCGGCCGGCGCGCTAGTGCGCCGTTTTGTGATCTCCGCCATGCGCCGGTTGCGATCGCCCTGTGATACGAGGGCGGAAATTCGGACGGAGAGATTTGCGATGACGATGATGAGCCGCCGCCACGCGCTGGCCCTGGTGGCCGGCGCCAGCCTGTTGCCCGCGCGCGCGCGGGCCCATGTCGCGCCGCCCCGCAACGAGATCCGCGGCGCGCTCGTTCAGCGATTCACCGACATCGGCACCAAGGGCACGTTCCTCGCCTACAAGCCTGAGGAGTATCTGATCATTGCGAGCGACAGCGATCGGTCCAATGAGGCGCGGCTGCCGGCGTCGACGTTCAAGATCGCCAACTCGCTGATCGCGCTGGACACCGGCGTGGTCGAGGATCCCGACAAGGACGTGTTCAAGTGGGACGGTGTCACGAGATCGATCGAGGCCTGGAACAAGGATCATACCTTGCGCAGCGCGATCGCCGTTTCCGCGGTGCCAGTCTATCAGGAGATCGCGCGCCGCATCGGGCTCGAGCGGATGCAGAAATATCTCGAGGAGCTCGACTACGGCAATCACGACATCGGCGGCGGCATCGACCAGTTCTGGCTGACCGGCGCGCTTCGCATCGATCCGGTGGAGCAGGTCGATTTCATCGATCGCCTCAGGCGCGGCGCGCTGCCTGTGTTGAAGCGCAGCCAGGATCTGACGCGCGACATCATCCCGGTGACCAAGGTGGGCGACGCCGTCATTCACTTCAAGTCGGGGCTGCTCGGCAAGGAGCAGGGCTCGCTCGGCTGGATGGTCGGCTGGGTCGACAAATCAGACCAGCCGACCGTGTTCGCGCTCAATATGGACTGCCCCGAGCCGCGCCACGTCGAGGCCCGGATGACCCTCACGCAGGCGTGCCTGAAGGATATCGGCGCGCTGTGATGCTGCCGTAGGGTGGGCAAAGGCGCGTGGCAGGCTGTTAGTTGTTGCCGAGGATGCGGCGCGCCGTGCCCACCACCGTGCTTCGTTGCGAAATCGCGGTGGGCACGGTGCTCGGCACGACGCGAGCGCGTCGTGCCTGCGCGCCTTTGCCCACCCTACATTCGTTACCGCCGCGCCAACTCCAGATCGACGCCCCGGATTTCCGTCCCCGCCGGCCGGATCGACACCGTCTGCCGTTTCCCTCTGGTGGTCAGCGCCAGGCCGGCAGAGAACGTCTGGCCGCGCGCCTGCGCCTCGATGCGGTTGCCGACGGCGCGGCCTTCGATCGTGCCCGAGGCATTGTGGCTCGACTCGGTCCACTCGCCGGAGATCTCGCCGCCGCGATAGGCAATGTCGCTGGAGAGATCGATGTTGTAGCTGTCGCTGGCGCAGCGGATGTTCAGCCTCAATTGCTCACCGGCGCCGCCGACATCGTAGGCGGCGCGGCAGCGCAGCCGCTCCTGGTTGCCGTCGGACATGCTGATCACGCCGCCACCGGTCCAGGCGCCCTCCAGCGCCCGGAAAGGCGAGGCGGGTGCCGCATGGGCCGCGCCGCCCAGCGCGACCGCGGTCAGCAGAGCAGGAATCGCAAGGCAAGAGGCGCGCATCATCGGGCTCCGTTTCATCGTCGAAAAGCGAGCGACAACGCAGCAGAGCCCGATCCGTTCGATCCGTCACTTCAAGAATTGATCCGGATCGTTCTATTTTTGCTCACGACAACTTGAGCAGCGCGCGCAGGAAGTCCGTGACCGCCTGGCGCGCCGCCTCGGCCGTGGCCGGATTGCCGCCGACATGCGGGTCGAGTTCGACGCAGGGATCCTGATAGGTGAAGGGCTGCTGCGTCTCGGCGTTGACCAGCATGCCGCCGTCGGTCTCCTTGATGCGGCAGTTGCGCACGGTCTGCGCCTTGGCCGCCACGGCAACCATGTTGGCGCCGAGCAGGCCGATGTCGAAGCCGTGCGGCGAGTCCGGATATTCGGTCAGCTCGACGTCGCGTCCCGCCGTCTTCAGCCGCTCGACGAAGGCCTTGCAGGTGCGCACCGGGTTGTAGTCGTCCGGACCGCCGTGGAAGATCCGGATCGGGCGCGCCATCACATCGGTGTCGCCGACATAGGTTGTGGCGCAGTCCGGATAGAACGGAATGTAGGCGGCGAACTGCAGCCCAGACGTGTTCCAGCGCTTGTGGAAGCGCTCCAGGCTCGCATACAGCGCCGCCTGTCCGCCGCGCGAGAAGCCCATCAGCACGATGCGGTCGGGATCGACCCGCGGATGCTTCGCCAGCACGTCGAGCGAATGGTAGATGTCCATGATCAGGTTGAGACGGCCGAGCTGCGCCTGGTTGGTGCTGGTCGCGGTGATGCCGCGCCCCGTGAAGCCGTCGATCACGAAGGTCGAGATGCCCATGCCGTTGAAGGTGCGCGTCCAGGCCGGAATGTTGGCGCCGACGCCGCCGGAGCCATGCATCAAAACCACCACCGGCATCCGGCCGCTGCCCTGCGCCACGCGCAGCTCGCCGACGACCGTCACCGGCTTGCCGTTGTCGTCGCCAGCCAGGAATTGCCGGTCGGACAGCGTGAGCGAGGGGATCGGGTACATCTCGATGCGTGCCGGGGCGTCCTTCGGGATGCCCTGCGCCTGGGCGTTGCCGGCGAGCGCAATTCCGAATGCAGTCATCAGCATCGTCACGGCTGCTGCAGCGATCGCACGCTGCGGCCGTCGAGCGGCCCGAACTGCACGCATGGGACTGAAATCAGCGCACGCGGCATCCACCGCCGGCGCGGCATCGATGTGTCGCTCCATGTCACGTCCTCCTGGCTCGCCGCTTGTGGCGCGGCGTTGGAACCAAGTAGAACGAGCGGGCGCGAGGCTGTCAAATGGCGGCGTCGGCTGTGCTCGCCGACATCGGTGGACAACGCTGCGCAGGGCGCCGGGTGGTGCGCTGCGAAATGCAAGGCTGAGCGTTCGCCGGAGCAGCAGCTCCGATTGGCGAAGCCGGGAGAATGCATCGGATGCAAAAACTCACACTGCTCGTCGACGGAGCCGAGCGGGAGCAATCGTCACCGGCCATTTTCGAAACGCGCAAGATGTCGACCGGCGCGCCGCAGATCGTCCTCAGCGTGCCGAACGAGCAGACCGATCTCCTCTGCCAATTGACCGCGTTGCTGTCGCCGCCGTATTTCGCGCTCTACATCCTCCATACTCCGAGAGGGGAGGCCGAGCCGGGACGATACCAGAGCCCCGAGCTCTCGCGGCAGGAGCTCACCTATCTGTTGAGAACGTATGCCGTGTTCTGGTCGAGCGATGCACGACATGACCTCTGGGTCCATTCACCCGCCTCGCACGCCACCCTCGTCTGGGATCGGCACAACTTGCTGTTTGCCGAAGGCCACGCACTCGATGACGTGAGAGAAGCGCTGTTGCAGTCCGGCTTTCGCGAAGGCCAGTTGGAACGGCTCGGCGCTCACACCCATCATTATCGCGCTGAATTCGATGCAGAGGCCGCAAGCCTGCTGAAGGAATTCGATTGGCACCGCACACCGCTTCGACCGGAGGATGTCCAACGGGATTGATGGCGGATACCCTCCGCAACCTTCGAGCCGCCCCCTCCATGACGTCAAAGGCGTGCTGCCTATGGACATCGCTCCGACCCTGCTGATGGAGGCAGCCATCTCTTGCAGCAAGCTCGACCAATCGCGGATCGCAACAAATTAGTTGCTTGATCCTGACTCGAGGCATGAGCAGCTGGCCGGCACTCGGTCGCATCGTTTGCGACTGGTGTGATGGCACCGAATGCACGGGATCGTAAACGATCGGTGACCGGCTCGACCGACGTTCGATGCGTTGCTTGTCGGCGGCTGCAAGGCCGGCCACGACATCGTTTCGGAAGATACCTTTGCTGCCGGTCCCGCGACGACTTCATGCCTGCGACAAAATAGCGAGCGGTCTTGGCGTTGTCACTGATCCGGAAGCGATGCCCCGTCGTTCGGTCGTTGCGATGTCATGTAAGTACTTTCGAGGCGCGACAAAACGCGCAGGGTCGCCCCGACGTTGGCCGAACAACATGGCCTTGTTGTCGCAGGTGTGTCTTTGTTGAGGAAAGTAGCTGGTCGCAAGCTGCAGCGTCACCTATGTAACCGCCGCACGAAAGTTCGTCAGCTCGCGACCGTGGCATACGGCGCGCCAAGTTTGTGAGCGACGACCTGTAAGTCGAGACGACCGGACTCATCGATCCGGTTGGTCGAGCGGCCGTCAGGAAGTTAAGCGCGCCGGGTGACGTCATCAGATGGGCCTCATGTTGAGAGAGCAGTTGATCCGATCCGTTGGTGCGATGTTCTGCGTTGTCTCCGTCATCACGCTTGCGGCTTGCAGCGACCAAGGCGGCGCGGCGGCGCCGCATGCGTCCAATGCTCCCGAGGTCGGTGTCGTCAGTCTGGTCTCCGCGCCGGTGACGTTGACCAAGGATCTGCCGGGGCGGATCACCTCGATGCGCATCGCGGAGGTGCGGCCGCGCGTCAGCGGCATCGTGATCGAGCGCAGCTTTCAGCAGGGCGGCATGGTCGAAGCCGGCGCGGTGCTCTACCGCATCGATCCGGCGCCGTTCGAGGTCGAGCTCGAGAAAGCGCGAGCGGCGCTCGCCAAGGCCGAGGCCGTGCTCTATCAGGCGGACCGCCAGGAGGATCGTCTGAAGAATCTCTTGAAGGGCGAGGCCACCACCCAGGCGCAATATGAGCTGGCCGTCGCCGCGGAGCGCCAGGCGCAGGCGGACGTCGCGGCTCAGAAGGCGGCGGTCGCGCAGGCGCAGCTCAATCTCGACTGGGCCACGGTGCGGGCGCCGATCTCGGGCCGCATCGGCCGCGCACTGGTGACGGAGGGCGCGCTGGTCAATCCCAACGAGACGACACATCTGGCCACCATCCAGCAGCTCGACCCCGTCTATGCCGACTTCACCCAGTCCGTGGACGAGTTGAATCAGCTGCGGCGCGATCTGGCCGAAGGTCGTCTCAAGAGCGTGTCGCGCGAGGCGGCGCGCGTCCGGCTGCTGTTCGATGACGGCTCGATGTACAAGCATCCCGGCCGGCTCTTGTTCTCTGATGTCAGCGTCGATCCGAGCACCGCGAAGGTGACCTTGCGCGGCGAGTTTCCCAATCCGGAGGGCGAGCTGCTTCCGGGCATGTATGTCCGCGTGCAGATCGAGGAGGCGATCGATGCCGCGGGCCTCGTCGTGCCCAGCCAGGCCGTGCAGCGCACGACGGCCGGCGGCAGCGCCGTCTACGTCGTCAACAATGAGGGGCGCGCGAACCTGCAGCCGGTGCGGCTCGGGCGCGCGCTGAATGGCGGCATGCTGGTCGAGGACGGTCTCAAGCCGGGCTGGCAGATCGTGGTCGACGGCTTCCAGAAGTTCGGCCCGGGCAGTGCGGTCACGCCGGTGCCGTGGAAGGCGCCCGGCGCCGAAAAGACGTCCGCTTCGAACTGAACGCGGCCCACGGTTCGGAGAGCACGTCCATGTCACGCTTCTTCATCGCACGTCCGATCTTTGCCTGGGTCGTGGCGATCTTCATCTGTCTCGGCGGCATTCTGGCGATTCCGTTCCTGCCCGTCGCGCAATACCCGATCATCGCGCCGCCCTCGATCTCGATCTCGACGTCCTATCCGGGCGCGTCGACCGAGAACCTCTATTACAGCGTCACGCGCCTGATCGAGGAGGAGCTGAACGGCGCCTCCGGCATCTTGAACTACGAATCGACCAGCGACACCACGGGCGAGGTCGAGATCATCGCCCAGTTCAAGCCCGGCACGGACATCGAGCTGGCGGCCGTCGACGTGCAGAACCGCATCAAGCGCATCGAGCCGCGCCTGCCTGAAGCCGTGCGCAAGCAGGGCGTCGTCATTCTCGAGGCCTCGAGCGCCATCCTGCAATTCGTCACGCTGACCTCGACCGACGGCAGTCTCGACGAGATCGGCCTCGGCGACGTCGCCACGCGCTACGTGCTGCCAGAGCTGCGCCGCCTGCCGGGCGTCGGCCGCGCGCGCCTGTTCGCGACCGAGCGCGCGATGCGCATCTGGCTCGATCCCGACAAGCTGCTCGGGCTTGGCCTGACGGCGCAGGATGTCGACGCCGCGATCGCGGCGCAGAATTCGCAGGTCGCCTCCGGCATTCTCGGCGTGCCGCCGTCGCCGTCGACCCAGCGCACCCAGAACATGGTGCTGGTCAAGGGCCAGCTGGAATCGCCGGAGGAGTTCGGCAACATCGTGCTGCGCGCCAATCTCAACGGCTCGACGGTGAAGCTGTCCGACGTGGCGAAGATCGAGGTCGGCGGCTTGACCTACGCGTTCTCGTCCTGGCTCGACGGCAAGCCGGCGGCCGCGGTCGCCGTGCAGCTGGCGCCGACCGGCAATGCGCTCGCCACCGCCAAGGCGGTCAAGACGCGGATGGCCGAGCTCGCGGGCTTCTTCCCGCCGGGCGTCAAATACGAGGTGTCCTACGACATCACCCCGGTCATCGCCGCCTCGGTCAAGAAGGTGCTGATGACCTTGGGCGAAGCGGTCGTGCTGGTGTTCCTGGTGATGTTACTGTTCCTGCAGAACATCCGCTACACGCTGATCCCGACCATCGTGGTGCCGATCGCGCTGCTCGGCACCTGTGCCGTGCTGCTCAGCCTCGGCTTCTCCATCAACGTGCTGACCATGTTCGGCATGGTGCTCGCGATCGGCATCCTGGTCGACGACGCCATCGTCGTGGTCGAAAACGTCGAGCGCATCATGGCGGAGGAGGGGCTGTCGCCGCGCGACGCCACGGTGAAGGCGATGGAGCAGATCACCGGCGCGGTCATCGGCATCACGCTGGTGCTGATGGCGGTGTTCGTGCCGATGGCCTTCTTCCCCGGCTCGGTCGGCATCATGTATCAGCAGTTCTCCGCCTCGATGGTGGTGTCGATCGGCTTCTCCGCCTTCCTGGCGCTGTCCCTGACGCCGGCCTTGTGCGCGACCCTGCTGAAGCCGATCGAGAAGGGCCATGGCCATGCCAAGGGCGGCTTCTTCGGCTGGTTCAACGGCTGGTTCAACGGCTGGTTCGGGCGGGTGACGAGCCGCTACAGCGCGGCGACGCGCTGGGTCGTCGCGCGCGGCGGCCGGTTCATGATCATCTACGTGCTGCTGCTGGCGGGGCTCGGCTATTCGCTGTGGCGCCTGCCCGGCGGCTTCCTGCCGGTCGACGACCAGGGCTTCGTGATGGTCGACGTGCTGACGCCGCCCGACGCCAGCACCAACCGCACGCTCGACGTGATCAAGACGGTCGAGAAGAAGCTCGCCGAGACGCCCGGCATCGATACGGTATCGTTCATCGCCGGCTTCAGCTTCTACGGACAGGGCTCGAACACGGCGCAGGCCTTCGTCACCTTGAAGGACTGGTCGGAGCGCGGCCGCAACGAGAGTGCGGATGCCTTGATCGCGCGTCTCAATCCGGAGCTGGCGAAGATCAGGGATGCCGAGGTGTCGGTGTTGGCGCCGCCGCCGATCGACAATCTCGGCAACACCTCGGGTTTCAGCTTCCGCCTGCAGGACCGCTCTCAGCGTGGCTATGACGCGCTGATGGCGGCCAAGGACCAGCTGTTCGCGGCCGCTGCGGCCTCGCCGGTGCTCGGCAAGCTCAGCGTCGAGGGGCTGCCGCCGGCGCCGCTGGTCCGGCTCGAGATCGACCGCGCCAAGGCCGCCGCGCTCGGCGTGACCTTCGCGGCGATCAATGGTGCGCTGTCGACCAGCCTCGGCTCGAACTACATCAACGACTTCCTGAACCTCGGCCGCATGCAGCGCGTCGTCGTGCAAGCCAACGACGACAAGCGGACCAAGCCGGAGCATCTGCTGACTTACAGCGTCCGCAATAATGCCGGCGAGATGGTGCCGTTCTCGTCGTTCGCGCGCATCGCCTGGTCGGTCGGGCCCACGCAAGTGGTCGGTTTCGACGGCTACCCTTCGGTGCGCATCACCGGCAACCCGAAGCCCGGCTACACCTCGGGCGACGCGATCGCCGAGATGGAGCGGCTGATGGGCACCTTGCCGAAGGGGTTCGGCTATGCCTGGACCGGGCAGTCGCTGCAGGAGAAGCTGGCGGGATCGCAGGCCGCGTTCCTGCTCGGCCTGTCGATCCTGTTCGTCTTCCTGTGCCTCGCCGCGCTGTATGAAAGCTGGGCGATTCCGTTCGCCGTCATGCTGGCGGTGCCGCTCGGCCTGATCGGCTCGGTCGCCGCGGCCTGGCTGCGCGGCCTGCCGAACGATGTCTACTTCACGGTGGGCGTCATCACCATCATCGGCCTGTCGGCCAAGAACGCCATCCTGATCATCGAGTTCGCCAAGGACCTGTGGGCCCGCGGCACGCCGCTGATCGAGGCCACGGTGACGGCCTGCGAGCTCCGCTTCCGGCCGATCATCATGACCTCGCTGGCCTTCATCCTCGGCGTCGTGCCGCTGGTGATCGCGACCGGCGCGAGCGGCGCGAGCCAGCAGGCGCTCGGCACCGGCGTGCTCGGCGGCATGATCACCGCGACCTTCCTCGCCGTGTTCTGGGTGCCGGTGTTCTTCGTGATGGTGATCCGCTTCTTCACCCGCGACAAGACCGCGGTCACCCCCGCCGCGAAGGAGCAACTGCCGTCAGCGGCGCATTGAGGCGTGAGCCTCCAGACCGCTGAGACGCGCAACTCCTGCGCGTCTCAGATCGCAATGCCGCGGCGGTGAAGCGAGAAGCGCAGGCGTGCGGGCAGTCGTCAGCCGTCGTATTCTGATGTCGTCCCGGCGAACGCCGGAACCCATAGGCCGTGCCGCCTGTTGTTGAAGTCCAGCTGAGCTTCAGCTCGCTTCATTTCCGGCTTCGGTGGTTATGGGTCCCGGCTCAAGGCCGGGATGACAGCAGAGTGTTTGGCCCGGCTCTCACGACATCATCAGTGGCCGGAAGCCATAACCACAAATCGTGGTGTGTTGCAGACAAGCCGCCAGGGCTTTCGCTACATTGTCCGGGGATCGGCGCTCCGCCGCGCGTCTGCGCTGGTCCGGGACGACAGCAGCGTAGGCAGAGCATGGCCGACATCTACGATCCGGACTTCGTCAAAGGCGTCTTCGACCGCTGCTCCGATCGCTACATCACCTTCAGCCTGATCTGCTCGTTCGGCTTCACCGAGCGCTGGCGCCGGCAATGCGTCGAGGCGCTGCCGGCGCCGTTGACCGACGATGCGCGCGGCTATGATCTGATGGCCGGCACCGGCGAGGTCTGGCCGCATCTGTTGAAGCGCTTCGGCGGCATCAAGGCGATCACTGCCGTCGACATCTCCTCCGGCATGCACCGCCGCGCCATGGCGCGGCTGCACGCTCACCGCGCCCATCGTATCGAGTTCATCGAGGACGATCTGCTGGCGAGCGACCTGCCGCCGGACAGCGCTGATTTCGTCATCTCGACGTTTGGCCTGAAGACGTTCAACCCCGCGCAGCATGCGCGGCTGGCGGCCTTGATCGCCCGCGTGCTCAAGCCCGGCGGCGTGTTCTCCATGATCGAGGCCTCGGACCCCAAAGGCTGGTGGCTGCGGCCGCTCTATCTGCTTCACCTCAAGACCATCCTGCCGCTGATCGAGCGGACGTTCCTGCGCGGCGCCCAGGACTTCGCGATGATCGGGACCTACAGCACCAATTTCGGCGACGCTTCGGCGCTGGCGGCCATGTTGCGGGAGCAGGGGCTGGAGGTGACGTTCTCCAAGTACTTTTTCGGCTGCGCCACGGGCGTTGCCGGGCGAAAGATCTAACCGATCCGAGCCTGGCGGCGCCGCGAACGGCCACCCCGATCCACCCTCATCGGCTTGACATGCAGCCGCGCCCGCGGCCAGCCGCAGCCCTTCGTGCGGAAGCAGCAGGCCAGGGCCGCCTTGGATCGCGCCGGATGCGGCGCCGGCAAGCGCCGCGTCCGCCCGGCATCGACCTCCATGGCCATGATCCTGCTTCCAATTCCGAACTGTGGGAGGATGTCCGGCGGGCGCCGAAAGCGGCTTTCCGGGTCCGAAAAAGCCGTGATAGAAGGCCGCCAATACTCACGAGATCGGCAACGGGCGGGACGCGCATGAAGGACATCCTGGACACCCTCGAAAAGCGGCGCGCGGGCGCGCGGCTCGGCGGCGGCGAGAAGCGCATCGAGGCGCAGCATGCGCGCGGCAAGCTGACGGCGCGCGAGCGCATCGAGCTCCTGCTCGACAAGGGCTCGTTCGAGGAGTTCGACATGTTCGTCGAGCACCGCTCGACCGAGTTCGGGATGGAGAAGAGCAAGGTCCCCGGCGACGGCGTCGTCACCGGCTGGGGCACCGTCAATGGCCGCAAGACCTTCGTCTTCGCCAAGGATTTCACCGTGTTCGGCGGCTCGCTGTCCGAGACCCACGCGCTGAAGATCACCAAGCTGCAGGACATGGCGATGAAGGCGCGTAGCCCCATCATCGGCCTCTATGATGCCGGTGGCGCCCGCATCCAGGAGGGCGTCGCGGCGCTCGCGGGCTATTCCTATGTCTTCCGCCGCAACGTGCTGGCGTCAGGCGTGATCCCGCAGATCTCGGTCATCATGGGCCCGTGCGCGGGCGGCGACGTGTATTCGCCGGCCATGACCGACTTCATCTTCATGGTGAAGAACACCAGCTACATGTTCGTGACCGGACCTGACGTCGTGAAGACCGTCACCAACGAGGTCGTGACGGCGGAAGAGCTCGGCGGCGCCTCCGTGCACGCGACGCGCTCCTCGATCGCCGACGGCGCGTTCGACAACGACGTCGAGACCTTGCTGCAGATGCGCCGCCTGATCGACTTCCTGCCGTCGAACAATTCGGACGGCGTGCCGGAATGGCCGAGCTTCGACGACATCGAGCGCGTCGACATGTCGCTCGATACGCTGATCCCGGACAATCCGAACAAGCCCTACGACATGAAGGAGCTGATCCTGAAGGTCGTCGACGAGGGCGACTTCTTCGAGATCGCTGACCTCTTTGCCAAGAACATCGTGACGGGCTTCGGCCGCATTGCCGGGCGCACCGTCGGCTTCGTCGCCAATCAGCCGATGGTGCTGGCCGGCGTGCTCGACAGCGACGCCTCGCGGAAAGCCGCGCGCTTCGTCCGCTTCTGCGACGCCTTCAACATCCCGATCGTCACCTTCGTCGACGTGCCGGGTTTCCTGCCGGGCACCGCGCAGGAATATGGCGGCCTGATCAAGCATGGCGCCAAGCTGCTGTTCGCGTACTCGCAGTGCACGGTGCCGCTGGTCACGGTCATCACCCGCAAGGCCTATGGCGGCGCCTTCGACGTCATGGCCTCCAAGGAGATCGGCGCCGACATGAACTACGCCTGGCCGACCGCGCAGATCGCGGTGATGGGCGCCAAAGGCGCGGTCGAGATCATCTTCCGCGCCGACATGGCCGACCCGGACAAGATCGCCGCGCGCACCAAGGAGTACGAGGACCGCTTCCTGTCGCCGTTCATCGCCGCCGAGCGCGGCTATATCGACGACGTCATCATGCCGCACTCCACCCGCCGCCGCATCGCCCGCGCACTCGCCATGTTGCGCGACAAGAAGATGGAAATGCCGGCGAAGAAGCACGACAATCTGCCGCTGTGAGCGGTGACGCACAGGGCGGGATGACGGCACGAGCCATCGTCCCGATTCACGACTTGAACCGTAGCGGCAGCAGAAGCTGCCGCCTCTCCGATGTCCAAACTCCCCGACGACCATCCGTTGAAGCTGGCGCATCGCCATTCGATGCGGCATCGCCTCGAGATCGAAGCCAGTCGTCTTTGTGGCTGCTTCTACTGCCAGCGGATTTTCAATCCCGACCGCATCGTCGACTGGATCGACCGCGAGCAGACCGCGCGCTGCCCGTCGTGCGGGATCGATAGCGTGCTCGGCGACGCCTCGGGGCTTTCACTCACCCCGGATTTCCTCGAGCAGATGCGGAAAGTCTGGTTCGGGTGAGGCCGCGGCAATCTGCGCCGTTTTCCGCTCTGGCGTTAAGCCTCTGTCTTAACTAACGTTTAACGATGGGTTTGCGGGAACCAGGCCGCGGGCCTAGCCTTTGTCGGATCGCTGGTCGGTCGGAAGAGTAGGGGTTGCGTATCATGGCTGATAGAATATCGGCGTTTCGGAATTCCACAGCTTTGCTGGCCTACGCGGCGTCGGCCGCGCTGATGTTTTCCGCCGGGGCCGCCTCGGCCGGGTCCGGGGCCGCGGTGGCCGCGCCCGTCGCTGCAAGCTCTGGACAGGTTGCGTCCTCGTCGTCGGGCGTGCGGCCGTTCGCTCATCACCACGTCCGCGGCCCCCGCGCGTATCTGCCTGCCACTGGCGCGTTCGCCTATGGCGGCACCGGTGAGGCGGTACCGCAGCAGATCCCCGAGCGCACCTCCGCCGACGTGCGCTACACCTATACCTATGACGTGCCCTGGGACTGGGCGCATCGCTATCCGCCGAATGTCGTGCCGTCCGATCGGCCGTATGTAACCACATGCCCGATGCAGACCGTGACGGTGCCGGGACGTCGCGGCGGCGATCACACTGTCACGATCACGCGTTGCTACTGACGGCTTGAGCCATCTCAATGCCATCAATCCGGGGCGAGCTATAAAATATGACGAATACCGACCGGCTTCGCTCACGCGAGGTCGCGAGGTGACGAGGCCCGGACTCCTAGGCACTCCGGGCCTCGTAGATTTCTGGTAGTCTTCCCGCATCGCGCGAGTCGGCGCGGGGGAGGCTGCGATGATCGGACTGGCGACGTGGTCGTGTCGTGCGATCGTGCGTGTTGGCGTGGCGATGATGCTGTCGGCTGCCGCAGCCGGCGCGGCCAGCGCCGATGAGACCGTCTCGGTCGGCGGCTCGCGCGTGGCGCTGATCAGGCCGGCCTCGGCGCGCGCCAGCGTGATCCTGCTGCCCGGCGGCGACGGCGCCATCAATGTCGGCGAACAGGGCGACATTCACGGCCTGCTCGGCAATCAGCTGGTGCGCACCCGCAAGGCCTATGCGGCCCGTGGCCTCGCCGTGATGGTCGCCGACACCAATACAGACTTGAAGGCCGCGGTGGACTACATGGCCTCAATCAAGCGGCCGGTAACGGTGATCGGCACCAGCCGCGGCACGTTGCGTGCGGCGGAAGGCATCGCCCGCGGTGCGCGGCCGGATGCGCTGGTGCTGACATCGGGCTTTCTCAGCCCGGAGTCCGGCAGCTCTTCGAACGTGATGTCGATCCTGGGGGCGCCGTCGGCGTTGCCCCGCACGCTCGTCATTCATCACAGCAGCGATGCCTGCAAGTTCACTCTGCCGGCGGGTGTCGATCCCTTCATCAAATGGTCGGGCGGCCGCGCCCGCGTGAAGTGGCTGTCCGGCGGCGCCGAAGAGGGCGATCCGTGCCAGGCGCGCGGCCATCACGGCTTCAACGGGCTCGACGGGCAGGTGGTGTCGCTCGCGGCGGGCTTCCGCTGAACGACCGATTGCAGCTAGGCTTCCGTGAC
This sequence comes from Bradyrhizobium sp. HKCCYLS20291, assembly GCF_051167715.1. NCBI lineage: Bacteria > Pseudomonadati > Pseudomonadota > Alphaproteobacteria > Hyphomicrobiales > Nitrobacteraceae > Bradyrhizobium > Bradyrhizobium sp. HKCCYLS20291. The sequence continues at coordinate 12,432 of NZ_JBNPTO010000008.1, read as the reverse complement.
GAGACCATCAATGTCCGGAGGATCCAGCCATGCCCGCAGCCATCTTCGTCGTCCGCGCCACCGTGCCCGACCCCGCCAGGCGCGACGCGTTCGACCGCTGGTATCGCGATGTCCATCTGCCCGACGCGCTGAAGAGCTTCGGCGTGCGCAAGGCGTGGCGCGTCTGGAGCCTCGTCGATCCCGCGGTGCATCAGGCGATGTATCAGTTCGACGATGTCGCCACGATGGAGCGCGCCGTTGGCGGCGACGAGATGAAGCGGCTGGTTGCGGATTTCAATCGCGACTGGCCCGACGTCACGCGCACGCGGGAGAGCCTCGTGCTCGCGCAGAGTGTCGACGGATAGCGTCTGATGCCAGCGACGACGATGAAGGTCTCGCGCAGTATCGCTCGTCACGCACCCGGTGAGTTCAGCTCACGTTCAGGTGGTCCGCCAAATACTCGCTCCGTGATTTGGCGATCAGGCATGGAGGCGTGTGATGGAACGACGGGATTTCCTGAAGCTGGCATTCGGCCTCGGCTGTGTCGCCGCCACTGGTGCAGTGCTCAGTGGAACCGAGGCGCGTGCCGCGCCGCTCTCGCCGGTGCCGCTGAACGATGCGGTTCCTCCGGTCTCTGATCAGAAGGTCGAGCGCGCGCTCAGTTCCCAGGACGAGGCCGACCGGCTCGCGCCGGAGCAGGTGCATTGGCGCCATCGCGGTCACCATTGGGGCTGGCGCCGCCGGCACTGGGGATGGCGTCGCCGTCATTGGGGCTGGCGCCACCATCACCGCCATTGGCATCGACGCTGGCACCGCCGGCACTATTGGTAGGCGAGGTGTAACCGCCAGCTCCGCGTCAGTCGCCGTCAGGACCGAACAGCGCCGCAAAATGCTTCTCGCCGGTGCGGCTGAAATTCACGACGCGGCTGCCCGGTGTCGGATCGCGCGCCGCCCATTTCAGCTCCGTGAAGCGCTTCATCAGCTGGGCGCCGAGGGTGCCGGCGAGATGGTGCCGGCGCGCGCTCCAGTCGAGGCAGGCCTTGCAGACGGGACGGCGCGGGTGAGCCAGCATCTCCGTCGAGATCCGCAGGTGCTTCGCCAGGAAGCGCTCGCCGTCATCGGTCAGCACGATCTCCTGCTTGCGCCGCCGCACCAGTTTCTGCCGCGTCATGCTGTCGAGCATCTGCACGCCGAGATCGCCGGCGAGATGGTCGTAGCAGATGCGGGCGCGCCGCAGCTCCGGCTCCTTCGGCCCGGTGCGCACGCGCATGTGGCCGGTGCGGGCCGCGAGGCCGGCGAGCTTCTCCAGCACGTCGGCGACGTCGGGATCGGCGAGCCGGTAGTAGCGGTGGCGGCCCTGCTTCTCCGGATCGATCAGGCCGCCGCCCTCGAGCTTGGCGAGATGCGAGCTCGCGGTCTGCGGTGTCACCCCGGCTTCCTGCGCGAGCTCGGTCGCGGTCAGCGCGCGGCCCGAGAGCAGCGCGGTCAGCATGTTGGCACGGGCGGGATCGCCGACCAGCGCGGCGACCATGGCGATGTCTGGACCTGATTTCATACTTCGATGGTAACCGAAGCATTCTCTCCGGGCAAGCGGATAGTGTCGACGCGGTGTATCATACTTGAGGTTGTCATGCCCATCACCGTGTTCATCCGCTACCGCATCGATCCGTTCAAGCGTGAGTTGTACGAAGCCTATGCGCGGCGCTGGCTGTCGATCATCCCCCGCTGCGGCGGCGACCTGATCGGCTATTTCACGCCCCACGAAGGGACCAACGACATCGCCTATGGACTGATCTCGTTCGAGAGCCTCGCCGCCTACGAGCGCTACCGGGCGACGTTGCGCAGCGACGCCGAGGGCGCGGCGAACTTCGCGCTGGCGGAGGAGCACAAATTCATCCTGGGCGAAGAGCGAACATTTTTGCGCAACGTCGTGGCGGGGCCATGAGAGCGGTACTATGATGGCGTGGCGAGAAATGCATGGGAGGATGACATGACGGTGACCACGGCGGACAAGCGCGCCGCATTCCGCAGGCTGCATGGCGCCGGCTGCTTCGTGCTGCCGAACCCGTTCGACGCCGGCACCGCGAAGATGCTGCAGCATCTCGGCTTCAAGGCGATCGCCTCGACCAGCGCCGGCTTCGCGTGGTCGATCGGCAAGGCGGACACCTGCACGGTGCTGGACGAGATGCTCGCGCATTTCGCGGCGCTGTCGGCAGCCGTCGACATTCCCGTCAATGCCGACTTCGAAGGCGGCTTCGCCGAGGCGCCGGAGGGCGTTGCCGCCAACGTCACGCGCGCGGTCGCGACCGGCTTGGCCGGTCTCTCGATCGAGGATTCCACGGGGGACAAGGACCATCCGCTGTTCGATCGCGAGCTGGCGGTGGCGCGCATCCGCGCCGCACGGCAGGCGATCGACGCCAGCGGTGGCGACGTGCTTCTGACCGGCCGCTGCGAGGCGTTTCTGTGGGGCAAGCCCGACCTCGGGCTCGTGACCGACCGCCTTGTGGCCTATGCGGAGGCTGGCGCGGATTGTCTGTATGCGCCGGGCATCAAGACGGTCGAGGAGATCACGGCCGTCGTCAAAGCGGTGGCGCCGAAGCCCGTGAACCTGCTGATCGGTGCGTCAGGTCTGTCGCTGAAACAGGCCGAAGATCTCGGCGTACGCCGCATCAGCGTCGGCGGCTCACTGGCACGGATGGCCTGGGCCGGCTTCATGCGGGCCGCCAAGGAAATGGCCGAGCAGGGCACCTTCACCGAGCTGGCAGGCGGCTATCCCGGCGGTGAGTTGAACAAGATCTTCGGTTGAGATCGATCTGCGCACGAGGAAAAGCCGCGGCATGGGCCGCGGCTTTTCCATGATCAGCAATCGTTGCGCTTAGTCGTGGTCCACGCCGATGCCGACGCTGACGCCCGGCGCGCGGATGCCGATGCCGCCGCGGTCTTCATAGTGGCGGCGCTCGATATAGCGCTCGCGCGGCGCATAGGCGTAGGAATCGCGGTCCCGGTCCTCGATGATGACGCGGCGTTCGCGGTGCTCGCGCCAGCAACGGCCATCCTCGTTGCAGACCATTCGGACCTGCTGGATGTCGCGCTGCGGGAGCGCCGAAGCGTCGGGCGAAAGAAGAAGCGGGGCAGCCGAAGCTGACGTCACGACGAGCGTGCCTGCTGCGGCGGCGAGAGCAAGGGTGAGAGCCTTCATTGTGTGGTCTCCTCTGATAGGACCGGGTCAAAGTGCCGCAGACCCAATCTGCCAGCGAGGACATTGTTCCATGGTCCTGTCGGTCGTCCACGCATTAGCAAGGCGCATCGCGCGATCAACAACAAGATCAACAAACAAAAGGAGCGGCAGATGATCGCTCATCTGCCGCCCAGGAGTGGACGGCTGCTGCCGTCCCGCGAGATCGCGGTGAACTACTTGGCGTGACTACTTGGCGTTGTTGTTGCTCTGTCCGGCCGGGGCCGGTGGCGGGGTCGTCCGGTCACCCGCGGCGCCGGTGGTCACGCCCGGCGAGGTATTGCCGTTGCCGTTGCCGTTGGTGGTCGAGGTCGATTGCGAGGCCGGCGTGGTGCTGGCCTGATCATTACGTGTCGACATGTTGTTCAGGCCGTAGAACACGGCGCCGAGCAGAATGGCGATGCCGAGTGCATAGGCCGCGACGCGGCCGGTCGACGACCGTCCCTCGGTGAGTTCGGGATCCGGCTGCAGCTGGCTGTCCATCCGCGCCGCACGCTCGTACTCGGAGCCGGTCATGCCCGCGCCGGTCATGTCGCTGCCGGCCATGCCCGGGCGTGTGGTCATGTCGGGACGGGGCGGCATGTCGGGGCGGTTCATTCCATCAGGGTAGCGCTCGTTCGGAAGCCGTTCGTTGGCCATGTCATCCTCCTTGCGATTGTCACCCGACAACCAGCGCAGGCCCGGCTCTGTTCCGCGAAACCTTGCGAATTCCCCAGCGGATCCGCTGCCCGGCGCGCTAAGGTTCCTCGCGCGCATTGCGATTCTGGTCCTGCTGTTGGAGCTCTCGATGTGGAACCTGCCGCCGGGTGACGGCGTGCTGCATCTGTTGTCGTGGGTGGCGCTGGCGGCGCAGGCGATGACGGCCGCGCTGGCCGCGGGACGCCGCAGCATGGACTGGATGGGCGTCTGCCTGCTGGGGGCGATCACCGCGCTCGGCGGCGGCACGTTGCGCGACGTGCTGCTCGGCCACTATCCGCTCGCCTGGGTCGAGCAACCGTCCCTGCTGCTGCTCACGGTGCTGGCGCCGTTCGTGACGATCGCGATGGCGCGGCTGGTGCATAGGCTGACAACGGCCTTCCTCGTGCTCGATGCCGTCGGCCTCGTCGTGTTCACGATGACGGGCTGCGACATCGCCTGGCAGATGAACGTGCCGATCGGCATCGTCATCGTCGCCGGGATGATCACGGGCTGCGCCGGCGGCGTGCTGCGCGACATCCTCTGCAACGACGTGCCGCTGCTGTTCCGCGCCGAGCTCTATGCCAGCGTGTCGCTGCTGACCGGCCTGATCTATGCGAGTGGCCTGTCGCTCGGGATCGGCAGCGGACTGTGGACGGCCCTGACGTTCGCCGCCGGGCTGTCGTTCCGGCTGCTCGCCATCCGCTACCAATGGAATATGCCGCGCTTCGTCTTCAACAGCGAGGAGCGGAGCTGACGCCGGTTTGCCTGTCGCATTGCACAATACGGGGCGAGCCGGAATCGCGACACCGCGAACTCGGTCACCGTCGACCGTCCGCCTCGCCGAGCCATGGCGCACATCATCCCATTGCGCGCCGGGCGCCGTTTTCGACACAAACGGCAAAAGCCTGAGCCGGCTGCTGCCACGAAATTGCGATTTCGGGTGGCTGCCCTGCGCAGGCGAGATTTGTGATGCGCAATCTTCAAAACCAGACATAAATTATTGGCAGAACGCGTGCTTCCGCCATCGGGCGAGGCACGCACACCCCGATAAGAGCACGGCAAGAGGGCGGAATGGGCATCAACGAGAGCGAGATCAATCTCGACCAGAAATACACCGCAAGCTCCGGCCATATCTTCCTGACCGGCATCCAGGCGCTGGTGCGGCTGCCGATGGCCCAGATCCGGCGCGACCGCGCCGCCGGCCTCAACACCGCCGGCTTCATCTCCGGCTATCGCGGCTCGCCGCTCGGCGGTTACGACCAGCAGCTGTTCTCGGCGCGCAAGCATCTCGAGCAGTACAACATCAAGTTCCAGCCCGGCGTGAACGAGGACCTCGCGGCGACCGCGATCTGGGGCTCGCAGCAGCTGCATCTGTCACCCGGCGGCAAGTATGACGGCGTCGTCGGCATCTGGTACGGCAAGGGTCCCGGCGTCGACCGCTGCGGCGACGTGTTCCGCCACGGCAATGCCGCGGGCTCGGCCAAGAACGGCGGCGTGCTGTGCCTCGCCGGCGACGACCACGGCGCCAAATCCTCCACCGTGCCGCACCAGTCCGACCACGCCTTCATGTCGGCGCTGATGCCCTATCTCTATCCGTCGTCGATCCACGAGATGATCGAGATGGGTCTGCTCGGCATCGCGATGTCGCGCTATTCCGGCTGCTGGGTCGGAATGAAGGTGATCACCGAGACGGTCGAGACGACAGCCGAGATCAACCTCAACGACGAGATGACGCCGTTCGTCATTCCCACCGATTTCGAGATGCCGCCGGGCGGCCTCAACCTGCGCTGGCCCGACGACCGCTTCGAGCAGGATCGCCGGCTGCAGGACTACAAGGGCTTTGCCGCGATCGCGTTTGCCCGCGCCAACAAGGTCAACCGCGTCACGATGGATTCGCCGAACGCCCGCTACGGCATCATGGCGTCCGGCAAGAGCTACGAGGATATCCGCCAGGCGCTGCGCGAGCTGGGGATCACCGAGGAGGTCGCCGCCAAGATCGGCTTGCGCCTCTACAAGATCGGCATGCCCTGGCCGCTGGAGCCGGAAGGTGTGCGCCAGTTCGCGGTCGGGCTCGAGGAGATCTTCATCATCGAGGAGCGCCGCGAGATCGTCGAGAACCAGGTCAAGCAGGAGCTTTTCAATTGGCGCGACGATGTCCGTCCGCGCATCGTCGGCAAGATGGACGACCACGACAAGCGCTTCCTGCCGTTCGCCACCGAACTCTCGGTCGCCTCGCTTGCGACCTCGCTCACGGAGCGACTTCTCCGCCTCGACCTCAATCCCGAGATCAAGGCGATGCTGCGCGCCAAGGCCGACTGGTTCAACGGCCGCGACGCCTCGCAGATGCAGCTGGTGTCGCCGGTGGCGCGCACGCCGTATTTCTGCTCGGGCTGTCCGCACAACACCTCGACCAAGGTACCCGAGGGCAGCCGCGCGCTGGCCGGCATCGGCTGTCACTTCATGTCGCTGTGGATGAACCGCAACACCGAGACGTTCACGCATATGGGCGGCGAAGGCGTGTCGTGGGTCGGCATCGCGCCGTTCACCAATGAGGAGCACATCTTCGCCAATCTCGGCGACGGCACCTATTTCCATTCCGGCAGCCTCGCGATCCGCCAGGCGGTCGCCTCCAAGGCCAACATTACCTACAAGATCCTGTACAACGACGCGGTCGCCATGACCGGCGGCCAGCGCCATGACGGCGACCTGTCGCCGCAGCAGATCACCTTCCAGCTGCATTCGGAGGGCATCCGCGAGATCTATCTGGTCTCGGAAAATCCCGACGCCTATCCCGCCGACAGCATCGCGCCCGGCGTCAAGCTGGCGCATCGCGACGAGCTCGACAACGTCATGAAGACGCTGCGCCAGATCAAGGGCGCGTCCGCCATCGTGTTCGTGCAGACCTGCGCCGCCGAGAAGCGCCGCCGCCGCAAGCGCGGCACGATGGAGGATCCGCAGCGCCGCGTCTTCATCAACCCGGCCGTCTGCGAGGGCTGCGGCGACTGCTCGGTGCAGTCGAACTGCATCTCGGTCGAGCCGCTGGAAACCGAGCTTGGCCGCAAGCGCGTCATCAACCAGTCGTCCTGCAACAAGGACTATTCCTGCGTGAAGGGTTTTTGCCCGTCCTTCGTCACCATTGACGGCGGCAAGCCGCGCTCGCGCGCGCCGGCCGAACTCGGCGACATCGGCGTGATGCCGGAGCCGCTGACCAAGCCGTCGCTGGACCGGCCCTACAATGTCGCCGTCGGCGGCGTCGGCGGCACCGGCGTGCTGACGATCGGCGCGCTGCTCGGCATGGCCGCCCATATCGAGGGCAAGGCCTCGATGATCCTCGACATGTCCGGTCTTGCGCAGAAGGGCGGCGCGGTGCTGAGCCATGTGCGGCTGTCGGAGAACACCGCGGACGTGACCTGCTCGCGCATCGTCACCGGCACCGCCGATCTCGTCATCGCCGCCGACGAGGTGGTGGCGGGCGCCAAGGAGACGATCACCTTGTGCGACTCCGAACGTACCCATGGCGTCATCAACAGCCATCTGATCCCGACCGCCGATTTCGTGCTCAACCGCGACTTCAACTTCCAGAACCGCAAGGTGACGAGCCTGCTGGAAACCGCGCTGCGCAAGGATTCGAGCTTCTTCGACTTCACCAAGCCGGCCGAGGCGCTGCTCGGCGATTCCATCGCCACCAACATGATGATGATGGGCTACGCCTATCAGAAGGGGCTGCTGCCGCTGTCGGCCGAGGCGATCGAGAAGGCGATCGCGATCAACGGCGTCGCGGTCAAGATGAACACCGAGGCGTTCCGGCTCGGCCGTCTCATCGTCGTCAATCCCGAGCGCGTCGCCGGCATGATGACCGGCCAGGACGAGACGGTGCCGCCGAAACCGCTCGACGCGATGACACTGGACGAGATCATCGCCCATCGCACGGCGCATCTCACCGCATACCAGAATGCCCGGCTCGCCAAGCGCTACCGCAAGCTGGTCGACCAGGTCCGCGAGGCCGCTGACAAGGGCGGCTATGGCGATGCGCTGCCGCGCGCGGTCGCCATCAACTACGCCAAACTGCTCGCCTACAAGGATGAGTACGAGGTCGCCCGGCTGTTCTCCGACGGCAGCTTCGAGAAGCAGCTGCACGACGCCTTCGAGGGCGACTACAAGATCTCCTTCAATTTGGCGCCGCCGATCTTCAACAGCGGTGTCGACCCGCAGGGCCGGCCGAAGAAGAAGAGCTATGGCGCGAGCATGATGAAGACGTTCCGGCTGTTGGCGAAGCTGAAGGGTCTGCGCGGCACACCGCTCGACATCTTCGGCTACTCCGCCGAGCGCAAGATGGAGCGCAACCTGATCGCCGGCTACGAGAAGGACGTCGCCACGGTGCTCGGCCTGCTGTCGCCGGCCAATGCCGAGATCGCCACCGAGTTCTTGTCGCTGCCCGACAAGATCCGCGGCTACGGCCCGGTCAAGGACAAGGCCGTCCAGGACGCCAAGGCGCGCTACGCGCAGTTGGCCGCCGACCTCGCCAACCCGCCGCCCGCGCCGCGCCAGATGGCGGCGGAGTAGGGGCGCGTAGGGTGGGCAAAGCGCCGCCACCGGCGGCGCGTGCCCACCGTCTCGAAGCGATTTCATAGCTCCATGGTGGGCGCGCCGCGTCGCGCCTTTGCACACCTTCCGGATTGGCGCCGGCTTCAATCCGCTGTCGCCTGGCGCATGCCGATCTTGTGGTAGACGCGTCCGCAGGGTGAGATTTCGACGAACGCCTCGTAAAAGGATCCATCCCTCGGCGAGACCGCAATGAGGTCCGGCCGCATGCGATACACCACGCGGATATAGCGGATCTTGTAGCCGAGCAGCAGGTTCGCGACGGAATTGCTCGGTTGGAAATCCGGAATCGAGCAGCAGTTCGGATGTTTGGCCAGATATGAGGCCGGCGTCTCGCCTGGCTGGAGATCAGCCATGTCATCGAGCCGGTCCGCGATCGCCAGCTCGAACAGCTCACGGGTGGAAAGATAACGGCCTTGCAGATAGCAGAAGCAGGTGACGTTGAGGAAGGCTACGACGAGGATGCCGACAAGTCCAATTGCAGCCCACATGAATTTCCGCTCCGGTAGACGTCGCCGTCGACAACGCTAGCTTGGCAGCGATGGGCTTGTGGTCGTGGCTCCTCGCAAATCCGTCGCATTTCGCCAGGAGTTTTTGTGCAGGTTCGAAGGGGGACGATCATGTGGCGCATCGTGATAGGATTGGCGCTGATTTTCATCACATCGCCCGCGGTGAATGGGCACGAGTTCTCATGGCAAGGCGTGGGTCCCGTGCATCTCGGCATGACGGTTGCCGAGGCCGAGCGCGCGCTGAAGGCAAAGCTAGGGCCGGTCTCGCCGCCGTTCGCTAGGGATTGCTACGTCACTGGTCGGACGGACGGGAGAGACAAGGCGCTGTCCTACGTCATCGTCAATGGACGGATTGTGGTCGTGACCGTGTTTCTCCGCGACTATGCGAAGCCGGATCCGGCCATCGTCGATGCGAACGGCGTCGGCGTGGGCGCGACGGAGGCGGACGTTCGCCGCGGATATCCGCACGTCAGGAAGGAGCTGTCGCCCGACTTCCGCGGCATCAGTCCGGAGGAGGCCGAGGAGTTCGCACGCGACCGCGCCAGCCACGGGTTCACCGAGCCGGAGCCGCCGCCGCATTATTGGATGATCGCAGAGGGACGCGATCGCAAGCGCGCCATCGTCTTCGAGACGCAGGACGGCAAGGTCCTTTCCTTCAGCGTTGGGCTCAAGCCTGAGGTTCTGCTCAACGAGAATTGCATTTGACCGTACCCGTCGGGCAGATTTTCTACGAAAAACGCAGTTTGAGCCGAGCCCCACCTCATATCTGCGCGCTGCGCCATCGTGCGGCATAAGGCCGAGCAAACATGTAGAGCCCCGTGCCCAGCAGCACGATCAGCGGAACCAGCGCCAACAGGCCGATCCAGAACGCCGGCTGCGTCTGCGACATCGCCGCGATGTTGACGATCACGCCGAGCGTGAAGGCGATGGACACCCAGCGATGCATTTGTCTGATCGCGTTGCTCCAGTTCATCCGTTCCTCCCATGATGATGTTTGCAGTCGATGCGGCTCAGCCGAGCCGGGCCAGCGTCTGTTCGAGGCCGTCGAAGAATTTCGGCCAGCCGTAGCGCGCGCCCTGATAGGCGCGGGTCTGATCGGCGGCGAAGCCGGTCTGCTCCATGCGCAGATGCGTGCCGGCAGCGGTCGGCGTCAGCGTCCAGGTGACCACGCTGTCGAGTCCGAGCGCGGCCCAGCTGTAGGACAGCGTCCTGTTGGGCTCGATCGCCATGACCTGGCAGTTCACCACACCCCAATCGGCGTCGAGCTTGAAGCGGTGATCGAGCTCCGGCACGAAGTCGTTCTTCATCAGCCACTCCGCGATCAGATGCGGCTGCGTCAGTGCGCGCCAGAGTTTTTCGGGCGGATGCGCGAACTCGCGCTCGACGATGACGGTGCGGGTTTCGGGCGCGGAGGTCATTGATCCATCCTGTTGAGCAGGGTTTCCAAGTCGTCGAACCGGCTCTCCCAGAACGCCGCCATGCGGCTGGTCCAGTCGAGCAGGGGCGCCAGCGCCTTCGGCTGCGCGCGATAATGCGTCAGGCGGCCTTCGTGGCGCTCGCGCACCAGCCCGGCCTGCTTCAGCAGGCCGAGATGTTTCGAGACCGCCGGCTGTGACACGCCGGCCTTGGCGGTGAGCGCGCCGACGGTCTGCTCGCCGTGGCGGCACAGCCCCTCGAAGATCGCCCGCCGGGTCGGATCGGCAAGCGTGCGGAACAGCAGATCGGGCGAGCGCGGCGGCATCTGATCCATAACTCAATGGTTATGGGTTAATGCATAACCGTTTGGTTATCAATCAGTCAAGCCCCGGAGTCGGGCCGGCGCACGCCGTCACGCGCCGATTGTCGGGACGGTTGACAGCACGCGACGGGCGGCTCGGCTCGCCGCCGTTACGACGATCCTTGCTGATCCGCGATTTCGATCACTGTCCCCATGCCAACCAGCTTGGCGCCTTCCTGAATACGCCACTCGCGGCCGGGATAGATCTGCCCGTCGAGCCCGGGCCACATCGAGAACTTGACGGTTGTGTCGATGCTCTCGCCCGGATGCAATTCGAAACCGTCGGGCAGGTCGATGAGTCCCAAGGTCATGTCGTTGTTGTCAGGGCCAAAGAAATTGTGGTTCGGACGATAGCCAGCGCGAACCGGCTGCGTCCGGCCGCTTTCCTCGCTGGTCAGCAGCCTGATTCTTGCCCGCACATGGAGGATGGCATTGGACATCAGTCGGAACTCCCGCAACTATCGTAACCGTTTCGAGAGGGAAGTGAACCGGATGCGGCGCGAGGCAGACAGGACGTCAGAAGGATCCCTGGGGAGCCTGGTCAAGATTCGGTTCGATCTGGACGCGTCGGACTGGCATGGACATGGCAGCGAAACGCTTTGGGCAGAGCGGTTGTGCGCGGACGGCCGAGAGGTTTTCCTGATCAGGAATTCGCCGTTCTTCGTGCGCGGGATCAATCATCTCGACCTTGTCGAGGCGACGGCTGGCGATCAGCGGGGGATTCACACGTTTGGATCCGTGGTCGAACGTGGCGGGCACTCCACCTACATGGTGCTGTTTGAACCCGATGATCGGCGCGTGTCTTCCCAGTGGATGATGTTGGAGGATGCCGGCTGTTCGTTTGAAAGCATGGCCCTCAGCTTGAGCATCGGTCAGCGTATTCTCTACTCGGTCGATGTCCCTGCGCGAGCCAATCTGACGGACGTCTACGCCGCTCTGGCGCAGGGCGAGGCCATGGGGCTGTGGATGTTCCAGGAGGGCCATGCCCATGTCTCGAGCCAAGGGCGAGGACCGCTACAGCAGAACTGACGTCCTGCGCCGAAATTTCCGGTGAACCGAATTTTTCTCTTTACGATTTACGGAAATCGTGCTCTATTCTCGCCATCCCGCCTCACTCGGAGGGGCGTTGCGCGCGATCGTCACGACACGCGGGGCGGGGAGCGATGGCCGCGATGGAGCCGCAGCGTGTCCTTGGATGCGCGGACGAACGGCTCGGCGCGGACGTGAAGTCGCAGCGTGCTGGCACCCCGACGCTGGTGCTACGTTCGTGACGGCGCTTGCGCGCCGCGCGGGCAATGGTGGCCAACAAGCCCGGCGCACCAGGCAGACTGCGTATAAACGTTAAGACTGTCGCGCAGGGAATGCCGGTTGAACCGGCTTTGCCTGTGGTACCTGCCGCCTGCATTTTTTTAGCAGGCGGGCCATGGGTGAGGCCTTCACCCGGCATTCCCTGCGCCCTCCGATTCTCAAGAGGGTGAACTGCGAACAAAAACTCGGGCATTCGTGCCGCGAGCAGCGGTTGCGCGCGTCCAGTGCTGTTTGAAATGTGAATCCTCGAGCCCGCAGCGTCGCTCTGTAGGGTGGGCAAAGGGTGCGCCAGGAAAGCTGGTGCGATCCGGCTGGTGCAAGTCCAGCCCAGGTAGGGTGCAGCA